>CAJTDK010000016.1 GCA_910575105.1 Lachnospiraceae bacterium
CACAAGAACCTTGACATCTGAAGAAGCCTAAAACCATAGTTATAGGGATAGTCTGCCCTTTTTTAGGGCTCTTTGTAGGTATTTCTATGCTGGAAGCAGTCTAAAGGTGTTTTCAGAGGTTCTTATAGTGCCATGAATAATTCAGGTTTAGGCATTAAAAAATTATCTGTTCTTGATATTTGCCGGCATAAATATAGAGATTATTTTGCATATAACAATGTTATGTATTTAGGCAGATTGGCTGAATGAAAATCCGTATTAACGAAAAGATATTTTTTGGAGGATAAGTATGGCAGAAAGTCAAAACATAGAATATAAAGAGTCATGGAGAGATGAATATCTGAAATGGGTATGCGGTTTTGCTAATGCGCAAGGAGGAAGCATTTATATCGGACTTGATGACAACGGGGAGATTGTTGGTGTGGCTGACTGCCAAAAACTTCTTGAGGATATTCCCAATAAAATTAAGGATACAATGGGGATTATAGCCGACGTAAATTGCCTGGATGAGAACGGAAAACAATATATTCAGATTATTGTAAATCCAAGCTCTTATCCGGTTAATTATCGTGGCGAGTATCATTATAGGAGTGGAAGTACAAAACAACAACTTCGTGGTTCGGCACTGACAGAATTTCTAGTTAGAAAGACAGGATATCGTTGGGATGCAGTTCCAATAGATAATGTTTCTGTTGCAGACTTAGATATAGAGAGTTTTGAAATTTTTCGTCGGGAAGCAGTTCGTACAGAACGAATGACACGTAAAGATTTGGAATGTACAAATGAGGAATTGCTCAATAAATTGGGACTGATTGCTGATGGAAAATTGAAACGAGCAGCAGTTTTGCTTTTTTATCGTAATCCACAACGTTTTTTACAGGCTGTTATGTGAAAATTGGAAAGTTTGGTGTAGGTTCAGATCTTCAATATCAGGATGTGGTTGAAGGATCGCTTATTCTGGTAGCAGACAGGGTAGTTGAACTGATTTATTTGAAATATTTAAAGGCATCTATTTCTTATGATAAAGAGATACGAGTGGAGACGTATCCTTATGCGAGGGAAGCAGTACGAGAGGCTGTATACAATGCATTGATACATTGTAAATGGGAAGACGGTATCCCGATTCAAATTCGAATAGAAGAAGAGTCTATGTATATTAGCAATGCATGTGTATTTCCAAGTGACTGGACAACAGAAAATCTTATGAAAACTTATAATTCCAGACCATATAATCCAGATTTAGCGAATACCTTTTTCAGAGCTGGGTATATAGAAGCATGAGGACGAGGCATACAGAAGATTTGTGAGGAATGCGATTTGATGGGTGCTAAGATTCCAGAATATAGTATTCTTGGAAACGACATTACGGTTAAGTTTATTGCGGTTGTGACTAGCAAAGCGTTTAAAAGGACAAATGATGTCCGAAAAGAAAAAGGCGTGAATACACGGGTTTTAGAGATTATAACAGCGCAAACGGACATTTCACTGTCCGAAATAGCTGACCGTTTAGGAGTGTCATACAAAACGGTGCAAAGGGCAATGGCAGACTTAAAAAAGATTGGTGTTATCGAAAGAGTTGGAGGAAGAAGAAAAGGGTATTGGAGAGTAAAGGAGAACGATTGATAATTATGGTAATATCTATTCCATGATGATATATTTGAATTTGTGTAGAATGATGGAAAAATTTGATGAACTATAAGCAGATGCGGTCTGTAGTTCGCGGAAAAATAATTTTTTTTATTCCTTACTTGACACAAGCAGACTATTATCTGCTCCATGCCATGATGGAAGGAGGCTATAAAAAATATGATAAGTTCCATCTTTGGGATTTTGTGGGTGAGCAGAAAGCAAAAGGGCTTGTGAAGCACATGCGTTTTTCCTTCCATTCCTATGTGGTGGAGAGTGAGAATCTGTATAAAGCACTTCTATCCCTGCCATAAAAGTAGCGGAAGATCCTGCTACTGGATTTCTGGAGAAACCTTACCGACAGGGAAATCACAGAAGAACTGGAGGGGACTACACGCACGGCCTACAATCTGAGACAGCGTGCATTCAAAGCAATCAGAGATTTTTATGGGTGGGAACGTTTATACCAACGGACTGAACTATAATCTGATCAAGAAAGCGGTAAACGGAGATGAGGATGCACTGGAAGAAATCCTGCACATCTATGAGTCTTTTCACAATTCCTTTGTGACCCGTGAAGTATCCGGGGCTGGAGGGAACATCTACAGGGTGGTGGACGAGGACAAGAAGATACAGATGCACCTCGTGGAAGTGATCCGAAAGAAATGGAGGAAACTGATATGAACCTATTGCCACATTGGTTTTGCTTCGCCTATGTCCCTGGCTGGTATGGACGGTTGGAGGAACTGGCGGAGCTGGCCCGTCTGGAGCCGTGGCGGTTCCGGGAATCTGTGTATTCTACTAAAAATCTAGACACTCCGATATTTAGAGAGATACATACATGCAATCTAAAAAAACAGGCTATTGACTATAACGAGGAAAAAGAGTCAGAAAAGTCGGCGCAGTATTTCCATGTGGAGAGCGAATACGCCTGTTTCCATACCAGGCTATACTTAAATGCGTGCCTTCTGGCGAAGCCGGTGATCCCGTGGCTGGCGGTGATTGTCATATAGGCACAGTTTCATAGCAGGTTCATATATATATCCTGCTGCTGGTGGCCGGCGGCAAAGAAAGGGGCGTATATGAGATGCACAGGAAAAAGGAGGGACATACCCATGAGCTAAAGAATAAGATGCGTCCGTCCGGATGCCCCAAATGCGGTCACCGACTCATGGACGTGGCATTAGATACAAAGATGAGATTCGTTACCCCGAAGAAGGGACGGTATCCCGATTTCATAATAAAGTGCGGTCACTGCAGCGCACAAATCGGGGTAATTAAAACTGGATAGCGAACGATGAACCCGCTCCGAGCTAAAAGGCCGGGAGCTGACCGGAGATACCGCCACGGCAATACGGCAATCCCGTAAGGAATGTATACGGGACAGGGAAACGGATGGATAAACCGGGACACGGGTTCGCTCGTTTGCCTGAGCATGATGCATGGTGGGGCGATTTCATTCCTAAAAAGCGGTCAAGCCACCATGATACCGCCCGAAAGATGGCGGAGACGACATTGAGCCTGGCAAGCGGCACTTTTTGTGCTGCTTGCCAGACTCTTTTTTTGTTTGTAGCGGCATAAGTGCCCCTTGCTGGGCTCCATAAAGGAGAACGGCAGAATGAAAATTAATTACACATTTGCAAACGGAGAAGTTTCGGAGGTGGAAGTCAATAAGGAAATCGGGACATTCATCTTGGATTCCAGGCGCGAGGAGGACAACCTCGGTCGGAAGGAGCGGTACCATTGTTATTCCATGGATGCGGTGAAGTATGAGGGTGTGGAATATGCTGACGATGTTACCCCTGAGAGGGTTCTAATGTTGGAGGAATCCAATGGGGAGCTGCAGGAGGCGCTTGAGGGCCTGACGGAAGTACAAAGGGAGCGTGTCTGCCGCCTTGCCGACGGACTTTCCATCAATGAGATTGCCAGGCGGGAAGGAGTCGCACCGAATGCGGTCATGAAAAGCGTAAAAGGCGTCTGTGAAAAGCTGAAAAAATTTTTTGAGTCCAAGGGTGTATAAAGTAGCCCCAAAATCTCCGTATAGTGAAGGGCATGAAAACAGCCGCCCTTCGGAAATGGAGGTCATGGTTATGGAACACACGTTGAGGATCAGTGTTTCAAAGGAGCCGGCATCCGGCGGGATCGTGAGCTGCCGCCATATCTCCATGAGGGAGCGTTTTTTACGCTTCCTCCTTGGGGAGAAGCGAGAGCTGACCATTATCGTTCCGGGCGATTCTGTCCGAGAGCTGGCAGTGAGTGAAGTCATGGAAGGAGGAAACGTATATGGGAAAAGTGAAGTTACTGCTTGATGTCATTGGGGACTTACGCTCCCTTGCTGACAGCCTGCAGGCCGTTGCGGATGCGGCGGCGGACAGTGGTGCGGCGGAGGCAGAGCTGACGACCACAAAGGAGCCGGAGAAAGCAGGAAAGGCCGGGAAGGGTGCTGCAAAGAAGGACACAGTAATCCGAGCATGCCGTCAAAATGAACCACTATCAGATGATGGATATTGCGGACAGGGTCACACAGGATATCATGATCGTGGGCGCGAACAGGGACCATTTTATTCCGTATACGATGGCGGGCAGGGAGATTTCCGCCCTTAAAAATGTGCGCTCTTTAACGTTCCGGCTGTTTACGGATAAAGAGGACGCCTGCAATCATTGTAACTGCGGAAATGTGAAGCTGGTATTCGATACCTTTATGGACTGGATCATGCAGATAAAGCAAAGAGACCGGCGGGATTGAACATATGGTACCTGCAAGTGGCATGATTTTTGAAAATTCCCCTTTGACAAAATACAAAAATGCAAATATAATAATACCGTCGAGTGGCAGAAAGCGTAAATCCAGATGATGGGTTTGCGCTTTTTTGATGCACACGGGCATTTAAATAAAATATGGTTGTGGCAGCTTTCCGAAAAAGTCTCCTGAGCGTTTTCTGCTGCGGCAGATTTCTCAAAAGAAACGGAGGAAAATGAATAAAGAAGTAACGGCAAACAAAATGGGAACCGAGGCGGTTCCGAAAGTCATGTTAAGTATGGGGATACCAATTATTTTATCAATGGTACTGCAGGCATGCTACAACATTGTGGACAGCATGTTTGTGGCGCGTATTCCGGATTCCGGCAATATAACCAATATGGGTGAGTATGCGGTAAATGCGTTGACACTGGCGTTTCCGGTTCAGATGCTGATTGTAGCGTTTGGCATCGGGACAGGCGTGGGTGTCAATGCACTGCTTGCAAAAAGTCTGGGACAGCGGGACGAGGAAAAAGTTGCAAGGACTGCAGGAAACGGAGTGACATTAGCGCTTATCATTTATATCGTATTTTTACTGTTCGGTCTGTTTGGCGTGAAGGCTTATATCGGAAGTCAGACGAACGATGAAGTGGTGCTTGGAATGGGGATTTCGTATCTTTCCATCTGTTCTGTTGTCTCGTTTGGCATTGTCTTGTTTTCGATTTACGAAAAACTGTTACAGTCAACAGGAAAGACAATCTATTCCACGATTGCACAGGTGGCGGGCGCCGTTGTTAATATCGTGCTGGATCCGGTTATGATTTTCGGTTATTTCGGACTGCCCGAGATGGGGATCTGCGGTGCGGCGTATGCGACCGTGATCGGGCAGGTGGTATCCATGCTGATTGCAATGTACTTCCACTATCGGAAAAATGCGGAAGTAAAATCGGGAATGCAGTACCTGAAGCCAGACAAAGATATTGTAAAGGAAATCTATGTCATTGGTCTTCCGGCGATTATCATGCAGGCGTTGATGTCATTTATGACATACGGCGTGAATCTGATTTTTGGCACCGTTTCGCAGGCGGCAGTGACGGCGTATGGTATTTTTTATAAAATCCAGCAGTTTATTTTTTTCGCGGGATTCGGTCTGCGCGACGCGATTACGCCGATTGTATCCTTTAATTATGGAATGGGTGATAAGAACCGTGTCAAACAGGGCATTTTTTATGGAATTTTGTACACGGAGATTATTATGCTGATCGGCACGATCGGCCTGGAGGTCTTTGCAAGTCCCCTGATCGGATTATTTGCCATGTCTGAGGAAACGGAAGCGTTATGTGTTCTGGCGGCGCGGATCATTGCGGCAGGCTTTTTGTTTGCAGGCAGGAATATTGCAGTACAAGGGGTATTTCAGGCGCTTGGCTGCGGGTTAAATTCACTGATTGTATCCCTGCTTCGGTTGTGCGTTGTCGTACTGCCGCTGGCATGGCTGTTTACAAAGCTTGAAAATGCGACGTATATGATCTGGTGGGCATTTCCGATTGCAGAGCTTGTGGCGCTTGCGGTCGCGGCAACGCTCATGGTGCAGGCAAATAATAAAATGATAAAACCGATGAAAGAGTAGGAGAAAGGAGTGGGATTATTATCATGAAAAATATAATAACGATCAGCCGTGAATTTGGCAGCGGCGGAAGAACGATTGCAAAGGAAGCGGCGCAAAGGCTTGGGTATGCATTTTACGATAAGGAGCTGATTGAAAAGATTGCAGAGGAGTCAGGGCTTTCGCGGGAGTACATTGAGGCGCATGGGGAACACGCACCGGGAAGGACTTATTTGGGCTATGCCTTTGTCGGGAGAGACACGGCGGGCAATTCCGTCGGGGATTATCTGTGGAAGGTGCAGAGAGATATCATCGAGGATTTGGCGGAAAAGGGAAACTGCGTAATCGTAGGACGCTGCGCTGATTATATTCTCAGAAAGCGGACAGACTGCCTGCAAGTGTTTATCCACGCGGATATGGAAAAGAAAAAGGAGCGGATCGTAAATTTATACGGTGAAACAGGCGCGTCACCGGAAAAGCGGCTTAAGGAAAAAAATAAAACAAGAGCGATGAATTATAAGTATTATACGGACAGGACATGGGGGATGGCAGGGAATTACCACGTGTCGCTGGACAGCGGCTTACTGGGCGAGGAGCGGTGTGTAGACCTGATTGTAGGGCTTGCAAAGGATTTATAGGGGTGGATGTTTTGCAAAGCGAATGAGGAATTGTACATGACGCAGTATGAGGAAATGCAGCATAGAAAAATTGCAATGCTTCCATGGTATAAGGTTAATTTGCACAAGCGTGTTTCTGGGGAAATTGTGAAAAATGTCCGTTGAATAAAAAAAATAAGGATATAAAATAATATTTGAAAATGAAAAATCAGCGGCATCTGTGGAACACTGTGTATAAATCTGATTCTTTATAGAACTGTATGTGGGAGGAAATTGTTATGTTACAGCAAGAGTCATTTGTGTCATTTTAAGGAAATTTGATGCGCATCCGTTTATGGTGAAAATGAACGGGAACGAATATCGGATTGGAGATGGCGAACCGACTTTTATCGTGAAGTATAATAAGGCGATTCCGTTAAAGGATTTGGCGACCAGTACGTCGATTGCGCTGGGTGAGGCGTATATGGATGGCGCACTGGAGATTCAGGGCGATTTGTACAATGCTCTGGACCATTTCCTTGGGCAGACGGGGAATTTTTCAACAGACGAGACCGCGCTGAAAAAACTGATCCATACCTCCGTTTCCAAGAAGAATCAGAAAAAAGAAGTTTCAAGTCACTATGATATCGGAAATGATTTTTACAAATTGTGGCTGGATGAAACGATGAGTTATTCCTGTGGTTATTTTAAAAATGCCGGGGATACCCTATACCAGGCTCAGATGAATAAAGTGGACTATACTTAAAGAAGCTGTATTTGAAGGAAGGCATGACACTGCTGGATCCGGCAGCAGGCAGCGGCAGCCTTTTGATCAGAGCTGCTGATGAGGCTCCGGTGGATGCGAGCGGTGATTCCATTGTAACCATATTCGGACAGGAGAAAGATACGGCGACAGCCGGTCTTGCCAGGATGCACCTGATCCTGCACCAGAAAGGCACGGGAGAGATCGCTAAGGGCAATACGCTGGTAAATCCGGCATTTACAACAGAATTTGGGCTTGGACAGTATGATTTTATCGTTATGAATCCACCGTTTTCTGATAAATCGTGGAGCGACGGCATTAAGCTGAATGATGATGAATATAAGAGATTTGACGGTTATGGTACGCCACCTGAGAAGAATGGTGACTATGCATGGTTTCTTCATGTGCTGAAATCTCTTAACTCTGAGGGAAAAGCGGGAATTGTTATGCCCCATGGGGTACTGTTCAGAGGAAATGCGGAAGAGGATATCCGCAAAGCAATCCTTAACAAGCGATATATCAAGGGCATTGTGAGCCTCCCTGCAAACCTGTTCTATGGCACTGGCATTCCTGCCTGCATCGTGATCATTGACAAAGAAAATGCAGATGAGCGTGAGGGCGTATTTATCATTGATGCCAGCCGTGGCTTCAAAAAGGACGGGAATAAGAACCGGTTGAGGGAACAGGATATTGAGAAGATCGTGAGGACATTCACGACAGGAGAAGAGATACCGGGCTATTCCAGGCTTGTGAAGTATACGGATATTCTTGAAAACAATGGCGGAAATCTGAATGTACCGCGCTATATTCAGAAGATTGACGATACGTTGCCACAGAATATTGCGGCGCATTTGAAGGGCGGTATTCCAGGTACGGATATCGAATCGCTTAAGCGGCTGTGGGATATTTCTCCGGAACTGAAACAGGAAATCATCACCTGCATTGATACGAAACATGATATTTATAATCTGGCATTGCCTTCAGGCGAGATTGAGGGCGTTATTGGTGCAGATGCAAAAATAGTTGCTGAAAAGGCAAAGGAGACAGAAACTATCATTTCGACATGGTGGGCAGCAGTGAAGGATATGTTGCTGGGTATCAATGCAGATACAAATCCAAAAGAACTAATCCGGACTATTGCCATGATGCTCCTGAAGCAGTATGAACAGGCGCGGTTACTCGATAACTACGATGTATATGACTGTCTTCTGAATTACTGGAATGCCAAGCTACAGGATAGAGGGCTTCTTTTCCGGCTTTTTCCCCGGCTCCGCTTTTTTGCCCTGTTCCTTTTCCGCTTTCAGTGCGGCGGCATACTCGGCAAGGGAGATCTGCCCGCCGCTTCTCGCCTTTGCTTCCAGCTCGTCAGCGGTAGGCGTGGGCGTGTTGTTGATGATACCGTCAAAGCTGTTGTCGTTCTGCTCGATAGTGTCCTCGACGTGTTTTAAGGGGTTCGCCTTTTCCGGCTGCTCTGCGGCAACCGCAAACGCCTGTGCCCCGTTCCCCATAATGAGATATTTCCCGTCCTCCGTCGTGTGGTGAAGTCCATACCCGGCTTCCCGCATATCCTTATTCCTGAAAGAGCTGGCCAGCCGGGAGGGGCTGGTGGCGGAATTTGACGAGGAGCTCTGGTATGCCACGGTGGATCATGTGGCGGTATATGAGGATAAGCGCATGGTATTTACTTTCCGGGATCATACGCAGGTGGAGGTTCCGGAGGACAGATGGAAGGCGGCATAGCGGCGAAAAAAACGAAGCCCGCAGGTTCTTGGGATAGCAGAGCCTGCGGGCTTTTTCTGGTCTATATGCGTTTTATGAGAAGGAGCAGGGCTTCTTTCTGGCCGTCATTCAGGGTGCTCCATGCGGCGAATAAGGTGCGCTGTTCCTCGGTCAGTTCGGCGGGGGTATTCCCCTCAGAGAAAAATTGCGATAAAGTAATACCGAATGCCCGGCATACGGCCTCCAGGGTCGGTATGGTCGGGGCATTGTTCCGTTTAAAGAGGTTGGTGATCGTGGAATGGGAAAGGCTTGCTTCTTTGCCGAGCCGGTAGTTTGTCCAGCCCCGCTCGGCCATGAGTTCCTTTATATGCTGTTGGATATCCATTTTCATCACCTGCCCATCTCCATTTGTATCTATTTTAGTTTCCAAATGGGTGATATAATAGTCATAATCAGTAGAGTATATATTGCCTAAAAGGGATATAGTCATAGTATGGGCTTTTTATGGATATGCTATCAAGGGAGTTAGGAGGCGTTTTTATCATGGGAGAACATTTATTTGAAAAGCTTGCCCGTGAGCGGGGGATCACGGTGGAGGAGATGCGGGAGATCATCTCAGCGCGGATCAAGCGGGGGATGAATGATCCCGACCCCAAAAAGCGGGCGCAGTGGGAGGCGATACCCCATGAGGGCGAGGTTCCCACGCCGGAAGAGTGGCTGTATTATGCGGTGAATTATCTGATCGAGCATGGGGATAGGGATCTGCTGCGGTGGTATCCGAATCTGTGAATGGGCGGCCTTGGAAGGGTGTTCATTTTGGGGGATATGGGCTTGGAATATGGAAATGAGAAGCGGATATGTACACCTTTTGATGTGGTACTCGCTTTTTTCATATCCGTTTTGATTGTATTAAAGTTTGTCGGGGAATATGTATTGATGGAGATTGGGAAAAAATATGATAAAAGCGCCGCACGGACAGCCCTGCGGTTCCTGATAAATATTTTACCATTCAGGAAATGCCGGTTGTTTCATCGCGTTATTGGAATATGGTCCATGGAACAAATGCCGAGCAGGTAAGACAGGATGCAGAAGGCCTGCATACGATGCGGGTTCTTGGAAAAAATATGGCATACCTGCTCCGATGCCAGGAGGCGGCGCAAAAAGCTGGAATTGCAATGCCAGAGCGTGAAGAACCTGTGCTTCTGCTAATGCTTGCCATATGCCTCTCCGGTGTATTTTCCGTGGAATATTTGCAAAAGACAGACGCCGTCATTTTATGCAGCCGTTATGGGAAAAGGCATTTATATCTGGCGAAGATACTGGTGGGCATAACATTTGGGGCAGTTACAGCAATTCTACTTTTTGGAACGGCGGCAGTTTTCAGCATTTTTATCTACGGCGCGGATGGCTTTGGCGTCGCCCTGCAGCTTGCATTTCCATTATCATCGTGGAAGATCAGCGTCGGGGGATCGGTACTGCTTCTTTTGTTTTTGCTGTTGGTGATCTCCGTATTGTATAGTATCGGGATCATGGTGCTATCGGAGATCATGAAGAACAGTGCAGCGGTCATAGCTTTTCCGGTCGGGCTGATGATATTGACCATGCTGGTTGATACCCCTTATCAATTCAGGATCCCATCCCAGATCTACGATCTTCTGCCGACAAATTTACTGATAAGGCGGGAGCTGTGGGATGACAGGCTGGTATCTGTCTGCGGGAGATTTTTCACCAATGTCCAGATCGCCCGGCTGTATACATGATTGCAGCTGTACTGCTTATTCTGGCCGGGGAAAGGCTATATCAGAAATGCTAGTACATCGCAGCGAAGGATCCTGAAACAGGTAGATATTCCCGGAAAAACGTGGTACAATATAAACTGCCTGCACAATAGTTATGAGTTACAGGCAAAGTAAAGACTGGAAAAAGGAGGCACATACCTGATGAAGATAGAAATTGACACCCATTCCCACACCCTTGTCAGCGGCCACGCCTACAACACCCTCCGGGAGATGGCGCACATGGCGGCAGAGAAGGGGCTTAAGGGGCTGGCGGTTACGGAACATGCGCCAGAGATGCCGGGGAGCACCGGGTTATATTATTTTCAGAACCTGCGGGTGGTTCCGAGAGAGATGTACGGGATCAGGCTCCTTCTGGGCGTGGAGCTTAATATCATGGATGAGGAAGGTACTATAGATCTGCCAGATCATGTAGTGGCGGGCCTGGACATTTCGATTGCGAGCATCCATACGCCCTGTTTTGCCGGGGAGCGGACGAAAGAAGCAGTCACGGGGGCGTATGTGAATGCCATGAAAAATGACTGTGTAGATATCATCGGACATCCGGACGACGGGCGGTTTCCCACAGATTATGAACAGCTTGTGAAGGCGGCGAAGGAGACGGGCACCTTGCTGGAGGTGAACAATACCTCCTTAAGCCCGAAAGGCTTCAGGCAGAATACGAAGGGCAATGTTAAGGAGATGCTTGAATACTGCAAGGCATATAAAGCTATGGTAGTGCTTGGGACAGATGCCCACGTGGACGTAGCGGTCGGTGAATACCAGTACGCCAGAGAGATTCTTGAGGAAACGGATTTCCCCTGGGACCTGGTTGCCAACACCTCCCTGGAGAAGCTTTGCTCCTGTCTGAAACGAAGCAGAAAGGCATGATCATCAAAAAGATATGGACTTCATGAATTTAGTGTGTTAAAATGTAACAGTAATAAGCCGTTACAAAAGGAGATTTCTGATATGAGTAAAAAGATTAGGACCGAAGCAGTAGATTATCTCTTTAGTGCAATACTAAGCTTAAAGGATAAGGAAGAGTGCTACACGTTTTTTGAGGATATCTGTACGATCAATGAACTGCTCTCTTTATCGCAGAGGTTCGAAGTGGCAAAGATGCTGAGAGAACATAAGACGTATCTTGAGATTGCAGAAAAGACAGGCGCATCCACAGCGACCATCAGCCGCGTCAACCGCTCGCTGAATTACGGGAATGACGGTTACGACATGGTGTTTGAACGGATTAATGAGTAGAAGTACGAAAGTCTATACAGTAAAGCAAAAAGAGAAATAAGAATCCCTTCTTATTTCTTCTTTTTATCTTTATTGTTCTCCTTCGCGTCAAATTCATCGATGAGCTTCTGCATCAGAAGCTTTTTCACATAGATATCGAAGCTTAAGCTGCAGATAAAGGCAAAAAGCTGCAGGTAATCCTGATCTTCTTCTGGAGCGTCAGCGAAGCACTCGCCGGCTTCCTTTAAGGATCTGGCGATATCCTTGGTGACAATGCTGATCCGTGACTTCTCAAGCTCGAGCATTTCGCTGTAGACCGAGGTCATATCCATGCCCCTGTCATTTTTAAAATACTTATCCGTGAGCGGCGTAAGCAGCGTCTCGATATCCTTGATGGATAATATATTTTTGAAATAATAGATAAAAATCATGACCAGTACATGCTCTTTGGAGTACTTCTTCTTCACCGGAGGCGGAAGCAGGTTGTTCTTGGCATAGTTATTGATCATGGTCTTGGTCAGCACCTTGTCGTCCTCATAGCGTTTGCTGGAGCGCAGATGCTCGTCCATGAAGGTAGTCACCTGATCCATATAAAGATCGATGTTGGGGATATCCTCCGGCTTCACATAATTGATCTGTGAAATATTTGCAAGTATGCTTTTCAGCACATCTTTTGTATCTGTAATCATATAATCATCACCTCGATGCAATCATTATATAGTATGCAAAACTAGATGACAACAGTAAAAATAAAGAAAATATTAAATATCAAAAGTAATGGTTGACATTTCCAGTCCGGATGATAAAATATAGTTCGTTATTGAACAGTTTTGGAATGGATTATTCAAAGCTGAACATATTTTCTGGAAAGGAGATGTGAAGATGGGAACGAAAAAAGCGGTCGGGCCGCAGATACATATGCTGGACCATATGATCACGAAGAACCTCATGTATCGTGTCAAGGCGGCGGGCATCGATGAGCTTACGCTGATGCATGGCTGGATCATACGGTACCTGTATGAGAACCGGGAACGGGATATCTTCCAGAAGGATATCGAAAAGACATTTTCCATCGGAAGGTCAACGGTGACAAATATTATTCAAATCCTTGAGAAAAAGGGCTATGTGCGGAGAGAATTCGTGGAGCACGATGCCAGGCTTAAGAAAGTGATGCTGACCGAAAAGGGAGCAAAGAGCCATGAAGGCATAGAGACGCTGGTCACGAAGCTTGACGCGGTGCTTGAGGAGGGGATCAGCCAGGAAGAACTTGCGCTCTTTTTCCAGGTGACAGAAAAGATCAGGGAAAATGTGATAAAACAGAAGCTTGAATGCCAGAAAGGAGGGATAGCGTGCTTAGAACATTGTTAAAGGAAGTCAAGGAGTATAAGCGGGCGTCTATCGCAACGCCCATCTATATGATTTTTGAGGTGGCCATGGAGATGGTGATTCCGTTCCTCATGGCGTCCATCATCGATGACGGCGTGAACGCGGGAGACATGGCGCACATCTATAAAGTGGGAGCGGTCATGATCGTGGCAGCGTTTCTCGGACTATTCGCAGGGCTTATGGGCGGGCGGTACGGCGCGAAGGCGTCCGCCGGTTTTGCGAAGAACTTAAGGGAGGCGATGTTTGACAAGATCCAGACCTATTCCTTTGCAAATATTGATAAATTCAGCACAGCGGGGCTGGTGACCCGTCTGACTACTGATGTGAACAACATCCAGATGGCTTACCAGATGACGCTCAGGATGTTCATGCGGGCGCCGGCGAGCCTTCTGTGCGCTATGGCGATCGCATTTACCATCAACGCAAGGCTTGCCAGTATCTACCTGGTCGCTGTCTGTATCCTGGGAGTGTTGCTCTTTTTCATCATCCGCCATGCCACCCGGTATTTCATGATGGCATTTCCGAAGTACGATGAGCTTAACGCCTCCGTCCAGGAAAATGTATCCGCTATCCGGGTAGTGAAGGCCTATGTGCGGGAGGGGCACGAGACGGATAAGTTCAAGAAGGCGAGCCAGAATATCTACGAGATCTTTGTGAAGGCGGAGAAGAATGTCATCGTGAATGCACCGCTGATGCAGACCACGGTGTACACCTGTATCCTGCTGATCAGCTGGCTGGGAGCGAAGATGATCGTATCCGCAGAGCTTACGACGGGCCAGATGATGAGCCTTCTTGCCTACTGCATGAATATTCTGATGAGCCTCATGATGCTGTCCATGGTATTTGTTATGATCTCTATGAGTACGGCCAGCATCAGGCGTATCGCAGAGGTGCTTGACGAGACCAGCACCCTCAAGAACCCAGAGAACCCGGTGACGGAGGTCGCAGACGGCAGCGTTGAGTTTGAACATGTAGATTTCGCTTACCATAAGGACAGCGCAGAGCCGGTGCTAAAAGATATTAATCTTAAGGTGAAGTCCGGCGAGACGATCGGGGTCATCGGAGGGACAGGAAGCGCCAAGACCAGTCTCGTCAACCTGATCAGCCGCCTGTACGATGTGACAGAGGGAGAAGTGAAAGTAGGCGGGCTGAATGTGAAGGCTTACGATATGGAGGCATTGAGAAACCAGGTGTCGGTCGTGCTGCAGAACAATGTGCTGTTTTCCGGTACGATCCTGGAAAACCTCCGGTGGGGCGATAAGGAAGCTACCGACGAGGAGTGCGTGGAGGCCTGCCGCCTCGCCTGCGCCGACGAATTTATCCGGAAATTCCCGGAGGGCTACAACACGCACATCGAGCAGGGCGGAAGCAATGTATCCGGCGGACAGAAGCAGCGGCTCTGTATCGCAAGGGCGCTTCTTAAGAAGCCGAAGGTTTTGATCTTAGACGACAGCACCAGTGCGGTGGATACGGCGACGGACGCCAGGATCCGCCGGGCATTCCGGGAGGAGATCCCGGACACGACAAAATTTATCATCGCCCAGAGGATTTCAAGCGTACAGGATGCGGACCGCATCATCGTCATGGAGGAAGGGCGCGTCAACGGGTTCGGCACCCACAAAGAGCTTCTGGAAAATAATGAGATCTACCGCGAGGTCTATGAGTCCCAGACCCAGGGCGGCGGTGATTTTGATGAGAAGGTAGGTGAGTAGGATGGCAGAGAGAAAAGAAAATCAGATGCCCCCTGGTAGGATGCAGCGGGGTCGGATGCGTGGCATGAAGCCTCAGGTGAAGAATCCGGGCCAGATCATTAAGCGGCTGATGGGATATGTATTCAAAAGATACGGATTCTGGTATTCTGTGGTGATCGTTCTGATCTTTGTGGGCGTGCTGGCTAATGTGCAGGGAACGCTGTTCATGAAGAACCTGATCGATGAATACATTACGCCGTTTTTGATGACGGACAATCCGGATTTTGCGCCGCTGGCGCGTGCCATCGGGAGAGTGGCGGTATTCTATGCGGTAGGTGTGGTTTCTGTCTATGCCTACAACCGGATCATGGTGAATATCACCCAGGGTACCCAGAGAGAGTTAAGAAATGAGCTGTTTGCGCATATGCAGAAGCTTCCGGTGAAGTATTTTGACACGCATGCCCATGGGGATATCATGTCGATCTACACCAACGACATCGACACCCTGCGCCAGATGATCAGCCAGAGCATACCGCAGATTATCAACAGCGGAGTGACGATCATCAGCGTGTTTGCCAGTATGCTGATCCTCAATATCCCGCTGACCGTGGTGACCCTTCTGATGGTGGGCGTCATGCTGCTGTGCACGAAACAGGCCACCGGACGGAGCGGAAAATATTTTATCGAGCAGCAGACGAACATCGGGGCGCTGAACGGGCATATTGAGGAGATGATGAACGGGCAGAAGGTCGTGAAGGTGTTCTGCCACGAGGAAGAGAGCAAGAAAGAATTCAGGGAGCTGAATGACCGGCTGTTTGTCAGCGCGGATAAGGCCAATACCTTTGCCAACTTTTTAGGCCCCATTAATGCGCAGCTCGGCAATGTGAGTTACGTGGTCTGCGCCATTGTCGGCGGGGTGCTGGCGCTTAACGGTATCGGCGGATTCACGCTGGGCGGCCTGGCAAGCTTCCTTACGTTCAATAAGAATTTCAGCATGCCCATCAACCAGATCAGCCAGCAGCTCAATGCAGTCATTATGGCTATGGCGGGGGCAGACCGTATATTCAAGCTTCTCGATGAGGAGACGGAGACGGATAACGGGTATGTGACGCTGGTGAACGTGAAAGAAGAAGACGGCAGGCTGGTGGAGAGCGATAAGCGGACCGGGCGCTGGGCGTGGAAGCATATCCATCAGGCGGATAAGAGCGTAGATTACGTGGAGGTCAAAGGCGACGTGGTGTTCGACGGCGTAGATTTCGGATACAATGATGATAAGATCGTCCTCCATGATGTGAAGCTGTTTGCCGAGCCGGGGCAGAAGATCGCCTTCGTCGGCTCTACCGGGGCAGGAAAGACGACGATTACTAACCTGATCAACCGTTTTTATGATATCCAGGACGGAAAGATCCGGTACGACGGCATAAATGTGAATAAGATCAAGAAAGCGGACTTAAGGCGTTCACTGGGGATCGTCCTGCAGGATACCCATCTTTTTACCGGCTCGGTGAAGGAGAATATCCGGTTCGGAAAGCTTAATGCGACGGACGAAGAGATCATGGCGGCGGCGAAGCTTGCCAATGCGGACGGGTTCATCAGGAGGCTGCCGGACGGGTACGATACGATGCTGACCGGGGACGGGGCCAACTTAAGCCAGGGACAGAGGCAGCTTCTTGCCATTGCCAGGGCGGCAGTGGCAGACCCGCCGGTGCTGATTCTTGATGAGGCCACAAGCTCCATCGATACAAGGACCGAGCGGATCGTGCAAGACGGCATGGATAAGCTGATGAACGGCAGGACAACGTTTGTCATCGCCCACCGGCTCTCGACCGTGCGCAATTCGGACTGTATCATGGTGTTAGAGCAGGGCAGGATCATCGAGCGCGGAACTCATGACCAGCTCATCGAAGAGAAAGGAAAATACTATCAGCTTTATACGGGAAATTCAATCAGTGCTTAGGTTTTGGATGCGTTGCTTTTCACGGAGCGGGCAGTAACTTAGCTTCACCGGCAGGGGACAGATAAAAATCCCCTGCCGACTTTTAATTTACAACTGTAACCGGACATGGTAGAATAGAAGTATGAAAAACGGACGAAAGGACAAGAATACTTTGGGGATTTACGATACATTGAACGATAAACAGCAGGAAGCGGTGTATTATACAGACGGGCCGCTTCTTATCCTTGCCGGGGCGGGATCAGGCAAGACAAGGGTGCTCACCCACAGAATCGCCTATCTGATCGAGGAAAAGGGGGTCAATCCGTGGAATATCCTTGCCATCACCTTTACGAATAAGGCGGCAGGCGAGATGAGGGATCGGGTGGATAAGCTTGTGGGCTTCGGTTCAGAGAGCGTGTGGGTCAGTACATTCCATTCCATGTGTGTGCGTATACTCCGGAGGCATATTGGGCTTCTTGGGTATGACACGAACTTTACCATCTATGACGCAGACGACCAGAAGACGCTGATGAGGGACATCTGTAAGCTCCTTCAGATCGACACGAAGCGGCTTAAGGAAAGAGCGATCTTAAGCGCAGTCTCCCGGGCAAAGAATGAGCTGATCACAGCGGAGGATTTCCGACTTCAGGCAGGCGGGGACTATCTGGAGAGGAAGACGGCGGATGCTTATGCTGAGTATGAGAAGCAGCTTCGGGCGAACAACGCCCTGGATTTTGACGACTTGCTCACAAAGACCGTGCAGCTTTTCCACACCCAGGAGGATGTGCTTGCTACTTATCAGAACCGGTTCCGCTATATCATGGTCGATGAGTACCAGGACACCAATACGGTGCAGTTTGAGCTGGTCAGGCTTTTGGCGTCAGGCTTTCGGAATCTGTGCGTAGTAGGAGATGACGACCAGTCGATCTATAAGTTCCGCGGGGCAAACATTAAAAACATACTGAATTTTGAGGAGTTCTTTGCGGATGCGAAGGTGATCAAGCTGGAGCAGAATTACCGTTCTACGGGCAATATCCTGGATGCCGCCAACGGGGTGATCCGCAATAATAACGGGCGTAAGGCGAAATACCTGTGGACGGAGAATGAAAGAGGCGGGAAAATAAAACTCAGGCAGTTCGATACTTCTTTTGACGAGGCAGAATATATTATTTCTGCGATAAAAGAGCATGTAAATAACGGAGATTGTACATATAATAGTAATGCAGTTCTTTACCGCACCAATGCCCAGTCACGTTTGTTTGAAGAGAAGCTTGTGTCGGCCAATATTCCGTATAAGATCGTGGGCGGCGTTAATTTCTATGCCAGGCGGGAGATCAAAGACCTTCTTGCCTATCTGAAGACGGTGGATAACGGCAGGGATGACCTGGCTGTCCGGAGGATCGTGAATGTGCCCAGAAGAGGGATCGGGCTTACCAGCATCAACCGGGTGCAGGAGTACGCGGCTTCCCGTGAGATCGGGTTTTATTCGGCATTAAAGGGAGCGGATCTGATCCCTGAGATCGGACGCGGTGTGAAGAAGCTTGAGTCCTTCGTGGCGCTGATCGAGCATTTTAAAGCGGACGCAGAGGATATGGGGCTTCTGGCGCTGATGGATGAGATCATTGAGGAGACAGGCTATGTGGAGAATCTGGAGGCGGAGGATTCAGAGGATGCCCAGTCAAGGATTGAGAATATCGACGAGCTTCGGAACAAGATCGCGGATTATGAAGAAGCCTGCAGGAATCAGGACGAGCCGGTTACCCTGAGCGGATTTTTAGAGGAAGTGGCTCTTGTGGCAGATATTGACAGCCTGAATGAGAGTGCGGACTATGTGGTGCTCATGACGCTCCACAGCGCAAAGGGCCTGGAATTTCCCCAGGTATACCTTGCGGGTATGGAAGAAGGGATTTTTCCCAGCTACCTGTCAGCGACGTCGGACGACCCGGAAGAGCTGGAGGAGGAGCGCCGTCTGTGCTATGTAGGGATCACGAGGGCAGAAAAAAGTCTCACCCTTACCTGCGCGAAAAAAAGGATGGTGCGCGGCGAAGTCCAGTATAACCGGATGTCCCGTTTCTTAAAGGAGATTCCCGCAGAGCTTTTGTCTGCCGGGGAGGCAGTTAAGAAGGAAACGGCTAAGCTTATGGAGCAGGCTGATTTTGAGTCTGCGAAGCAGGCGGCGTACCGGCAGGCGAAGCAGGCGTTCAAGGCGCAGGCGTTTACCGCGGCAAAGCCGCAGAAAAAGTTCGGCAGACCGTCGGAGGGCGGTCTGGGCTACGGCGCTGGAGACCGGGTGCGCCACGTTAAGTTCGGTGAGGGAACGGTGAGGAATGTGGTCGAAGGAGGCCGTGACTTTGAGGTCACGGTAGATTTTGATAAAGCAGGAACAAAGAAAATGTTTGCCGGGTTTGCAAGACTCGAAAAGATTTGGAATTAGAGAAAGGGATGGAGGGGTGACGGGATGATAGAAAGTAACGAGCATAATATTCATCTGGAGATTGCTATGGGTTTAAGCCAGGATTATGTGATCGTCTATCTTGTGGATTATAACAGCGGCAGTTTTGTGAATTTCCGCATGAGCGATGAGAGGAAGGCCATATTCGCGGAGTATCTGAGAGGCGATGATTTTGAGAAGGCGCTCCGCGCTTATGTAGATGCGGTTGTATATGAGCCGGACAAGGAGACGGTCCTCCGCATGACGAATTATTCCTGTGTCAGGCAGAAGCTTCAGACCAAGCCCTTCCATTCGGCGAATTACCGGATATACCGGGAGGGAAAGCTGCAGTATTTCCAGATCCGGATCGCGCGCATCGGTGAGTCGGGGGATGCGGACAGAGTAGTGGTAGGCTTTCGGAGGGTAGATGAGGATACGGGAAATGACCTGATCAAGAAGAATGAGATCGAGGAGGCGTACGAGATCATATCGGGCCTTAGCAGTGATTATAACTTTATCTCCCTGTTTAATCCCAATGACGGGAAGATGAGCATCTATAAGGCGGATTCCTCTATGGAGATCAAGAACACGCTGGCGCGCCATGAGTATTATCAGGATGCGGTGGATGCGTATACCGAATATGTGTCTGAGGAGGACAAGAAGCGCTGGAGAGAGACGACTCTCCTTGAAAATATCCGGGCAGAGCTTGCGGATAAGCAGTGTTACGATATCAATATCCGGAACAATGTAAAGGGAGAGAAGAATTATATCCAGTTCAGGTTCGCGAAAGTGAAGGACGAGCAGTACGGAAGCCGGGTGGTCATCGCAAAGAGGATTATTACGGATATCGTGGAAAATGAGATGAAGCAGCAGAGGATCTTAGAGGACGCCCTTGCCCGGGCAGAGCATGCCAGCAAGGCGAAGAGTACCTTCCTTTCCAATATGTCTCATGATATCCGCACGCCTATGAATGCCATCATCGGGTTTACGTCACTTGCCAGCAGCCATCTTGACAATAAAGAGCGGGTGCGGGATTATCTGGCAAAGATCATGTCCTCGAGTAACCACCTTCTGTCGCTGATCAATGATGTGCTGGAGATGAGCCGGATTGAGAGCGGGAAGCTTCATCTGAATGAGACAGAGTGCAATCTGTCAGAGGTGATGCACGAGCTTAAGAATATCCTGCAGGTAGATGTGAGGGAGAAAAAGATTGATTTCTTCATCGACACGGTAGGAGTCTATGATGAGAACATTTTCTGCGACCGCCTGCGGCTTAACCAGATTCTTTTAAACCTGGTGGGTAATTCCATCAAATTCACGAAGCCGGGCGGGAAGATCAGCATCCGCATCTTAGAAAAAGAGGGCGGTACAAAGGAGAGGACCCTGTACGAGATACGGGTCAAGGACACAGGAATCGGCATGAGCGAGGAGTTCGCCAAGAGGATCTTTGAACCCTTCGAACGGGAGAAGAATACGACGGTGAGCGGGATTCAGGGAACCGGCCTTGGGATGCCGATCACAAAGAATATCGTGGAGGCCATGGGCGGGACCATCGAAGTGTACAGCAAGCAGAACAAAGGCTCTGAGTTCATCGTCACCATACCCTTTAAGCTGTCTGAGAATACAAACAGGGATATACTGATCGAGGAATTAAAAGGTATCCATGCCCTTGTGGTGGATGATGATTTCAATACCTGCGACAGTGTGACGCAGATGCTCATGGAGATCGGGATGCGGGCAGAGTGGACGCTTAGCGGAAAAGAGGCGCTGCTTCGGACGCAGCAGGCGATCAGGCGTCACGATGAGTACAAAGTGTATATCATCGACTGGCTCATGCCGGATATGAGCGGTGTTGAGGTGGCAAAAAAGCTTCGCAGCGAGATTGGGGACAGTGTGCCGATTATCGTGCTGACGGCTTATGACTGGGCGGATATCGAGGATGAGGCAAGAGAAGCGGGCATCAATGCATTCTGCAGCAAGCCGCTGTTTATCTCCGAGATTGTCCGGTGCCTGATTCAGGTGCTCGATTTGAAAAAGGGGGAAAAGGACACCTCCGATCAGGAAGACAATGTCCAGATGAAAGGAAGGCTCCTTCTGGTGGAGGATAATGAACTGAACCGGGAGATCGCCACGGAGATTCTCTCCGAGGCCGGATTCCAGATCGAAGAAGCGGATAACGGGAAGAAGGCGGTAGAGATGCTGGCGGCGTCAGAACCCGGCTATTACCGACTTATCCTGATGGATATACAGATGCCTGTTATGGACGGTTATGAGGCTACAAAGGCGATCAGGAAGCTTTCGGATAAGGCACTTTCAGAGATTCCAATTGTCGCTATGACGGCCAATGCCTTTGAGGAGGACAGGAAGAAAGCATTCGAATGCGGCATGAATTCACATATTGCGAAGCCGGTGGATGTAGAGGTTCTTTTTGAGACATTGAAGATGATATTATAACGGAAAGTCCAGAAAAAACGGAGCCTGTCTTATCTGACAAGCTCCGGATATTTTTCTTTATTTTTACGCTTGCATTCATACATGATCTTATCGGCTTCACGGAGTATCTCTTCAAGGGTAGCATCCTTTTCCGTGCCGGTGATCTGCACGATACCGTAGCTGAAGCTGCACTGGTAATCACTGTACCGCTCTGACTGGAAACGCTTCAGCAGATCCGCCATCTTGCGTTCCATCAGATCCCCGATGCATCCGGTAAGCACAAGGCAGAATTCATCGCCGCCGATACGGGCGAAAGTATCGCCGTTGCGGAAACTGCTCCGGATAACCTCCACAAAATTCTGGATGTAGATGTCACCTTCTAGATGGCCGAATTTATCATTGACATACTTAAGGCCGTCAAGATCCAGATAACAGAGCGTGGCCTCACGATGCTCACTCAGGACGCTTTCCATATATTCCTTGAAAAACAGCCGGTTTTTGATGCCGGTTCCCGGATCGTGATAGGCTTTGCTGGTCAGATTGTGCGCGGTACGTTTTTCATCCGTGATATCTACGATAACATGAACTAAAGATTGGTGCTCCTTCCATTTGACAGGAAAGGAAGTGATCCGGTAATAGGTGTTATCTTCATCTTTATTTCCATCGCCACTTCTGCCGCTGACCTCCCGCACGCTGTACTGCTCCGTGGCCTCCCAGTTTAAAAGTTCAGAATGGAAAGAGAGACGGCTTCTGCACGCCTCGCAGAAAGTCGCATCTATCGTGACACCGTGGTTTTCCTTGTTGCAGAAGAGTACTTCCTTGGTATCCTGGTCAACGACGATAAGCCATTCGCTCCGTTTGCTGAGCATCTCCACGAAAAGCTCGTTGTAGCTCTCGATCATCTCGGCATGGCGCTGTATCTTAAGTGATTCCTCTGCCTGCTTTGTCAGGCGGTACAAGGCAGTGTGCAGGCGCTTAAGTCCGTCCCCAAGGCTGCAGTAAGACTCATCAAGTTCGCTGAGATCAAGCTCTTTTGTACCAGGTTCCCGCAGGATATTGTTGATATAGTCAAGCAAAAGTTCGCAGTTTTTATCATTCATGGTAATCTTTGCACCTCACAATCTTTCCTTTTATTTTAGCACATCTTGAAAACAGTTACAATATGGCTTTTTTACCTTGGGCAGTTCTGGGCAGTTCTTCGGTTACTGTTCACGGTGCGACCAGTATGTTCTTTGGTTACCACACAGTCCAGGAGCCGCTCATAGCAATCCAATAACGTGAAAATACCGTAAAATGGCAAAAAAATATTGACGTGAGCCGAAAATGTGATATAATCTTATGTAGTGCAAAAATATACCCGATCAGTCGTATAATGCACAATATAGGGCTGGAGGGGAGGTTAGGTGTGAGACTATGTCAAATGTAATCGTTAAAGAAAACGAGACGTTAGACAGCGCTTTACGCAGATTCAAAAGAAACTGTGCGAAGGCTGGCATTCAGCAGGAGATTCGTAAAAGAGAACATTACGAGAAACCAAGTGTGAGACGTAAAAAGAAATCTGAGGCTGCTAGAAAACGTAAGTATAACTAATATGTGCAATGAATGGGGTGTCCTGCGAGGGACGCCCTGTTTTTTGCCGAAGGACAAACCGCCTGCCGCCTTTCACACGGCGATGATTCTGGATATCCAGATGCCTGTGAAAAGCGGTATTGAAGTAATGAAAGAGGCAGTGATGGCAGGAATCATTCCTTTGACGATTATTTTGAGCGGATATGAGGAGTTTAGTTATGTCCAGCAGGCGATCAAGTACGGGGGAAGGGATTACATGCTGAAACCATGCCGTTCATCCGAGATGCTTAAGCCCTCCTTCAGAGTATAAAAAGAGCTTGTGACCGGAACATTTGGAGAGGACAGAAGTAGAATATCCGTGAAAGTGTTCATAATCTGCTGCTGTGAACGGTAAGCATAATTGTCTGCCGCAGTGTGAAAAATAAAAAAGGGTATTGACAGACTGAAAAAAGAGGGTTATAGTTGATATCGTTAAAAGGCAAAGGCGCCGTACTGTGATAAGTGCGGCGCCTTCTTTATTTTATTACAGGAACAGATCAAGAAAGAGAGGGATTAGTAATGAGGTTAAAGGATACGGAACTTACTGCGCAGGAATTGAAAGATATGGTGGACAAATATATGGTGGAGACCTATGAGCGGTATGACTTCATCGCAGAAAGGGCAGAAGGGATGTACATTTACGACGAGGAGGGCAATGCGTATCTTGATTTTTACGGCGGAGTTGCGGTGAACAGTCCGGGCAACCGCAATGAGCGGGTGATTGCGGCGATCAAAGATCAGCTTGATGATATCGTGCATACGTTTAACTATCCGTATACTATTCCTCAGGCGCTGCTGGCGAAGAAGATCTGTGATACTATCGGCATGGATAAGATTTTTTATCAGAATTCGGGAACGGAGGCCAATGAGTGCATGATCAAGATGGCAAGGAAATACGGAACAGATAACTTTGGCCCAGACCGCTACCACATCATTACCGCGAAAAATGGATTTCATGGCAGGACCTATGGCGCTATGGCAGCAACAGGCCAGCCAGATACAGCGGTTCAGGAAGGGTTCGGCGCTATGCTTCCCGGGTTTTCATATGCACAGTTTAACAATCTTGCGGATTTTGCTTCCAAGGTGACGGAAAATACCATTGCAGTTATGATCGAGCCGGTGCAGGGCGAGGGTGGCGTACACCCGGCTACTCAGGAATTTGTGGAGGGTCTGAGAAGACTCTGCGACGAACATGGTATGCTCCTTCTCTTTGATGAGGTGCAGACCGGCTGGGGGCGTACGGGCGCGCCTATGGCGTACATGGGCTACGGTGTAAAGCCGGACGCAGTGTCGATGGCGAAGGCCATGGGCGGCGGCATGCCTATCGGCGCCTGTTGCGCAGTAGAAAAGGTAGCAAATGCATTTACCGCGGGAGCCCACGGCTCCACCTACGGCGGCCATGCGCTTGCGTGTGCGGCAGCCTATGCGTCGGTATCGGAGATCATCGATAATAATCTAAGTGAAAATGCGGATGAGATGGGCAGGTACATGAAAAAGCAGCTCGCAAAGCTCCCCCATGTAAGAGAGGCGAGAGGCCGCGGGCTTTTGGTGGGGTGCGAGTATGACATACCTATTGCCGCGGAGGTAAAGCACGGCTGCCTTGACCGGATGGTACTGATCACTGCCATCGGGGACAGCGTAAACCGCATGATTCCGCCGCTTATTGTGACGAAGAAGCAGATTGACAAGCTAATCCGTATCATGAGGGCGGCTATTACGGACGCGGCGGCGAGATATTATGCCATGGATCTGGCAAGTTAGTGGATTATGGCATGAATTCTTGAGTGATCAGTACTTACTGGCTTTGCCAGTTGGATATGCTGCCGTTAGCTGTACCAGGCTAACCATACAGGATGTGTGAAAGCTCCTGGTAGAGCCGGCCGATGGGGAGCCCGACTACATTGCTGTAATCACCCCGGATCTCCTTGACATGGATGGCGAAATTACCCTGTATGCCGTAGGCGCCTGCTTTGTCGAGCGGGTCGCCGGATTCCACGTAGGAGCGCAGGTCGTCCTTGTGGACGGGATAGAAGGTGACGTCTGTCTTCTCGTAAAAGGTGTTTACCATAGTTTTTCCCTGCTTTCTCACGATGAGAGAGACACCAGTATAGACTTGGTGGGTGCGGTCTGAAAGCATGGAAAGCATGTCGTAGGCCTCGGCTTTATGGGAGGGCTTTCCTAGAATTTCGCCCCGGTAGACAACGATGGTATCCGCACCGATGACGGTGAGATCTCCGGAAGCGTAAGCCCTGCCGGACTCGTTAGCTTCACTGGCTTCACTAGATTTACTGGTCCCACAGGGATCTGTTCCTGGGGGCTGCAGCGATTCGAAGACCGCGCGGGCTTTCTGGGCGGCGAGTTCCATGACGATATCGGAAGGCACGGTTTTAGTGATTCTTTCCTCTATGGAAGACGGGATGATCTCGAAGGGGATCCCCGTCTTTTTCAGCAGTTCTTTTCTGCGTGGTGACGCAGAGGCTAAGATATAGTTCATTGTGGATGGCAGTCCTTTCCTGTATTTGGCAATATCGTATATCAAAAGGGAAGGACTGTCAATTATAATTCGGAAATGTGCGGGCATTTTCACGTGACTGGTTACTATTCACGGCCGAGGAGCCGCTACTGTCCACGAAGATTTGCCAAAGGCAATTTGTTAATGCCCGTTCCGCGAAGGGGATGTTAAAAGGATACTACGGTGGTTCCTTTTGGGCATTGTTTGTAGATAAAGTTGATATCTTCATCATACAGGCGCACGCATCCTTTTGAACGGGGCTTTCCTATGGTCGCATCCGCGTAGCCGCCCTTGTAATTCTTGATTCTGGAATGGAAGGAATTGGCGCCTTTGAAATGGACGATCGGCTTTTCATAAGTTGTCTTGTAGAACCAGCCTTTTTCCTTGTAGGTGATCTTAAAGACTCCCTTCGGCGTTTTGTGCAGGTATGTCCCGGTGGCGCATCGGCAGGAGCGGATCATTTTCCAATTCCCCTTCGATCCCTTGAAGATCATAACTCTCTGGGTGTACTGACTGATCCAGATGAGGTACTTGGTCGGGCTTTTGTAGCCTTTTGCGTTGACAAAGTTAGTTTTTGTGCTGGTGGAGTAATCTTTCGACGTCCACACGCTGGCGGTGATCTTAAGCCGGCCCTTTGCCACCCAGTAGATTTTTCCGTTGGATAGCTGGATCTTGTATCTGCCGTTCCCGGAATTGATGGTGGTGACTTTCGTTCCTTTTGCCAGATACCCTGCCCGCTTTTTCCCGTTCTTCGATGAAAAGCAGGGAGCCTTTGACAGGATCGTGGCTTTGTATTTCATGGGATATACTTTGGTGCCGGGTGTTTTCTTTATGCTGACTGAGAGCGTGGAGGTCTGGCTTCCGACGGCAGTCTCTTCCTTGTTCGTGCGAAATGCCGCTACCCGGTATTTGTAGGTGCTGCCTGCTTTCAGACTTTTATCCGTGTAAGAGGTTTTTGTTGTCTGCTTTATCATCTCCCAGCGCTTTTTGGATGAGTTATACCGATAAACGTAATAGCCGGTGGCTCCGGTAGTTTTTGACCAGGACAGGACTGCTTTTTTCTCCCCGTCCATCCCGGCAAAGTTTGTTACCTTTTCGGGCTTTTTTGTCCTTGGGACGGCAGTGACTTCCACTGAAAGTGCTTCTTCGGCCCCCTCTGCAGCGGCGCCTGCGATATACCGGTATGTGGTGTTGTTTTTCGGTACCGTGTGAGTATAGGAAGTGTTTTCGGTATCGGTCAGAAGAGTAAGGCCGGAGTCAGACACCTGATAGATCTTATAGGACTGGGCACCGGTTACCGCCGTCCAGGTCAGGGAGACAGTGCCGTCCTCTGCCTTGGCAGTGAGCTTTGGGGCTTCTAAGGTTAACATCTGGCCGGGAAGTTCGCCGGCGCTGTTTTCTGAGTCCGTGCTGCTGGGATTATCTGGATCATTGGAGTCGGATGTAGGGCTGTCCGTCAGAGAGCCGTCGGTGTTCGGGATGCCTGCTTCTGGATCGCTGCCTGAGGAGCCGGGATCAGGGTTAAGGCCTGGGGTATTCCCGGAGTCAGAGCCGGAGCTGCTGTCAGCATTGCCTAAGGAGCCAGAGCCGCTGTCCGTATTGGCTCCGGAATTATTGTCGGAGCCGCTGCCTGTATTGACTCCGGAATTACTGGCAGGGCCAGAGGTGCTGCCAGAGCCGGAACTGGTGTCCGTATTGGCTCCGGATGTGCTGTCCAGAGCGTCGTCTGCGCTGCCGCCGGTTTGGTCTGTTTTCTTGCTTTCTGCCGGGCTGCTCTTTGCGGCGCTGCCGGCTTCGTTTGATAGATTGGAATCTTCTGCCAGTGCGTCAAATCCTGCCAGATTTATGATCAGTATAAGGCACAGCATGATGCAGAAGATTGTGCGTGATTTTCTCATAATCTGCCTCCTTTATCTGCGTTTGTCTGATATTGAATGTATAATAGAATGATTAAAGGGAAATTAACGCGGGGTATTTTTTCGGCTGATGATTGCGGAGTGAACAGTGATGATCTATTCGGACGCTAACATTGGGGGTGCCGGATAACAGAAATATCTTTTCGTTTCTCTTGACATCTTCCGGGAAATCCAGCACAATAAAAAGATCAGGATGGAAAATCTGTTGACCTTAAAAGGCAGAGTGATATCAGGTTTAAAAAATATTACCGCTGTGTGCGGGCAGAGGAGGAAAAGATCATGTATATCAGTGAGATCGTGACGGCGCCGCCGGAGAATGTGGGCGAAAGAGTGCCCCTTGAGCAGAAAGTATATCAGGTGTTAAAAAAGCTTGGGATTCCCTTTGAACGGGTGGACAACGATCCGGCGGCATCCATGGAGGAGTGTGCGGATATCGGGAAGGTGCTCGGCGCGCCGGTACGTAAGGATGTGTTTTTATGCAACCAGAAGAAAACCACATTTTTCCTGCTGGTGATGCCAGAGGAGAAAACTTTTGATACGTCGTCCTTCAGCAAGAAGCTTGGCGTTTCCCGGATGTCCTTCGCATCGCCGGAGCACATGATGGAATATCTGGGGACAAAGCCGGGTTCGGCAAGCGTTGTCGGGCTGTTAAACGACGAGGATGATTATGTGCAGCTCATTCTTGACAAGGAAGTGGCCGAGGCAGAGTATTTTGTATGCAATACCGGGATCAACACGACCCATCTGAAATTCAAAACGCAGGACCTGATCAAAAAATTCCTGCCTTACACCCATCACCGCCCCAGGATCGTGGATCTGTAGAAGCTATCGGGAGGTAAGTGATGGAACGGATATCGGAAAAGGAACTTAAAGCAGCGGCCGCAGGCCGGATGCAGGGAGAGCGGCTTTCATTTGTGGAGAAGGAGATCTGGGACATGGATCTTAGGGGGATGGATCTTAGTAATATGGATTTCACCCTCAGCTCCTTCCAGGACACGGTGCTTGACGGTGCGGATTTTGCAGGCAGTTCTGTGGAAAATGCGCTGTTTGACGGCTGCTCCATGCAGGGCGCTAATTTTAAGCGTGCGAAGATGGTGACGGCGTCCTTCCGGGGCTGCGATATGAGAAAGTGCAACATTGAGGGGGCCGATCTTTTCGGGGCGGTGCTGGAGTATGCTAGGCTTGATGGGATCATATCTGACGGGGATACCAAGTGGTTCCGTCTCAGATGCCCGGAGGAGGGCGCTTTTCTCGGCTATAAGAAATGCGTCAATGACCGGATGGTGCAGCTCCTTATTCCGGCGGATGCCAAGCGGACTTCTGCGACGCTGCCCTCCTGCCGGTGCAGCAAGGCGAAAGTGCTCACCATTAAAAGCTTTGATTTTACCCAGAACTTTGACGAGGCGTGGTCTTTGGTGGATGAGGACTTTGTATACAAGAAGGGGGAATGGGCAGAGGTGAAGGACTTTAATGAAGATCGTTGGCAGGATTCCACCACAGGGATACATTTCTGGATGACTAGGGAAGAAGCGGAAGCATATTAGCCCGAGGATGTAAAAGAGGGGCAGCAGGACATACGGCGGCGGGGACGGCACAGAAAGCGCAAGGCATGTGAGTGGCCAAGAAGGGATATCATAAGGAATATGCAGATAAAAGCCGTATGAGATGGTCAGACAGGGAAATCATATGAGACTGATCAAACAGACAAATATAATGAAGGGATGTAATACTGATGAACACAGCAAATGATTTAAAGCAGTTGCTTTTTAATATTGACAGAAAGGGCTATCCGGCGTACAAGGGAACCAAAGGGAGCTACCGCTTTGGGAAATACGTCCTGTACATCGACCATGTGCAGGGGGATCCCTTTGCGGCGCCCTCTAAGCTTCATGTGGAGGTGTCGGGGAAGACGGCGGGCTTCCCGGAGAGGCTCTATGATAAGAAACATAAGAGGATTGCTCTTCAGGATCATCTGACCAGGCTTTTCGAGGAGCAGACGAGGAAATATTCTTTTCAGGCTAAGGGCTCCGGAAAGAGCGGGATCCTGTCGGTGACAAGATGCGGGCAGGAGGTGCTAGAGCGCAGCACATGTGCTTTAAACCCGGCAAATGGCGATATCATCGTCCGGTTCGAGGCGGGTTTCCCGGCTAATGGAAGGACCATCAATGCCAGGGAGCTGATCAGGATCCTCTTTGATTTCCTGCCGGAGTGTGTGGAGCAATCCCTGCTGTACCAGAACATCAACAGCGGCAAGGCTGAGCGGGTGATGGAGCTTTCGGAGGATCAGGAATATATCCGTTTGGAGCTTTCTAAGCGGGAGCTGGTGGCTTTTGTGGCGGATGGCTCTGTACTTCCGAGGGAGTCGGGCATCTCCCAGCGGCCGATGAAGGGAGCGGTGGCATTTACCTCGCCGGAATCTATGCGGGTGACCATGGACCTTCCCTACAAGGGGGAGATATCGGGCATGGGCATCAGGAAAGGGATCACGCTGATCGTGGGCGGGGGATACCACGGGAAATCTACGCTCCTTAAGGCTCTTGAGATGTGCGTGTATCCTCATATTGCCGGGGACGGAAGAGAGTATATCGTGACGGACGGCGCGGCGGTGAAGATCCGGGCGGAGGACGGCAGGAGCATCAAACATACGGATATTTCCATGTTTATCAATGACCTGCCCAATAAAAAGGATACGAAGGCATTCTATACTGAGGATGCCAGCGGCAGTACGTCCCAGGCGGCGAATGTGGTGGAGGCGATGGAGGCGGGCGCAAGCGCATTTTTCATCGACGAGGATACCAGCGCGACGAATTTTATGGTGCGGGACGAGCTGATGCAGCGGGTGATTCACCGGGATATGGAGCCGATCACGCCGTTTATCGAACGGATGGACGCGATCTTTGAGCGGTTCGGCATCTCCACGGTGTTAGTCGCAGGAAGCTCCGGCGCGTATTTTCAGGTGGCGGACAGGATCGTGCAGATGGACCGTTATGTGCCGCGGGACATTACGGCGGCGGCGAAAGAGGCGGCGGCAGAGTATCCGGGGCTTTCCTATCCCCAGGACGGCGCGCCTGCGCCGGAGTATGGGCGGCGGCCGAAGAAGAATCCGGGCGTGTTCCATAAAGGGCGGATCAAGATCAAGACCATGGGCAGGGACGGCGTGCAGCTTAGCCATGATATGGTAGATCTTCGCTATGTGGAGCAGCTTGCGGACAGCGAACAGCTTACCTGCCTGGGGTATATCCTGAAGCGGATGGAAGAGGACGGCTTTGACGGAAAAAAGACGGTGCAGGAGCAGATCGTGCAGCTTGTTGCCCAGATTGAGAAGAAGGGCTTTGCGGCGGTTGTCGGGAAAGAGGTGAAAAACCAGGGAGATATCCCGGGGAATCTTGCCATGCCCAGGAAGGAAGAGATCTTCGCCTGCATGAACCGGTACCGGGGACTTAAGCTGTAGGGGTGGATTTGAAAAGATGAAAGATGAGATTATATTTCGCCCTGTTGCCCGGATCCGGACAGATTTCCCGGAGAAGTTCGGGATTCCCAGACAGAGCGGGCTTGTGGAGACGAAGGGACGGATCATCTTTGAGGAGACGTACCGGAGTTGGGAGGCAGTAAGGGGGATAGGCCAGTATTCCAGACTCTGGCTTTTGTGGGAGTTTTCGGCGTCGGTAGGGAAAGAATTTCGCCCGACGGTGCGGCCGCCCAGACTCGGCGGAAATGAGCGGGTGGGCGTGTTTGCTACCCGGTCTCCGTTCCGGCCTAATCCTATCGGGCTGTCCTGTGTCAGGCTTGAGCGGGTGGAGATGAGCAAAAAGGACGGACCCATTCTCCATGTGCTGGGGGCGGATCTTATGGACGGAACGCCGATTTACGATATCAAGCCCTATCTTCCCTATGTGGACGCCTACCCGGAGGCGATGGGTGGATTTGCGGAAGAATGTAAGGATTACCGGCTGGATGTTTTACTTCCGGAGAGATGTGAGGAAGAGTTCTCGTTGGAGGAGCTTTCCCTCCTTAAGGAGGTTCTCGCCCAGGATCCGCGGCCGTCTTATCAGAATGACCCGGAGCGGGTATACGGGATGGCGTATGCCGGGAGAGAGGTGAAGTTTAAGGTGAAGGATGGGGCGGTGATTGTGATTGGTATAACTCAACTTAATTAACCTTATGTCTCACGGGCCTGCTTTCCCGATAGCACATGTGCAAAAGTCTCGACGTAGCCCGCTACGCCTGCGTTTTTTACACATGAACTCTCGAAAGAGCCCACTCACCGAAACAGTAAGGTAATTAAGTTGGGTTATACCGGGTGTGAGCGCAGTCATTTTCCGAAGCCGCAAGTTCCTTAAGCTTTTCTTTTATCGCAAAAAAATCAGCCTGTGCCTCTGGAAACTTTGTCTCATCCCGAAGAATCGCCGAAGGGTGGTATACGGAGGTCAGCCATGTGTTTTTGCGGAAAATAAATGCCCCGTGCTCCCGCGTGATCCGGTAATCGGGGCGGATGATCCGCTGCGCGGCGATGCGTCCCAGGCAGACGATGATCTTAGGACGCAAAAGCAAGGTCTCGTATTTCAGATAAGGCATGCACGTCTCCTGTTCCTGGGGGTGCGGGTCACGGTTGTTCGGAGGGCGGCATTTTACGATATTGGTAATATAGATATCTTCGCGCTTCATGCCAATGCCGGACAGGAGACGGTCAAATACTCTGCCAGATCTTCCGGTAAAGGGGATGCCGTCCTGGTCTTCACTGCGCCCTGGCCCTTCTGCGATAAAGATCACCGGGGAGCGCAGGCTGCCGCGGCCCATCACCGCCTTGTTTCTCGTCTCAGACAGTGCGCAGCGCGTACAGTGGTCTACAAAATCTTTTAGTTCTTCATAGGTGTAAAGCATCATCGGTCAAAGGCTCCTGTTCTGGATGTTATTCATATGTCCCATTGCCGGAGGCAATTTTAAATGGATTTTTCTATGTTGCCGGTCACGGATTGGACAATAATCAGTATAGCACAAAAGTGAAAAAATAACGATCACTAAAAGTTGACTGTTTAAAATTATTGAGATAAAATGATTACTGTTCATACAGAGTTGTACATTTTCTGCACAAGCCGTGAGAACGTGCTATAAGAGTGCAAAATCCTATTGCCGGAGGCAATTCTAAATGGATTTTTTGTATGTTGCCGGTCACGGAGTGAACAGGAGCGATAAAAGGGGTTGACAAGAACCTGCTTTGTTGTTATGATAAAAAACAGAACGCACTCTGTTTTTGAAACACATTTAAGAAAGAGGTGCATTATGCAAAGAGTTTTTTCACTGTTGGTTGATAATAATCCCGGTGTGTTAAGCCGTATCTCTGGCCTGTTCAGCCGCCGCGGATACAATGTAGACAGTATCACGTCAGGGGTGACGGCGGATCCGAGATTTACCAGGATCACGATCGTGGCGAGCGGGGACGAGCTGATCCTGTCACAGATCGAGAAACAGGTACGCAAGCTTGAGGACGTGCGGGAGATCAAAGTGCTGATTCCAGAGCTTTCTGTTCTCCGGGAATTTGTGATGGTAAAGATCAGGGCCAATGCGGAGCAGAGAGCGGAGGTGGTATCTGTGGCAGACATTTTCAGGGCGAAGATCGTGGATGTGGAGAAGGAATCTCTGATGATCGAACTTACCGGGAACCAGTCCAAGGTCGATGCATTCCTGAAGCTGCTGGACGGGTATGAGATCTTAGAGCTTGCAAGGACCGGACTTACGGGACTGTCACGGGGCAGCAAGAATGTTACTTATTTTGACTAATGTACTGACCGGAATATATTTAGTTAAATGCGTTTCTTGTTAGTTAATAAGTTTTGCCGGCGCTGGAGTATAAGGTCAGAAAGAAACGGTATTAAGCCGGGGAATCACATCACAGCCCCCGGCTTAACGATAGATGCCTGACGGGAATTATCCCGGCAGGATGTAATATCAACATATTTTATAAATCAGGAGGAATGTTAAGATGGCAGCAAGATTATTTCATCAGGAAGACTGTAATTTATCTTTACTGGAAGGAAAGACGATCGCAATTATCGGTTACGGAAGCCAGGGACACGCACACGCGCTGAACTTAAAGGAGTCCGGATGTAACGTGATCATCGGCCTTTACGAGGGCAGCAAGTCCTGGGCGAAGGCAGAGGCACAGGGACTTACCGTGTACACAGCAGCAGAAGCAGCTAAGAAGGCTGACATTATCATGATTCTTATCAACGATGAAAAACAGGCGGCAATGTATAAAAAGGATATTGAGCCGAATCTTGAGGAAGGCAACATGCTGATGTTCGCCCATGGCTTTGCTATCCATTTCGGGCAGATTGTACCGCCTGCAAATGTAGACGTTACGATGATCGCACCAAAGGCTCCGGGCCATACCGTAAGAAGCGAGTACCAGGCAGGAAAGGGAACGCCTTGCCTTGTAGCGGTAGAGCAGGATTATACCGGAAAGGCTCTCGACAAAGCGCTGGCATATGCACTTGGTATCGGCGGCGCTAGGGCTGGTGTCCTTGAGACAACCTTCCGTACAGAGACAGAGACAGACCTTTTCGGTGAGCAGGCAGTTCTCTGCGGCGGCGTATGCGCGCTGATGCAGGCAGGCTTCGAGACACTGACAGAGGCAGGGTACGATCCGAGAAACGCATACTTTGAATGTGTACATGAGATGAAGCTTATCGTAGACCTGATCTACGAGTCTGGGTTTGCAGGAATGAGATATTCCATCTCCAACACTGCTGAGTACGGCGATTACATCACAGGGCCGAAGATCATCACGGAGGATACAAAGAAAGCGATGAAGAAGATCCTTTCTGATATTCAGGACGGTTCCTTCGCAAAAGAATTCCTTCTTGACATGTCACCGGCAGGCGGCCAGGCTCATTTCCGCGCAATGAGGAAATTAGCGGCAGAGCATCCGGCAGAGAAGGTAGGAAAGGATGTAAGAAGCCTTTATAGCTGGAGCGATTCGGATAAGCTGATCAATAACTAAACTGGCGGGCAGAATACCGGTCGGTAAAATAGAGCTTTTCGTCCATCATACTTATATGAGTGGGCAAAAAGCTCTTTTGCGTTATTACTGGAAGGCGTCATTGTGCGATGATTTTTATTGAAAATACACAGGATTTACCATATAATAAATGAGAACAGTTATAAATATGTGATTTGGAGAGCGTGTAATGAAGATAGACGACAGGTTTGAAGTGATTATTCGGGAAGTGCAGGAAAAAGGAAAGGTCCGGGTGGCGGAGCTCAGTGAACTGCTGGGCTGCTCGGAAGTGACTATACGCAACGATATCCGGAAGCTCGATGAGCAGGGGGTAATTCATAAGACGCATGGCGGGGCAGAAAAGCTGGGACATGGATTAACTGTGCAATTTTCACCTGGGGAATATTATCTTAATGCAGAGTGCAAGAAAAAGATAGCCAGAAGATCTTATGAATATATTTGCGATCAGGACTCTATTATGATCGACGACTCTACGACTTGTTGTTATCTTGCCCAGTGTATTAAGGAACATCCTGAAAAGAGGCTGTCGGTTGTAACAAATTCCCTTTATGCCGCAGTGCTTCTTTCAGACACCCAACATGTGAATCTGCATCTGCTGGGAGGACAGCTCTTATCAAATCCTGCGGCGGCGATGGGTACGACCACAGCGGAAAATGTCATGCAATATCATGTAAATAAGCTGTTTACCGGGATTAACAGAATTGATCTAAAAGTTGGGCTTACATCGGCAGATGAGATGCATGCAGAAGTAAAACGTGCGATGATCGGCAGGTCTGATGAAATATATGTTTTGGCAGATCACACAAAATTTGGAGGAGGAAGCCTTTTCACCGTATGCGAGATGAAGGATATCAAGCGGATCATTACAGACTCGGCAGTTTCAGCAGAGATCATAGAGCTGGCTGGCAGGATGAAAATCCGGTTAGACGCAGTGTAAAATTTAATCAGAAATGGCGAAACGGAAAGTGGATTCATCGATTCACTTTCTTTTTTTGTGTATTACTTACAAATTGAAAGAATAAAATATGTAAATAATTACAAATAAAAATATGTTGCTTTCAATTGATAAAAATGATATATTGATAATATCAAAAGAAAGCATTTACAGATGCAATCAAAAAGATATTGAAAGGAATTGCAGAAAATGAAAGAAAATTATAAGCCGGTAATTGGTATAACGATAGGCGATCCGTCAGGAATAGGGCCTGAGATTATCATTAAGGCTTTAAGGACGGAAGAAATCTATCAGCATTGCCGGCCCTTTGTAATCGGCAGCGTAAAGATTCTGGAACGGGCGGCGCTTAAAGCGCTGGGAGAGGAGGAGCTTAAAACTTTAGTGATCCAAAAACCGTCTGAGGCGGTCTATACCTATGGAATAATCAATGTAGTCGAGACCGGAGATTACGATGGTGACTTGCTGGAGTGGGGAAGAGAGCAGGAACTGGCGGGACAGATTGCGATGGATGCGGTGAACAAATCCATTGAGCTGGGGCTGGCAGGAGAGCTTGACGCGGTAACTACAGCGCCCATCAACAAGGTGGCGATCAAGATGGCAGGCGTAGAGCAGGCAGGTCATACGGAAATTTATCTTGATGGCACAGGGGCAGATTATGTGCTGACGATGTTTGACTGCTTTGGGATGAGGGTATTTCATCTGAGCAGGCATATGTCTTTGAGAAATGCGATTGATTATGCGACAAAGGAACATGTCCTGGCCGATGTGGAAAGAATTGATATTCAGTTAAGAAAACTGGGTATCGACAGGCCGAAGATCGCAGTTGCAGGTATCAATCCCCATTGTGGGGAAGGCGGTCTGTTTGGAGATGAAGAAATGCTAGAGATCACGCCGGCAGTGGAGGCTGCAAAGAAGATGGGCATCAACGCGGTTGGACCGATTCCTCCGGATACGTTGTTCAGCAGAGGCAGGAAAGGAGAATTTGACGCGATCCTTGCCATGTATCATGATCAGGGACATATGCCTTGTAAGACGCTGGATTTGGAGCGGTCTGTATCAGTAACTTTAGGTTTGCCGTTTATTAGATGCTCTGTAGACCATGGAACAGCCTTTGATATAGCAGGAAAAGGAATTGCGACAAATGTAAGTATGGTAGCGGCCATAGAGACAACAATAAAATATGCGGTGGCAATGCACAAGGAGAGATGATGCAGATATAACGGAGGGAGAAAAATGGCAGTAATTGGAGTTGTGACAGATGATTTTACCGGAACCGCCAGTGCGGGAGTATTAGTTGCCAGGTCAGAGGCAAAGACAGGACTGTTTTTCGATGCAAAGGCAGTCCGGGAATTTAGAGAAGCAGACAGACTCGATGCAATTTATGTCAGCAGCAACAGCCGGCATCTGCCGTCTTGTCAGGCGTATGACGCAGTTTCAGAAGCGACCAAGGAGCTTAAGGCTATGGGGACAAAATATTACTCCAAAAAAATCGACTCTACTTTGCGGGGCGGCATCGGACACGAGATTGACGCGATGCTGGAGATTTTAGGAAAAAGCTATATGGCAGTGATGGTCACAGCGATTCCGGCATCAAAAAGGATATGCGTAGGAGGCCATTCTGTGATCGACGGTGTCATTCTTACAGAGACATGCGTAGCAGAAGACGTGAAAACTCCCGTCAGGGAATGCTATGTCCCGAATCTTGTGGAAGATCAGTCAAAATACAATGCAGATCTGATCTTGCTGAAGGATGTGAAAAAAGGAACACAGCATTTGAAAAAATGTATGGAACTTTCCAGGGAGAATGGTAAGCGTATTCTTGTCATTGACGCGATTACAATGGAGCATCTTGATACGATCGCGAAAGCCTGTGTGGAGCTTGGCTGGGATGTGCTGGCTGTCGATCCGGGTCCCTTTACGATGAAGATGGCATATCACCGGGGGATTATCGGAAAAGAGCATTCTGCAGACAACAGTATGGTGGATATAAAGAAGGATAAGACAGCCCTGCTGATGGTTGGCAGCGCTAATCCGACAAGCAAACGGCAGATCGAGCGCTTGCTTGAGGTGAATGAGCATGCCGTGTGTGTCAGTGTCTCGCCAAAGGAGCTGATAAACGGGGAGAGGGATGCGGATATGGAGGTATTAAGAGTATCCAGAGAGGTTATCGGGCTTTTTGGGGCGGAGGACAGGCCGGAGGCGATTGTTGTAGAGACGGCTCTTCACGGATCGGTCGTGGATCTGCGGGAAGAAGATCTGCGGCATGGCTATAAAAAAGGAATGAGTTCGATGCTGATCAACGACGGGCTTGCAAGGATTACGGAGCAGGTGTTGGAAATTGTAGGACAAGAACAGGTAGCCGGGCTGCTTTTAACAGGTGGAGATACGATGGAGAGTATCTGCCGCAAAATCGGTGTTGCTTGTATCCGGGCTATGGATAACATTGTGGCGCAGATCGATGTGGGGAAGATCATCGGCAGGTACGACGGACTTCCGGTCATCGTAAAAGGCGGCTTCTGCGGCGATGAGGATGCAGCAGTTGACATTGTAGAAAGATTGTTTTTAGAAGCATCCAGATAGGATGAGAGAGGAGAAGATTATGATCTTAAATTTTTTGAAAAGAATTCCGGCGGGTATGATGGTAGTTCCGCTGTTGCTTGGCAGCATTATTACGACGGTTTTTCCTAATATATGGGAAGTCGGAGGTCTTACGGCAGCATTGCTGTCCAGCGCGGGAACGAATACCCTGCTTGGGGCTCAGCTCTTTTGTATGGGAACAGCACTTCAGGTAAAGGATATGCCGGCAGTCTTAAAACGCGGCGGGGTGCTCCTGGTTGCGAAATTTCTGATCGGTGCGGGTATAGGTATCGCGGTAGGAAAGATATTTGGCGGGGCAGGACTTTTCGGATTATCTACCTTGGCCATTGTGAGCGCAGTGACCAATTCTAACGGCAGTGTTTACCTGACATTGATGGGGAATTACGGCGACAGGGCTGACGCAGGATGTTTTCCGCTCCTGGCTCTCAATGACGGGCCGTTCTTTACCTTAGTGGCGCTTGGGGCTTCCGGGCTTGCCAATATTCCAATCATGTCTCTGGTTGCCGCGATCATTCCAGTAGCACTTGGGATGATCATTGGAAATCTTGATCATGGCATGAGAGATATTTTTGCACCAATGGGCACAGCGATCATTCCGCTGATCGGTTTTGCACTCGGTACAGGAATCAATCTGATGAATATTGTAAAAGGCGGAATATCGGGTATTCTTCTGGGACTGATCACGGTGTTTGTAGGCGGGGCGTTTATCGTATCCTGTGACAGGCTTATCTCAAAACGCCCTGGATATGCAGGATGGGCGGTAGCTACAACGGCCGGCAATGCGGTGGCTGTTCCGGCGGCAGTTGCATTGGCTGATCCGGCTTTGGAAACAGTAGCAGCAACAGCGACGGTTCAGGTGGCGGCGTCTGTAGTGATCAGTTGTATCCTTGCGCCGATCATCACAAACTGGTGGGCAAAGAAATTCGGGTGTCCGCAGTATCCGCTGGAGGGGCAGAATCTTGACGATTAGCACATAAAGTTGCCGGTCAAAATGGTATCAGCCGCTTTCGGTATATATGACAGGGGCGATGAAAGTATATTTTTGATAAAGATTTGAAGGCAGATCGGGCAGCAGTACGGTCTGCTTTTGCGGCGGAGAATGCCTGTCTGTCTTTTGGGAAAAAAGAGAACGGTTATCCCGGGTATAAACAGATTTTAATCCTGCGCACAAAAAAACGACCACTGACGGTATGGCCGTTTTTACATCTTTATCTCTTCTATTATAATTAAGCAATCCCATTGACAGCCTTAGCCAGACGGGAAATCTTTCTGGAGCATGTGTTTTTGTGATAAACACCTTTGCTGCCTGCTTTGTTGATCTCAGTGATCGCGACTTTAAGAGCAGCTTTTGCAGCCTCTGCGTCCTTATTAGCGATAGCTGTCTCTACTTTTTTAATGCAAGTCTTTACTTTGGATTTGATTGCTTTATTTCTTGCAGCCTTTGTTTCGTTTACTAAGATTCTTTTCTTTGCAGATTTGATATTAGCCAATTTGTCCACCTCCGATATAATATTTCGATTCTGTGATCGATGATCCGTTCGTTAGATCCGGACACGGACGTTCTAACGAAACATACGAATTCATTTTATTCCAGGTTCCTTGTTCTGTCAATACATATTTTGCGAAATATTCCAAAAAGTTACACGATCTCAGTTGCTGCTATAAAAAATGAAGGGTAACAAATCTATGATTGATTTTTATTATTGAATTTATTGATCCGGCCAAGAAAAAGGTGTAATTTTTCCGACTGCGGTGATATAATAGAAAAATATTGTTAAACAGCAGGAAACCATAACAGGGAGCGTAGTATGGAAAGTGAAATGACCGAAGACAGAAAGATAACAAAGAAAGAGCGTACGGAACAGCCGGACGGCGAGGTGAAGCAGGTGGTTGATTTCGCGCTGGAGGCGGGAAGAATCCTTTTGAAAAACGGCGGTGAGATCTTTCGGGTGGAGGAGACGATCACCAGGATCTGCCAGCATTTCGGTGTGGAGCATGTAGATATCTTTACGCTGAGCCACGGGATATTTGTCAGTGCGGAGAACGAGAAAGGTGAAGTGTATACGAGGGTGAAGCATATCCCCCTTTCGGGATCCCATCTGGGGATCGTAGCGGAGGTGAATGAGCTGTCGAGACAGATTGCCGGGGGGAAGGTGACGATTCTGGAGGCTCAGGAGCGGCTTGTGCAGATTGACCGGATACCGCCAAGCAGGGCAAGGACGCAGGTTCTGGGGGCAGGTATGGGTGCTGCCTGCTTTGGTTATCTTATGGGCGCGTCTCTGGCCGAGAGCGTAGTGACATTTTTCATTGGGTGTCTGGTGTATCTGTGGGTGATCCTTGCCAAGCGCTGCCGGCTCTCCAAGATTATCATCAATATCGCCGGAGGGATCATGATCACGCTGTGCGCCATCTTTGCAACGCGTCTGAGCACTGCGTCCATGGTGTTCAGCTTGGACGGGATGATCATCGGCGCGATCATGCCGCTGATTCCGGGGATGGCGTTTACCAATGCGATCCGGGATATTGCAGACAGTGATTTCCTGTCGGGAACCGTGCGGATGATGGATGCGCTGATGGTCTTTGTGTACATAGCCGTGGGCGTAGGTATCGTACTGATGACTTATAATAACATGACGGGAGGGTTTATCTTATGACAACGCAGGAAATCCTGAGCAATCTTTTCTGCTCCTTTATGGGGACAGTGGGATTTGCGATCATGTACAATGTTCCAAAGAAATATTATCTCGGCTGCGGGGCCACCGGGATGGCGGGATGGATCATGTTCCTCATTGTCAATGCCCAGAATCATATAACCTCTTCGGTCGCTTCCTTTTTCGGGGCATTTGTTGTTGTGCTCATGTCAAGGATTCTTTCGGTGAAGATGAAATGTCCGATCACCATATTCCTGATCTCCGGGATATTCCCTCTGGTGCCGGGGGTGGGGATCTACAATACGGTCTATTATATCGTGACCAACCAGTTGACTCAGGCGGCGTTAAAGGGGATCGAATCCCTAAAGATCGCTTTCGCCATCGTAATGGGGATCGTAATCGTCGTATCAGTACCCAGGGATGTATTTCATAAGGTTTATTACTGGTTTGTTGCAGGAAAAGATTGAAGCGTCTGATTAAACTGTGGTACAATGTACTTACCATATACAAAAGAAGGAGGGATTTTTGTGATAGGTAAGACATTGCTCCAGATTTTACGGGAAAGTAGGTATACTACCGTCCTGAGCGGATACTCCATGCTTGAAGAAAGCGGTTATCCGGCGATCCGGGATGGTGAAGCATCATATGATATCGAACAGAAATATGGTTATTCGGCGGATGAGATGTTTTCCAGTTCATTTTATACCGCCAGGACAGAACAGTTTTTTTCTTTTTACCGCAATGAGATCTTAAGCGCCCTGGATAAGCCGCCGGGGAAGGGCTTTTACGGGATGGCAGAGCTGGAAAAAAGAGGGCTTTTCAACTGCATTATCACCAGACGGGTGTTCGGCCTGCCAGAGACGGCAGGGTGTAAGAATGTAATCAACCTGCACGGAAGTGTATACGTCAATTACTGCCCGCACTGCAAGCGGGATTATCCGTTAGACTATGTCCGGAATTCGAAGCGCGTTCCCATCTGCGAGAGCTGCAGTACGGTGATCCGCCCGGGCGTGTGCCTGTTCGGGGAGATGGTCGATAACCAGGTGATCACGAGGGCGGCACAGGAAGTGCAGAAGGCGGATGTGCTGCTGGTTCTGGGGACGAATCTCAAGACACAGTTATGTAAGCAGCTTGTGCAGTATTATGAAGGGAAGAAACTGATCTTAGTGAAGGATACACCGCATTTTGCAGACCGCTATGCGGATCTTGTGGTGAATGCGAGAGTGGATGACACTCTGGAAAAAATTATTAAGGAATTAGGAGAATAGTGATGAGTAAAGTTAGAACAAGATTTGCGCCAAGCCCTACGGGGAGGATGCACGTAGGGAATCTGCGGACGGCGCTTTACGCCTATCTGATCGCGAAGCATGAGCATGGAGATTTCATGCTCCGTATCGAGGATACGGATCAGGTGCGTTTTGTGGAGGGGGCGCTGGAGATCATCTATCATACGCTGGAGGAGACCGGGCTTATCCACGATGAGGGACCGGACAAGGACGGCGGAGTGGGGCCCTATGTCCAGAGCGAGAGGAATGCGTCGGGTATTTATCTGGAATATGCCAAGAAGCTTATTGATCAGGGCGACGCCTACTACTGCTTTTGTGATAAGGAGAGGCTTGCGTCCTTAAAAAGCAAGGTTTCTGAGGAGGGCGGTACGGAGATCGTGGTGTATGACAAGCACTGCCTGTCCTTGGGAAAAGAGGAAGTGGAGGCGAATCTTGCGGCCGGGAAGCCCTATGTTATCCGGTTTAACATGCCCACAGAAGGGACAACGACTTTTAAGGACGATATCTACGGGGATATCACCGTTCCCAATGAGGAGATGGAGGACTTGATTCTGATTAAGTCAGACGGCTATCCGACGTATAATTTTGCTAATGTAGTTGACGATCATCTAATGGGGATCACCCATGTGGTGCGGGGGAATGAATACCTTTCCTCGGCGCCCAAGTACAACCGGATCTACGAAGCTTTCGGGTGGGACATCCCTACTTATGTGCACTGTCCGCTGATCACGGATGAGAACCACAAGAAGCTGAGCAAGCGGTGCGGGCATTCCTCCTACGAGGATCTGATCAGCCAGGGCTTTGTGACGGAGGCTGTGGTCAATTATGTGGCGCTTCTTGGGTGGTGTCCGTCTGACAATCAGGAGATCTTCTCACTTAAGGAGCTTGTGGAAGCTTTCGATTACCGCCACATGAGCAAATCTCCGGCGGTCTTTGATGTGGTGAAGCTTAAGTGGATGAACGGGGAGTACTTAAAGGCCATGGATTTTGAACGGTTTTACGAGATGGCAGAGCCGTATATCAAAGAGGCTGTCACGAAGGATTATGATTTGAAGAAGATCGCCGCTCTGGTCAAGACAAGGATTGAAGCATTTACGGATATCAAAGACCAGATTGATTTCTTCGAGACTCTCCCGGAGTACGATACGGCTATGTACTGCCATAAGAAGATGAAGACCAACGGGGAGAAAGCGTTAGAGGTACTTAAGGAGGTCCTTCCCCTTTTGGAGGCGCAGGAGGATTTTGGCAACGATGCGTTGTTTGAGCTGTTGAAAAAGTACGTGGAGGAGAAGGGCGTCAAGGTAGGGTATGTCATGTGGCCTCTGCGGACAGCTGTGTCAGGAAAGCAGAGCACGCCCGGCGGAGCGACGGAGCTGATGGAAATCTTTGGGAAGGAAGAATCGCTTTCGCGTATCCGCAGGGGAATCGAATTATTAAGTTAGGAGTGTCTATGAGTCTTAATGAAGCTCAGAAAGCAGCTATTGCTCATTTCAAAGGGCCGTGTCTGGTGCTGGCTGGCCCCGGTTCGGGGAAAACTCTTACTATTGCAAAGAGAATAGAATATCTGATTAACGTATACAAGGTAAGACCAGAAGAAATTCTGGTCATTACCTTTACTAAGTATGCGGCGGGGGAGATGCGGAAGCGGTTTTACCAGATCATGGAGTCGGACGGCTTCCCGGTCAATTTCGGTACCTTCCATTCGGTCTATTTCTGGATCTTAAAGTGGGCGTACGGGCTTGGCGGCACAAGTCTTATCTCTGACGGGGAAAAGTATGCCATATTGCGCAGGATCGCCAGGAATCACGCGGAAGCACCGTCCGGGGAGCAGGAGGATTATCTTAAGGGGCTGGCGGAGGAGATCGGCAATGTCAAGAATAACCGGAGAGAGATCGAGGATTATCATTCCCGCTGCTGTGACCGGGAGGCGTTCAGGGAGATCTTCCTTGCCTATGAGGAGGAGAAAAGGAAGCTTAAGAAAATTGACTTTGAGGATATGCTTGTGATGTGCTGCCGCCTTTTTGAGGAGCGCAAGGATATCTTAAAAAAATGGCAGCAGAAGTTTCAGTATATACTGATTGATGAATTTCAGGATATCAACCAGGTTCAGTACGACGTTATCCGTATGCTGGCTGCGCCCTTGAACAATCTGTTTGTCGTGGGGGATGATGATCAGGCCATATATGGGTTCAGAGGGTCAAAGCCGGGGATCATGATGGAGTTTGAGAAGGAATATCCCGGAGCCAGGCGGCTTCTTCTGGATGTGAATTACCGTTCGGACAGGCATATCGTCAAAGGGGCGCTTAGGGTCATCGCCCATAATAAAGAAAGATATGAAAAAAGTATCCGCGCCTTCAGGGACGGGGAGAAGAAAATACAGGTGAGGGAGCTTAAAGACCCGGTGGGGGAGAGCCTGTATGTCTTGAAGCAGATCAAGGGCCTGCTGAAAGAAGGGATCAGAAAAGAGGAGATCGCCGTACTGTTTCGGACGGCGGCGGACGCCCGGATCCTGACGGAGGAGCTTCTTAAGCACCAGATCCCTTTCTCCATGAAGGAGAAGATTTATAATATCTACGAGCATTTTACGGCTCAGGATATGATCAGCTATTTCCGGCTGGCGGCGGGGGAGCGGGAGAGGAAGGATTTCCTCAGGATCGTGAACCGGCCTAACCGGTATATCGGCAGGGACAGCATGAGCGAAGGGGAGGTAAGCTTCGAGAGCCTGCGCAATTTCTACTGCGACAAGCGGTGGATGATGGATCGGATCGATGAGATGGAGGAGGACATAGAGATGATCGGCGGACAGTCGCCCTATGCGGCCATCCAGTATATCCGGAAAAGCATAGGCTACGATGAGTTCCTGAAGGAATACGCAAAGTACCGGGGACTTGACTACCCGGGCCTTAAGGAGACGCTGGATAAGATACAGGAATCTGCAAAGGCTCACGCCTCCATAGAGGAGTGGCTTGCCCATGTGGAGGAGTATGGGGAGATGCTGCTTGAGAAGCAGAGGCTTTTGAAAGACCGTGGCCAGGAGGAAGGGATCGCCCTTCACACTATGCACGGGGCGAAGGGGCTTGAATTTGATACGGTCTTTATCATCGGGGCCAATGAGGGGAATACGCCCTACCGGAAGGCGAAGCTTGAAAAGGAGATTGAGGAGGAGCGCAGATTGTTCTACGTTGCCATGACAAGGGCGAAGCGGGCGCTTCAGATCACCTGTACGAAAGAGAAAAATGGAAAAAATATATCATCTTCCCGGTTTATATATGAATTGGCAGGTAGTCAAAACGGAAAAAATGATGTAAAATAAAACATGTATGTAATATATTGTCGCAGGAGGAAGCTATTGTAATGAAAAGAAGAATATTTGCGGTGATGGCTGTTTTGCTCATCTGCATGGCAGGAATATGCGGATGCAAGAAGCATGTCGGGACACCGGAGGACAATGCGGCTTCAGGTGAGGAAAGTAAGGACAGCGGTGAGGACGTACAGCAGGAGAAAAAGCTGATCGGGTTCAGCGTTATCGATATGAAAAATCCGTATTTTATTACGCTGGAGAATGCTGCAAGAGAAGCGGCTGAGAAGATGGGATATGAGCTTATGATGGAGGATCCGGGGACAGATCCCCAGGAGCAGGCACTGCAGATACAGGAGATGATCGATAAAGGTATCTCGGCCATTATCCTAAGCCCGGTAGACTGGGAGAAGATCACGCCGTCCCTTAAGGCCCTTAAGGAAGCGGGAGTCAGGATCATCAACGTGGATACACAGGTGAAGGAGATGGATTACGTGGACGCGTATATCGGCTCTGACAATTACAATGCCGGGTATATCTGCGGGGAGGATCTGATCAGGCGGTGCCCGGAAGGGGGAAAGATCGCTATCCTGGAGTGTCCTACCCAGAATTCCATCAATGACCGCATTACAGGCTTCGAGGAGGCGATAGCGAAGGCAGAGAAGGGCTTTGAGGTGGTGGCGAGGGCGGATACCACAGGAGAATTTGAACGTGCCCTGGAGGAGTCGGAGAAGATGCTTAAGGAGCATCCGGATATTGTCGCGATTATGTGCGGAAATGACCAGATCGCCGTGGGTGCGACCACGTCGGTGAATGTTGCGCGGGCGAAGGAGGTCTTAATCTATGGGGTGGACGGCTCTCCGGATATCAAGAAGGAGCTGCAGAAGTCCGATACCCAGATTGCCGGTACAGCGGCTCAGTCTCCGATCCATATCGGACAGGAGGCGGCGAAGATCGCAGACTGTATATTGACCGGACAGAAGTTCGAGAAGGAAACCTATGAAGAAGTATTTATGATCAACAAGGATAATGTCGGTATGTATGGAGTGGATGGCTGGCAATAGTATCCGGAAAGGAGAAAGATGCGAAAGACACAGGGAAGACCAATACCGTTAGGAGTTACAGTGACAGGTAATGAGGTGAATTTCTCCGTGCCGGTTCCCGGGGGGAAGGAGTGCAGCCTTCTGTTATACCATCCGGGGAAGACTGTGCCCTGCGCGGCCTATCCGATGACAGACAGCGTCGGGGACGTGCGCTATATGGCATTAAGAGACATGGGGAAGAGATCCTATGAATATAATTATATGATCGACGGTGAAGTTGTGCCTGACCCTTATGCCAGAGCGCTGGCAGGGAAGGCGAGATGGGGCAGGAAGAAGGATGTCAGGGAGCACGAGGTGAGGGGCGTTATCTGCCGTGAGACCTATGACTGGGAAGGGGATGAGACACTGAAGCTCCCTTATCACCGGGTGGTCGCCTACAGTCTCCATATCAGGGGATTTACCAGGGATACGTCGTCAAAAGTGAAGAAAAAGGGATATTTTGAAGGGGTTGCAGAAAAGCTTCCCTATCTGAGGGAGTTAGGGATCAACCAGATCCACTGCATGCCGGTCTATGAGTTCGAGGAATGCGGGCTTAAGCGCAATTACTGGGGATACGGCAGGGCATACTGCTTTGCGCCCAAGAGCGCCTACGCGGCAGACGGCGACGGAGTCCGCTCGCTGAAGGACATGGTGAAGGCCTGCCATAAGGCGGGGATAGAGGTAGTCCTTGAGATGCCCTTTGACGACGGGACGCCGAAGCAGATGATGGAGGACTGCCTGCGCTATTATATGATGGAGTATCACATTGACGGCTTTATCCTGAATCCGTCGGTGGCGCCGATGGACGCGGTATGCCAGGATCCGTTCCTTAAGGGGACGAAGATCATGCGCCACGAGACAGGCTTCCAGAACGGTATGCGTCGTTTCCTCAAAGGAGATGAGGGGATGGTTCCGGAGGTGATCTACTGGCTGCGCCACTGCTCTAAAGATGACGGGACATTCAACTATATTGCGAATCATACGGGATTTACGCTGAATGACCTTGTCTCCTACGACAGCAAGCACAATGAGGCTAACGGCGAGAACAACCAGGACGGGCCGGATTATAATTTTAGCTGGAACTGCGGGGCGGAAGGACCGAGCCGGAAAAAGGAGATCATGGCGTTAAGGAACAGGCAGATAAAAAATGCATTTCTTCTGACCCTTCTGGCCCAGGGGACACCGTGTATCTTAGCGGGTGATGAGTTCTACAATTCCCAGAAGGGGAATAATAATGTCTACTGTCAGGATAATCCGGTGGGCTGGGTGAACTGGGAGAGGCTTTTGAAGGAGCCGAAGCTTCATGATTTTGTAAAAAAGATCATCGGGATCCGCAAGACTTACGGCGCGTTCTGTCCGAAGGAAGAGATGCTGGGGGCGGACCGTACAGGCTGCGGTGTGCCGGATGTGTCCTATCACGGGGAGAGTGCGTGGCGGGTGCCGTCAGAGGTGTCGAGCAGGCAGCTCGGCGTCTATTACAGCGGCGAATCCTACGGCGGGGAAGGCTGCTACGTTATCTATAACATGCACTGGCTTACGCATACTTTTGCACTGCCTGCCCTTCCTAAGGAGAGAAAGTGGCATATTCTTGCCGCGACCGACGGTATCCCGGAGAGTGCGGAGCCGGTGAAGAATCAAAAATGTATCGAGGTGAAGGCCAGGACGATCGTGGTTCTGGCAGGTAGAGAATATGGGACTTAATTCCTTTCAGTTAAAATGTATCGCTGTCATAACGATGATCATTGACCACACGGGAGCGGTGCTGTTTCCGGGAGAGCTGATGTTTAGGTATATCGGAAGAATCTCCTTCCCGATTTTTTGTTTTCTGCTGACGGAGGGGTTCTTCCATACTAAGGATGTCAGGAAGTATATGCTGCGTCTGGGGATATTTGCGGTGGTATCCGAGATACCCTATGATCTGGCATTCCGGGGAACAGTGCTTGAATTTGAACATCAGAATGTATTTTTTACCCTGTTTATGGGCGTTGTGATGATGTATGCTTTGGAAAAGAGTGGGGAGTGGCAGGTAAAGGCGGTGGAAGTGTTTCTTGCGATGTGGGCCGCTGATCTTCTCTGCTCGGATTACCGGTTCAAGGGGATACTGCTCATAGCTGTCTACTATTTCTTCCGGGAGCGCAGATGGATAAAGCACGGGGCCGGGGCGGCCTGGAATCTGCTCTGGGGGCAGATTCAGATGTACGGGGCGCTGGCGACAGTCCCCCTTGCTTTCTATAACGGGGAAAAGGGGCCGTCTATGAAATATTTCTTCTATCTGTTCTATCCGGTGCACCTGCTTGCGCTGTATGTGATTAGCCAGTGCCTGCAGACGGTACAGTAGCGGCAGCAGGTCTGGGTGTTAATGAACGATGATTTGCGGGTTTTTGTGATAACTAAGGAGAGAGTGAAATGAGAAAAAGAATATTATCAATTACGCTTGCAATTCTATTAATGCTGACAGCAGCTAATGCGGGCAGTATTACGGCAGAAGCTGCAGGAAAAACAACGGTGTATGAGACAAATGCAATTTATATTACAAAGTTTCTGGAGTCAAAGGGGAAGCTGACTGTTAAAGCAAAACACTGGGGAAGTATAGCTGTCAAGGAGAAGAAGCGCAATAAAGGCTGGGTCAGGACAGCAGAAAGAGCATTGACAGGAAAATCTAAAGAACTGGGCGAAAAAAAGCTGACCTATAAGATTGCAAAAAACTGTAAATGGTCCTGGTGCGATACAGGGCGTAACAGCGGGAAGTCCAGCTATTCCAGGATCCGGAAAAATGCAAAGCAGGCGAGAGAAGCTTTTTGTAAATATGGTGTAGATGCCAGCTATGGAGTGGTTCAAATCTTTGTGAAGAATAAAAAAGTTGTCCGGGTAAATATATTTGGTTCATAATACGGCAAGAAAGGAGAAGTTGTTATGAAGACATCAGGTCGTCTGCCTGCCGTCAACTGCAGCAAATTTTGGGGGCATTTACATACGATCAACCATCACAAATTATTAGTGATGAAGCACTGCTTCAAGGTAGGTTTATATAAGCAGGGACTTCTTCATGATCTGTCCAAGTATTCCCCTACAGAATTCTTAGTGGGCTGCAAGTACTATCAGGGAACGAGAAGCCCGAATAATGCGGAGCGCGAGGCTACAGGCTACTCCCGGGCGTGGCTCCATCACAAGGGCCGCAACAAGCATCACTATGAATACTGGATTGATTACAGCGTGAATAAGGAGGAGGGGATCGTAGGGCAGAAGATGCCGGTAAGATACGTGGTCGAGATGTTCATGGACCGGATAGCGGCGTCTAAGACTTACCAGGGCTGTGATTATACGGACAGGCATCCGCTGGAGTATTACGAGGACGGAGCCGGGAAGCTGGGCAGGATGATCCATCCGGAGACGGCGGCGCTGCTTCATTTTCTATTGAAGATGCTCGCCAGTGAAGGTGAGGAGAAGACGTTCCGGTACATTAAACGCCATGTTCTGGGAGGAAAGTGGCCGGGAGATAAGCGGATTTTGAGCCGGTCAGAGAGCGGGACAAAAAATAAATAAAAAATTTCACATTTATTATTGACATTTTCTGGGTTATATAGTAATATACTCTCTGGACGGTTTAAGAAGTCTATGCGGAAGTGTCGGAACTGGCAGACGAGCAAGACTAAGGATCTTGTAGCTTTCGAGCTGTGTGGGTTCAAGTCCCATCTTCCGCATTAAGAGGAAACCTTGATTTATCAGGGTTTCTTTTGCGTTATAAAGAAATTCCCAGAGACCTGATCGTGCAAAATGGAGGGTAATAATGGGACAGGAAGTTTACATGGAACTGGTTGAAATCGCCCTTTTGGTAAATGGGAGCAAGGGCAGTTACGGCATTAGATTAATTTGATTCAAATAAACATTCAATCTGTATCTATATGGATGCAGAGCTTTTGTTATGTACAAAATTAATTTACGGGGATAAAGAGGAGAAGAGATGGAAAGAGTAGAAAAGAGACGGGCCGGGCAGATGGATATGCTAAACGGCCCCCTGACAGGCAAGATTGTATTATTCGCCCTGCCGCTGGCGGCCAGCAGTATCCTTCAGCAGCTGTTTAATGCCGCGGATGTGGCGGTAGTCGGGAGATTTGCCGGCAACCAGGCGCTGGCAGCGGTGGGCGGCAACAGCTCGGTGATCAATCTGCTGGTGAACCTGTTCGTGGGCTTCTCGGTAGGCGCAAATGTTGTGATCGCACGGTATATCGGGGAGGGAAAGACAGACAAGATTCACAATACCGTCCACACGGTCATTTCCATGGCGCTGATCTGCGGGGCGATCCTGGCGGTGCTGGGAAATGTGGTGGCAGAGCCGCTTCTTAAGCTGATGAATACTCCAACAGAGGTTCTGCCCCTGGCGGCGGTGTACCTTAAGATCTATTTTGGCGGCATGCCCTTTTTCATGGTGTATAACTTTGGCTCTGCGGTTCTTCGGAGCGTGGGGGATACGAAAAAGCCGCTTTACTGCCTGATCCTGTCCGGTGTGATCAACGTCGGACTCAACCTGCTTTTAGTGGTGGTGTTTCAATTGTCGGTTGTGGGCGTGGCCGTTGCTACGGTGACGGCTAACGGTGTCAGTGCGGCGCTCATTCTTCTATTTTTAAGGAAGAGTAAGGAGTCTATCCGTCTCGATCTGAGGCAGCTTATGCTTGACAGGGAAGAGATGGTAAAGATTATCAAGATCGGCGCGCCTGCAGGCCTGCAGGGCATGGTGTTCTCCTTTTCCAATGTGTGTATACAATCGGCGATCAATGGATTCGGGACCAATGCTATCGCAGGTTCGGCGGCGGCGCTGAACTATGAATTTTTCACGTTCTTTGTCACCAGCGCCTTTACGCAGGCTGCCGTGACCTTTACCAGTCAGAATTACGGAGCGAGGCAGTATGAGCGGTGCAAGAGGGTGTGGCGTATCAGTGCATTGCTTGGGGTGTGCGGAACAGGTCTTTTAAGCATCGTGTTCGTGTCGGGGAGGGAGCTTTTCCTGAGCATCTTTGCGGCGGATGCAGCGGCGGTCAGCTACGGTGCGGTGCGTATGCTCCATATTCAGGTATTCAGCTTTATGCCGCCGTTGTATGAGGTTACGGGCGGCGTGCTCCGGGGGATGGGCTATTCTATGACCCCGGCGGTGCTGACCATGTTCGGCTCCTGTGCGGTGCGGGTGATCTGGATATACACGGTGTTCGCCTGGAAGCCGACGCTTTCAGTGCTTTTCTGGGTATATCCGTTTTCGTGGATAATCACCATAACCCTGGTGGTGGGGGCATATTTCCTTATCGGGAGAAAGGCGCTGCGGTAGACGGAGTCTGTTATGAATTGGAGTGGATGTTATGGCGCAGGAAAACCGTAAGTATATCGCGATCGATCTGAAATCCTTCTATGCCTCCGTAGAATGTGTGGAGAGGGGGTTAGACCCTATGACGACGAATCTGGTCGTCGCCGATCTTAGCCGCACGGAGAAGACGATCTGCCTCGCTGTGTCCCCGTCCCTGAAAGCCTACGGGATATCGGGGCGGGCGAGACTTTTCGAGGTGATTCAGAAGGTAAAGGAAGTGAATGCAAAGCGTCAGGAGCTTGCGCCGGGACGAAGGCTTGAGGGAGCCTCATGGGACGATGTCATGCTTAAGGCTTCCCCAAAGCTCTCTCTTGACTATATCGTTGCTCCTCCCAGGATGGCGCATTACATCCGGTACAGCACAAAGATCTATGAGATATATCTGAACTATGTGGCTCCGGAGGACTGTCATGTATATTCGATCGACGAGATCATGATGGATGTGACGGACTACCTGAACACCTATCAGCTAACGCCCCGGGAGCTGGCGGGAAAGATCATGCAGGATATCCACGCCGCCACGGGGATCACGGCTACGGCGGGCATCGGGACGAACCTATATCTGTGCAAGGTCGCCATGGATATCGTAGCAAAGCATATCCCGCCGGATAAGAACGGGGTGCGGATCGCATCGCTGAATGAGAAAAGCTACCGGCGGATCTTGTGGAGCCACCGGCCGATCACGGATTTCTGGCGCGTGGGGAAGGGCTATGCAAAGAAGCTTTCGGAGCAGGGTATATTTACCATGGGAGACGTGGCAAGATGCTCGGTGGGAAAGCCGGATGAATACTACAACGAAGACCTGCTCTACCGGATGTTCGGGGTCAACGCGGAGCTTTTGATCGACCATGCATGGGGCTATGAGCCATGCACCATGGCGCAGATCAAGGCTTACCGGCCCAAGGACAACAGCGTTGTGTCCGGCCAGGTGCTCCACTGCCCTTATACGGCGGCCAAGGCAAGGATCGTCGTCCGGGAGATGGCGGAGATGCTTGCTCTTGATCTGGTGGCCAAGCGGCTGGTGACAGACCAGATTGTGCTGACGGCTGGCTACGATATGGAGAATCTGTCATCTCCTGGGGCGGCAGATTATCAAGGAGAGACCACCACAGACCGGTACGGGCGCAGGATTCCGAAGCACGCCCACGGCACGGCGAATCTGGGGGAGCATACTTCCTCCGGGAAAATGATCGTAGATGCAGTTCTGGGGCTGTACGACAGGATCATTGACCAGAACCTGCTGGTCAGAAGGATATCCCTGGGCGCCAACCATGTGACGGATGAACATGCGGCAAAGACAGAGCCGTCCTTCGAGCAGCTTGACCTGTTCACGGATTATGCCGCACTGGAAAAGGAGCAGGAGACGAAAAAGGCAGAGCGTGACCGGGAGCGGAAGCTTCAGGAGGTCATGTTGGAGATTAAAAAAAAGTATGGGAAAAATGCCGTCTTAAAAGGAACGAATCTGATCGAAGGCGCCACCGCTATGGAACGGAATCAGCAGATCGGCGGACACAAGGCATAGAAAGGGGAGGAAGAGATGTTAGCGTTCAATCACGAGGAGAGACACCGGTACGATGATATCATCGATCTCCCCCATCATGTGTCAAAGACGCACCCGCAGATGCCGCTTTCTGACCGGGCGGCACAGTTCGCGCCTTTTGCGGCGCTGACCGCCCACGGGGAGGCGGTGAAGGAGACTGCGCGGCTGACTGATGAGAGGATTGAGATTGACGAGGACTGCAGGGCGGCCCTTGACCTGAAGCTTCTGCAGATACACAGACAGCAGGATACCCATCCTTCTGCCACCATCACCTACTTTGTCCCGGACAGACAGAAGACCGGAGGCGCCTATGTAGAGACCGTCGGGCGCGTAAAAAAGATAGATGAATACGAAAGGGCAGTGATCCTTACCGACGGGACAAAGATACCTGCCGACGAGATCATCGACATCGTCCTGTGATCATGCCCGGCTCCACTGCCTGTTAAGCTTCTTTTTTCGATAGAAATAATATGGAATCATCAGCAGCGCCGTAGCTGCCCACGCGATAGGATAGCTTACCAGTATGGTAAAAAGCTCCTTGCGTATCGGGGTCACGATCAAGATCCACGGCAGTCTCACCAGACAGACTCCGCCCAAGGTGATCAGCGTAGGGATCATCACATCTCCGATCCCCCTAAGCGCTCCCGTAAAGATCTCTACGAAGATAAAGATAGCGTAGCTTGGCACGATGTTGACCATCATATAGACGCCCAGCCCGATCACCGCATCATCGGACGTGAACAGGGACAAAAGCGGCCGGGCAAAGATCAGCAGTCCGGCCAGAATCGAGCCGCACAGCGCCAGAGACATGCCCAGGCAGACGCGGACGCTTTTGTACACCCGGCCGAGCTTTCCCGCGCCGTAGTTCTGCCCCGCAAAGGTAGTGATGGAGATGCCGAAGGCCCCGCTCACCGCCCAGAAGATCAGATCCACCTTTCCGAACGCCGCCCACGCAGCGGCAGTGTCCGTCCCGAACTGGTTGATGGAGGTCTGGATGATGATGTTGGTCAGCCCGTACATGGAGGACTGGATACCTCCTGGAAGCCCGATGCGAAGCTCCGACAGCAGAAGAGGGACATCGATCCGGATATCTCCTGGGATCAGCCGGAGCATATCGTAGGAGGTCATCAGCGCCCGGATGACAAGAACCGCGCTTACCGCCTGCGAGATGATGGTAGCAAGGGCGGCGCCTTCGATCCCCATCTTAAAATATACGACCAGGACGATATCCAGGACAATGTTCAGGATACAGCATACAATCAGGTAGTAGAGCGGGCGCCTTGAGTCCCCCACCGCCCGCATGATGCCAGAGCCCATATTGTAGATGAGCGTGGCGATGATTCCCAGGAAATAGATCCTGAGGTACCCGATAGAATCCGGCATGATGTCCGATGGTGTCTTCATGACGGTTAAAAGGGCCGGCGTAGCCAGGTATCCTGCCACAGTGATGAGGATACTTGCGATGATGGAAAATGCCGCCGCCGTATGAAGAGCCGCGTGGAGCTTCTGCTTATTCTTCGCCCCGTAAAACTGTGAGATGATGACCGCCGCCCCATTGGAAAGGCTGGTAAAGAACATGACCACCTGGTAGGTTAAGACTGCCGCAGATCCGCCCACACTGGCCAGCGCCGCCTTCCCCACAAAGCGTCCCACGATCACTGCGTCCACAGTATTGTAGAGCTGCTGGAACAGCGTCCCGACGACGATGGGAAAGAAGAAGATCAGGAGCTGTCTCCAGATGATTCCTTCCGTAATTTCATTTTTTTCCATAACCTTTGCTGACATAATCAATTCCCCCAAAAACAAAACTAACTCAATCTTAACATAAGTTGACAAAAACGCCAGTACATTTTCAAAAAAATATGTATTTACGCGCAATTTGGTGTATAATAAATGAAGAATCAGACGACATGCGTGAGGAGACGACAGGAGGGAAAAGAATGTTAGAGAAACTGGACTTGACAAAGGCTCTTGAGAAGGATGAATACAAGGAGAAGATGCTGAAGCTGACCTTGCAGATTGGGAAGCTCCAGCGGGAATGCAAGGAACTAGGTATTCCGATTATGATCGCCTTTGAGGGCTATGACGCGGCGGGCAAGGGCGTGCAGATCAGTGAGCTGATCAAGGCCTTAGACCCAAGAGGCTTTGAGGTGCACGCGGTGAAGACTGAGACGAAGGAAGAGCGTATACATCCATTTCTGTGGAGGTTCTGGACGAAGATGCCTGCGAAGGGGCGCATTGCCATCTACGACAGCAGTTGGTACCGGAAGGTGCTTATCGACCGCTTTGACAAGCGGACGAAGAAGAACGAGCTTGCAAAGGCGTACGACTCCATCTGCGCCTTCGAGGAGATGCTCACTGCGGACGGCATGGTGCTGATCAAGATCTTTTTGGCTATCGATAAAAAGGAGCAGAAGAAGCGCTTTGAGAAGCTCCTTGCTTCTAAGGAAACGGCATGGCGTGTCGGAGAGGACGACAAAAAGCGCAACAAAGAATTTGAAAAATACCAGGCCATCAACGAGGAGATGCTTCTTCGGACCGATACGGAATACGCGCCGTGGAATATCGTGGAGGCCATGGATAAGCGGTTTGCAACGGCAAAGATCTATTCTGTCGTGGCCAGGATACTTGCCGGAAAGGTAGCGGCAGTGAAGGAACAGAAGAAGGCGGCAGAGGAGGCGGCGGCAAGGATAGCGCAGATACCTGCTGCAGCAGAGCAGAAAAAAGCGGCGGACAGTGACAGGCGGATGGGGGATACGATCCTGTCCAGGGCGGATCTGAGCCTGTCGTACACGAAGGAGGAATACAAGGAACGCCTAAAGGAGTTGCAGAAAAAGATTGAGAAGCTCCACGGGGAGCTTTACCGAAGGAGGATCCCGGTAGTGCTCGGGTTTGAAGGCTGGGACGCCGGAGGGAAGGGCGGGGCCATCAAACGGCTGACGGAGAAGATGGACCCGAGAGGCTATGTGGTGCATCCGACCGCATCGCCCAATGATATCGAAAGACAGCACCATTATCTGTGGAGGTTCTGGACGGATATGCCCAAGGCAGGGCATGTGACCATCTTTGACCGGACATGGTACGGGCGCGTTATGGTCGAGCGGATCGAAGGGTTCTGTTCTAGTCAGGAGTGGCAGAGAGCCTACAAGGAGATCAACAGCATGGAGCGTGACCTTTCCGACGCAGGAGCCATCGTGCTGAAGTTCTGGATGCAGATCGACAAGGACGAACAGGAGAAAAGATTTAAGGCGAGACAGGAGAATCCGGAGAAGCAGTGGAAGATCACTGACGAGGACTGGCGTAACCGGGAGAAGTGGGACCAGTATGAGGAGGCGGTGAATGAGATGCTGATCCGCACGTCCACCCCTTACGCGCCGTGGGTTGTCGTGGAAGGGAATAATAAATATTACGCCAGGATCAAAGTGCTTGAAACCGTGGTGAACGCTATTGAGGAGCGGCTTCGGGACTGACGGGCCGGCTGGTATAATGAGTAAAGAACAGGTAAAGGATTGAGGGATATGACGATCAGGGAGCAGTTAGAGCGCCGGGAGACGGAGTATTTGAGTCCGTATGCGGCGCTCAGCAAGGATTCAAAAGGAAGGAAGACAGTGGAGTCCCAGTGCGATATCCGCCCAGTGTTCCAGCGGGACAGGGACAGGATACTGCACTGCAAGTCGTTCCGCCGCTTGAAACAGAAGACGCAGGTGTTTTTGCTGCCCAATGGGGATCATTACCGCACAAGGCTCACCCACACGCTGGAGGTATCCCAGAATGCAAGGACTATCGCAAAGGCGCTGTGTCTCAATGAAGATCTGACGGAGGCCATCGCTCTCGGGCATGACTTGGGGCACACCCCCTTCGGCCATGCGGGGGAGCGCGCCCTCAATGAGGTGAATCCTTTCGGCTTTTGCCACAATGTCCAGAGCGTGCGCATCGTGGAGCGGCTGGAGAAGGAGGGCAGGGGGCTTAACCTTACCTGGGAGGTAGTGGACGGGATTCTAAACCACAAGTCCAGCGGGACTCCCCGGACGCTGGAGGGACAGATCGTGCGGTTCTCGGATAAGATCGCTTACTTAAATCACGATATCGACGACGCCATCCGGGGAGGGATTCTGACAGAGCAGGAGATCCCGGAGGAGTTTCACCGGATCCTGGGGGATACTACCAGGAAGCGGCTTAATACGCTGATCCACGATGTAGTGACCAACAGCAAGGATAAGCCCAGGATCTCCATGTCAGAGGAAGTAGAGGAGGCCATGAAGGAGCTGCGGGCGTTCATGTTCGAGCGGGTCTATCTGAATCCGGTGGCAAAAAGGGAAGAGAAAAAGGCAGTACGCATGATACAGGATCTGTACCGGTTTTATATGGAAAATCTTGATGAGATCCCGGGGGAATACCAGTCCATGCAGGGGGAATCCGGGGTGAATAAAGAGCAGATGGTGTGTGATTATATTGCCGGGATGACCGATACATACGCGGTAAAAAAATTCGGAGATTATTTTGTTCCAAAATCTTGGAAATTTTAAAAGGAAATCCGGCGCTTTTGTCGAATATTATATATGAGGGCAATTTTGAGGCAGGTCAAAAGGGTGTTAGCATATGTATTATTCGGATGACATTATTGAAGAAGTAAGAATGAAAAATGATATTGTCGATGTAATTTCAGGTTATGTCAGGCTTCAGAAGAAGGGAAACTCCTATTTTGGACTGTGCCCGTTCCACAATGAGAAATCGCCGTCCTTCTCGGTGAGCAGGCAGAAGCAGATGTATTATTGTTTCGGCTGCGGCGCCGGGGGCAATGTCTTTACCTTCCTGATGGAATATGAGAATTTTTCTTTTCAGGAGGCGGTGAAGGCGCTTGCCGACAGGGCGGGGGTTGCGCTCCCAGAGGAAGAATATACCGGGGAGGCGAGGAGACGGGCGGATCTTAAGGCGGCTCTTCTGGAGGTCAATAAACTGGCGGCGAAATATTACTATACACAGTTAAGGCAGCCGCAGGGATCAGCGGGACTTAAGTATCTTAGGGACAGGCAGCTTAGCGACGATATGCTAAGAGCCTTTGGTCTTGGATATTCCAACAAATACAGTGATGATCTGTACCAGTATTTAAAGGGAAAAGGTTATAAAGATGATATACTTGCAAAAGCCGGGCTTATCAGTTATGATGAGCGTCAGGGTGTCTATGACAAATTCTGGAACCGGGTGATGTTCCCTATCATGGATGTGAACAGCCGGGTGATCGGATTCGGGGGGCGTGTGATGGGCGATGCCAAGCCCAAATACCTGAACTCTCCGGAGACAGCCATATTTGACAAGAGCCGGAATCTTTACGGGCTTAACCGTGCGAGACGGTCGAAAAAGCCGTATTTTTTGCTGTGCGAAGGGTATATGGATGTCATCTCCCTGCATCAGGCTGGGTTTGACAATGCGGTCGCTTCGCTGGGTACTGCCCTGACGGAGGGACATGCTTCTCTGATCGGGCGCTATGTGCATGAGGTATATCTTACTTATGACAGCGACGATGCCGGTACGCGGGCGGCGCTGCGCGCGCTTCCCATCCTGCGGGATACGGGGATCACGGCGAAGATCATCCGCATGGAGCCTTATAAGGATCCGGATGAATTTATCAAGAATCTGGGTGCGGACGCCTTTGAGGATCGGATTGCGAAGGCGCGCAACGGCTTTCTCTACAGCCTGGAGGTACTGCGTAAAGACTATGATATGGATTCTCCCGAGGGGAAGACAGATTTCATGAAGGAGGCGGCCAGGCGGCTTGCCCAGTTTTCAGAGGAGATCGAGCGCAATAACTATATCGAAGCGGTGGCGAAGGAATATCGGGCAGGCTATGAGGAGCTTAAGAAGCTGGTGGTAAATATGGCGGTTCAGGCAGGGATGGCCAGGCCTGCGAAGCGGCCGAAATCCGGGCAGAACAGCAGCAGGGGCAGGGAGGATGGAGGAAGGATGTCGCAGAGGATCCTGCTCACCTGGCTGATCGAGGATGAAGGGATCTTCAACCAGATCAGTAAGTATATCACTCCGGAGGATTTTTCAGAAGGGATATTCCGGACTGTTGCCAGGCTTCTCTATGAGCAGTACGAGAGGGGCGGGGTGAATCCAGCGCAGATCATGAACCATTTTACCGATGAAGAGGAACACCGTGAGGTTGCTTCTCTGTTCCACACGAAGATCCGTGAGCTCAGCACGGCGCAGGAGAGAGAAAAAGCGCTCAAGGAGACGGTCATCCGTGTGAAGAACTACAGCATCGAGCAGGCAGGAAAGGACTGGGACGTTGCAGATATCGAGGGGATGCAGAAGCTGATGAAAGCGAAAAGCGACCTGCAGAACCTCCATAAACTGCATATTTCCGTTAATTAAGGATAAAATATAATCAAGCTATGAGAGGATGGGTACTACATGGAAGAGAATGTGGCAAAATTTGAGGAGAAATTAAAAGAACTGGTTGCGCTTGGCAAAAAGAAGAAAAGTATTCTGGAGCTTCAGGAGATTAATGACTTTTTCTCAGATATGGAGCTTAATCTGGATCAGATGGAAAAGGTGTATGAATATCTGGAGGCGCAGAATATCGATGTTTTGCGCATCGGGTCGGACAGCGACGACCTTGATGATCTGGACGACGTGGATATCGTTATCAGTGAGGAGAACGACGTAGACTTGGAAAAGATCGATCTTTCTGTGCCCGACGGCGTCAGCATCGACGACCCGGTCAAGATGTATCTGAAGGAGATCGGGAAGGTCCCTCTTCTGACGGCTGATGAAGAGGTGGATCTGGCAAAGCGTATGGCAGACGGCGACGAGAGCGCCAAAAAGCGTCTTGCGGAGGCAAATCTGCGTCTTGTGGTCAGTATTGCGAAGCGTTATGTGGGGCGCGGGATGCTTTTCCTCGATCTGATCCAGGAGGGGAATCTGGGCCTGATCAAGGCAGTTGAGAAGTTTGATTATCATAAAGGATTTAAGTTCAGTACCTATGCCACATGGTGGATCCGTCAGGCGATTACCAGGGCGATCGCGGATCAGGCCAGGACGATCCGTATCCCGGTGCATATGGTGGAGACCATCAATAAGCTGATCCGTGTATCCAGGCAGCTCCTTCAGGAGCTGGGGCGCGAGCCTACGCCGGAGGAGATCGCCGGAGAGCTGGACATGCCTGTTGACCGGGTGCGGGAGATCTTGAAGATATCCCAGGAGCCGGTCTCTTTGGAGACGCCGATCGGGGAAGAGGAGGACAGCCATCTCGGAGATTTTATCCAGGATGACAATGTGCCTGTTCCAGCGGAGGCGGCGGCCCAGACGCTGCTCAAGGAGCAGCTTGACGATGTGCTTGACACGCTGACAGAGCGGGAGCAGAAGGTACTCAGGCTCCGCTTCGGCATGAACGACGGGCGCGCCCGGACACTGGAGGAAGTGGGGAAGGAGTTTGATGTTACCCGCGAGCGTATCCGCCAGATTGAGGCGAAGGCATTAAGGAAGCTGCGCCACCCGAGCCGCAGCCGGAAGCTTCGGGATTATCTGGATTAAGAGAGTGATTTATGGAATTATCGAAGAGATTGTCCGCGGTGGCGTGTCTTGTAGACAGGTGCGGCTGCGCTGCGGATATTGGGACTGACCACGGGTATGTGCCCATCTTTCTTGTGGAATCAGGGATCGCGGACCGGGTCATTGCCATGGATGTGAATAAAGGCCCGCTTGAGCGTGCCAGGCTGCATATTGCGGGAGCCGGACTGGCGGGCAGGATAGAGACGAGGCTCTGTGACGGCCTTAAGGGGCTTAAGCCGAAAGAGGCGGACACGGTGATCGCAGCAGGTATGGGCGGCGGCCTGATCATCCGGATCCTCAGTGAGGGGAAGGAGGCCGTAGATTCCCTTACCTCCTGTGTTCTGCAGCCGCAGTCGGAGATCGCTAAGGTGAGGAGATATCTTGCGGATCACGGGCTGGTCATCGTTAAGGAGGATATGGTTCTGGAGGACGGAAAATATTATCCGGTGATGAAGGCGGTGCACGGTGAACCGGAGCCTTATGAAGAGTACGAGTATATTTACGGAAAGAAGCTTCTTGGTATGCGCCATCCAATCCTTAAGGAATTTTTGAGAAGAGAGCAGAGCCTTAAGGAATCTATAGCCGCAGATCTGCGCATGCATGCAGATAGCGGGGGAGCGAAGGCGCGGCTTGAGCAGGTGAGCCGGGAAGCGGAATATGTCAGGCAGGCGCTTGGATGCTTTGAGCAGCGTATGCCAGGGGAGGATGAATAGAAGATGATATGTAAGGATATTATCGAAGTGATCGAAAGGACATGCCCGGCGGCGTGCGCTCTTGAATGGGACAATGTAGGACTTCTTGCAGGCAGGGACGACAAGGAAGTTAAGCGCATATACATAGCTTTGGATGCGACGGACGAGGTGATCGGGGCGGCGGTTTCTGAAGGGGCAGATATGCTGGTGACGCACCATCCGCTGATTTTCGGCGGGCTTAAGAAGATCAATAACCAGGATTTTACCGGCAGGCGCTTAATCCGGCTGATCCAGAATGATATTTCGTATTATGCCATGCATACGAATTATGATGTATGCAGGATGGGGAGGCTTGCGGGAGAGAGGCTTGGCTTTGAGCGGCCGGAGGTCTTATGGGTTACCAGTGAAGGAGAGACGCCGTCAGGAATCGGGGAGATCGCGGATCTGTCCCGTGAGATGAGTCTGGGAGAGTGTGCAGAGGCGGTGAAGGCTGCCTTTGGGCTTTTGAATGTGAAGATATTCGGGAATCTTGATATGAGGATCAGGCGGGCGGCAGTCTGCCCGGGCTCCGGAAAGAGTGTTCTTAAGGACGCGGTAAGGAAAGGGGCGGATGTTCTCATTACCGGAGATATCGGACATCATGACGGGATTGATGCAATGGCGCAGGGCATGGCGGTCATCGATGCGGGGCATTACGGTGTGGAGCACATATTTGCCGGCGATGTAAAGCAGTATTTTGACGGGACGCTAAGCGGCGTGCAGGTGATTGCGGCGCCGGTTTCTCACCCGTTTCATGTGATATAAATTCCAAGTGATATAAACCAGATGGAGAGGTGGATGTATGAAGGAGCAGAAGGTATGCCGCGTACGTATAGGCGGTGAAGAGAGAGAGTACATAGCGGGGACAACATATCAGCAGATCGTCGGAGATTTTCAGGACAGGTACAGCGAGGACATCGTTCTTGTCTATGCAGACGGGAAGCTGCAGGAGCTTCGGAAAAAGCTGAAGCGGGATTGTACACTGGCTTTTGAGACTACAGGAGGAGCGATCGGGCATGAGACATACAAGAGAAGTATGAAGCTGATGCTGGTAAAGGCAGTGTATGACGTCGCATCCAGGGAGGATATTAAAAAGGTACGGGTTCATTTTTCCATAGGCAGGGGATATTACTGCACGATCAAGGGGAATATCGCCCTGACCCAGGAATTTCTTGACAAGGTAGAGGACAGGATGAGGCAGATCGTACAGCTTGACCTGCCTATCGGCAAGCGGACGGTCAGCACGGACGAGGCCATCGCGCTGTTTAGGCAGTACGGGATGTATGACAAGGAGAAGCTTTTTGCGTATCGCAGGGTGTCCAGAGTAAATATCTATAATATGAATGAGTTTGAGGATTATTTTTATGGATACATGGTTCCCAGTGCGGGGTATCTCAAATATTTTAAGCTGTATCTGTATGATGAGGGCTTTGTGATGCAGATGCCCGACAGGAAGGACCCGAAGACCGTGCCTGAGTTCGCGCCGCGCCAGAAGCTTTTCCGGGTGCAGAAGGAATCGGTCAAATGGAGTGACATGCAGGGGATAGAGACTGTCGGCGCGCTGAATGATAAAGTGACTAAGGGCGATGTCCAGGAGCTGGTGCTTGTTCAGGAGGCGCTGCAGGAGAAAAAGATCGCGGAGATAGCGGCGCAGATCGCAGGACGCAAGGATATCAAGTTCGTCCTGATCGCGGGTCCTTCTTCTTCGGGAAAGACGACCTTCTCCCACCGTCTGTCCATCCAGCTTCGAGCCAACGGGCTGGTGCCCCGTCCCCTTGCAGTTGATAATTATTTTGTGGAGCGGGAGGATAATCCCAGGGACGAGAACGGAGATTATGACTTTGAATGTCTGGAGGCAGTGGATGTCAAGCTGTTCAACGAGCAGATGAAGGAGCTTTTAGAGGGGAAAGAGGTCTTGATCCCACAGTTTAATTTTGTCAACGGGCACAAGGAGTATGATGGTCCGACCATGAAGCTTGGGGAAAGCGACGTGCTTGTGATCGAGGGGATCCACTGTCTGAACCCGAAGCTTACTGAGGCGCTGGCGGACGACAATAAGTTTAAGATCTATATCAGTGCGCTCACACAGCTTAATATTGATGAACATAACCGTATTCCGTCCACTGACGGCAGGTTCCTCAGAAGGATCGTACGGGATGCCCGTACACGCGGTTCCAGCGCCCAGAGGACCATCCGCATGTGGGAATCGGTAAGAAGAGGGGAGGAGAAGAATATCTTCCCTTACCAGGAGGAGGCGGATGTGATGTTCAACTCTGCGCTTGTCTATGAGCTGGCCGTATTAAAGCCCTATGTGGAGAGGCTTTTATTTGCGATAGACCGGGACTGCCCGGAATATCTGGAGGCCAAAAGACTCCTCAAATTCTTGGACTATTTTGTGGGGATCGGTAGTGAGAATATACCGATGAATTCGCTGCTTAGAGAGTTCGTCGGGGGAGGATGCTTCCGTGTATAAGCAGTCTGGCTGCAAAAGCGACATCGGGGGTTCAGACAGCAGAGTATAGGAAATTACGGAGGGTTTTATGATAAAGAAAAAGACATTAAAATTTTTGCTGAGTAGCGCTGTTTTTATCTCGGTTCTGTGTGTATCCATTTTCAGCTTCCTGCCATTTTATATGAATGGGAGGAGCTCGGAGACGATGACGGAGATAGGCACGGTATATATGGCGGGGATGAGCGAGCAGATCTCTATTCATTTTGAGAAAACTGTGGGTCTTAGGCTGGCTCAGGTTGAAGAGCTGGAACAGGATGTGCCGCCTCAGGATATACATGATAATCGTCTGGAGGAACTTAAGTACAGCGGTCAGGCAAGAGGATTCGATTATCTTGCATTTTATGATGAAGACGGGAATTTTGACATGGTCTATGGGGAGAAGGTCAAAGTGACAGATCCGGAGCCGTTTCTGGAGTCCTTAAGAGGAGGCGATAAAAAGATTGCGGTAGGGACAGATGGCTCAGACAACGAGATCGTGCTCATGGGGGTTCCTTCCGCCTATAAGATGAAAAACGGGGAAACGAGCATTGCCCTGGTGGCGGGGATTCCGGTAAGCTACATCAAGGAGGTGCTGGCGCTGGATGAGAATGATTCTATGGTGTACTCCCATATTATCCGGCGGGACGGAAGCTTTGTCATCCGCAGCAATTCGGCATTCCGGGAGAATTATTTTGACCGGATCAAGGCGATGTTTGAGGATATGGGCGGTGAGAATGCACAGCAGTACGTCGAGGAATTAGAGGCGGCCATGAGCGCCAAGGAGAAATACTCGAAAGTGATTATGATGGAGAACGAACGGCGGCATCTGTACTGCGCCGCACTGCCTTATTCTGAGTGGTATCTGGTGACGGTCATGCCTTACGGCGCCCTGAGTGAGATCGTAGGGGAGCTGAACAGCCAGTGGATCATCATGGCTATCGCGGCCTGCTTTATTGTTCTGTGCGCGCTTCTTTTGGTGTTTTATAAGTTCTTTATCCTGACTAAGGAGCAGTTCAGGGAGATCGAGCGGGCACGCCAGGAGGCGGTATCGGCCAACAAGGCTAAGAGCGAATTTTTGTCCAATATGAGCCACGATATCCGTACTCCGATGAATGCCATCGTAGGCATGGCGGCGATTGCCACGGCCAATATCGGAAATATACCGCAGGTACAGAACTGCCTGCGCAAGATCACTCTGTCCAGTAAGCATTTGCTGGGGCTGATCAATGATGTGCTTGATATGTCCAAGATCGAGAGCGGGAAAATGAGCCTGAATATCGACCAGGTGTCTCTGCGTGAGGTGATGGAGGGCATCGTGAATATCGTACAGCCGCAGGTGAAGGAGAAGAACCAGCACTTTGATGTGTTTATCCATGATATATCGTCGGAAAATGTCTGCTGTGACAGCGTGCGCTTAAATCAGGTGCTCCTTAATTTCCTGTCCAATGCGATTAAATTCACGCCCGAGGGAGGAATCATCCATCTTGCTATGGAGGAGGAGCCGTCAAGCCGCGGCGACGACTGGGTAAGGATTCATCTTACGGTAAAGGACAGCGGAATCGGTATGTCGAAAGACTTTCAGGATAAGATCTTTGATTCGTTTAGCCGGGAGGACAGTATGCGCGTCCAGAAGATACAGGGTACCGGACTTGGGATGGCGATCACCAAATATATCGTGGATGCTATGGGCGGAACCATTGAGGTGAAAAGCGAGCAGGGAAAAGGTACGGAGTTCCATGTTATGTTGGATCTGGAATGCGCTACCGTGCAGGAGGAGGATATGGTCCTTCCGGCATGGAATATGCTTGTTGTGGATGATGATGAGCAGCTTTGCCGTACGACAGCCGAATCCTTAAAAATGATCGGTGTGCATGCGGACTGGACGCTTGATGGTGAGACGGCCATTGAGATGGTGCAGAAGAAGCACAGGCAGCACGACGATTACCATATCATCCTTCTGGACTGGAAGCTTCCGGGGATGGACGGGATCAGGACGGCCAATGAGATACGTAAGATGATGGGCGACGAGATCCCTATCCTGATCATATCAGCTTATGACTGGAGCGATATCGAGGAGGACGCGCGCGGTGCGGGAATCAACGGATTTATCGCCAAGCCGCTGTTTAAGTCCACGTTGTATTACGGACTTCGGAAATACGCGGGAATATCGGAAGGAAAGATAGAAGAGCCGGAGGAGGAGGCCAAAGATTTTGAAGGAAGACATATCCTTCTGGCAGAGGATAATGACCTGAACTGGGAGATCGCGGAGGAGCTTTTGGGCGAGTTGAATCTTCAGATCGACAGGGCGGAAAACGGACAGGTCTGCATAGAGATCTTCGAGCAGTCCGAGCCGGGATATTATGATGCGATCCTGATGGATATCCGTATGCCGATCATGAATGGATATGATGCGACAAAAAATATCCGTGCTCTTGACAGGCCGGATGCGGATATTCCGATCATTGCGATGACTGCGGATGCATTTTCCGAGGACATCAATCACTGCCTTGCATGCGGCATGAATGCGCATATTGCCAAGCCGATCGATATCCAGGAGGCGGTGCGCCAGCTTGAAAAATACATGAAGTAGGTCTGACGGATAAAAAGAGAGATAAGTAAGAAAAGAGAAGAGACGATAGAGAAGGGACTGTTCCGGCTTTGGAAGCAGTCCCTTTTTAGGTAATTCCGGAGGGAGTCAAAGATAAAGTACAAAAATGCTCTATGCCCGGACATCTTTTGTTCTGAGTATCCAGATTGCGATCAGATAGAAGAGCAGGAAGAAAAAGAGTGCCGACGCGATAAACGGCAGGCCGCTCCCGGCCAGGGAATTTGTAGCCTTATTGGAATTCATGCCCATGAGCATAAGGCTGTAGGGCCAGCCCAGCCCAAGCCCTTTATTGGAGATGAGCATTCCCATGACACTTCCGATCAGAGCGATGCCGATGGGAACGGAAAAACTCCGGATCACCATGGATAAAAGGAGCTGCAACGCTCCAATGACCACGGCTGCAGCGGTCCCGCGAAAAAGCCAGAATATGATCTCAAGCGGGCATAACCCGGGGAGCCCTATAAGCTTTCCGGCGGCGAAGTACAAGAACCCGACCCACGTCTGGGTGATCACCGTGACATAAAAGATGACTGCCAACTTTCCAAGGTATAAAGAAGGGATACTGACCGGTGTGCTCATAAAGACGTTCCAGTTGTTATTGCGGTGTTCGAGCCGCCACATATAAGAACAGTAAAGGGCAATCAGAGGCGCGTAGAAGAATGTGGAGTAGAACAGGGTGAACTGTGTCCACAGCGAGTACCACTGGCTTTTGAGTATCCCGATATTCTGCAGGTAGTTAAAGGATCCCATGATGGCAGGGATCACGGGGATGATAATACAGGCGGGAAAGATGAAGGAGTGCTTAAGCTTCTGTCCTTCTGCCCTGATACACCGGGAGAGCATAGTGAGGGCAGGAAAGGGTTCGGGGGTGGTCTGGATATCGATCAGGTCATATCTTGACATGTTTTATACCTCCTTTTTTACGGTAATTGTTCTGCATATGCCATAGATGAAGATGCCTGCGGCAGCAAATGCAAAAAATGCATACAACGGAAAGGATACCTCATTATACTGTATGATCCGTGTATCCCGGTTCCAGTCCATCTCCACGCGGGGAAATGCGGCAAAGTAGCCCCAGATCACAAGCCGCGCCACCGGGGCGGGGAAAAACAGGGAAAACAGCCCCAGGAAGGAGCCGGCAAGCCCGACGATCAAAGGCAGGAACTGGCTGTTTGAGATCAGGGACAGCGTCTGCTGTATGGCCAGAAGGATCATACTGGTGCATAAGGTGACCGCCAGGTAGCTAAAAAGCATGGATATTTTCAGCGGGTTCCCAAAGCCGAATATTTTCCCGTATACCGGGATCAGCATACCGTGTCCTGCGGTAAAGAAAAGCAGGTACTTTGTGCCGGCTACATATTTGCAGTCAAAGAATCCGGCAGGTCTTTGCATAGTATAGAGAAGCTTTAAGGTATCGCCCTTAATCTCCATGTCACTGAGCCGGCTGGCGATGACCGTGATCATGAGAGGCAGGATGACGGTGTTCAGGACCGGAAGCTGGTAAAACAGCATCAGATAGCCGGTGACAAGTTCTTTGGCGTGTGCAGTCGTAAGTATCCAGAGCATCCAGATGACCTCAAACAGGAAGAATCCCAAAGGGACAAGCCAGATCTTGCGGTGCCGGGCTTTTTTCTGCTCTGCCGACAGTTGGCGGATGATTGGTAAACTCATAGGCTCACCTGCTTTCCGGTCAGATGAAGAAAGATATCCTCAAGGCTCATCTGTTGTTCATAGATTCTCAGTACACCGATGCCGGAGTGAACTAAGGCAGCGGCAGCCTCCGCCACGAGTGCGTCCTTCTGCGCCCTGAGCACGAGCTTACCATCCCTGCGGCCGGCAGGGATCTTCGCCTGTTTAAGGATCTTCAGCGCCTCAGGGTCGTTATCCGTGTGGAGGATGATCCAGCTTTTGCTGTGTTCATGGAGGGAGGAAAGGGTGTCCTGGAAGATAAGCTGCCCATGATCGATAATGCCTACATGGGTGGCCATCTGGTCAATCTCGCTTAACAAGTGGCTGGATACGACGATGGTGATGCCGTATTTTTCGGGGAGGGAGCAGATCAGCCTGCGCATCTCCTGAATTCCCGCAGGGTCCAGGCCGTTGGTGGGCTCGTCAAGGAGCAGAAGGTCAGGGCTGCCAAGCAGGGCGGCGGCAAGACCGAGCCGCTGTTTCATGCCGAGAGAATACTGGCCGACCTTTTTATTCTGCTGTTCGGTCATGCGGACGATCTTCAGGACCCGGTCGGCTTCCTGAAAGGGTACGTCCTTTAATGTACAGATGATCCGCAGGTTTTCTTTTCCGCTCAGATGTCCATAGTAGGCGGGTGATTCGATGAGCGACCCGGTTTTGGCCAGAATGGACAGGCGGTTTTTCTGATTCACCTCTTTGCCAAGGATCATAATACGTCCTCCGGTGGGGCGGATAAGTCCTAAGAGAAGCTTAAGGGTAGTAGATTTTCCGGCGCCGTTAGGGCCCAAGAAGCCGTAGATGCTCCCGGAAGGAACCTTAAGGTCAAGCCGGTCAACAGCTTTCTTGCTGCCGTATTGTTTGGTAAGGGAATCTGTCATGATTACTGAAGACATAAAGCAACCTCCTTATTTGCTGCGGCCGTAAAAGCCATTTTACCTTGTGACAGGTAAGCTTAGGCTTTTCGGCCTGTTTTGTTTACAGCATTATTGTAGGAGGCATGCCTTAGGTGAGACTTAAATGTACCTTATATTTACCTTATGTTTTGCGAAGCCATGGCTTTGATGAGAATCTTCGTCTGCTCGATGCCTAAGGCAGGAAGCCGGGCAGTCTGTTCCTTCGTGAGGAAATAGAACTCTCCTGTACCGGCGAATTTGATCAGCGTCCCTTCTCTGTCGCCGGTTCCGTAGCGCATGAAGTGGATGTTGTTGGAATTCAGCCAGTCATCCCATGCATATTCCGGGTTTTTACTTTTTTTGCTTCCCGCCTCGGGGGAGCTGCCTGTGGGAGATAACTGGTATTCTGGCCCGCACTGCTCAACCAGCGTGTTGACAGGTACCTTAAGTCCCCCGGCTATCCTGTGGAGTGTCTGGAGCTTGGGTGTGGATTTCCCCAGCTCGTAGCGGCGGATGGCAGAATCAGCCATCCCGCATAGATGTCCTAATTCTTTCTGGGTCAGGTGCTTTTCCTTACGGATGCGCTTGATATTTTCTCCGATCGTCATCTGATCTCACCTCGTCTGTAGATTAAAACAGTTGTTTCCTCTATGATAACATGAGAGAATCAAAAAGAAAAGAATAAAAATGTACTGAAATTGGAATATATAGAATAAATATGTTCTGTACAGTAAATAGTATAAAAAAGTTCTGTTATAGAAGATTAAAGCATAAAAATGTACTGAATATCGGTTCCGGGCGTATTTTAACGGGAATTACTGCTATTGTGCACATGACTTTTGCATTTGCCGCACAAACTGCAGGGGAATGGTACAACTGTGGATGATTAAGTTTACCTTAAATTTTTCGGGAAAAATGGAAAAGGAAGGTACCGGGAATTATAATAGAGACAGATAAGCAAAACCGAAGGAGGAGACAGGATGGAGAATTACAGATACGAAATCCTTGTAGTAGATGACAATAAGGAGCTGGTGAGCCTGATCGCCGCCATCTTAACGGAGGACGGTTACCGTAAGGTGCTTACGGCTCAGTCGGTTAAGGAGGGGATGGAGCTGTTCCATACCAGCAGGCCCGACATGGCCATCCTTGATATCATGCTGCCTGACGGGGACGGATTCGCCCTGTTCCGGCAGATGAGGGAGGAGTCAGAGATCCCGATTTTGTTTCTCTCGGCGAAGGATGAGGATGAAGACAGGCTCTTCGGCCTGGGTCTGGGGGCGGATGATTATATTACGAAGCCTTTCCTTCCCAAAGAGCTTTTGCTCAGGGTGAGGGCGGTTCTTAAACGGACCTACCATATGAAGGAGGAGAAGGCAGAGCCGGTCATCTGCCTTGGTGAGCGGAAGGTACTGCCGGAGCGGGCGGTAGTCACCCTTTGCGGAGAGGAGACGCCCCTGACGGCTAAGGAGCTTGCCCTCCTAATGAAATTAAACCAGAACAGGGGACGGATCGTTACCTTTGATTCGCTCTGTAATGCGGTGTGGGGAGATTTTTACTATGGATACGAGAATACGCTGATGGTGCATATCCGGCACCTGAGAGAGAAGCTGGAGGACGACCCGTCCCATCCTGAGTGGATACTCACGGCAAGAGGGCTTGGCTACAGGCTTGCGAAGGTGCAGCCATGAAAAGCCTGTTAAAGATCATCCGGCGGTACTCTCTGACCGTCGGCGCGATCATCCTCGTCATCCTTTTGTGCAATGCAGTTGTCTTTCTTGGCATAGGTTATATGACGGTCCGCGATACGGACGAATCTGTCTATGGACGGGACAGTATGGAGCGTATCGGGGCAGAGCTGTCAGAGGAAGAAGGGGAGATCGTGATCTCGCCGGAGGGGGAGGATATCCTAAAAGATACTTCCTTTGTATGGGCGATGGCTCTTGACGGGGCGGGGCGCGCCGTGTGGGAGTGGAGGCTTCCGGGAGAGATCAAAAGGAGTTATACGCTTTGCGAGGTGTCTTCATTCTCCCGGTGGTACCTGGAGGATTATCCGGTGAGGACGTGGAGGAGCGGAGATCTTCTTTTAGTGTTCGGCTGCGACAAGGAGAGACTGGCCAGGTACGATATGCTGATATCAGTGGAAATGTTCACGTTTATTCCAATATATATGAAAGCGGCGGTGATTGCCAATCTTGTCATTATCCTGCTGTTCATCCTCTGTTTCGGATTCCGGTTCTACCAGTCTATGAGGCCGGTGGCGGAGGGGATCGAGAAGCTGGCCTTGGGGGAGGCTGTGGACATCCCCGAGAGCGGCGCTATGGAGGAGCTGGCGGGGAAGATAAACCGCGTATCCGGGAAGCTTAAGGAGCAGCAGGAGATGCTTGCCAGAAGGGACGAGGCGAGGACGGAGTGGATCGCGGGGGTATCCCACGATATCCGCACTCCCCTGTCGCTGATCGTGGGATACGCGGATAAGCTTTCGCAGGATATGTCCCTTGACGAAGAGAACCGGAGGACGGCGGAGAAGATGAAGCGGCAGAGCTTGATCATCCGTCAGCTCATCGCAGACCTTAATCTTACTTCCAAGCTTTTGTACCAGGCGCAGCCGCTAAAGCGGAAGGACTGCTCTGCGGCGGCTGTCTTGAGAGAGTGTGCGGCGGACTTCTATAACGGGGAGACAGAGCTTAGTTCCGGAGGCGGGGGCGCTGCGGATTTTGTCATAGAGATCATCGTGGGGAAAGAGGCGGAGAGCGTGCGGATAACGGCGGATGAAGGGCTGCTTAAGCGGGCGCTGAGAAACTTGATCGGCAACAGCATCCGGCACAATGAGGAAGGGTGCCAGGTGACAGTATCTATGCGGGCGGACCAGTCGGAGGTAAGCTGGCGGATCGAGGATACGGGAAAGGGTATCCCGGAGACTGTGGTCAGGAACTTGGACAGGACGGAGAGCACCGTGCATATCATGGGCTTGCGCCTGGTGGCCCAGATCGCAAAGGCGCACGGCGGTAAGCTCTCTTTCATCCGGCGCAGCGGCGGGAATTACGATGCAGAGCTTTCCGTAAGTACGGGAAAGTAAAAGGATCCGGCTAATCAGGTATATTTTTCCTGAAATGGCACATACTATCTACAGACAGCCGTTAGGCGAAAGGAGTATGTGTATGAATGAGATAAAGACAGATCTTTTCCCGGACAGCCTCCGGGCTTCCAGGAACAGGCAGAGCGTGCAGGATAAGGAAACGGGCAAAGCAATCCAGTCAGTGTCCATGAAGGCAGAAAGCGGGTATGCAGGCGCTGTGAAAGCGGAAAGCGGGTATGCAGATACCATGTCGCCGGAGGAGCCTCTTCCGGAATCTGACCGTTCGGATAAGGACAAAGGGGTCATGGCTTAACTGAGGCTTAAATGGGTCTTGAGCGAGGCGGACAGCATGAACATATACGTAAAGATATGCATAAAGGTATCCCGGAGACGATACGTCAGTCTCCGGGGATATTTGTTTTGGGGCGGATGGAGGTGATGGCGGCGGTGATCACAGTCCCACGATCCGTCTTGCGGCTGCTCTGGAAAAGTAATATACGCCGGATAAAAATGCTAGGATCAAAAGTATTGTCCCAAGTGCGATTGCCAGGGTGGTAAGCTCATCTGCAGTGAACCGCCGGTCATTGCTCCAGCTCATAAAGGCGGAGAAGGAGAATCCGAGAAGACACCCAAGAGCTGCCGGATACCGGAAGATCCGGGAGAGCTGTGATTTTAAAATGCCGTCACGGTAGGCACGGTCTGCGCCCAGTCTTTCCAGATTGTAGAACAGATTCTTATTGCTCTCGGCGATGGAGACGCTCCGCACATAGCTCATTACCGCCGCTGCCGACAGGCAGATGATGAAGATATACAGGCAGAGCATCACATAGATACTAAGGAGCTGCATGGAGTCTACCTTTGAAATGATGGTAAACTGCGGCGCATATTTCCAGTCGTCGATAATGTCTGCTGTAAGATCCGGCTGGTAAGAATACCCGTACGTTTCGCCCTCTTCACTTAAGCGGCGTTCTTCCCAGGAATCATAGAGCTTCGGATGGCGGGACGATTCTCCGGCGCGGCTTACATACTGGCTGTACAGATCCTTTGCAAAATCATAGGAGCTGTCATAATCTTTGGCATCGAACAGGATGATATGTTCTGCATATTCCGGGGAAAGCCCTTTTGTCAGGGCAGCGTAATCCTCATCGCTGATGACGTAGGCATAAGGAGCGCTCATGGCATAGATGGAGCCGGCTTCTAGGGCCCCGTCAAAGGAAAGAGACTGACTTTCACCGGTATCAGGGTTTGTGACGGCATACAGGCCGTCCGTGTAATCCCAGAGGTTTTCCTTATAGTCCGCAGGCGTTACGGTTCTGTAGGAGCCAGAGGGGACATTTGCCGCCTCTCCCGTGAGGTTTTCATAAGCTTCGCAGGAAAGAAAGAGAGCGAGCTTTGCCTCTTTTGCATCCACGTCTATATATTTCCCGTCGTCATAATCCACACGCTTATAGGAGATGACCAGATTCGACCCGTCTTCTTCCTTCAGGTCCACCAGGTCAACGGAGTATCTCCTGGCAGTATCTTCGATGTCTGCTTTCGTAAGCTGGTCCTCTTTCGCCGGGTAATGCAGGGCGAACGCCCGCAGATCCCCGGATCTGTTCAGGGTTGTGGCGTTATTGATGTACAGCATCCCGTAAAATGAGGAAAATATGCAGGAAAAGAGCATCAGCACAATCACGCACATATTGCGGGTAGTTGATTTTGCAGAAAACCGCATCATGCTGACAGACACCATATTTTTATAGAATTTTCTCCGGTTCTTTCCAAGCCTGCTCTGGGAGACGGCGCTTAAAAGCACCAGATAGATCCCTAAGAGGGCCAGGAGGTAGAACAGGTTCGTTCCAGACAGTGACCGTCTGAACAGGTAGGCGGCCAGAATCGAAAGCCCGCCCCCGAGGGTGATCCCGGCGACGATCAGGGCGATGCCGGCAGGCAGGGTGTAGGGCTTTATCTCCTTTACCATCTCTGTCTTCTGACCCGACCGCAGGATGTCCATGATGTCCGTGCGGTTCACGAAACGCCGACCCGTGATGCCGAGGAACACAGACAGCAGCAGGGCGAAGAGGATGCCGGCCAGAAGGCCTCCGAAGCCGAAGCGGTACGCCGTATCCCCATTGGAGACAAGGAATGCCTCAAACAGCTTCCAGATCAGGTAGGAGGCCGGGATGCCGCAGAGGATGCCGACCAGGGAAGCGGCAGTACACAAAATGGAAAGTTCAGTAAACAGCACTTTTTTTAACTCCTTTTTCGGCTCTCCAAGTGCCAGGAAGATACCGTATTCCCGGCTTTTGTAACGGAAGAACAGGGTGGAGGCGTAGACCGTAAAGATACAGCAGCCCGCCGCGGTAACACTGAGGAGAAGGCTGGCAAGCTTACGGGTATCGCCGCCTTCGGGAAGAAATTCCTGCACCGTCGGCCCGAAATACATAAAGGAGAAAGAGCTGATCAGAAGCACGGACAGGAAGATGCAGAAGGCTAAGAGCCGGTACTGGCTTTTATTTCTTCCACGGAGTTTTTTGAATACCTTATTCATCGTCATCGCTGTCCCCTCCTAATTCTCTCAGTACGTCTAAAAGCTCATCCATGAATTCCCGGCGGTTCCCGGTACGGGAAAGCTCTGTGTGGATGGCACCGTCTTTGAGCACCACGACCCTGTCGCAGAAGGAAGCTGCGTAGCTGTCGTGGGTCACCATGAATACCGTAGCGTTCATTTCCTCCTTTGCCCGCAGGAATGCGTCGATGACCGCTTTGCAGGATCTGCTGTCAAGGTTCCCGGTAGGCTCGTCGGCAAGGATGATATAGGGCTGGTTCATCAGCGCCCTGGCTACAGCAGTCCGTTGCTTCTCCCCGCCGGATATCTCCGCCGGATATTTTTCCATGACCTTCTCGATGCCGAATAACCGGCATAGGTGCCGCGCCTTTTCCTCCATCTGGGTGACAGGCTTTTTTGCGATGACCTGGGGCAGGCAGATATTTTCAAATACATTCAGCCCGTCAAGGAGCATAAAATCCTGGAAGACAAAGCCTAAGTGCCGGTTGCGGATCTTGGACATCTTCTGTTCCGGAAGTCCTGAGATGTCCTTGCCGTTGAGCAGGATCTGCCCGTCGTCGTGGGGGATAAAGCAGGAAATGCAGTTTAGCAGAGTGGTCTTTCCGCTTCCCGACGGCCCCATGACGGCAACGAATTCTCCTTTCTTAACCTGAAAGGAGAGGTCCTTTAGCACGGGATAGGAATTGCTCCCGACAGTGTATGTTTTGTTCAGATGTTTGACGTTAAGCATAAATGTAATCCTCCTGATCTGTTGTGTAGTGTACTGGCTAAATATGATTGAAACAGTACAATGATCCCCTTGCTGAGAGGATGGTTTTATTTTACCGGAGAAGAGCGGGGAAATATATGGGCGGAAATGGTAAGTTTGGTATTCATTTTGGAAAGTTTTGATGGTATACTGGTGGTGGGATGAAGGAGTTAAAATGATGGTGATCAGCATATGTGACGACGAGGAGAAGCTCAGGGCAGCGCTTAAGAAGGTAGTGGAGACAGAACTTCTGCTGCAGGGGATTGAGTTTGAACTCAGGGAATATGCCTCTGGGGAAGAGCTTTTAAGAGGAAGCTCTGGCAGGGAGCCGGACATCCTTTTCCTGGATATCGAGATGGGAAGGATGAACGGGATGGAGGCGGCGAGGGAGTTAAGAAGGCTCCATAAGAATACGGTGCTCATCTTTGTGACGGCGTACCCGGATTTTGTGTTCCAAGGGTATGAGGTCCGGGCGTTCCATTACATATTGAAGCCTTATGAGGAGGAGAAGATAAAAAAAGTCCTCCGTATGGCGCTTGCGGAGTTCGGCTTTCTTAGGGAGCAGTACTATCTGGTGGAGCAAAAGGGCGGGGCCGTAAAGCTTCCGTTAAGCCAGGTCTTCTATTTTAAAAGCGACCGCAAGAAGGTACGGGCAGTTATGGAGGATGGGACAGAGGAATTTTACGGCAGCTTAAGTGAGATGGAGGATAAGCTTCCTGCCTTTTTTGTGCGGTGCCATAACCGGTATCTGGTGAACCTAAACTATGTGACAAGGGTGGAAGGGAAGATTTGCATCTGCGGCGAGGAAGAGCTTCCGGTCAGCCGCAGCAGCAGGCAGGAGCTTTTGGTGGCGTTTGCAAAGACGATGCTCAGATGATCCTTACCTTGTACTTGCCTTGAAGTCTGTAAGAATGCGTGTATTTGGCCGGCGGTCTGTCCGGCAGGAGGGGAAGCTTATGATTGAAAGCCTGGCGCACGCGGCGGGCGTGCTGCTGACGTTGATCGAGGGATACTTTTTTTACAGGATACTTTCCTGCCTGATGCAGCCGAGGAAGCCGGTGATCCTTAAAGGAGCCGGCATTATCCTTTACGCCGCGCTGGCATCTGTCATCATCTATCCTAATGACCCGGTAAATATTACATATATGCTGCCGATATTTTTTCTGGCTAACTGCATCATATTCCGGGCGGGATGGCTGATCCGTTTTTCCGTGATCATGCTGTTCTACCCAATCGTTATCGCGCTTAACTTTGTGCACGGAGAGGTGTTCGGGAATCTTGTGCTGTACTTTTTCGCGTCGGGGACGGTGGGAAATGACCTGTGGTATAACCTGTCCTTTAGCGTTGATATACTGTTCTGGTTTTGCTGCTGGAGGAAGCTTAAGAAGAGTCTTTTAGACACCCGGGATTTTTTGGATGCCCGGTCGTGGATCTTTCTGGATATCATCTGTCTGGCTTCTATGGCGGCGATCTACAGCTGTATCTATTTTACGCCGGGGGAGAGCTGGAAGGTGGTTCCGTGCATGATCGCGTGCGCCGTGACCAATATGGGCAGTATCCGGCTGGCGGCCGATCTGGCGGACAGGGTGCGGGGCGAGATGGAGAGAAAAAATTTAAGAATGCAGCAAGATTATTATGAGGAGCTGGAGAGCAGCCAGCTAAAGCTTCGGAGATTCCGGCATGATATGAAGAACCATCTGGCGGCGGCCGGAGAGCTTCTTCGGGAAGGTCAGAGCGCCCAGGCGCAGGATTACATCGGGCAGCTGTCGGGCTATATGGAGACGGCGAACCGGCGCTTCTGTAAGATCCCCATCGTCAATGCGGTGCTGAATGTGAAATACAATACTGCACTGGAAAATAACATCGACTGCTTTTTCCATATCAGCATAGACGGTATGGCGGGACTGGATAACATCAGCCTCTGCGCCATATTTGCCAATACCCTGGACAATGCCATAGAGGCGTGCTTAAAGATCGGGGATGAAAAAAAGCGCAGGCTGTCGGTGAAGGCAAGGCATACGGAGAATGGGTATTTCAGCTATGAGATTGTCAATGCGAAGGCCAATGAGGTGAAAAAGAAGCGGGGGAGGTACCTTACGGACAAGGAGAATGCCCAGTCGCACGGGCTTGGGATTTCTTCAGTGCAGGAGATTGTAGAGCGGTATAAGGGGACGATGGATATCTCTTATACGGAGGAGGAATTCAGCGTGGTGGTGCTTTTAGAGGTGTAAAGCGTCTGACTGGGAGGCTTATGGATGTACAACAGGCAGGCGGTAAATATTAGGAAGGAGATAGTGTGATGGAAAAAGAAAGGCTTAAGAAACAGTTTGCATTTATCAGGGAGGTGGACAAGGAGAAGTTCATCGGACGGCAGACCTACCTGTCGGACGGCGTGCGGAAGGAAAATGATGCGGAGCATGCGTGGCATATGGCGCTGATGGCGATCCTCTTAAGCGAGTATGCCAATGAAGAGATCGACGTACTTAAGACAGTGACGATGCTGCTTATCCATGATCTTGTGGAGATCGACGCGGGTGATACCTACGCTTACGACGAGGCGGGCAACAAGACAAAGGAGCAGCGGGAGAAAAAGGCGGCGGACCGGATATACAGCCTGCTCCCTGCGGATCAGCAGGAGAAGCTTAGAAAGCTGTGGGATGAGTTCGAGGAGTGGGAGAGTGCGGAGGCGCGGTTTGCCCACGCTATGGACTGCGTCCAGCCCCTTATGCTGAATTCGGCCACGGAAGGAAAGAGCTGGGAGGAGCACGGGGTGCGCCTTGAGCAGGTAGTCGCAAGAAACGGGCGGACTGCAGAAGGCTCAGAAGCGCTCTGGCAGTATGCCTATGAGAATTTTATCGCCCCGAATGTGGAGAAGGGGAGGTTGAAAGAATAAGAAGATTTAAAATAGGTGCTTTACTTTATGGGGAAAATGTGGTAGTATTACAAATACAGTTTCATAAATCTTATATGCACCCGTAGCTCAGGGGATAGAGCACCGCCCTCCGGAGGCGGGAGCGGCGGTTCGAATCCGCCCGGGTGTGTACCTTAAAAAGATGCGTGGTATTTGGAGGGAGTCGATGAAGGAGATCTTTAAGGGCTGTCTGGCAAAGCCGGAAGTGCGCAGGGGGGTTATCTTTTTCCTCGTGTTGCTGGTTGTTGCGGCGGGGGCGGCCGGACTGGGATTGACCAAAGAAAAGGCGCAGATGAGAGAGGTACGCAAGATAAACACTGAGAATGTCAGGCCGGAGAATATCGGCTGCGGGATATATGAGCTGAATCCCCTGAGGAAAGACAAGCATCCAGGGATCAACAGCGCGGTGGCAGAGTATTTTGACGGACTTATGGAAGGTGAGACCTTTATCGAAAGATACGATGACATTCATGTATACACAAAAGTCGGAAAGTACCAGGGTACTTATATCGTGTTTGCGAAGTATCTGATGAAGATTAAAGATATTTATACGGAAGTTCCAGGTCTGGTCACGCTGTATGCGTCGAAGGATGAAGAGAGCGGGAAGTACCGGATCGATACACAGGCGCCGAAGGGGCAGGAGAAAGGGGTTGTCCGGACGGTGACGGGACATGAAGATGTCAGGGAGCTTCTGGGACAGACAGAGGATGATTTTCAGATAGCGGTTGAGTCGGACGCGCTTCTTCGGGAAGCGCTGGCGGATCTTAAGAATGCATACAGTGCGTATGCCGGTTAAGAAAGTTTTATGATAAAGAAAGAATGTGCCGGGCACATTCTTTTTTATATTTTCGTCAAGATTTTATCACATTTTAAACACAATTATAAGATAATATACTTATCAGAACAGAGAAATCAACCAACATATATATGAGATGAAGGGAGACTTGACTTATGGATAATCAGTACAGTTACTATACACCGGAACAGGATGACCTGAACTATCAGACGCAGAACAGAGGAAGACGGGAGGGAAAGAAAAAGATTCCTTCTGCCATCAAGGCCGCAGGACTAGGGCTGATCTTCGGTATTGCGGCCAGCGCTGCATTTCAGACGAGTAATGTCATCGCAGACAAGCTGACCGGCACGGCTGCGGAGACAGAGAAGAGGGTGGAAGCAGCAGGAAGTACACAGCTTACTACCGGATCGGGAAATTCGGTGACGTCAGACATTTCCGTAATCGCGAAAAATGCCATGCCGTCCGTAGTATCCATCACGAATATGAGTGTGACGCAGGTGCAGAATTTCTTCGGAGGGATCCGTGAGCAGGAGAGCGAGAGCGCCGGTTCCGGCATCATCATCGCCCAGAATGACACAGAGCTGCTGATCCTTACTAACAACCATGTTGTGGAAGGCAACGATACCCTTACGGTATCATTTATCGACGAGGAAAGTGCAAAGGCGGATATCAAGGGTACGGATTCTGAGCGGGATCTTGCGGTGATCGCAGTTCAGCTGGATGACATCAAGGAGTCTACAAAGGATGAGATCGCGGTTGCTCAGATGGGCGATTCCACAAAGCTTCAGGTAGGCGAGCAGGTGATCGCAATCGGAAATGCCCTGGGATACGGCCAGTCGGTGACGACGGGGATCGTCTCTGCCACCCAGAGGAAGCTGGAGGACTTTGACAGCGAACTGATCCAGACAGATGCAGCCATTAATCCCGGCAACAGCGGCGGCGCGCTTCTGAATGCTAACGGCGAGGTCATCGGGATCAATACCATCAAGGTGGCTGTGGATGTTGTGGAAGGCATGGGATATGCCATCCCGATTTCTGATGCCCAGGACGTGATCACTGACCTGATGAATCAGAAGACGAAGACGAAGGTGGCTGAAGGTGAGCAGGGGTATCTCGGGGTCCAGCCGGTGGATGTTTCCGAGGACAGCGCCCAGATGTACGGCATGCCTACCGGCGTCTATGTGTCAGAGGTGGTTTCGGGCAGCGGCGCGCAGGCGGCAGGCATCACAAAGGGATGCATCATCACTAAGATAGAAGGAACGTCCATCACCAGCACGGACACTCTCCGGGAGCAGCTTCAGTACTATGCCGCGGGGGAAACGGTGAAGGTCACCATCCAGGTTCCGAAGAGCAACGGTGAGTACAAATCAGAGACGGTGAATGTGACGCTTGGAAAGAACGTAACAGTTCAGCCATGCGATTGACCTAACGGGTATTACACCGGCTAAAATATAGCCGGTGTGCCCATAAATAACATTTTTATATTTTCTATAATCCCCATTTTCCTTTT
>CAJTDK010000017.1 GCA_910575105.1 Lachnospiraceae bacterium
AAATTCAAGCTATGTAGCAGCTGCCCTTACAAGAAAGAAGTCTTTGAAACCTTCCGTAATATATGGGCACTTGCAGTACAGTTAGAATGAAAACACAAGAACCTTGACATCTGAAGAAGCCTAAAACCATAGTTATAGGGATAGTCTGCCCTTTTTAGGGCTCTTTGTAGGTATTTCTATGCTGGAAACAGTCTAAAGGTGTTTTCAGAGGTTCTTATAGTGCCATGAATAATTCAGGATTAATACAAAAAATTATTATTCTTGAATAGTATGGTAAATCACAGTGGGAGCTTGGCATTATGTCAGGCTCTTTTTTATTAGGGGTGGGTGGAAAAAATAGTTTCAGAATGAAAATTCCCGGAATTATTGAAAGGAGCGAAAGATGATATATTACACTTGTGAAGAAGAAAGGGCGTGAGAAAAATTTTCCTAAACGAGTTTGTGCAAAATGTTTTTGAGATATTCAACGGGGTATAAAAATTGTCAGGGGTGGGTGGAAAAAAATAACTCCAAAATAAAAAATCCCCGGAATTATCGGAAGAAAGGCGATTTGTTACAATAAATTTAGAGAAAATTTTTGGCCAAAGAAAGAAATGAGAGGAGTGATATTGAAGAACTTCAGAATGGCGAGATTTCTCAATACAGAGTATGAAAAGGCGAAAATCATTTTTCTGACAGACAATATTGACGATATGTATAAAGCGTGGCGAGTACCAGACGAGGTTTATATCCAGACTCCGACGGGAAGCGGGAAGACCACATTTATCCTGGAAACCTTGTCGGCCTTTGCAATATCGGAGGGGCGGGAAATTCTGTTGCTTGTCAATAGAAAAATCCTGAAAAATCAGATCAAGCATGAGCTGGCAGAACAGCATGGAATGGAGGGATTGCGGGATGAGGAGATTGAAAAAATTAAAGATTTTGCAGGCATAACGGTCATGTCATATCAGGAGGTACAGGAGCAGCTTAAGAGCAACCGGTTTCTCTTTACATTATTTGGCGAGAGACGATTCTTTTACATCGTTTTTGACGAGGCGCACTACCTGTTGCAAGATGCACAGTTTAACAGGGATATCGCGTATATGCTTGCGGCTATTCCTCAAATTACGCATGCTGTGAAGATATTCATGAGCGCGACGATGGAGGATGTGCAGCCATTTTTACAAAAGATTCTTGACAAAGAAAAGAAGATGTTGACAGAAATTTTTAGATCAGAGCATTGCAAAATTATGATCTTCCGGAAAGGGCATTTTACAGAAGGGAGGGTATACGATTTCCGGCAAAAACACGAATTTCCAGTAGATAAAATCTGCTATTTCAAAGAATTGAAAACGTTTGCAGAAAAAATCAATGGAGACAAAACAGAGGACAAATGGCTCATCTTTATCAATAGCAAGAAGGAGGCTAAGGAACTGCAGAAACATTTGGCATCTGAAATTGAGGTGGGGTATATCGATGCGGATACAGACGACGAAAGTGAGACGAAGCAGAATATTGTGAAAAACAGTCGGTTTGAAGAAAAGGTGCTGATTACAACGAAGGTTCTGGACAACGGGATTAACCTTAAAGACAAAAAACTCAGAAATATCGTCTTGATGACGACGGAAAGGACGGAATTCATCCAGATGCTCGGGAGAAAGCGGTTCCTGGAAGGTGAGACGGGAATTAATTTGTATTTGATGTCAAGGACTTCTCGATACTTTCAGTTCATCCGGGATATCAAATTGGCATCATTGGAGCAATTCATCGGAAAAATTGATTGTGATGACAGGTTTCATCAGGCTCTGTTTGATGACAAAGATTTCTACGATTTCTGCCAGAAGACTGTAGTCATAAGCAATAACAGGATGCTCATTTCACCAGCGGCAAGAGAAAAAATCCGCTTAGATAAGGCATTTTGCAATGAAATGATGGAAAAGCTGCGCCTAAATGCGGACGCATTTGTTTTGGAGCAGTTGGCTTGGATAGGGAGGGAGAGCAGTTTTTCTCCGCAACATTATCTGGAGAGTGAAAATAAAGAAAAAGCGGATGGAGAGCTTGTTCTGTTCTTGCAAGAAAACGCAGGCAAGAAGCTGAATAAAGACGAGCAGCATGAGTTTCGGACAAAATTCAAAGAATTAACAAAGAGATGTGGCAAAAAACTAACTGATCGGGAAGGAAGGACGGCGGGCAAGTCGATAATTAACAAGTTTTTTGAAAATGAAGGAATGCCATTTGTAATCGAGTCAGTTAATAATTCCAAATTTTGGATTCTTGAGGAGGAAAGAGTATGAAAAGAGAGTGCTATGTAATTGAAGCCGAGAATGGGGTTGGACTTTATTTGTCTGAAAAGCGGATAGAGAAAAGTTGGAAATATCTGGTTAACAGGCAGCGCAGCAAACTGAAATTTGATGATTTCAAAAGCGCGAAGTCATACATTTTCAGCAAATATCGAGGAGACGATGAGATTGATTTGACACAATTCGAGATCAATAAAACGATATTTCGCGATGTTTCCAATCGGTTTAATTTCTTTGTGCAGTCAAAAGATTATATCGTCTATGGAATTCATATCGGATCATATGCTCAGTTTATACGGCTGCCACAAGTCAGCAGGAATGATATTATCGAAGTGGACAACACAAGAGAGGCAGAAGAGTTCGCTCGGAGCGGGTTCGCAGATGAATATGGGAGGCCCGAATACTATTATACCGGTCCAATGCGACCGGGGGAGTCAATTTCCTTTGCGGAAATGCTCCGATACAATCAGATAGATACCAGGCGGGTAGATATGTTGCCTAAATTAAACGGCAACGATATCATGCCGGAAAATATTATGCCAGGCGAAAGACGACAGAGCTTATATTACCGGCAAATTGGCAAATTGGCAAATTGGATATTTCGGATCTAGAAAAAGCAAGGTTGGATGTTGTTGCTCAAAATATTGGTAAACAGTATGTAGGCGAGAACGATATCTGCAAAATTTCCTGTTCGGCATCTCTTAGCGATTTTGAATTATTGGCGAGCGTTGGGTTAGCAGAGAAAGGCGTCCGGTTTGTATGTAAAGAATGTGGGGAACCCTGCGAGTGATCTCTGCAAAGGACTTGGAGATTTATAAGCGAACGTGGCAGTTGCTGGAATTAAAATCGCCGACAGATGCGGAGATCAGCGAGTTTGTAAATTTATGTGAGCGGGGGTACAGATATATTCAGATATCCTGTAACAACAAAGATTGCAATGCGTAGCAGGATGTCATAATCACTGACATGGCAGAGCTGAGGGAGCACAGAAATGAAAGTGAAACCATATACAAAATTCACGACGCGATTGTCTAGAAAGCCCTATTCTTGCGATTTTGGACAATCTGAGCGGCATATTTTATAGAGGGAGGTGATCCGATGCATGTAAAAAATATCCGCAAAAATGATACCAAAGGCCCCGATTTCCAGCAGGCAGCCATCGCCATCTACCGCAGCCTGATAATCCGGCTCAATTCACAGAAAAAGAAAACGTAAAAGCGGTACATAAGCCGATCAAAACCCAAATAAACGGCAGGAAAGGAGGTGGTCCGGATGGCAGGCACCCATGAAGCTATTTACGTACGGCAGTCAAAGGACAAAAAAGATTCTCTTTCCATCGATGGGCAGGTTGAGCTGTGCAAGCGGGAGTGCGGTCATCCGGACACCGCGCTTGTCTACGTGGACAGAGGGTTCAGCGGGAAAAATACAAAACGGCCGGGATTCCAGTCTATGCTTTCGGATGTAAAAGAGGGAAAGATCAGCAAGGTCATTGTATACAGGCTGGACCGTTTAAGCCGGTCAATCCTGGATTTCGGACAGCTCTGGAGTGAGCTGGAGCTTCATCAGGTGGAGTTTGTGTCTGTCAATGAGAAATTCGACACGACTATGCCGATGGGCAGAGCAATGCTCTACATTATCATGGTCTTTGCGCAGCTTGAGCGTGAGACGATCGGAGAACGGGTGACGGACAACTACTATACAAGGATACGCCGCGGCAACTGGCCGGGCGGTCCTGCTCCTTACGGCATGACGAATATTAAGATTGAAAATGAAAACGGAAGCAAGGTTCCGTCCCTTGATTATAACGATGATTTCCAGATTGTTGAAGAGATTTTTTATCGCTATGCAACAGAGGATATTTCTCTTGGCGGGCTCGCGAAAGATCTGACAGAAAGAGAGATTCCCTGCAAAAAACGGGCGGGATGGGACAATGTGGCGTTGGCACGGATATTACACTCCCCTGTTTATGTGCAGGCGGATGAGCAGATATATCATTATTACAGCAATCGGGGTGTAAAGAAGTTTTCCAATAATATAGAAGATTTTAACGGTGAATTTTCAGCTCATATTGTCGGAAAGCGTACCGGTAATGTGCGGAAATATACGGAACTTGCGGAGCATGTGGTTTCCCTGACGAATTTCCCGGGAAGGATACCGTCAGATATCTGGCTGGCATGTCAGTACAAACTGGACAAAAACAGGCAGGTGGGAAATTCGGGGAAGGGCAGGCACACGTGGCTCAGCGGCCTGTTAAAATGCGGAAATTGCGGATACAGTCTTTCGGTCAGGTCATGGAAGGACAGAAAATATCTTTGCTGCAGTGGCAGGGGGAACCTGCATGTCTGTGATAAGAAATCATTTTCGCAGAAACCCGAAGAGATCGAACTGGAGGTTCAGAAGGAATTAGAGCTGATACTTAACGAATGCAACCGGGAGCATGTTGAGATCGCGGATGATGCTGCAGAGATAAAGTACCGGCAGAAAATCTGTGAGATAGATGAAAAGATCCAGAGGCTCGTAGATCGGATGGCAGAAGCGTCGGAAGTATCCATGAAATACATAAATAAGGAAATTGAGCAGCTTGATCAGGAAAGGGAACAGCTCCTTAAAGACTGGCAGAAACCGGGTGATGACAAGAGGCGGCATTACCAGGGGATTATATTTGACCAGTTGGGTTTTGAGGAAAAGAAGATAGTGGCGCAGGCATTTATAGAAAAAATCAAAGTATACGATGACATGATAGAGATTGTATGGAAAGTGTGATGCTGCTAATGAGAGAGTGAAGAGGACAGGATGATATGCGAAAACGCATGGGAGGGCAGGCGGATTGGAGAAGAGGAAGTTTGCAAATAAAGTTGAGGTATCGAGGGATTTCAGTTATAATAATTGGTAAAGAGGTGTAAAGATGGGAATTTATCTAAATAGTATAAATGCATATACTTTGTATAAAAGCGAGACGGAGAAACCATATTTTGTAGATAAGAGTGAGATGCTGAAAGAATTATTTCCATTAGTAGAAACGGGGAATAATCATATCTGTATCACAAGGCCGAGAAGATTTGGAAAAACGGTTATGGCGAATATGATAGATTCGTTCTTTTCTCGTGCATATGATTCAAAAAATATTTTCCGGGAGCTTCATATTGCTGAGGATAAGAACTATGGGCAATACCTTAACAGGTATCCGGTTGTGCACATCTCTTTTAATGACATGCCTAAAAAGTGTGCTTCTTATGAGCAGTATATTGAAAGAGTTGAGCGTCGGCTTATAAGAGATCTGCGGATTGAATATCCGGAAGTAGAGATTGACGGAGAAGAAGCAGTGTGGGATGCCTTTATGGAGCTGTTTGCGCAGAGACCTTCTGAGAGATTTATTTTTATCCTGGATGAATGGGATTTTATCTTCCATCAGCAGTTTATATCGGAAGTCGAAAAGGAATCCTATCTTGCATTTTTAAGGAATCTCCTGAAAGACAGACCATATGTGAAGCTTGCCTACATGACGGGGATCCTGCCGATCGCAAAGTATTCCAGCGGCTCTGAGCTTAATATGTTCGCGGAGTACACCATGGTGACAGAACGGAGGTTTGCTGGATATTTTGGGTTTACGGAGAAAGAAGTGGACTTGCTGTTTGAGAAATATGAGAGAGAAAGCGCAGGTCTGGGCGAGGTGACAAGGGAAGGACTTAAGAAGTGGTATGACGGGTATTTTACGAAGGCGGAGGAACGCTTGTATAATCCGCGTTCAGTAGTTATGGCATTATCGAACAGTAATCTGGGTAATTACTGGACAAGCGCCGGACCATATGATGAGATTTATTATTATATTGAAAATAATATAAGCGCCGTGCGGGATGATCTGGCGCATATGATGTCCGGAACTGCTGTCCCGGCCAAAATCAGGGAATATGCCGCCACATCGCAGAGCCTCCAGACGAGGGAAGAGATATTTTCGGCTATGGTGGTATATGGATTTTTGAGCTATAACAAGGGTAAAGTTTCTATACCTAATAAAGAATTAATGGATAAATTTGCAGATATGCTGCAAAAAGAATCTTCTCTTGGATATATCTATCGTCTGGCAAAGGAATCACAGCGCATGCTTAGAGCAACACTTGACGGTGATACAAAAACAATGGAAGAGATCCTGGAGAGGGCGCATGATGCGGAAATTCCATTGTTAAGTTATAATAACGAAGCTGATCTTACAGCGGTGGTAAATCTGGTATATCTTTCGGCGAGGGATACTTACCGGGTGGAGCGGGAAAGCAGGGCGGGAAGAGGATATGTGGATTTTATCTTCTATCCGGAAACGGATACCAGTGCGGATGGGATTATTCTTGAGCTAAAGGTTGATCATGAGCCGGAAGAGGCGATTATGCAGATTAAAGAAAAGAGATATGCAGAAGCGTTCGGAGCAGGGCCGGGAGAGAAGCAAAAGTTTTCAGGAAGGATCTTGGGCGTGGGGATTGGCTACGATAAAAAAAGCAAGATACACAGATGCAAAGTGGAGATTTTGCGGGAGAGTTTGTAAATGACTTTTGGTGAACGGTGATGACAGAGATGATTTTCATTTTATAAGGGAGGAGAACAGTATGGACAGACGGCTTCCTATCGGCAATGATCAGTTCCGGTCAGTGCGGGAGAAAAATGAATATTATATAGATAAGTCGTTATTTATTAAAGAATTTCTGGAAAAAAAGGATACGGCGGCGTTGATCACACGTCCGAGAAGATTCGGAAAGACGCTTAATATGACTATGCTGCGGGAATTCCTCGATATAACAAAAGACAGCCGCGGACTTTTTAAAGGCCTCAAGATAATGGACACGGAATATGCCGTTGAAATTAATTCCAGGCCTGTGATTTATTTTACTTTTAAGGATTGTGCCGGCAAAGAGCCGGGAGAGCTTCTGCAGTCTGTCTGGAACATCATATTTGCGGAGTATCGGAGATATTATGAGATATTTGAGGGAAAAACTGATAAGAGAAATCTATATTATATTTAGTTTTATCAGTGCCTTCAAGATGGCCTGGATAAGAAGCTAAGCAGGGTGGATCTTGCATTTTCCATTCAATATCTTTTAACGGCAGTGAACCACTTTTACGGGAAAGAAGCAGTTCTTTTGATTAACGAGTATGACCAGCCGGTTCTTAGCAGTTATGAGAATGGATACCGGGAATGAGACAAGATGTGTCCTGAAGTATTATGGACTGGAGCTGACAGAGGATGTTAAGCGTAAATATAACGGATATAGATTTGGCGGAGTTGAAATATATAATCCATGGTCTGTCCTGAATTATATCAAAAATAAAAGGCTGGGAGATTTTTGGGTAAATACGTCTACGAATTATTTAGTCAGGCGGGCGCTTGGGAGCGCCGGAGACCATTTCCGGAAGGATTTTGATAAATTGATTGAAGAGGGCGTGACGACAGCGGGAGTGAATCTTGAGACTTCTTTTATGGAGCTTCAGGATACACAGAGCTTGTGGGGACTGCTGGTAAATTCCGGCTATGTGACGGTGATAAGCGGTCATGACAGTATACTTATGAAAATGCGGATACCAAACGACGAGGTAAAATCAGAATTGCAGAAGACTATTGCAGAGCAGGCGCATGTATCTGATGATAATCTGTGTGCGATGTTCCAATATCTTCAGGATGGAGATATGGAGCATTTTATGTCTGTTTACAGAGAGATCGTTATGTCATGCACAAGTTATTTTGATGCCAAGGAAAATGCATATCATATGCTTTTCCTTGGAATGTGTATCAGCCTTCGGGGCTTGTACGATGTGAAAAGCAATCTGGAAACGGGAGTGGGAAGAAGCGATATACGATTGGAGTCGTTAGATGCAGAGAAGGTTCACATCATAATAGAATTTAAGCAGGGACCGAATATTGTTAAACTTAAGGAAGATGCACTCAGCCAGATATTAGACAACCGCTATTATATGGGGTTTAACGGTAAAGTTTTGTGTATAGGCCTTGCGTATAATAAAAAAGAATGTGATATGGCATGGAAGTACCTTGAATGAAAATGAATTTGAATTATGGATTAATGGAGGGGAAAGATGCAAAAAAAGCAGTCGGAAACATTGTTGGATATTTTGCAGGAGGAAAAAGCCGGTAAATATTCTGGCGGTATTTACCATAAGACACAGATTGAACTGACATATAATTCTAATCATATTGAGGGAAGCCGACTGACACATGATCAGACCAGATATATTTTTGAAACGAATACTATCGGCACAGAGAAGAATGAAGTGATCAATGTGGATGATGTGATCGAAACAGCAAACCATTTTCGCTGTATTGATATGATCATTGATGGCGCGAAAGTGGCATTGTCTGAAAAATTTATCAAGGAACTGCATTTCATCCTGAAGACGGGAACCAGTGATTCCGGAAAAGAATGGTTTGCGGTTGGTGATTATAAAAGAAGGCCGAATGAAGTCGGCGGTATGGAGACGGCTCTTCCGGAAGAAACGGCCGGAAAGATGAAGAATCTGTTAGCCGGGTATAATTCTGAGGACAAGAAAACTCTGGGAGATATTTTAGAGTTCCACGTCAGATTTGAAAAGATTCACCCGTTTCAGGACGGCAACGGCCGCGTGGGAAGATTGATCATGTTCAAGGAGTGCCTGAAATATAATATCGTTCCATTTATTATTGAAGATAATTTAAAGCTGTTTTATTATCGGGGACTAAAAGAATGGAATAATGAAAAAGGATATCTGACGGACACCTGCCTGACGGCACAGGACAGATATAAGGCGTATCTTGACTATTTCAGGATCAGATATTAGACAGGCCTGTATTGAGAAGTAAAAAAGCGGCAATCTTTTGTATTTACTGGACTTCAAGCTGTATCGCCTGTGGATAGTCTGGATTGGAAGGATTATGGTGTGGACAATATCATCAACACTGTACTAAACCACAAAAATCTGGGAAATGGATCGATCATCCTCTGCCACAACGGCGCAAAATACACAGCCGAGGCTTTGGAATCCCTGATCACGGGACTTCAGGAGAAAGGCTATGAGATCGTACCCATATCGGAACTTATCTACAAGGACAATTATCATATGGATGTGAGCGGCAGGCAGATTAAGGACGACCAAAAAACGGAAAAGAAGCCGGAATAGGAAGAATGAGGATGATCAGGGAGGAAAACGGGCAGCCGGTCTTCGGAGAAGCTGCCTCTCACTCCGTACCAGTAAAATAACCACCCCTGTAATAAATAAAGTTGAGGTGCGGAACAGATTCGGATATAATGGATATATGGGGAACCAAAGAATAAAAGCTTGGAAGGCGGATGATAATTATGGACAGCAGAGTATCGGTCATCAGTATCATAATAAAGGATGAAGAAGCAGCAGGAGCGGTGAATGAGCTGCTTCATGAGTTCCGTCAATATATCGTGGGGCGGATGGGAATCCCATACCGGCAGCGTCAGGTATCGATCATCAGCGTGGTACTGGATGCGCCCGGCGATGCCGTAAGTTCCCTTTCCGGGAAGCTTGGGATGATCGCGGGCGTTAGTGCAAAGACACTGACAGCAAAGCTGTGACCAAGAGACAGAAAACCTTTTCGGCAATCTGTCTCCTTAACTAGTACAGTATGTAATTGATTACCAGTATAAATATAGCATCGCGGGGCTACAGGCGGTTGATCCCGCTCTGGAGTTCCTCCGCCCATTTCTGGAGGCTGTAGGTCTGGCCGTTGAAAAGTTTAAGTATGACGCCGGTCGGGTTCTTCATCCCGGCAAATGCATTGGCTTCGTCCGTGTCCACATGCATGGCCAGGGCAAAGTCCGGGCTTACGCGGACGATGACATCTGCAAAGATCAGAGAGCGTTCAAAGCTGTTGGTGATGACGAATACGTCGTCATTGTCCTTGACGCCGAGCTGGATGGCCTGAACCGGAGTCATATGGATGTGGCGCTTCGCCACGATAACGCCGTGGTCGATCTCAAGCTCTCCCAAAGGACCAACCAGCGTACAGCCGGGTGTCCCTTTTGTATCCCCGGACTGGCGGATGATCCCTTCGACGCCAAGCTTCCGGCAGTCCGTAACAGAGATCTCAACCTGGGTCTCCTTCCGGAACGGCCCGAGTACGGCGACATTTTCAAAGGTACCCTTCGGCCCTCTGACAGTCAGGCGCTCTTCGCATACATATTGTCCGGGCTGGCTCAGATCAGCCTTGAAGGTGAGCGCCTTTCCTTTCCCGAACAGTGACTCAAAATCTTCGCGGCACACATGGATGTGGCGCGCGCTTGTCTCGATAGGTATTGCAAGTCCCATGAAAAATCACCTTTCTAAAAGTATTGTAATCATAGTAGTTAACATTGTAACAGAGCATAGTCGGTTTTTCAATCCGAATTTGTGACAAAAAGGCTTTTATTTCGAAAGGAATTAGTATATAATAAAAAAAGACTACGGTGAGCCGGATGGTAAAGGAGGACAAGTATATGTTAGAGTGCTTGGGCAATAGGTGGCGGTCGGTCAAGGATTTCTTTAAGAGAGACTGGACGATGCCAGAGAAGATACTGGTTGTTTTATGCTGTGTGATGTTTGGGATGATCAAGGGATTTCTCTTGGCACCGATTAAGAAAGGGATATGCTGCGGCTGTAATAACGGCAATGTCTACAATCAGCTTGAGGATGAATGCTGGATTGAGGAAGACGAAGAATAGATAAGAATATAATTGACACATACGAACAAAGGCGTTCTCATCCTTGTATGAGAGCGCCCATTTTTTGAGGAGGAATTGTGATGAATAATTATACGCGGGAAGATATTCTGCGCATGGTTGAGGAGGAGGACGTAGGCTTTATCCGCCTGCAATTTACAGATATTTTCGGCATGATGAAGAATATCGCGGTCACGGCCCATCAGCTTGAGCGGGCCTTGGATAATCAGGTGATCTTTGACGGCTCTTCGATCGAAGGTTTTGCCAGGGTTGAAGACTCAGATATGTATCTGTATCCGGATTTTAACACCTTCGAGATATTTCCGTGGAGACCCCAGCAGGGCAAGGTGGCAAGACTGATCTGCGATGTGTACAAGGCGGACAGGACGGCGTTCGAGAGCGACCCCAGATATATTTTGAGAAGAGTTCTGGAGGAGGCAAAGGAGATGGGATATACCTTCGATGTCGGCCCGGAATGTGAATTTTTCCTGTTCCATACGGACGAGGACGGGCAGCCTACGACCATTTCCCATGAACATGCAGGATATTTTGACCTTGGGCCGCTGGATCTTGGGGAGAATGCAAGGCGCGATATGGTGCTGACGCTGGAGGATATGGGCTTTGAGATCGAAGCCTCCCATCATGAGCTGGCCCCGGCGCAGCATGAGATTGATTTCCGGTATGACGAGGCGCTGGCGGCGGCGGACAATATCATGACCTTCAAGCTGGTCGTCAAGACGATCGCGAAGCGCCACGGGCTGCATGCTACATTTATGCCGAAGCCCAAATACGGCATTAACGGTTCGGGTATGCATCTCAATATGTCCCTGAGCAGCGGCGGCGTCAATGTATTCCGGGATGACGATGACCCGAACGGGATCAGCAAGGAAGCTTACTATTTTATCGGGGGGATCATGAAGCACATGAAGGCGGTAAGCTTTATCACCAATCCGGTGGTCAATTCTTATAAGCGGCTTGTCCCCGGGTATGAAGCGCCGGTCTATATTGCGTGGTCAGCCAAGAACCGCACGCCCCTGATCCGCATTCCTGGAACAAGGGGAAGTTCCACAAGGATTGAGCTGAGAAGCCCAGACCCTTCTGCCAACCCGTATCTGGCGCTGGCAGTCTGCCTTGCGGCGGGGCTCGACGGGATAAAGCATCAGGTCATGCCGCCGGACTGCATCGACGGCAATGTATATGAGATGACGGAGGAGGAGCGGAAGAAGGCGGGGATAAAGGAGCTTCCGGGCAGCCTTAAGGAAGCGGCAAAAGCCTTTCAGGACGATCCGTTTATCCAGAATGTTCTCGGGGAGGATCTGTCGAAGAAGTATCTGCGGGCGAAGCAAAAGGAGTATGCCGAGTACAGCTCGCAGGTTACGCAGTGGGAGATTTCGAGGTATCTGCAAAGAATATAGCCGCCTTCTGTAACTATGGAAAGAATGTTGCTGGTTTGGAGCATACAGTAACAAAAGGACAGGAGGTGGGAGATTGGTTGGGATTATCGTTGTATTTCCGAACAAGGACAACGCCGCCAATATCCGTAATCTGCTGGCCAGAAATGGCATGGCTGTCACCGGGGTGTGCACCAGCGGCGCGCAGGCGATTCATTATGCGGATACGGTTGATGAGGGGATCGTTGTCTGCGGCTGTAAGCTGAAGGATATGATGTATACAGATCTGCGGGAGTACCTTCCGAAGGAGTTCGACATGCTTCTTCTGGCGCCGCCGGACAGATGGAGCGGCAGGGAGACGGAAGGGGTGATCAGCCTTTCTATGCCCCTGAAGGCATATGATTTTATCAATACGATGGAAATGATGCTGACGAACTTAGAGCGCAGGAGGAAGAGACGGAAGCAAGAGGCGAAAAAGCGCGGCCCAAAGCAGCAGGAACTGCTCAGAAAGGCAAAGGAGCTTTTGATGGCGCGCAATCATATGACGGAGGAGGAAGCCCACAGGTATATCCAGAAATGCAGTATGGACAGCGGTACGAATATGGCTGAGACGGCAGAGATGGTGCTCAGTGTGATGTCGTAGCCGGGCGGCTGCCGGATGTTGGGAGATATAGAGAATGAGAGAAAATAGAAGCTGGAGGAGATAAGATGAGATTTACAAAGATGCATGGGCTTGGAAATGATTATGTCTATGTGAACTGCTTTAAGGAGCATGTCAAGGATGCGCCGTCGGTTGCAAGATTTGTCAGCGACAGACATTTCGGCATCGGTTCTGACGGGCTGATTCTGATCAATCCGTCAAAGAAGGCGGATTTTGAGATGGAGATGTACAACGCAGACGGCTCCCGCGGGGAGATGTGCGGCAACGGCATACGCTGTGTGGCAAAATATGTCTACGATTACGGCCTGACCGATAAGACCAGCATATCCGTGGAGACGCTCGGCGGCATAAAATATCTGGACCTGACGGTGAAAGACGGGAAAGCCGAGCTTGTGCGGGTGAATATGGGAAGGCCCAGGCTCGAACCGGAGCTTATCCCTATCGTGCCAGAAGACCCTAAGGAGGATACCGTTATCGACGCCCCCATCCTGGTGGACGGAAAAGAATACCGTATGACAGGTGTTTCCATGGGCAATCCTCATGCGGTTGTCTATGTGGATGATGTGGATGGACTGGATATTGAAACGGTTGGGCCGAAATTCGAGAACCACGAGAGATTCCCGAACCGGATCAATACGGAATTCGTCAAGGTGCTGGATGATCATACCGCGCAGATGCGTGTGTGGGAAAGGGGCTCTGGAGAGACGCTTGCCTGCGGTACGGGGGCATGTGCGGCAGCGGTGTCCTGCATGTTAAACGGGCTGACGGAGGATACGGTGACGGTGAAGCTGTTAGGCGGGGATCTAAAGATCGAGTGGGATCGTGATGCGGACGTAGTCTATATGACAGGGCCGGCGACAGTTGTATTCGACGGGGAGATTGATATTTAAAAACAATAGGAGGAATTTGGGAAAATGTTTAAAGTAAATGAAGATTATCTGAAACTGCCGGGGAGTTATCTTTTCTCTACAATCGGAAAAAAAGTGGCAGCGTACACCGGGGCGAACCCGGACAAGCAGATCATCCGTCTGGGGATCGGCGATGTGACGCAGCCTCTGGCGCCGGCCATTATCGAGAGCCTGCACAGTGCGGTGGACGAGATGGCCCACGCAGAGACTTTCCGCGGGTATGCGCCGGATCTGGGCTACGAGTTTTTGCGAAGCGCCATGGCGAAGAATGATTATCAGGATAAAGGCTGTAAGATAGAGGCGGATGAGATCTTTATCTCCGACGGAGCCAAATGTGATTCAGGCAATATTCAGGAAATATTTGCAAAGGACAATAAGATCGCCGTGTGCGATCCGGTCTATCCGGTCTATGTGGACACAAATGTCATGGCGGGGCGCACCGGGACTTATGATGCGAAGACGGAGACGTGGAGCGGTGTGATCTATATGCCGTGTACGAAGGAGACGGATTTTGCGCCGGAGCTTCCGAAAGAGACGCCGGACATTATTTATCTGTGTTTCCCCAATAATCCAACAGGCTCGGCGATCACGAGGGCGCAGCTGCAGGAATGGGTGGATTATGCCAACAAGTGCGGTGCGGTGATCGTCTATGATGCTGCTTATGAGGCATATATTTCCGAGGAAGACATACCTCATACCATTTATGAGTGCGACGGCGCCAGAAGCTGTGCCATCGAGCTTCGAAGCTTTTCCAAAAATGCAGGATTCACCGGGGTAAGGCTCGGCGCCACGGTTATCCCCAAGGAGGTAAAGGCCGGTGATGTGATGCTTCATTCCCTGTGGGCGCGCAGGCACGGGACCAAGTACAACGGGGCGCCATATATCGTCCAAAAGGCGGGCGAAGCAGTATATTCCGAGGCGGGAAAGGCGCAGCTTAAGGAGCAGATCGCCTATTATATGAACAATGCAAAGGTGATCTACGAAGGGCTGAAAAGTGCGGGGTACAATGTATCCGGGGGCGTAAATGCGCCGTATATCTGGCTGGAGACACCGAAAGGCATGACATCTTGGGAATTTTTCGACTATCTGCTTGAGAAGGCAAATGTAGTCGGAACGCCAGGCTCCGGCTTTGGCCCCAGCGGCGAAGGATATTTCCGGCTGACTGCGTTCGGAAGCTATGAAAATACGGCGGCGGCCATTGAGCGGATCAAGAAGCTGTAATGCGGTGAAGCATGATCAGATCTATAGAAACGGTCTATATGCTTATGTGGAAAAAACAATTGGAAATTGTGCATTACGGGGGATATACTGAAGGTAACGTATATTTAAGAGGAGGTAATGTGTATGTCCATTACAGCGGAAACAGCGAAAGCGCATGCAAACGATCCTGCCGTATTATGCTGCAGAGCAGAAGCAGGTATCACAATTGAGCCGGCAAATCTTGAAGATCCGGCAATCTTTGACGAACTGGTAGATTCCGGTTTATTGAATCTGGATGGATGCCTGACGATCTCTCAGGTACTTGGGGCGAAACTGACAAAGACAAGCGATTCCCTCTGCCCGTTGACGACGGATAATGTTGACGGGATTGTTGAAGCGGTGGCAGAGCCGGAGGGAGAAGCAGAGGCTGCCACAGAGGAAGTGCCTGCGGTAAGCGGAAGTGCAGAAGGCGTTGTGGCGACAGTAAAGACCGGGAAAGTCGTGATATCTATTAAGGAAGGCAAAGATATCTATCTGGAGCTGCCGATATAGGATCCAAGGCAGGATCTAGAAACGTATACGGAAGAGAAAGAGAGCGTTCGGTCTGACGATGGACGCTCTTTTTTGGATAGAAGATCAGGTGCCAGGAATGCAAAACTGTCAATTACTTGATATTCGCTGTACTAGGAATGCCGCCACGGATCGTTGCTATGAGCGGCCCCTGGGCCGTGAACAGTAAGTGCGCCCATAGGCTACCTTGAACGAAAAATCAAAAATTATACTGGTCACAGAGTTTATGCCTTGCTATAATACAGATATGCGTTCACAGCGCGAAAAGGCTTGTCTGTTAGGAAGGGAAGATTGCGATGGATCCAGTAATAGTAAGAAACGTTAAGATCGGGGAAGGTATGCCGAAAATCTGTGTTCCCATTGTAGGAACGACGCAGGAGGGGATATTGGAGTCAGGGGAAAATATCCGTGCTGCCGGTGCGGATATTGCCGAATGGCGGGCAGACTGGTATGAGGATGTCTTTGACGCCCAGAAAGTGATAGAAACGACGGAACAACTTAGAAATGTGTTGGGCGATATGCCCCTTTTGTTCACCTTCCGTACATTGGACGAGGGCGGCGAGAAAGCGATCGGAAAGAAAGCTTATATCGAATTGAACCAGAAAGCAGCAAGGAGCGGATATATAGATCTGGTGGATGTAGAAGCATTTGCGGGAGATAACACAGTAAAGGCGGTCATTGAGACAGCCCATGAGTGCGGGGTAAAGGTTGTCGTATCCAACCATGATTTTGGTAAAACACCAGCGAAGGAAGAGATCGTATCCCGGCTTCGCCGGATGCAGGAGCTGGGGGCAGATATCCCGAAGATCGCAGTTATGCCTCAGACGAAAAGAGATGTGCTGACGCTTCTTGCGGCGACCGAGGAGATGAGCACCGATTATGCAAACCGTCCTATCATCACCATGTCTATGGCGGGAACAGGCGCGGTAAGCCGTCTGTGCGGAGAGGTGTTCGGCTCGGCGCTTACCTTCGGGACAGTGGGGAAAGGCTCGGCGCCGGGGCAGATGGGTGCAAAGGATTTGCAGACAGCGCTGGAGATATTACATAAAAGTCTGTAGGAATTAGAGAGAAGCTTAAGGCGTCACAATAGTAAAACAACAGAACGGTAAGGTATCACAATGGTAAAACAACAGGCCGGTACATGGGAAAAGATAAAGTCCCGCGTACCGGCTTGTTGTTATCAGTGCAGTATACCATTTGCTTTCAGTCGTAGACACCGCTGTGCTGTCGAAAATCTGCCGGTCTACATCGAGACTTTTTGGAAGCTTCGCTCAAATGCGAGACCGATCAATCTGCTGATAAGCTCCTTTTTCGAAACCCCCGCAGCTTCCCAGAGCATAGGATACATGCTGATGGCAGTGAAGCCGGGCATGGTATTGATCTCGTTAAAAATAACCTCTCCATCATGGGATACGAAAAAATCTACCCGTGCAAGGCCGTAGCCGTCCACGGCATTAAAGATTTTTTCGGCAGCCTTTTTTACCTGGGCCGCGGAGTTTTCCGGCAGCTCAGGATCGATCACGGTACGAGACTCTTCGTTGAAATATTTGGCTTCAAAATCATAGAATTCCGCTGCGGCAAGGATCTCTCCAACGCCGGAGGAAAGCACGGGCTTCTGGCCGCCGCCAAGTACGGCGCACTCAATCTCATGGCCGCAAAGCATCTCCTCTACAAGAATCTTCCGGTCGTGGCGGGCGGCTTCCTTAAGGCCGGCAATTAATTCCCCGCGGTTTTCTGCCTTGCTGACTCCTCTGGAGGAACCGGCATTGGAAGGTTTGATAAATACCGGATAAGAGAATTTCTCCTCGATCCGCTTAACCGTTCCGTCCAGATCATCTCTCATGCGCCAGCTCATGACCGGAACATAATCCGCCTGACGGATGCCGAGGTCGTCTACGATAATTTTTGTATATAATTTGTCCATCGATACGGCTGAGGACAGCACGCCGCAGCCTACATAGGGAATCTGGGCCAGCTCAAAAAGTCCCTGGACAGTTCCGTCTTCTCCGTAAGGTCCATGGAGCACAGGAAAAGCGGCGTCGATCTTGACGGATGTAATATTCTGTCCGTCATTCAGGATGACGCATTTTTTTGTGGCATCCGGTGAGATGACCGCCTCTGTGCGGCTGTTCCTCCATGTATCGGAGCGGATATCCGCCAGAGAATCCACCTTCAGCCAGCGGCCGTCTTCGGTTATGCCGATGAGCAGAAGCTCATATTGATCAGTGTCTATTTGCTCGATTACATTAGCTGCCGACATGCAGGATACGATATGCTCGGATGACTGCCCGCCGAACAGCACAGCTATTTTTTTATTTGCCATAAATCTTTCCTTTCTGCTTAGAAGCCGTCTCTTCATATCTGATAATCCAGGGGCAAAAGGTCTTGCTCTGGGATCATTTTATAAGTATATGCTGCATCTCAGGAAGAGATGGCTAAATTATGATTAAAAGTATCATATCCCTTTTTTGCCGTATTGTCAAAAATAAATTACTTTAATAAAAATGTTGCTGCGCAAAAGCCGCCCCTCACCCCTGTATCATGTTCTTACGGAATGCGCAGCCAGTGCGCATTCCTGGCCCATGAACAGTAACAAAAATTTCATGAATTTAAAAATAATAGGTTGACGTGTATTTCTTTGTGTGTTAATATATATATCGCTGAAGTGTGAAAGCAGTTGTTTTATCATACATGGAGAGGTATCGAAGTGGTCATAACGAGGCGGTCTTGAAAACCGTTTGTCCGCAAGGGCGCGTGGGTTCGAATCCCACCCTCTCCGTTTGTCAGAGATTAGATACGGTGCAGAAGGGTGAACCTGCTGCACCGTATTTTTAGTACGTTTGGTGGTGCATGATGTGCTGGCTGGTGAGTCCTGTAAGAGCCGGAGGCACAGACTCAGGCAGTCTTACATGCTATAAGAGAGGAATTAAGCGATGTTGAAGGTATTGATTGCAGATGATGAAAAAAAGGTATGCCAGTTAATCGCCAATCTGATAGACTGGGAGGCATTGGGGTTTGAGATTGCCGGCGTTGTCAATGACGGAATATCTGCGTACCGGTTTATCCAGGAGAATACGGTGAATCTGATGATAACGGATATACGCATGCCTGGCTGTGATGGCATGGAGCTGATACAGAAAGTGAAGGTACTGTATCCGAATATGTATATTGTGATCATCAGTGGGTACAGCCAGTTTGACTATGCCCAGAATGCCATCAGGTACGGGGTGGAGGATTATCTGCTGAAGCCTATCCGGAAAAAAGATCTGATGGCAACGCTTCAGAAGATTCTGGACAGGTACAAGGAGGAGATCCGCGATGCCCGAAAATGGCAGGACATTCAGAAAAGATTAGAGGAGAATGTGGAGAAGGTCAAACGCAGCCTTTTGGAAGACCTGCTCAAGCGTCCGGAAAAGTTCGGAGGATTTTTCATACGAGAGAAAATAAATACAGAATATCATTATCAATTTGTTGAAGGGTATTATCAGACACTGATTGTAAAGCTTATTCCGGTAAAGAGGAAGGAAGATGCAGACACGAGAAGAATTCTGCTGCAAAAAGGGATAGAACTTTTGAAGGAATCTCTGCAAAATGTCTGTAATGAGACGGTATTGAACATAATAGACGGAGAGATATATGGGCTTTTCAATGGGACGGAAGATGAACTGCGTAAAACTTGCAGACGCCTTAAAAAGGTTAAGCTAGACCTTATCCGTCTTCAGGATGTATTTGACGAGCTTCAAGTGTATTTGGCTCTGGGTAAATGCATCGAAAGTATTCAGCAGGTGCTTTTAAGCTTTGACGATGCAAGGGCAGCGATGCAGGACAGATTTTATTTTGCAGATGATTTCTTGCTCAAGAGGGAGGAAAAAGGGAAGTCAGAAAGTGCAAAATATTATATTGATAACACTTTTAAAAAACGGTTTTTGAATTATATTGAAATTATGGATATTGACAATATAAGAAAAGAGCTTGAGGTTATATGCGGGGAGCTGAAAGAAAGCCCGGCAAAGGACGGGATGGTCGTGGGAGAGGTGTACAGGGAGATTCTTACCTTATTTTACTTTGGCATACACAGTTATAACATATCCATACCTGACCAGTATGCAGAACTTCAAAAGGCTCTGGAATTATTCGGCTCCATAGACAAGGCGATGGATTATCTTACAGAGTATATCGTTAATTCTCTTATGCACTGGATTGCAGAGAAGAAATACGTAGAAGCAAGGCCGATCAGGATTGCCAAAAGGTATATCAGTGATAATTATTACAAGCCATTGACTCTCGAGATGGTAAGTAAGGAGATTGGATTTAACGCGACATATTTTTCGAGTATGTTTAAAAAAGAGACAGATATGAATTTCTCGGAGTATCTGAAAAAAATCCGTATCGATAATGCGAAAAACCTGCTTTTAAATACGGGAAACTCAGTAGAGGATATCTCTTATGCTGTAGGATATTCAGACATCAAATATTTTTCCAGGCTTTTTAAAAAGCTTACGGGAGTCACGCCTACGGAATTCAGAAAACTATATAATTAAGGGGGTAAGGGAGTGCGGCGCAAGGAATTGTCATACAGGGCTATGCTGGGCATCGGAACGCTCACGGCGGTAGGCGGTCTGAATATTATTATACTGTGTATTCTTATATCAAAAGAGGTGGTTCCCGTCTCTCCTTTGTGCTGGGTTATATTTGGCGAATTTTTTGCCTATGTGCTGATTGTAAATTTGCTGCTAAACAGTTTATACCGTCCATATAAAGAAATCGAAAAGCTGTATCAGAGATTTGCGGACGGACAGGTCTATGAGGAGCTGTTTCAGGCGGAGTATGAGTGGATGCCCCGGTGGGATGAGGTGATGAAAAGAATCCGTCATCTTCTGAATAAGCAGGATGCGATCCGTATGTCTAAAAAGCAGGCAGAGTACCTCGCTCTGCAAAACCAGATCAACCCTCATTTTCTTTATAATACATTGGAGGCGATCAGAGGAGATGCCATCTGTGCCGGGCTTGACAGTATAGCGGAGACGACAGAGGCGCTTTCAGTATTTTTCCGATACTCGATTACAGGGGTGGACAGCCTTGTTACGCTGGAGGAAGAGATTGACAATGTGGAGAATTATTTCACGATTCAGCACTATCGGTTTGGGGAGAAGATAAAGCTTCAGATTACCACTCCGAAAGAAGACGAGCTTTTGCAATTGAAGCTTCCGAAGCTAACGATTCAGCCTTTTGTGGAAAATGCAATTTTCCATGGGCTTGAGCGGAAAGTGGAGGGCGGAACAGTGAGGGTGAAGCTGGATACGACGGTGCATAAGCTGATGATCACAATCTCTGATAATGGTGTGGGAATGCCTGAGGAGCAGGTGGATAAGATCAACAGGTATTTTGAGCGGGTTGCGGTCAGTTATGTGGGAGAGGAGAAGAAGAAACGCGGAGGGATAGCCATGAAGAATGTCAATAGCCGAATAAAGCTTTTGTTTGGGGAACAATATGGCGTCCATTTATACAGTGTTGAAAAAATAGGGACAGATGTACAGATTATCCTTCCGAAGATACATAAGAGGGAGCTATGAAAAAAGAACGGCTGAGGATTGAAAAATTAAAAAAGGGAACACTGCTTAAGGAAGTCCGTCTTCAGATTTTTGAAGGAGAGACCGTTCATTGTGTATTTGATAATATTCAGGAGAAGCAGATGTTTCTTAAAATTATGACCGGGGAGGAAAAAATCGATTATGGGAAGATCTATTACAAAGAGCGGGAGATTCCAGAAGGTCAGATGTCCCGGCTCCTGCGTTCAAAGATAGCCGTTGTCTCCAGTAAAAGCAATCTCATCGATGCGGTGACGATTGAGGAAAACATCTTTTTAATACGTGAAAAGGTAGAGGGAAGCTGGGTCAAAAGCCGCCGGGACAAGAAGCATGCCCTGGAGATATTCCGGGAGTTCGGGCTCAATATTGATGTTGAAAAATCAATGAACAGGCTTACTCCTTTTGAGCGGGTGCAGATCGAGATCCTAAAGGCATATCTGGTGGGCAAAAGGATCATTATACTGACCTCCCTGACCAATACATTAAGCAGCAATGAAAAGCAGAAAGTGTCGGGACTGTTGGAGCGCCTGCGCGGAAAGGGTATGTCAGGTATTATTGTTGAGCCGCTGGAGGATATTGATTTTGCGTATACAGATACGGTAGTTATCATAAAACATGGAAGGACATGTGCGGTGAAGGATATTATGGACTGTGATTACACCATGCTCCACACGATATTGTATTATGATGAGATGGAAAAGCGTACCGGAGAGAGGGCGTTTCTTTTTGAAGAGCAGAAGGAGGACATAGGAGCCGAGATAGCCGGAATGTCTTCGGCTGTGCTTAAAGATATATCCATTCAGGTGAAAAGGGGAGAGATCGTGAAGCTTTTTTGCATGGATGAAAAAAGTTTTGAGGAAATCGCCGGTGTCATGAGAGGGAATTTGGCAGTGCTGTCTGGAAGCCTTACCGTGCATGGAGAAAGGAAGGAGATAAAAAGAAATATAAAAGGCCTTAAGGATGGGATAGGAATTGCCGATGGCAATCCTGCAGCGGCGACGCTGTTTGACGAACTCTCTGCGATGGATAACCTGCAATTGCTGCTGTCCAAGAAGGCCAACGGAATATGGACAAAACCTAAATATAAGAAAAGCATTAAGATTCTTTTGAAGGACATTATTACAAAAGATATTTATAAGAAGAAAATCAGGGTGCTATCTTCTGTTGATGTACAGAAGGTGCTATACAGCAGATGGCTTTTGTATTCCCCGGGGCTTCTGGTATGTATACAACCCTTTGCGGAAGGGGATATACAGGCGAGAGAGACGGCGAGGACGATGATCTATATGCTGAAAGAGCGTGGGGTTCCGATCCTGATCATCACATCTAATGCAGCAGAGTTCAACTATTGCAGCGGAAGGGAAATCTATGTAAGGAACGGGAGGATGATTAGTAAGGATAAGGCGCATCAATTCCTATATTCAGAGGAGTGATAGATAAAACTGTCGGATGGTAGGTAATCATGCGGCAGTTTTTAGTACTATATAAGTGTAAGAGATAAAGCACATCATTAGTGCTTTGCCTTCTGCACTTATTTTTTTTATGATAAGGGAGTAATTGGTCTGGCGAGGCACTTTTTGGATTGACCACATCCGTTATGAAAATCGTCAACCACCCCTTATTATAAGCAGTCGTTTAAACAGGGTGAAACCCACAAGGTGCTTTCGTGCAACGAACTAAAATGAGTGGTAATAAGTGTGGATGGGACAATTACAAATTTATTTTGGAGGTTACAGATGATAAGTGTAGGAATTGATGTGTCAAAAGAAAAAGGGCTGTTTGTGGCAGTGGTCAATCCATTTGAAATGAAGGAATACCGATGCCAGGGACTGAGGCATGTGAAAACAGATAAGACTTTTGTTAGCAGATTTTTATGCTGATATATCGGTAAAATAGATAAAAAAATAACAATGATATGCGCATACATTATAAAAAACACACAACTTCCAAAGATTGTCCCCCATATTATAAAGATGGTGGGTTTGAGAGGGCTGGATAGTATGGTAGGATTCAAACATAAGAAATTTTTGATGAAGGGAGAAAGTTATGGAGAATATCGTACTTGAAGCACGGAATATTACAAAACGCTTTCCGGGTGTCCTGGCGTTGTCAAATGTAAATTTCAGGCTGGTAAAAGGCAAGGTCCATGCGCTTATGGGGGAAAACGGCGCCGGGAAATCTACCCTTATGAAGATTATTGCCGGAATTTATCAGGCAGACGAAGGCAATGTCTTTCTTCACGGTGAAAAGGTAGTATTCCATACGCCGAAACAGGCGCTGACCAATGGGATATCCATGATTCATCAGGAATTAAGCCCGATACTGGATATGACGATTGCGGAGAATCTTTTCCTGGGAAAGGAATTTTGCAAAGGGAAATTTATTGATTACAGGAGGATGAACAGTGAAGCGACAGCGCTGATGGAAAGAGTGGGCGTTGATCTTCCTCCGACGATGCTGATGAAGGAGCTGTCCGTCTCACAGATGCAGATGATCGAGATAGCGAAGGCGCTGGCATATAATGCGGAGATCATCATTATGGATGAGCCTTCTGCGACGATTACGGAGCGTGAGATTGCCAACCTGTTTGAGATCATCCAGGGGCTTAAGGAGGACGGACGGTGTATCGTTTATATCACGCATAAGATGGACGAGGTGTTCCGGATAGCGGATGAGATTACGGTGTTCAGGGATGGACAGTATATCGGAACCTATGATGCAGATGACATTGATGAGAACCAGTTGGTAGTAAAGATGGTAAACCGTGAGCTGACAGAGATCTATCCGAAGAAGAACAATAAGGCGGCGGATGAGATATTAAGGGTGGAAAATCTGTGCCAGAAGGGAGTGTTTGAGGATATTTCCTTTACGCTCAGGAAAGGGGAGATCCTGGGCTTTTCCGGTCTGATGGGTTCAGGAAGGACAGAGGTGATGAACGCATTGTTCGGAATCACCCATCCTACTTCCGGAACGATCTACATAAACGGAGAGAAAGTGGACAAACCTAATCCAAGGAAGATTATATCGAAGGGTATAGGTTATGTGACAGAAGACAGGAAGGGTAACGGGCTTGTGCTTGAGATGAGTGTGTATGACAACACGATACTTCCCTCATTGTCAAAGCTTTCTAATCGGATGGGTGTTGTCAATAGGAGAAAGGCGCTGGAGGTGGCGGAAGAATACAAAGAGAAGCTGAAGATCAAGACGCCGGGCCTGCAGCAGACTGTGAAGCAGTTAAGCGGCGGAAACCAGCAGAAGATCGTACTTGCGAAATGGCTGATACAGAATCCGGATATCATTATATTTGATGAGCCTACCAGAGGGATTGATGTAGGGGCGAAGACAGAGATCTATAAGCTGGTTGCAAATCTGGCGGAAGAAGGAAAGGCAATTATATTCATTTCTTCGGAAATGCCGGAGATTCTTGGTATGTCGGACAGAGTGATTGTCTTCTATGAAGGAAAGAAGACAGGAGAGCTGTCCATCGAGGAGGCTACACAGGAACGGATTATGATGTACGCATCAGACGTAGAAAAAGGAGGAGCTTAAGTAATGGGAGAGAAGACGAGAGGGTTTGATAAAAAATGGATTCAGACATATATGCTCATTTTTATCGTTATTGGTCTGGGAGTGATTCTGTCATTTATATCTTCAAATTTTCTGACCGTAACGAATTTGCTGAACGTAGTGAGGCAGATTGCGGTTAACGGAATACTGGCGATCGGGATGACGATCGTATGTCTTACCGGGGGCATTGATCTTTCTGTAGGTTCGATTGTAGCCTTTTCAGGAATCATAGCAGCGGGTATGCTCAGAGATACTGGCTATCCGATCATTATCATTGTATTGGCAGCAATTGTGGTCGGGGCAGTGTGCGGGCTTTATAACGGATATTTTGTGGCATACTGGAATGCGGCGCCGTTCGTCGTTACACTGTCTATGATGACGATCGCAAGAGGTATGACTTATGTGTATAGTGATGGACGTCCTATATCCAATCTGCGTACAGAATTTTTAACTATCGGAAAAGGGAGCATTGCGGGAATACCGATTCCGACGCTTATATTAGTAGTTGTATTTATATTAGGAAGCATCATGCTGACAAAGCTTAAATTTGGCAGGTACGTATATGCGGTCGGAGGCAACGAAAATGCAGCGATGGTATCAGGAATTAATGTAAAGAGAATTAAGATGATGGTTTATGTCCTTAGTGGGATTGCGTGCGGAATTGCAGCGATCATCCTGACGGCGAGGGTGTCTGCAGGACTTCCCCAGGCGGGTGAAAGCTACGAACTTGACGCGATCGCGGCGACGGTTATCGGCGGAACAAGTCTTTCCGGAGGAAGGGGAAGACTCTGGGGCACGATCGTAGGGGCGGTACTTCTTGGAATCGTAAACAATGGACTGGATTTGCTGAATGTATCATCATTCTATCAGCAGATAGTTAAGGGATTGATTATTCTCGGGGCGATATTAATCGATTCAAAACGAAATAGTTAAGGAGGAAGCATTATGAAGAAAAGGTTATTATCCATGTTTTTAGTATTGGCAATGGCGGCATCGATGTTGATGGGGTGCTCTACCGGGACAGAAAGCAGTGACGGAGGAAGCAGTGAAACGGAGGAAAAGACAGAAAAGAAAGACGGCTATACTATCGGGTGTACGGTATATTATATGACAGAGTTCATCACCCTTATGGTTGAAGGCATGGAGGAAAAGGCAAAAGAGCTGGGATGTAATTTGGTTATGCTTGACGCTCAGAACGATGCACAGAACCAGATTACACAGGTGGAGAATCTGATTGCCCAGAAGGTAGATATCATCGTAGTAGCAGCAGTGGATTCCGATGCTATCGTACCGGCGATCGAGATGTGTGAGAATGCTGGTATTCCGCTTGTCGGAGTAAATATGCTGATCAATACAGACCAGCCGTACCATTATGTAGGACCGGATGATGTACTTGCAGGCGAATTAGAGATGCAGCATGCGATTGATGAGATCGGCGGGAAAGGCAATGTAGTCATTCTGGAGGGGCCGATCGGCCAGTCTGCACAGATTCAGCGTCTGGAAGGCAATATGAACGTTCTTAAAAAATATGAAGGAAAGGTTGAACTGCTTGCACAGCAGACAGCTAACTGGAGCAGAGAAGAAGCATTGTCCCTGGTTGAAAACTGGATTGAAACATTCGGCGGGAAGATTAATGCGGTTGTAGCGCAGAATGATGAGATGGCTCTTGGGGCAATTCAGGCATTAGAGGCAGCAGGCGTTAAAGACAAGGTTGTCGTTACTGCTGTAGATGCGATCAAAGATGGCTGCAATGCAGTAAAGGAAGGAAAGCTTCTTGGAACCGTTTACCAGGATGCGGCGCTTGAAGGACAGGAAGCGGTTCAGAAGGCATACGATGTATTAGAAGGGAAAGTAACTGAGAAGAAGCTGGATTATATCGATATGCCATGGATCACAACAGAGAATGTTGATGACCTTCTTACGACAATCTACGCTGATTAAATGTAATTTTAAATATTGTGATAAACGGGGCAGAATAGTTTGCCCCAGGATATAAGCCCTGAGATAATATGACGTGGTTGGGAGAAATCCCAGCCACATAAAAAACAAAATATCGTTAAAAAAATATCAGAAAAAGAGGTAACGGATATGGAAGGTAAAATGAAAGTTGCAGTCATGACAGGAATCAGAGAAATGGAGATACAGGAGAGGGATATTCCTTCGGTCAAATCAGATGAAGTGCTTGTAAAAATTGAATATGTGGGAATCTGCGGCTCGGATATGCATTTTTTTGAAGCAGGGCGTGTTGGAAATTGGATCGTCGATGAACCGCTTGTATTAGGCCATGAATCAGGTGGGACGGTTGTAGAAGTGGGGGCGGACGTGACAACTCTGAAGCCTGGGGACAGAGTTGCTCTTGAACCTGGAGTAGGGTGCGGCGAATGTGAGATGTGTAAGAAGGGCTTGTATAATCTTTGCCCGAATATGGACTTTATGGCGGTGCCCCATGAAAGAGACGGTGTATTTCTTGAGTATTATGCCCACCCGGCAAAGATGTGTTTTAAGCTTCCGGATAATGTTGATACGATGGAGGGGGGACTTATGGAGCCATTGTCCGTAGGGCTGCATGCCGTAGATCTTTCCGGCGCAAAGATGGGACAGAGTGCAGTGATACTTGGGTGCGGCTGTATTGGGCTTGTGACCATAATGGCCCTAAAAGCTGCCGGTGTTGATGAGATTTATGCGGTTGATGTATTAGAAAAACGTCTGGAGAAAGCAAGAGAGGCTGGAGCGATGACGATCATCAACGGAAAAGAGCAGGATGCGGTAGAGTTTATTAAATCTCTTCCAGGCGGCGGTTGTGATCTGGTGTATGAGACGGCAGGCTCTGAGTTCACAACTCTCCAGTCAGCGAAGATGGTGAAAAGAGGCGGAGCGGTAACGCTGGTAGGCATGTGTGCAAATTCTGAACTTACATATGACATTGGCAGTCTGAGTGCAGCAGAAGCGAGGCTGTATACCGTGTTCCGTTACAGGAACCTGTATCCAAAAGCAATCAAGCTGGTGAGCCAGGGGAAAATCCCGCTTAAGTCAGTAGCCTCCCATGTATTTGATTTTAAAGATATTGTACACGGAATTAACTACAATATAGACAATAAAGCGGAAGTGATCAAAGGAGTTATTAAGATGTAGCTGTATTTATCATCCAAAGACAGGAAAAGAGGTTCGTTCTATGAGGAAAATTATTAACTCACCAGATAATGTTGTATCAGAGATGATGGAAGGTTTTATCGGTGCATACAGTAGATACTATGAAAAGCATCCGAAGGTAAACGGCGTTATATTAAAGCGCCGCCGAAAGGATAAGGTCGCGCTGGTCGTGGGAGGAGGGAGCGGACATGAGCCGTTGTTTTCAGGATTTGTAGGAAAAGGGCTTGCGGATGCGGCGGCCTGTGGAAACATCTTCGCGTCGCCGGATCCCAATACCATCTGTGAAACGGCAAAAGCGGTGGAGCAGGGCAGAGGCGTTCTGTTTGTATACGGCTGTTATGCGGGGGATAACCTGAATTTTGATATGGGAGAAGAATTTCTGAAGGATGAAGGGATTGCCACGGCTCATGTACGTATTTGGGATGATGTAACCTCTGCGCCAAAGGACAGGATTGAAGACCGCAGAGGAATCGCGGGTGACATATTTGTCATAAAGATTGCCGGGGCTGCATGTGATGCGGGACTGTCCCTTGAGGAAGTGACAAGAGTGACGGAAAAAGCAAGGGATAACACAAGATCTGTGGGCGTTGCCACAGCGCCGGCGCAGCTTCCCGGTATAGATAAGCCGATCTTTGAGCTGCCAGAGGGCGAGATCGAGTACGGCATGGGGCTTCACGGAGAAAGAGGCGTGCTGCGCACCACATGGCAGGATGCGGACGTACTGGTAGAGAAGATGTACGCGCAGATCATGGAGGATGCACAGCTTAAGGCGGGCGACGAGGTGTGCGTGCTGGTGAACGGCCTTGGCTCCACTACCATCACAGAGCTTGCCATTGCTTACCGGAAGGTGAAAAAGCTTCTGGACCGGGACGGCATCAAGGTATATGACACAGACCTCAACAGCTACTGCACCAGCCAGGAGATGGGCGGCTTTTCCATCACCCTGTTTAAGCTGGACGAGGAGCTTAAGGGCTACTACGATATGCCCTGCTACTGCCCGTTCTACGCGAAAGGAGAGCTGGCCGCAGCCGGAACCTTGCAGGCAGAAGAAAACCGTGACGCGTCGTTGGAAGACGGCGGCTCCCAAGCTGGCGGTACACCGGCAGAGGAGCCGGAGTTTGACGAAAATGATGTGGAAGCGGCCAGGATCGTAAGGAGCAGGGAGGGCGTCCTCACCGAGCTTAATGCAGAGGATGCCAGGAACATGCTTATCTATATCGCGGACAAGATCATCGCAAAGAAGCCTTATTTGACGGAGATCGACAGCGCCATCGGAGACGGGGACCACGGGATCGGAATGGCGGGCGGCATGCAGAAGGCAAAAAAGAAGCTGCTTAAGATGGAGGGCGAGGAGAATGTATACGCCATCTTCGAGGCGGCGGGAAAGGCTATGCTTTTGTCCATGGGCGGAGCATCGGGGGTTATCTTCGGAAGTCTGTACCTGGCAGGAGCAAAGGGGATGGAGCCGGCAAGTGTCTTGACAGCCGCGGATCTTGCCGGAATGGAGAGGAAGAGCCTTGCGGCCATCCAGGAGAGAGGAAAGGCAGAGGCAGGCGATAAGACGATGGTAGACGCGCTGGTGCCGGCGGTGGAAGCGATGGAAGAAAGCAGCGGCAAAGGGCTGCTTGCTATGCTTAAGGCAGCGGAAGAAGCAGCGGCAAAGGGAGTTGAGGATACAAAAAAGTACCAGGCCAGATTCGGACGCGCCAAATCACTGATGGAGAGGGCTGTCGGGTATCAGGATGCAGGGGCGACCTCGGTGTGGCTTATCCTGCAGGGAATGCGGGAATTTGTAGAAGATACAGTATAGCATTTGCCGGTGGGATGCGATTAGCAGGGCGAAAGCAGCATATCATCAAGATATGCTGCTTTTTAATATACCATCAGGCAGTTTGTCCGTCTGATTTCTGCGATGACATCTTTAGAAGCAATATTGAGATTATTTTTTAAAAGTATATCTTCTTTCAGAGCGGTTTTTGAAAAGATGACCTTAAAGGAGCAGGGACTTCGGAGAGAGTTTGATAATCCGAGTACCAGACCGTTTGAGACTCCGTTGATGTGGAAAGGCGATTTTGCGTATATAAAAAGTTGATCACCCTTGTTATACGGATTTTCCATCTTCATTGTTGCGTGAAAATCAAAATAATTGATATATCCGGTATAAAGGTAGCTAGAGTTGGAATAATTCTTTGTATCATCAATGTCGTAATAGAGAATTAGTTTATCTTCTTTATCTTTTTGGTTTCGGATAATCTCCAGGGCACATACGTAGAATTTTTTATCAACTCCGAAGAAGGAATACATATAGTAAAGATTCGCCTGTTTAAAAAAATTATCTTTGATATTCAGCTGAGAAGCGGCAGCGTCAGGTTTTGTGTAGTCGGTGAGCTGATTTACCGCTATATTAAGTGCATCTGAGATTTCAAAAAGTGTCTCTACGTCTATAACGATTTTCCCTGATTCATACTTTGATACCGTAGAAGGACTGCGGGAGATCATCTTTGCAAAGGCTTCCAATGTGAGGCGGCGCTGTGTGCGGTACAGTTTGATTCTTGAACCGATATGTTCACTGGGTGTCATTCAGAATCCCTCCTTTCAGAATTCTGCTTTTCTTATGATTGTAACTGATATTGACAAAATTACAAGAAAAGTTGCTTTAAAATACAGGAATATATAAAAATTGACAAATAAATAACTTTTTTCTTTAGATTATATTATTTCCTGTTACATATTTTCTTTAAAAGAAAAAGAAAGGAAAAATATTTATTGCAGAGAAAAAACTGAAATTTTTATAAATCGTAAAGAAATGTCATAATAAAATCATTACTATTACGACAATTCATGATTATTCCAGATAGCTGCAGATGTCAAGTGGACTGAATTGTGGTAAGATATGAGGAGGGAAAATATGGATAACAATAATGTTGGATACAAAAAGAACAGGCCGATCATCTTGTTGATCGCGCTGGCAGGTATGACGGCTTATCTCCTGCCTTACTTCCGGTATTACTATTATGACGCTTATCTGGAATATTTTGGGATCAATGACATGCAGATGGGGATTCTTGGAAGTGTGTACGGAGCGCTGACGCTTGTGGGGTACTGTCTCGGCGGATGGGTGGCTGACCGGGCGCCGCTTAAAATCTTCGTTCCGGGATCGCTGATCGTGACCGGTGCGGCAGGTCTTCTGCTTCTTTTAAAGCCGCCGTTTCCGATTCATGTTGGAATCTACGCGCTCTGGGGCATCACGACGATCCTGACCTTCTGGAATCCGCTTATGAAGGTGCTGCGGGCGCTTTGTCGTGCAGAGGAACAGGCCAGAGGGTATGCATTGTTTGACATGGGGCGCGGGATCTTAAACTTTGGCTCCGGACTGCTTATCATGGCGGGGTTTACTGCAGCCTGCCGGGCTGTAGGAGATACGATGGGCATGACAGGGCTTATCATATTCTATGATGCAGAGGCGATCATTGTCGGTGTTGTCTGTTATTTTGCACTTAGGAACCGTCTTCCAGACTTTTCGAAGGAAGCGAAGGAGAAGGATACGAACTTTGCAAAGGAAGTGTTCGGTGTGCTTAAGATGCCGACCACATGGATGCTTGTGATTATTATGTTTACTACATACGGCGTCATCATTACTTATAATTATGTTGTGCCATACTGTACAGCCGCATTTGGAATGTCGGCTGCACTGGCCGGGATTATGGGTTATGCGGCCAATGGGTTCCGTTTTGTCGGCTGCTTTATCGGCGGACAGCTCGCGGACCGTAAGGGGCTTTCTACGATGATGCTGGTGGATATAGCGTTGATGGCTCTTGGCGTTGTCGGGCTTTTGTTTACGCCGCAGTCAATGAAGTTTATGTGGATGCTGATTCTTAGTATCGCGCTTTTGTGTATGTTTATGTATGCGGCACAGGCGCTGCATTATGCAATTATGGAAGAAGGGGACTATCCGCTTGAGCGGATGGGTGCGGCATCCTTTATCATTACACCGCTGGGCTATGCGGCGGAGAGTATCATGCCTTTGTATAATGGCTGGTGCATATCAAGTCATGAGGGCGTTGCGGGATACCGCTATATTTTTATCGGTTTCCTGGTATTGCTGGTCATTGGCTTCTGTGCTTGTCTGGCATTCAGGAACTTCACCAAAGAACGCCGTGAGGAGCTTGCAAAGCTCCGGGCGAATAAGGCGTAATTGGCAAGGCGCCGGTATTCATATTCTGGCAGGATTTGTCTGACGGCTTTGAGAAGGCATACGTTAAAGTATGCTCTTGGGGTATAAAATATATTGATTATGTGGAAGGAGCGAAGACACTATGATGAACAAACAGAGATTTAACCGGGTTGTGGAGAACATGAAGGAACTAAGGCTCAGCCAGATCCTTGTCGCAGACGACCCGTCGATCTTCTATCTGACAGGCAGGATTGTGAACCCGATGGAGAGGTGCGGTGCGATCCTGATCAAAGACAATGGAGAGGTCCATGCATTTATGAACAACCTCTTCTGCTTTGAGCCGATGGATGGGATGACGATGCACTATTATGCGGACGGCGAGAACCCGTATGCGCTTATCGCGGCAGAATTAAAGCCGGGAAAGGTTGGTTTTGACAAGAACTGGACGGCGAAGCATACGATCTCTATTCTCCAGGAACGCGACGACCTGATCCCGGTATTGGGCTCGGACTGCGTGGACATCTGCAAGGCGCATAAAGACGAAGAGGAAAAGGAGCTTCTCCGCCAGGCGTCCCGCATTAATGACATGGCAGTTGAATTCGGGATTAAGCACATTGATCCCAGCCTTGATGAGAAACAGCTCTCTGATATGATCGAGGAATTTTTTGAGGAACACGGCGCTGCGAAGGATATCCAGTTACAGTATGTATGCTATGGAAAAAATGCAGCAGAGCCGCACCACGGGGCGGTTGCCGGTGAGATGCTGAAGGAGGGCGACGCGGTACTGTTCGATCTGTGGGCGCCGATCAATAATTACTGGTGTGATATGACCCGTACCGTTTTCTATAAGAGCGTCAGCGACGAGCACCGGAAGATATACGAGATCGTAAAAGAGGCGCAGCAGGCAGCCATTGATTTTGTGAAGCCGGGCGTGAAGATGTCTGATATCGACGCAGTTGCCCGCAAGGTCATCAGTGATGCCGGTTACGGCGACAAGTTCCTTACCCGTACCGGACACGGCGTCGGCATGACCGTGCATGAGCCGCCGGAGGCAAGTCCGTCCTGCGGCCTTATTGCAGAGCCGGGCATGTGTTTTTCGATCGAGCCGGGTATCTACCTGAAAGATGACGTGGGAGTAAGGATCGAAGATCTTGTGATCGTGACAGAGGACGGGTGCGAGGTGCTGACGAAGTACCCGAAGGAGCTTCAGGTTGTTGGGAATGATTAAATCATTGCTGACAGACAGCCACTCATAAAGAGTTGGCATAGAATTCACTGTTTATTACGCAACGCAGCAGCAGAAAGAGGCGGATATCCATGTCAGCCAGACTGACATGGATATCCGCCTTTCCGTATCGTTTACAGCTTTTTCGATTTCTCAGACGCCACATTTATGCAGTCGATCACCGCCGCCCTCATGCCGCCGCGTTCCAGCGCCTCGCAGCCTTCGATGGTGGTTCCGCCCGGGGAGGTCACCATATCCTTGAGCTCTCCCGGGTGGATGCCCGTCTTAAGGATCATCTTTGCCGTTCCGAGGCAGGTCTGCGCTGCCAGGCGGTACGCGGTAGGCCGCGCAAGTCCCTGCTTTACGCCGCCGTCGGCCATAGCTTCGATAAACATAGCCGCGTAGGCCGGCCCGCCGCCGCTCAGCCCGCACACCGCGTCGATTAAATGCTCCGGGATCATCTCCACAACCCCGATTGCCTCGCAGATAGATCTTGCATCTGCAAGCTCTTCAGCGGTAAAATCATTGTCCGAACAGAGGGCGAAGGCCCCTTCATAGACCATGGCTGGCGTGTTGGGCATGATGCGCAGAATCCTTGGGGTTCCTTTGACCATATTCTGAAGACGTTCTGCCGTAACGCCTGCTACGATGGACATCATGGCTTTGCCATCCAGAGCGTTTCCGCACATGGACAGCGCTTCTGCCGCGTTCTGCGGCTTTACGGCGAGCAGGATGATGTCAGCATTTTTGCATACAGCTTCGTCATCGGCGGCAAGGTTTACGCCCCATTTTTCCGCCTTCTCCATCATTGCCGGGTTTGTGTCGTAGACAAAGGCGTGTTCCTTCAAAAGCACGCCGCTTTCCAGGGCGCCGTAGAGAATCGCGCCGCCCATGTTGCCGCATCCGATGATGCCGATTTTCTTTGTGACCATAATCAGTTCCTCCTGTTCTTTTTCATGCATGATATCTTCAGCGGATAAAGGCGCGTATCCCTTTATCGCTGAGGGTGTTATGAAATGTTGGCTTTTGTCTTATGATATTCCCAGATTTTCTCAAATCCTCCCGGCGTTTCCATCAGAAGCTTCGTCCCTTCCGCCATGCATCTGGCGGCGTACAGCATCCCTTTTTGCCCGATGCTCATGCCGGCCTGCTTCGCCGCTGCCCAGTGGTGGAGAGGAGTGCCTTTGCACATGGCGGCGGCGCTGATAGTGATGAGCGGTACGGTGTGGCTGACTTCTGAGGCGTCGGTTCCTATGGCGATAGGCACAGGCGCGGCTTCAAGAGGCTCTAATCCCGAAAAATAGTTCCCATTGTTTGAGAAGCCTGACTCCTTAGAGATCTCTGCGGCGAAATTAAGCTCTTCTTTTGTATATTCCGGTGTGGGGATCCGGGTCATCGCCTGGTAATAGATTTCCGCAAGAGGACGGTTGACCTTCATCTCCTTGCAGCACTTGACAAGCTCGATGTCCACGGTCGTACCGGTCATCAATGCAGCACCTCTTGCGCAGTCGTCCACGCGCCTGCTGGCGTCTTCCGTGCGGGAGCGCTTAGAAGAGCGGATGAAGTAATTGGTCTTGGCGTAGTCGGCGACGACATTGGCGGGGATGCCGTTATCAATGTAGGCATAATGCATCCGCACATCCCCTGGCACGTGCTCCCTTAAGTAATTCACGCCGATATTCATCAGCTCCGCCGCGTCCAGTGCGCTCCTTCCCTCCTCGGGAGATTTGGAGGCATGGGCGCTGATGCCGTGGAAGGTATAATTTTTAATGTCCTGGGACTGCCAGATATCATTGCTGATCCGGTTCCGGTCAAAGGGATGCCACGTCACCGCCACAGAGAGGTCGTCAAAAACGCCGGCTTTGTCCATCACGATCTTGCCGGACATGATCTCTTCGGCCGGGCATCCGTATACACGGATCGTCCCAGCGGCCTGATGCGTCTCCATGTCAGCCTTCAGGGCGCAGGCAGCAGCGCACACTGCAGTTCCGAGCAGATTGTGCCCGCAGGCATGCCCGGCTCCGGAGAGGGCGTCATATTCCGCGAGAAAGCCGATAACGGGCGCGCCCTCTCCCCAGGATGCCGTGAAAGCGGTGGAGATTCCCGCAGTGCCCGCGGAGACAGAAAAACCCTGTGACTTTAGGTAATCTGATAGGCAGCGGGAGGACAGGACCTCTTCGTACGCAAGCTCCGGATGCCGGAAGATGTAATCGGCAGTCTGGATAAGCTCTGGCTCATGATGTGCGATCCATTGTTCAATGACCGATGTATCTGAGTTTATGCTGTTCATTGATATCTCCTTTCCTGTTGTCACTGTATGTTCCGGGACTTTGCACTTGCTGCAAAGTCCGTAAGAACGCGTATATCCGGCTGGCATTAAAATTCCGAAGGGTCTACGGAATCTAAAATGTCCAGATATTCCTGCCCGAAGGTGTCCGCGTAGTCCTCAAGCGCCAGTCCGACGGTCCGTTCGCCCTCTGCCCCAAGCAGTCTGATCAGTGTCTTGCTGAGTGTGTGCTTAAGGTGAGCCGTGTGAAAAGTGAAATCCTTCATGCAGGAAGTGCCAAGCTCCTTTTTCTTCTCAGCAAGCGCACTTACCTCCTCCGGTGTCAGCGGGTATCCCCAGTCGAACTCGCACCGTTTGCCGCCGAAGCTTAAAGAAGTGGAGACCGGCGTGCAGACAAAATCAGGACGGAAGCCCTGATAGACAGCATTGTCCACATTTATGCAGTAATATTTGCCGTATTCGGTGATGCCGTGCTTCTTCCATGCGTCGCACCACGCGCATTTGGAGATGTATGTCCGCAGGGTTGGCTCGGTACGGAGCTGCCCGAACTCCATCTGCCCGTCGTAATCCGGCTTCCATTCGCCGTATGCCTGGTTGGTCATGGTAGTAAGCTCATCGCCGTGAGCCAGCGCATTCGCCGCCATGCGCGCGCCGCGTTCATTTCCATAGGCGGTCATGCCAGTTAGGACAGCCTCCTTTCCTTCCTCGCCGCACCGTTCGATGGCGTGTTTCGCAAGAAATGCAAACAGCATGGCGTGATGTTCTATTTTGCAGGTTACTGATTCATTTGCCATAATTTCAGATTACTCCTTTCGCATATATTGAAAGTCTGGTATTATCTTACAGTATACTACAGCTTGTCAAAAATTGCATTACCGCAGGAATAAAAAATAGCAGCGCATAAAGTGCCGGGAAACAGAAAATAATATGAAAAGTTTCTTTTTCAAAGAGATAGAGCGAGGTTGCTGCTCGCGGAGCGGACGGCAACAGAGTGAGGTGGTATATGAGTAATCAGTTGATTAATGAAAAAAGCCCGTATCTTTTACAGCACGCAGAAAATCCCGTGGACTGGTATCCATGGTGCCAGGAGGCATTTGAAAAGGCAGAGAGGGAGGAAAAGCCTGTATTTTTAAGCATTGGCTACAGCACCTGCCACTGGTGCCATGTGATGGAGCGGGAAAGCTTTGAGAATCAGGAGATCGCGGATATCCTCAACGAATATTTTGTATCCGTCAAGGTGGACAGGGAAGAGCGGCCAGATATCGACAGTGTGTATATGTCTGTGTGCCAGATATTGACCGGAGGCGGCGGCTGGCCCATGAGTATCTTCATGACGCCGCTGCAGAAGCCGTTTTTCGCGGGAACCTACTTTCCGCCGGAGTCAGAGCGCGGCATGACAGGATTTAAGGAATTGCTGCTGGCCATTGCAGAGAAATGGGGGAAGGACAGGGATAAGCTAGTGCAGTCGGCCGACGAGCTTCTTGCGTATCTTGGCGGGACGGATGGCGGAGAGAGCAAAGAGCCGGGAGGCAGGAACGTAAAGGCAGCGGATGCCGGGAAGATCGACGAAAGGCTGCCTGAAAAGGCCGCCAGACTCCTTTCGGACAGCTTTGACCGGGAGAACGGGGGTTTTGGGGATGCGCCCAAATTTCCTATGCCCTACAATCTCATCTTTCTGACGCTGTATTCCCATATCTATAAGAAAGAAACAGCTTTCGAACAGGTAAGGATAACCCTGGAGCAGATGCGCCGCGGAGGCATATTTGACCATATCGGCTACGGATTTTCCCGATATTCCACGGACAAGTACTATCTTGTCCCTCATTTTGAAAAAATGCTCTATGACAATGCGTTGCTGATCATCGCCTACGCTGCGGCGTATAAAGTATCCGGCGACAGGCAGCTTCTGGATACGGCAGAGAAGACGGCACAGTACGTGCTGCGGGAGATGACAGGTCCGGAGGGCGGGTTTTATTCAGCTCAGGATGCAGACAGCGAGGGGGAGGAAGGGAAGTTTTATGTCTGGAGCCCCAGGGAAGTCTGTGCAATCCTCGGAGACAGAAGGGGAAAAGAGTTCTGTGCGTATTTCGGGATTACGGAGGAAGGGAATTTCGAGGGGAAGAATATACCGAACCTGCTGAATGGGCATGAGATCATTGATGATCTTGCGAAGGAGAAGGAGATTTTGTACCGCAGCCGGAGAGACCGCACGAAGCTTCACCTTGATGATAAGATCCTTACAGCGTGGAACAGCCTGATGATCTCAGCCCTTTCTATTCTGTACCGGGTGACGGGGGAGGATAAGTACCTTCTGGCAGCAGAGCGGGCGCAGAAGTTCACCGAGAAATATCTTGCCTGCAGCAGTACGCTCTATGTAAGCTGCCGGGGTGGCGGGCATGGCGCAGTCAAAGGCTTTCTGGACGAGTATGTATACTACGCTGCGGCGCTGATCGGCTTATATGAAGCCATCGGCCAGGACGAATATCTAAAGCGGGCCGTCAGTATGTGCAGAGAGGCGGAGCGGCAGTTTGCGGACAGCGGCGGCGGGTATTTCCTCTACGGGCCGGAAAACGGGCGGCTGATCACCAGGCCGAAGGAGATCTATGACAATGCGCTGCCAAGCGGGAATTCGGTTATGGCGTACTGCCTTGTGCGGCTCTGGCAGATTACCGGGGAAAGGGATTACGGACAAAAGGCCGAACGCCAGCTTGCCTTTATGGCGGGTGAGGCAGAGCATTATCCGGCGGCATGCTGTATGTATCTGACGGCGCTGCTTTTCTACAGGAATCCGCCAAAGAAGATCACGGCGGTACTGGCGGAGGATGACAGCGTTAAAGAGACGGTCCGGCGTCTGCCCTTTTGCGCGGAGTTTAAGATACTCCGGGATGAGACGAAGGAGTACAAAAGGCTTGGGGGAAAGACGACATATTATGTCTGCGAAGGCCATAAGTGCATGCCGCCGACAAATGAGAAGCCCGAGTGATAAAGGAACTTTGCAGCAGTAAAAGCCTCAGTTTACACCAAAAACTACAAAAGATATTACTGTTCACTTTTGGATCGGTTTCTCATGGTTTGTGCAGGATATGCGCAAACCTATGTGAACAGTGACCAAAAGAAGGGGCATTATTTGTAAAAATATAGAAATAATTAACAAATTTAAAAAAACCCCTTGCAATCAGAAAAAAACTGTTATATAATATCACTTGCGTTGAGGAAATAAGAAAAACTTAAGAAATGCGCGCGATTAGCTCAGTTGGTAGAGCACCTGACTCTTAATCAGGGTGTCCAGGGTTCGAGCCCCTGATCGCGCAGTGAAATCACTGTTTTTGATGTACAAGGCATCGGGGATGGTGATTTTTTTTGTACTAGTACAGCGAAAGATAAGTATCTAGCTTTTTGATGTACTAGTTAACCGATGCAGAACAAGAGAAAGAGTATAACAGCTCAGGTGCTCAAAGGGAGCGGAAAGATAGATCCCGCTCCCTTTTTAGATAGATTTAACGCTGTACGAATGGCGGCGCTGTCTTTCCTTTCATATCGAACGCCGTGCCGAAGAGATTCATGATCCGGCAGCTTTCCGTTATCGCATAGTACCTGCTGCGGCCTTTTGAATTCTGGTACGCATGGAACCAGTTTAAGCCGATGAACATGGTAAACAGGAAGAAGCCGATAAAGGATGCCGTCCACAGGCCGCTGAGCGTACCTCCCAGAAGTGTCATGACCGCGGTATAGATGACCGCCGTGATGACCACGTACCGGGCCTTTGAGAAAAAGCAGCGCCATGTCCTAGTTAATAAGAACAGCACGATCACATAAGCCGTAATCATCAGCCAGAAGGCTCCCAGATGGGCTCCATTGACAGAAGAATTCCTGAAATTTCCGTCAATTCTGATGAAGGTGGTCGTGATGATATAGACAGCCGCAAGCAAGGGACTTAAGTTCAGCGCGCATATATGGAAGATTACCGCCTGTACTTTCGTGTTTGCTGAAAAATACATGACCACGTAGCACACGACCGATAAGAACAGCGGAATGATAAAAACACTGTCAAAAGTAATTGCAAACGGCGCCCACTGCTGCGAAAGTCCAATGGAGCCGACCAGATCTTCCGGGTTAAAGGCATCGCCCGAATAGGAAAGCATCCAGTTGCCAAAGATAAATGAAACGATGGCGCATAAGAGATATCCCCAGGAAAGCATCAGAGTCAGGTTCTTATTGAATTGTTTCGGTGACAGGATCTCCTTCGTAATATCTTCCTTTATGACTTTTGCAAGCTGCTCGCCCCAGGAAGCCTCATCCTCCTCCAGAACAGATGCCGATAAAGAGTCTAAGGGGAGATGGCACTGGCGCAGATTTTCACATACACGCTTTATGGCCTCCAGATCCTTTTCCTCCTCTTCCAATAATTTAAGGCGGTTTGCCATGACATGATCAAGAGTGACCTTTTCGTCCTTTAATTCCCGGATGTCGGAGATCGGGACTCCCAGAACTCTTAATACCTTGATCCGCTCAAGCTGCTCCACATCCTGCTCGGAATAATCGCGGTAATTATTCGTATCATTTCTCTTTGGGGAGATGAGTCCTTCATTTTCATAATATCTGATATTTGCTTTTGTAATACCTACTAGTTTTTCTACATCTTTAATCGTCATGATGATGTCCTCCTTTGGTGTATAATATTAATTTGCCTCCACTCCTTTTGTTATTGTGAAATCAACAAGTGCTTCAGTGGATTATGCGGTGAGTATAAGGCTTCAAGTAGCTTTAATGTCAATACTTTATCCCAATTTTCTTGAAAAAAAGAAAAAAATATTGCGATATCCTTGAATCTGATGTAATATGGACGTAACGGCACCCGATATATATTGAATAGATACACATTGCGACAGCCGATGTCAGGTGATGTCCGCAGGACAAAGATCAGACCGCCGGGCAAAGCAGTCAGTAAAGGAAAGGTGAATAATATGGCAGTAAGTAAGAATCAGGTTTCCGGAAATACTTCTATGCTGATCCTGAAGCTTTTATCGGAAAAGGATATGTACGGATATGAGATGATCGACACATTGTCAAAGCGTTCCAATAATGTATTTGAACTTAAGGTAGGTACGCTCTACCCGCTGCTCCACAGTCTGGTGCAGGGCGGTTATCTGAACAGCTATGACCAGCAGGTGAACGGCAAGCTCCGCAAATATTACCAGATCACGCCCGGAGGGAGGAAATATCTCGACAGGATGATCGAAGAGTGGACGGCTTATGCCGGCGCAGTAGGTGTGATGCTGGGCGTGTAGGCGCATATATTGTATATACAGATTTTTCAGTATACCAGAACATGACATGACTGGCAGGAGGATACGGGATGATTGATATATATCTGTGTGAGGATGAGCTGTCTCAGCTTAATTATTTTAAAAATGTCATCGGGGCTTTCGTGAAAGAGAACGGTATACAGGCGGAGATTGTCTCAGCGAGATGTAATCCGCTGCTTACGGTCAATGATTTTATAAATGGCGGCGGGAATACTGCGCTGTTTTTCCTTGATGTCGAACTTAAAGGATACGAGATAGACGGCTTCGGGCTGGCGAGGAAGCTTAAGAAGCAGAATAAAGAAATGTATGTCGTATTTCTGACCTCCCAGGAGGATCTGGCGTTTCGGGCGTTTGAATACCAGCTTGAGCCGCTCGACTATATTATCAAGAAACCGGAATACTTCCTTTCTGACAGGCTTGGCAAGGAAGTGAAGGCGAGGATGGAGCATATATTCGAAAGGATAGAGCTGTTCCGGCAGAAAAAGAAAAATAATATCTCGATATCAGCAGGCAGCAGGATTGTAGAGGTTAACAGGGATGATATCCTGTTCATTCAGGCGGTTAAGGGCAGTCATCAGATAGAGATCTATCTGCCTTACAAGAAGCTGACCATGCGGCAGTCGCTGAAAAATATCAGCGGGCTGCTGGATGAATCGTTTGTCTTTATCAGTAAGTCCTGTATTGTCCAGAAAAATAAGATTCAGGAGGTAGACAGGAAAGAGCGCAGGGTGCATTTGGAAGGCGGATATGATCTGGAAGTGTCATACCGTGAGATTAAGGGACTGTGCGAGCTGATGAAGGCGGCGGATAATTATGGGCTGGCTGTCCAGTAGGGGGGGCTTGAAGATGAGAATGCTGATATCATGTATGTTTTCCGCGGTGATGATTACGATGTCGGCAACGATGCTGGCGCCGGAAAGGCTTAGTCGGTTAAAGACAGTAATTATCGGCAGCTACATATTTGTGCTGGCGGCTGCAGGGAACTTATACGGGCAGATTGTTGGAGTTCCTATGGCCGCAGGTCTGTTTTTGCTGATTATCGCAATGTCGGAAAGGTACCGGCTGGAGAACGGGATTATGGCGGCGATTGGGTATCTTCTGAATATGCTGTGCAATAACCTGTTCTGCCTGGGGATCGTGTCTTTGATTAAGCTGCCTCTGGACGAGTTCAATAACCGTTATGGAGAATTGTTCTGGAGTATATATACCGTGTTTCTGTGGCTGTTTCTGCGGACGCTTCGGTATATCCTGTATGAAAAGCTGAATCTTGCCGGGCAGATTGGCAGTATCGCTCCTGCAATCCGTTATGGGATGCTTGCCAACGGAGCGATTTATACAAGTATCTTCCTGATCACCATATCATTAGGGGAAAATGCAGGATACAGTGCCCGTGCTTTGGGGTTCAACTGTATATTGTTTTTTGTCTGTATGCTGGCCAGCAGTCTGCTGATCATCATCAGCGCTTCCGGCATCCGGTCTGCCGAACAGAAGAAGGCAGAGGAGTACCAGAAAGAGATCACGGAGAACTATGTTGAAAGCATGGAGCATATGGTGGATGAGCTGAGGGCGTTTAAACATGATTATAAAAATATCATTGCGCAGATGGCGGGATATATCCGTGAAGGGGATATCGGAAAGCTTCGGGAATATTACCAGAAAGTGTCGCAGACAGAGGGGATGGATTACGATAAGGAGATGTATATCTGGAGGAGCCTGAGAAATATACAGCCTATGGAGATAAAGGGTGTCCTGTATGAGAAGATCTTGCGGGCGCTCAGCAAAGGCATCGAACCGGAGGTTAAGATCGGAGACGGGCTTGAGGTCGCGTATCCGGATATTCAGGTAATTAATCGGATGCTTGGCATTTTTATCGACAATGCTATAGAGGCGGCAGCAGAAACGGAAGAACAAAAGCTGGTCATCGAAGCGCAGAGCGCAGACGGCGGCCCGGTATTTTCTGTCGCCAATACCTGTAGGGAGCTGCCCGATCTGTCAAAGATATTCCAGAAAGGATTTTCGACAAAAGGAGATGGAAGAGGCATGGGCTTATATTGGGTGAAAAATGCGTTGAAGGAAAGGGAAGAGCTGATCCATGAGGTGTCTGTGGAGGGCGGGATGGTAATACAGCGGCTGGAGCTGCCGGCATAAGCCTAAAAAAATAAATGGCGGGATATCTGCAGTATTGTGAATAGAAAAGTCTTATGAGAGGTCGAAGGGATCTGGAAGTATGCCGGTCATACATTCAGGTCTCTTTTTTATACGTTGGAGCCATTTGCTTGTGAAACGGGATGGTTTTATCTATTCTGTATACATACACAACAAACAAAATATATAGGCGCGGCAGGCGCATATACGAGGAGGGATTCACATGAAGAAAAAAAGTTTTATAGCAAGAAGGTGTATGGTTATCCGTAAAATATCTTTAGCGGTATGTGTGGCAGCGACGCTGTGTTTAGCGGGGAAAACAATTCAATTAATGAATTTGTACTTCAGTAAAGCGTGGTTTACGGCAGCACAGTGGGAAGAAGCTTTCAGGTATCCGGAATGGGCCAAATGCTTATTCGTGATACAGATTTTTTCGTTTATCACTTTTATTGCTGTGTCGAGAATAAAAAAGCAGAATTCCATATGAGTTCGGAAAAGATAAGCGGAGGTTCAGACTGGCTTCTGGAAAAGGGTGTAGTGAATGCGATCCGTCTGGCGGCAGAGTTTGGCAAAGGTTATCTGATCATGAGCATTTTCGCAAATGTATTGCAGGGGATGGTTCCGGCCGGATCTGTGATCATTATGCAGGAGATTACTAAACTGGTTCAGAGCCGGGAAGAGGATTTTCGGGTGATAACGGCATATGCCGTAGGTTTGGCTGGGCTGCATATGCTAGGAGCGGTGATAGATCTGCTGTATTCCCGGTATAAAAGTCCGTTCAGGTTGCGCTTCACAGAGAGGATTGGCGTGCGGATGATGAAAAAAGCCCAGCAGCTATCGTTGAGTGATTTTGAAACTTCGGAAACTTTTGCTGTCATCAGCCGGGCACGGAATCAGGATGGGGAGGATATCCCGGACTGTGTGGATGCGGTGTCCGGCATCCTGAAGCGGATAGTATCTATCGCAGGTATGATCGGTATCCTTATGGGATTCGACTGGAGGATAGCGGCGGTTATTCTGATGAGCCTCATCGGGAGAGGCAGTGCTTCATTATTCATAGGAAAGGAAATGTACGGAGCACGGCCAAACCGGCCAGAGCTTCGGCATCGGGAGAGAGATATCCGTTCCATGGCGATGACAGCCAGGGGGTATAAGGACATAAAAGTTCTGGGGATAGGGACAGATTTGTCCGGCAGATACGAAGATACTTTAAAGAAGATAATTTCACAGGAAAATCGAATGTGCAGGAAAGGACTCTTACCCGGAGTATGTCTTGACTTTCTGGGGTGGATGATTGCCGGGGGAATCTGGGGCTATGTCATATATTCGGGATTTGCCGGGCGGATCCTGGCTGGTGACGTGATGGTATATATTATCTGTACAGAGAGAATCATGAGCCTGGCAGAGCAGGGGATACTGGTCATCTGTGAGCTTGCCGGGAAGGCTGGGGGAATTAAGGCGCTGACCGAGTATCTGAATCTGCCGGAAGCAGCGTATATTAATAGAAAAGAGGTTCTGGCTATCCGGAGCATCGAATTTTGCCACGTCTCATTCAGATACCCGAATGGGATGTATGCCCTGAAAAATGTCAGCTTTTCCATCCGGCAGGGAGAAGCGGTGGCGCTGGCCGGAGAGGATGGCGCCGGGAAATCAACGCTGATCAAGCTTCTGCTGGGGTTGTACGATGAGTATGACGGAGAGATATTTGTTAATGATGTTAATCTAAGGGAGATAGCTGTGGATAGTTATCGGAAGAAGATCAGCGCAGTATTTCAGGAATCTTATAAATATGAAGCATCCTTGAGGGAAAATACAGCGATCGGCAGATGCCCCGGTGGTCAGCAGTTTTCCGAGAAAGAGTGGGAGCGGCTGGCAATTGCACGGGCATTTCTTAGGGATGCGGATGTCTATATTTTCGATGAGCCGGACGGGGCGGAGGAAGTATTCAGTCAGCAGGAGTTTGTCCGGCTGTTAAAAAAGAAAAAGGAACATAAGATTATGATCTGTGCGCTGCATGCGTCTGAAATCTCAGGTGAACTGACCTGGCCGGCAGATCAAATCATGGTCATGCGGGAAGGGATGGTGGTGTCCTGCCGGAAAGGTTCAAATCTACAGGAGGGCACGCCATCCGAGAGATAAATTGTAATGATAAAGGGGAAAAAGCGAAAAGAAACGATAAAGTTTACCATGAAAAGCAGTAAACCGGATAAAAAGCAAAAATTGAAAGAAAACCTTGACCTTAAAGAGACTTTAAGGTGTATAAAGAGGGCAGAAAGAACGAAGCAGCCCGATTTTTAGAAAAATTTTCAGATCAGGTGTCACGTTTTATCATTCAAAATTTATATAATAAGGAGGTCTTAATTATGACAGCGAAAAATCAACAGTACAACAAGGACATGACAAGAGAGATTCTTACACCAAAACAGTTTAATAAGAGTATGGCAGGGAGGCTGTCATGGGGCTACATCTTATGTGCGATCGTTTCCTTATTTTTCGGAAGCTGGATGCTTTCCTATACAGGAGACGCCTACAAACCCGAAAGCCTGATTGGAGCGCCGGGGCTTATGCAGGAGTGGTTCCCGTTTGCAATTACATTTGACAGCATCTTTTTCATCCCGCTGCTTCTGGCCATCGTATGCTATATGGCTATGTATTTTACGGCAGACCCGAAGGCGCAGACGGTGATCTTCCATATATGTGCGCTGAACTTAAGCCCGCTGCTGGCAGGAATCTATGTATTTATATCTATATTTACCCCAATTAACGGGGATGTTGAAAATATTTCCGTCAGCGGAATCCATATGGGAATATTCTGGCTGATGATCGCGGCATATGTGATTGTTCTGTATCTGCTGGCTGAAAAAGTAGATGCATTTTTCTCAAAAGCAAGATATGTGGCAGCAGCAAGCGTTATCTATACGGCAGTTATGACAGTGCTTGCAGGTGTGCTTACCGGGCTTTGGACTCCGGCATTTATCGGACTTCTGCTGCTTACTCTGTTCGTCGGTCTGAATTGGTTCCATGCATATCAGCGTGCGGAGGGGGCAAGCAGATACTATGCGGTGACAGAAAGCTGCCGGATTATGAACCTGTTTGGTACGGCATTCGATATGAAGGGTAAGACGGCACCGTCGTTTGTCATCCGGTAGATTCATTTATTTCAGATAAATTTTCATGAGGCCGCATTCTTGATTATAGCAGCATTGTTTTCTTTAGATCTGGATGCTGATGCAGGAGCTGGCGCTTAAGGCGCCGGCTTTTTATGGTTTGGGAAGAGAAGTGAGGAATTCTGGGACATTCCAGTAAAAAATGATAAAAAGCCGGGGAATTTGTAAAAAAGGTATTGACATATATCGGTGTTCGATGTAATATAATACTATCGAAAGACGATATATAATAAAATACAATATATATCGAAGAACATATTTATATAAGGGAGGTGGCTGATATGACGGTAAACAGGAATTTAGTATCTGGGAGTACTTCCATGCTGCTCTTGCGGCTTTTATCAGAAAAGGATATGTACGGCTACGAGATGATCGACACCTTATCAAAGCGCTCGAACAATATCTTTGAGCTTAAAGTAGGGACGCTCTACCCGCTGCTGCACAGTATGGTAAAGAGCGGTTATCTAAGCACTTTTGAGGAGCAGGCGAATGGAAAGCTGAGGAAGTATTACCAGATCACGGAGAGCGGGAGCAGGTATCTAGGGAAACTGATGGAAGAGTGGAGGACCCATGCTGACGTGGTGGATATGCTGATTGGGAGGAGGGTTCAATATGAAGGCTGACAATTATCTGAAAGAATTGACGAAGCGCATCGAGGACCCCGATGCAAGAAAAGAGATCATGAGAGAATATCAGGAGCACATCGAAGACTGCCGAGCAGCGCTGATGGAATCGGGCATGAGCGAAGAGGAAGCGGAGGAAGAGGCGGTAAGGCAGATGGGCGATCCGGCCTCGGCAGGCAGGGAGTTGAACCGTATCTACCGAAGAATTGTGGATGTCAGTATGCTGTTATGGTTCCTGGCCGGCGCTACATTTGTCCTGGTTTCCCTTGAGGTCTGTAAGCGTTTTGGGGGCTTGGAAGTGGTAACGGATGGGGTGCCTCCGGTGGTCCATCATGTGATCGGAGCTGTGCTGATCCTGTACGGCCTGGCACTGAGCGCGTGGGAGAAGTATTACGACTTTGAGCTGTTCTATGCACATGCAAGGGACTGGGGGCGCGGAGTTGCAAACAGCGGCCTGGTATTGGCAATAGCAGTAGGGTTTTTGTCGGATACCTTGGCGAAGGGAATATGTGTGCTCCTGGCAGTTGCGGTAGTACAGACGCTTATAAGGAGCATGATGATCCTATTGAACAACAGGCGTGAGATCAAGCTTCTGTGGGAAATCGGCGTGGCGGATACGACCGTCACTTATAAAGGAAAAGGGACATTTTGCGGTAAACGGATGAAGATCAAGACTAAGGAAGGAGAGATACAGCCGGGTACGCCGATTATGATCGTATCGATTGAAGATGCCAGGCCAGTTGTCGTGAGGGTGTAATTATGGAAAATAATAAAAATCTTATGACAAAATGTATAATCTGACAGAGGGCATCGATGGAATGTGGAGCTTCTTAAAGCGGTGATGATGCAGGAGAGCGACGGGCGGAGAGGCGATCCTATGCAGAGTTCCGAGGGCGCGTTCAATACCCGCTATCCGAGACAGTCCAATGGGATCAGAGACCCGGAATACTCTATTACCTGCGGGGCGCAGGAGTGCATCATGTGGGGATTGTTGTTGATGTAACAAATGATAAGGCGAATACGATCGAGGGGAACTCGGGTGATGCAGTAAGAAGAAGGAGTTACAAGACTTGGTGATAGTAGGCTTCATGGGCATGGCGTTTATGCATTTTGAGCGTAATAACTCGTTGTATTTTTATACTAGGAGGCGGACATTAATGAATGTAGTAAGAAAAGAAGACATATATACTATAGATGATATATACGCACTTCCGGATGGAGAGAGAGCAGAGCTTCTTGATGGACAGATTTATTATATGTCACCACCGGGAACAAACCATCAAAGACTGGTTAGGAATTCATATATCAAATAGAAAATTGTATTAGAGATAATAATGGGGAAGGTGAGATATTTCCTGCGCCATTTGCCGTATTTCTTGAAAAAACAATAAAAATTATGTAGAGCCGGATATATCCGTTATTTGCGATAAAAATAAAATTACGACTCAGGGGTGTCAGGGGGCTACTGATTGGGTAATTGAGATTGTGTCTCCCGGCAGTCGGAAGATGGATTATTATAAAAAATTATTTAAGTATCGTACAGCAGGAGTCAGGGGGTACGGGGGAGTCGATCCTGATAAGGCAGTAATCATAGTTTATAGCTTTGAACAGGATAATTTTGAAAATTTTCGGACTCATTATATAGAATAGCAAAAACTATAGCATTTAAGCCATAATCGGTTTAAATGCTATATTTTTTGTCCTAATATAGCATTTTGTGTTTGGGTTACAAAAGCTGGCAGGCATCGTTGTGGATGTGAAGAACGGGAGGGTGAATACGATTGAGAGGAATTCCACTGATGCGGTAAGATCCTTATCAGTCCCAGCTTCCTTGCTGCTGTTTTATAAATAACATTGGGGATTTACTATTTTTTCCAATATTGATGTTGTCACGGTATCGGACAGTGAAAAAACCGGTATAGTCATTTTTGACTATGCCGGTTTTTTGTGATCATATTGCTTTATATAGTCAGATGGCTAAGTGATCGATTGAGTTGCAAACCTTCAAATGAATATATCGGTTACAAATAAAAACGAAATATATCTTCGCAGATTACTTTAATCTACGAAAAAAATCCCGCTAACCCCCGCAAATTTGCCATTTATCATTTTTACTGACCCAGATATTGACCATAAATAGCCGATAATAAGTTCATATGTCCCCGCTTTATCTCCTCTGTGGGATGGATGTAGCGGTTCAAAGTTATTTTCACGTCCGAATGTCCAAGTATCTCACTTAAGCTCTTGATATCCACCCCGCCGCTTATGCAGTTGGTGGCAAATGTGTGGCGGAGCGTGTGAAAATTTGTATTTTTTATGCCGGCAGACTGGAGATATTTCCGGAACTTATTCTGGTAGGTCCTTGGTTCCATCGGCTTATTTTTATTGATGACATATTCACCGGAACCGGTGTGATGATCGCGCAGCAGCCTGGCAAGCTCGTCTGAGAGCGGGATCTCCCGCCTGGAAAACATACTCTTCGGCTCCCCCTCGAGAAGGACTGTCCTCGTCCCCTTCCCCTCTATCGGAATCCGCTGCACAGTCGAGTTGACGCTCATCCTCTTCTCCTCAAAATCAATATCCCTCCATTTCAGCGAACAGATCTCCCCCAGGCGGAGGCCCGTAGAGATGCACACCACAATCCCCAGTTTGTAAATATCCATCTCTTCATAAAGGTACTGGAACAGCTTCGTCTGCTCAGACAGGTTCAGCACTTCCGCCGCTTCTGGGGATTTTCTGCGCTTTGGCCGGGAATATTTTATTGCCATGGAATAATGATGCGAGACTGCATAAGCAAGGATCTGGTTCAACACACAGGAGATGCTGTCCCGTACGCTGTTTGACAAGAACTTCTGATCTTCTCTTTGAAAAATTTCATCTAGGGTTTCCGAATCCAAGTCCGAAAACAGGAATCCGCCGACCTTTTCCTGGATATAATTATGGTAGACCGCCCGGTATTTCACATAAGTTGAATGCTTCTTTTCACCGCAGACTGCAGCGAGCCACTCCTCCGCCACCTTATGGAAACAGATCTCTTCGTCCGTTCCGTAATCTTTGGAAATGCTCCTTGCCGACTGCCTTGCCTTAGACAATTTTTCCTTAGCCTCCCCATAGCTTCTGGCATACACGGAATGCACCGTGCTGCGGCCGGTCTGGGGATCTTTTTCTGAATACCGTCCCTCCCAGCGGCCGTCTTTTCTTTTTCTGATGTTTTCTCCACGTCTTGACATGCCCTTTCCTCCTGACCATCTTTTTGACCCCTAATAGCAGAAAATCTGCCTGATGGAAGCCGAATCCGCGCATAAATACGCACAAATGTGCGAAAAAATGCATTACATTTTTTGGCGATTGACAAATAATACCATTAGAAGTATAATAAGTAACGTGAAATGAGCCAATATCTGCCGGAAAAAGCGGTAAATCGAGCTTATTTTTGGCAGTTTGACGTTTCGTAGATTAAAGTAATCTACGAAATTCAGTATGATCAGGATAGGGAAAAATATACGTCTGCCAGGGAATCAGCATCATAAGAAATCATGACAGCGGCATGCAAGCCTATGCATTGTCTATTGACGGGGACGAAGTTCCAGCAGAGAGAACTGGTACAGAATTTATCGATGATTACATAATGCAGTATCGGGCATACAGGCGATAGGCAGAGAACAGGTAATTCCTGGCAAAATGGAGGTGTGTGGACAAATGGCGATATGTCTTTACGAGCATAACAAACAAGCCTATGCATCAGTCAGGATTATGCTTTCTAAAACAGGCAAAGCAGCCGTGATCCATCCCACCGGGACAGGCAAATCATTTATTGGCTTCAGGCTGTGCGAGGATCATCCGGAGAAAAAGATCTGCTGGCTGTCCCCGTCGAGATACATATTTGAAACGCAGCTTGAGAACCTTGCCTGCGCATGCGGAGGTTACCAGCCAGAGAATGTGGAGTTTATTACCTACGCGCGGCTGATGAATATGACTGCATTGGAAATGAAAGAGATACAGCCAGACTATATCATCCTCGATGAGTTCCACCGGTGCGGCGCAGCTGCCTGGGGGCAGGGGGTGAGCCGGTTTCTTGCCATGTACGAAGATGTTCCCCTCTTGGGCCTTTCTGCCACAGCAGTTCGTTATCTGGATAACCAGAGGGATATGTCAGACGAGTTATTCGACGGGCATATCGCCAGCCGGATGACCCTTGGTGAGGCGATCGTGAGGGGTATACTGAACCCGCCGAAATACGTTCAGTCCATTTATTCATATCGAAATGACCTGGAAAGGTACAGCGAGAAGGTCCGCCGTATCGGAAATGAAAGGCGCAGAGCGCAGGCGGAGGACTGCTTAGAGCAGCTTAAGCGGGCGCTTGATAAGGCAGAGGGCCTGGATGTGCTTTTCGACCGGTACATGACTGAACGTCGGGGGAAATATATCATTTTCTGCGCAAATTTCGAGGCCATGCAGGAGGCCGTGGGTAAGGTAAAAGAGTGGTTTCACCTGATCGATGAAAAGCCGAACGTTTACTCCTTATATACAGAAGATCCGGAAGCAAGCGAATCCTTTAAAAACTTCAGGGAAGATAAGGACGAGAGTCGCCTGAAACTTTTGTTCTGCATAGATGCCCTGAACGAGGGCGTGCATGTGGAAAATGTATCAGGGGTCATCCTTCTTCGCCCGACGGTTTCCCCTGTTGTATATAAACAGCAGATTGGAAGAGCATTGTCAGCTTCCAGGCAGACGAACCCCGTGATCTTCGACGTGGTAAATAACATTGAAAACTTATACAGCATAGATGCAGTTAAGGAAGAAATGGACGAAGCCCTGGAGCTTATGCGGAACAGCGGCTCTGAACGGGAGATTGCCAATGAAAACTTTGAGGTGACCGGCGAACTTAAAGACTGCCTGCGGCTTTTCCACGCGATGGAGGGCGCTTTGACCGCCTCGTGGGATACTATGTATCTTGAGGCAGAGCAGTATTATAAAACTCACGGAGACTTGCTCCCGGTGATGGCCTATGAGACGGAATCAGGGTATTCCCTTGGCAGATGGCTTGCCACGCAGCGGGCAAACCGCAGGAAAAATGATCCGGCTATGACAGAGGAGCGAATAAAAGCTTTGGATAAGATCGGAATGGACTGGGATTCTGCGGAAGACAGGACCTGGAATACCTTTTATAAAGCAGCCACGGATTATTATGGAGAGCATGGGAACCTGGATATCCCGGCCCAGTACGAGACGGAGGAGGGCGTGAAGCTTGGCCGTCTGTACCGGGGGATCAGGAAGAAGTATGCGGAAGGAAAGCTTTCGGAGGAAAGGATCACGCAGCTTGAGGAGATCGGGATCAAATGGAACTCCGTGCTGGTGCGCAAGTGGATGAGGTACTACGGGCTGGCGGCAGAGTATTATGAGGAACACGGCGATTTGAATATTCCTTATGACTATGTTGCGGGTGAACTGAAAGTGGGCATATGGATATCTTCCCAGAGGGAGAGCTGCGGCATGGGAAGGCTTTCGGAGGAGCAGGTTGGTCTCCTTGATGATATCGGGATGTGCTGGGACAGATTCGAGAGCAAATGGGAGCAGGGATTCCGGTATTGCCAGCGTTATGCCAGGGAATACGGGGATATCAACAGTATCCCGGAGGATTTCCGGTTCGGCAGCTTCAGGCCAATCGTGTGGATACGTACCCAGAGATACCGGAAACGGACGGGGAAGCTTTCGCCGGATAGGATCGAAAGATTAGAGACGCTGGGATTGGAATGGGATAGACACCGGGCGTTCTGGGAGAAGGGGTATGAACATGCCAGAGAATATGTAAAAGAGCATGGGAGCATTCGGATGCCAGTGAATTACATCTGTGAGGACGGATTTAAACTTAAGGGATGGCTGAATAATCAGCATACGAAGCTTAAGAACAGGAAGCTGTCGGAAGAGCAGGTGGAGAAGCTTCGGGCGATTGGGTTTGTATAGAATTTTCGGAATATAGTACTCATGGAAAATATGGTGTTAGTTTGAAAATGAGCTGAAAATATCAGATAGTCAATAAGCTTATTTTCTTGATAGTTTTGCTACCGCAGCGGGATTTATTTAGTCCGACGATAAAAGATAATGGGAGAGAAGAAATGTTTATACCTGAGAATCACAATTTCGAATCATTCGATAGTCTCTTGTGGCTTGCAACTCCGACGCCCCATCCAAAATTTGATGGGGCTGGGTATGAGGAACTGGATTACATTAAAGAAGCTTTTGACGATAACTGGCTGAGTACGGAAGGTGAAAATATCCGGGTTTCCGAGAAGCTTATATCAGAGAAAATTGGCGTGAAATATGCGGTCGGCTTATCCTGCGGTACGGCGGCACTTCATCTTGCTATGAAAATTGCGGGGGAAAGATTGTACGGGAAATCAGATCCCGCTAAAGGCGCTCTTTTTGGCCGCAGAGTCTTCTGCTCTGACATGACGTTTGGCGCCACTGTGAACCCTGTAGTTTACGAGGGTGGCACTCCTGTGTTCATCGACACAGAGTATGACACTTGGAATATGGATCCAATCGCCTTAGAGAAAGCATTTGAGATTTATCCGGAAGTAAAGCTCATTGTTGTTGCCCATCTTTATGGCACGCCGGGGAAGATCGACAAAATCAGAGAGATTGCAGATAAGCACGGAGCGCTGATCGTGGAAGACGCGGCAGAGTCGTTAGGCGCTGCATATAAAGGAAGCAGTACGGGAGATGTCTGGAGACAGACCGGCGCTTTTGGTGATGTTGCCGTTATCTCCTTTAACGGCAACAAGATTATCACAGGTTCTTCCGGGGGTATGCTGCTGACGGATGATGAAGGAGCAGCCAATAAGGTAAGAAAGTGGGCTACACAGTCCCGGGAGGCTGCCTTGTGGTATCAGCATGAGGAACTCGGTTACAACTACCGCATGAGCAATGTAATCGCCGGCATGATTAGGGGGCAGATTCCGTGGCTTGAAAAGCATATTGAACAGAAGAAGGACGTTTGGGAGAGGTACCGCGAAGGGCTGAAAGGCCTGCCGGTGAAGATGAACCCGATTGACTTTGAAAAGAGTGTGCCGAACTACTGGCTAAGCTGCCTGCTCATAGATGAAGATGCTATGTGTAAAACGGTAAGAGGAGAATGTGAGGCGTTATATGTTCCTGAACATGGGAAGTCCTGTCCGACCGAGATATTGGAAAGATTACTGGAAGTAAAAGCACAGGGCAGACCAATCTGGAAGCCGATGCATATGCAAAGTATATATAGGATGAACGGTTTCGTTGGTAGAGAGGGCGACGGCAGAGGACGGACGAATGCTTATATTAAAGGCGGTATGGTCGGAAAAGATGGGAAAGCTTTAGATGTGGGAATGGATATTTTTCACAGAGGGCTGTGCCTGCCCAGTGACAATAAGATGAACGCCGAGCAGCAGGATAGGGTAATTGAAGTGGTTAGGGCGTGCTTTGAGTAAGAAAAGGAAATCATATGTTATGGACTTAGACGGAGTATGGAATTTGTGGATAAGAAGAAAATAGCCATGGCAGCTGCGGTCAGAGCAGCTGTTGGTGTGAACACATGCCAGGGTGGGAAATACATAAAAAAGAAAAAAGAAGAGAACGGGCAGAAGTCAGTCATTCCTCATAAACAAGGATTCTATGAAAAGTACATAAAGCGTCCGTTGGACATTGTCTGCTCAGCGATGGCTTTGATTCTTCTTTCGCCTATAATGCTTGTTACCGCATTAAAGGTGCATTTTGATGTCGGGACGCCAGTGTTATTTAGTCAAAGGCGGATTGGAAAAAACAATGAGGAGTTTAATCTGCTGAAATTCCGGTCTATGACTGAGGATAGAGATGATAATGGAATTTATTTGCCGGATTCAGAGCGGATAACAAAATTTGGCCAAATTATCCGTACTATGTCAATTGATGAATTGCCAAGTCTTTTCAATATTATTAAAGGAGACATGAGCATTATCGGACCTAGGCCTTTGCCTGTACGTTATTTAGACAGGTACACAAAACAACAGCTGCGCAGGCATGAGGTACGGCCGGGTTTATCCTGCCCGTCTATAATTGATGGCAGGAACGATCAGGCATGGGAAAAACAATTTGAAGGTGATATTTGGTATGTAGATCATGTCAGTTTCCTGGTTGACCTAAAATGTATAATTGGGACGGTAAGGATTGTATTGTCGCATAAAGGTGCGACTGCAAGTGACGGCGGCAGTCGTGGAGAATTTATAGGGACTGCAAGTGTAGATGATTTGATGGCAGATTCAGAAGGAAATTACATGAAGATTGAAAATGGATGAGGAGTGCTAAATGAAGAAATTATTTATTATCGGTGCAGGCGGATTCGGCAGAGAACTCCTGCAATGGGTAAAAGATATCAATAAAGCAGAAGTTGCTTGGGATATTCAGGGTTTTATTGACGATGACCTGAACGCACTGGACGGCGTAGAGTGCGATTATTCTGTGGTTGGAAAACTTTCAGACTGTCAGCCGAAAGAGGATGAATACTATGCGTTGGCAATTGCTAATCCTGCGGCAAAAGAAAAAATTGTGGATCAGATGGAACAGAGGAATATGAAGTTTGCATCTATCATTCATCCGACAGCTATTTTGACGGCATACAGCCATTACGGGGAAGGGCTTATTATGTTTCCTTATGCTAAATTGTCGGTAAATTCCACCGTGGGGAAGCATGTAACAATTATGTCTTCTGGCGTCGGTCATGATATTAAGGTGGGAGATTATTGTACATTGTGTGGGAATGTCACTGTCATAAGAAATGTTGTGATTGGCGATAGGACCTACATAGCCAGCAACGTGGCTCTGAATGCAGATGTACACGTTGGAAATGATTGCTATATCGGGATGGGAAGTATGGTAGTGAAAGACATTCCAGATAACAGCAAAACATTTTGTAATCCAGCGAGAATTTTGCCGCAGTAAGAATATAGTCATTCAGAAATGAGGATTATATGCGGCGGGAATTTGCAGAGAAATGATGTTTTAGATGAAAGTGAAATAGAAATTATGGATAGGAAGCGGCTGTATCAAACACTTATGATAAATGTGTTGGGAGGGGGGCAGACAGACTGATTGGTTAAAAAAACATCGCGTCTTTCATCGTATGGGCGAAAATTGTGATTTTAATATGCATTTGATTCCTTTATACCCTAGATTAATCAGTTTTGGTAATAATGTTAATGTTGCTTCAGGTGTCAAATTCCATACGCATGATGGGGTGAATAACCTATTAAACAAAATGACTACCTATGTCCCTAAAAGAGTAGAAAGCAGAAGAGGAACGTTTCAGGAAGGAATTGGATGTATTGAAATAGGTGATAACGTTTCTATTGGAAGCGGAGCAATTATTAGCTATGGCGTGCATATTGGTAACAATGTAATTGTTTCTGCCGGAAGTATAGTGATCAAAGATATTCCAGATAACTGTGTTGTCAGAGGCGTTCCAGCGGAGGTTGTTTGCAGCTTTGATGCTTATGTACGAATTAGAGCTTCAAAGAAATATTTCCCGCCGGAAATACGGCATCAGATGGGACGGACGATTAGTAAAGAATTAGAAGAATATCTATGGTCAGATTTCAAACAGAAGCATTTAAAGCAAGGCTAATTTAAGGGAGAGCAAAATGATGATTAAAAATTTTATATTAAACTATATTCAGAGGGAATATGCACTTTCGGAAAATATAGATCTGGATACATTCAACTATATAAAGACAGGGTATGTTGATTCAATAGGACTCGTACAGTTTATCGTAACATTAGAGGAAGAGTTCAATGTTGAGATCACAGATGAAGAGTTAGCGGACGAGAGATACCAGATTCTTGGTGAAATGATAAAGCTGATAGAAAGTAAGGCTTCTGCAAAGTAAAAAATTAAATTTTTTAAAAATAAAAACGGAACATTTCTATAAGAGTTAAGAAAAAATCAGGAGGGAATATATGGGTATCGCTAGTAAATTAGATACGGTTGCTGGACGATTTTATAAGAATGTGAACCGAGTGCCTGATAAGGAGGCAATCTGGTGTGATGGTGAAAAGATGACTTATAGACAGTTGGGTGATTTTGTTTCCCGGTATGCGAATTATCTGGTTTCGCATGGTGTGAAACGCGGAGATATCATCGGAATACCCATGAATAACAGCATTGAGTCAGTAGCGCTTATTATGGCTGCGGCCAGCATAGGTGCAGGACTTGCACCGATAAACCCTACGATATCTGTAGACCAAGTGGATACAGCATTTCGATCCGGAAAGGCAAAACACCTCATTGCCAGGAGCGCATTTTATAGGCAGATTGCTGGTAGGAGTATGGAGTATCTTAACGGACTCAAGCTTTGTCTGGATAAGAAAATAGATGGTGCGGATTCGATGGAAGATGTTAAAAGTCAGAGTACTGTCAGACCATCACTTGAAGAAATTGATGGGTCAGAAACGCTGATTCTTACGATGACTTCCGGATCTACAGGCGATCCGAAACCAATTGAATTAACACAGAACAATAAACTGAAGAGAGCCGATGCGCATGTCCGCCTGTATTCAATAACAGAAAATGACCGCATTCTGGCAGCTACGCCGCTTTATCATTCTCTTGCGGAAAGGCTTGTAATCCTTCCGCTATTGATTGGTGCGACGTCTATTCTCCTTCCGCGTTTTACGCCTCAAATATGGATGAACTGTGTCGAGCAGCAGAAAGTGACGTTTACGATTGTGGTGTCGGCACAGTTAAGCCAGATGGTGCAGCTGATGTCCAGCCCATTTGCACCTGATCTTTCCACTATGAGGTCGATTGTATCGTCTTCTGCTTTACTGGAATCTCATGTAAGGGCGGAACTTATTGATAAGCTGAGATGTGACTTCAACGAGATGTATGGAACGAGTGAATGCTCAACAATTACAAGCATTAATTTTCATGAAGCGGCGCATAAAACTAATTCCGTGGGAAAACCGCTTCCTGAAGCGAAGATCAGGATCCTAAAAGATAATGATACTGAGACAGAGATCGGGGAAATAGGTGAGATAGCCTGCAAAACGGAGCTTATCTTTAATGGATATTATGGCATGCCTGAGATGACGGAGAAAACCTTTACAAAAGAAGGGTATTTTAAGACCGGAGATCTTGGCAGGGTCGATGAAGACGGTTATCTGTATTTTTGCGGTCGAAAGAAAGAAATTATTATTACTGGTGGCATCAATGTGTATCCGAAGGATGTGGAGAGTGCAGTTCTAACTTTACCGGAGGTTAAAGAGTGTGCGGCGTTCCCTTATTTAGATGAACGCCTTGGAGAAATTGTTGCTCTTGCGGTCGTATGTAAAGATGGACAGCAGCTTACAAAACGTGCGGTTCAGTTCTGCTGTGCGAAAAAGCTGGCTGATTTCCAACAGCCGCACAAGGTGTTTTTTCTGAAAGAACTCCCTAAAAACGCGATGGGAAAACTTACGAAAAACAAGCTTCCGGAAGCTGTTGCCGGAATGCAAGGATAGAAAGATGGAACCAGGAGAATATATTTCAAATGAACTTTAGAAAGAATACTCCTTTAAAGAAGGGAGAGACGCAGCTTCGACCGTCATTTTTGACTATATCGTTCTATCCAGTTGGAGGTGTCACGAGAGGAAAGGAATAATATGAAAAATACTGTAACATTAGGAATGGCCGGTGCCGGAAGGGGAACGGAACTTCATATGGGCGGATACGATCATGTACACGGGATCATGATAAGATATAAAACAATTTTTGCGCGCAGGCAGGAACAGCTGGATGATGCAAAAGAAAAGTATGGGTTTGAGCAGACGGCTAGAGATTTTGGAGAGCTTCTGAATGATCCGGAAATAGATGTCATAGATATTTGCACACCGCCGTATCTGCATAAGGACATGATTATCAAGACGCTGCATGCAGGAAAACATGTTATCTGTGAGAAACCGCTTACGGGATATTTTGGCGATGGGACTGAAAAAGGACCTGTTGGGTTCAGTTCCAAAGAAAAGATGTTTCATGAATGCTTAAAAGACCTCGATGAGATTGAGACTGCGATTAAGGAATCAGGGAAGATGTTCATGTATGCAGAGAACTTTGTCTATGCTCCGGCAATCCAGAAAGCGGCCGAGATTGTTACAGCAAAGAAAAGCCGCATTCTTTACATGAAAGGCGAAGAGAGCCTGAAAGGTTCCAGTTCCCATGTGGCTGGTGAATGGGATAAAACGGGAGGAGGAACGTTAGTAAGAACGGGATCGCATCCTCTTTCTGCTATTTTGTGGCTTAAGCATCAGGAGTCACTGGCTCATAAAATTAAAATTGATGCAAAAAGTGTACTGGCGGATATCACACAGGTTACAAACAACCTTACGGAGTATGAGCACAGGCACATTGCGGCCCGCCCACATGACGTAGAAGATACCAGTACGGTTATTATTGAATTTACGGATGGAACCAGGGCGTGTGTGATTGCGAATGACACGCTTCTAGGCGGAAGCAGGAACTGTGTGGAATTATATTGCAATGATGCCGCCATGAACTGTACATTGACACTGAATAACTTGATGAGTACATATCTTTTGGATGAAGATGGGATGGAAAATGTGGGAATTTCTGAAATGCTTCCTGCAAAGACAGGATGGAATAATCCATTTGTTTCAGATGAAGTCATCCGTGGGTACCGGAATGAAATTCAGGATTTCATGGAAAGTATTGTATATCACCGCAAGCCAATGTCCGAGTTTGGCCTGGCAAAAGAAACGACACTGGTTCTGTATGCGGCTTATCTGTCAAATGAAAAAGGAAAGCGTATCAATCTGACAGATGAGCAAAAGCGTAGATAACAAATGAACGTTTAAGAAATCAATCTGCCCGAGAGGGTAAGGAGAAAAATGAGTGAAAGATTTAAAGTACACGTCCATAACTGATGAAATGGATTGTAAAAGAGATAAGACAGAAATTAAGATTGGTGATATTATCGTCGGAAAGGATTTCTGTGTGATTGCCGGTCCCTGCAGCGTAGAGGCACAGGAACAGATATTGAAGGCGGCTTTGGCAGTGAAAAAAGCGGGAGCGAATATTCTAAGAGGCGGTGCATATAAGCCTCGTACTTCTCCATATTCTTTTCAGGGATTAGGCAAGGTGGGATTGAAATACCTATATGATGCCGGAAAGCAAGCAGGACTTCCAATAATCACTGAAGTAGTGGATACAAGGGATGTCTATCTGGTAGCGGAGTATGCGGATGTTCTTCAGATTGGAGCGAGAAACGCACAAAATTTTTCGCTTCTTACGGAAGTTGGGAGGGCAGGAAAGCCGGTACTGTTAAAACGGGGGATGAATTCGACGATAGAGGAGTGGCTGAACTGTGCGGAATATATCCTGGAGCAAGGGAATCCTAAGGTTATTCTGTGTGAACGAGGTATCCGAACGTATGAAACCTACACACGAAATACATTAGATTTGAGCGCTGTTGCAGCTGTAAAGAACTTATCCCATCTTCCTGTCTTTGTTGACCCATCACATGCTACCGGACGAAGAGAAATGATCCGGCCGATGTCGCTGAGCGCAATCATTGCTGGATGTGATGGACTTGAAATAGAAGTGCATCCAGATCCAAAGACTGCATTGTCGGATGCAGAGCAGCAGCTTTTACCGGGACAGTTCGAAGCGCTTATGGAGGATGTCAGAATGACATTGGAGTTTAGAGACAGACTGAAAAAATGAAACATAAAAATGAAGCGAGAGATGACACATGAACAGACTTTTAGTTTTAGGGCTTGTTGGAACGAATATTGGCGGTATTGAAACATTTCTGTTAAATATGAATGACGCAATGGATAAAGAATATATTTTTGATTATGTTATTGAAGAAAAAAAGTGTATTCATCTTTCCCGAATCAATAATAGAGGAGGAAAAGTCTATAAAATCCCAAATAGAAAGTTTCAGCCATTTGGAAATGCCATAGGGTTTTACAAACTTATAAAATTATATAATTACAAAACTGTGTACTTCAATGTTTCTTCGCTTAGTTGGATTGCATTAGAGATAATAGCTCTTTTTTGCGGACTGAGAGTTATCGTACATTCACATAATGCTGGATTCATTGACGCAAATAGTAGTTTTGCATACAAAGTAATGAATTCGGTTAATAGAGTAATCATAAATAATATAGGGATAGAAAAATTGGCTTGTTCTGATTATGCTGCACAATTTATGTTTGGGAAACGTAAAGATTATTTGGTTATAAATAATGGGATTTTTGCAGATAAATTTGTTTATCGTGAAGATAAAAGGAAGAAGTGGAGAAATATATATGGATTACAGAATGATTTGGTAATTGGTTTCACGGGCCGCTTGGAATACCAGAAAAACCCGATATTTGCTATTGACATATTTTACGAAATGCGGAAAAGAAAAAAGTGCAAATTCCTAATAGTCGGTGATGGGGCGCTGGCAAATAAGGTCAAATTCTATGCAAAAAAACTGGGTTTGAGCCAGGATGTTATATTTGTTGGGAATACAATGTATGTCAATGAATTGTATAGTGCAATGGATTTCTTCCTGTTTCCATCAAAGAATGAAGGGCTTGGAATTGTTCTTATTGAAGCGCAGGCAAATGGATTACAAGGAATAACTTCTGATGGTGTGGTTCCTGGTGAAGCCTTTCTCACTGATTTAATTGAAAAAGAATCATTATCAAAATCTTCACGTGAGTGGGCAGACCATTGTTGGAAGATGATAGAGAAAAAAACTGCAATAGACAGATGCTCATATAATTTAAAGGTAGTACAAAGGGGTTTTGATATCGGAAAAGAATCAAGAAGACTTCAAAAAATTTTATTTGATGTAAGAGAACAATGAAAAAATTTAAGACAAAGCTAACATTTAAAATTATATATGCAGTTGGGTTTGCATTGCTTCCAGTCTTTTGGACATGGCGATTTTTGTTTACAGAAATGTCGGTAAGTTATGTTGTTATTTCTGTTCTGACGATTATAGCAATGATTAAGCTTATAGGGAAAAAAATTCTGAAAAAAGATATATTAGGTGTTTATATCTTTTTTATATATTATTTGTTTCGCGCAGAGGGGGATTACTTTCATTACTTGCTATTTAGCGCGATTATAATAGTTAATATTTTAGCTTTTTATCATCATATTGAGGATGTTGCTGTATTGCGGCAAACGATAATGGGAGTTTCATTTTTGGCGTCTTTTATCGTTATTTTACAAAATTTCATACATTTTACTTTGGGTATTCATGTTCAAGTTTTGTTTCCACAACTTGCATTGTCAGGTTCGTCGGGTTATGCATCTCTCTGGAGTACAGGATATGCCATTGGATCAAGCTATTACAGGGCAAGCGCTTTTTTTCCTGAACCATCTCATATGTGCCAGTATTGTTTTATCGGTCTGCTAATTGCTTTGTATGGATGGGCGAAAGAAGGAAAAAAAATAAACACGGCGGCAATTATAACTATTGGAATGATTTTAGCAACCTCGAGTATGGGCATATTATTGGCAATTGCTTGTTGGGTGTGGGGAATATTTGTGCGAGGAGATAAGGTGATCATCCGACGAATGCTGAATGTTGTTTTTGGGGGTGGATTGCTTGTTGTTGTTATATTTATATTCTATAAGTTAAAGCTATTTAATATTTATTTTATGCTGGGGAGAATATTTGGAGAAGTTGAAGGCTATAATGCGGTAGCCGGACGTAATTTCGCGGACGGATATTATTTGACAGGTTTGAATTTTCAGCAGCAGCTATATGGATTTGGCTTAGTGAATAGACCGGATGTTTATATGGTTGGAATGTCTGGGTTTCGTTACACGATTGGACTGGTAGGAGCCGCATTGTTTATTATAATGAATTTAATTTCTGTACGAAGAATTCAAAATATTTCAACTGCAATTGCAATCGCTTTTGTGGCAATTACATTTGGTGCCCAGACGAATCAATTATCGGCTTTGGTATTTTATCTTCCATTGGCTTATTCACAAACGAAACAGAGTACTGAAGAGAAGCGGAGGCGGAATTTTGAAAAATAAAATATGTGCGGTTATAGTTACCTATAATCGTAGAAAATACTTAGAAAGATTGATAAATATATTGATTAAGGATGAAAACCTCAGCGGCATATTTATTTTCGATAACTGTGGAGAGGATGATACAAGACAGTATTTACAAGAAAATTTGGGGTTTCCGGAATTGAAAGCGCAGATGCGGTTGTTTGAGTCAAACAAGACTGGAAAACAAATATTTTATTTTAGAAACGATCATAATTCTGGCGGCTCAGGAGGATTCTCAAAAGCGGTGGAACTGGCAATGAAGGTGGAGTGGGATTATCTATGGATTATGGACGATGATGTTCTGCCTGAAAAAGATTGTCTGTCATATATGTTAGATGGAATAAATGAAGGGCATAAGGTGTGTATTCCAAACAGGACAGATACAGATTATGTCGATCATGCTACAATAAAGTATTCCCTGCATAATCCGTTTAAGATACGGATGAAAAATCGACTTAAGACTATAAAATGCAGTGAGCCTATGAAAAGAGGGGAGAATTATGTAGAGGTTTTTGCGTTCACATTTGAAGGCCCATTAATTTCAACAGAAATTGTAAAAAAAATTGGTTATCCCAATGCAGACTATTTTATATTTTATGATGATACGGATTATTGCCGAAGATGTCTTGAGCATACTCATGTTCGCATGGTGCTGAATGCTATTTTACACAAGCAAATCATACCTTCAAAGGAGGATGCTGTTTCATGGCGTACATATTATGTATATAGAAATTGTTTTTATTTTGATCATACATATGGGAAAAATTATCTGGCAAGAAATCTTAGACCGTTTCTTATTTCCCATTCACTGATGGCGCAAAGCATCATTAGAGGAGACAGATTAAAATATAATATCCTTCGAGCTGCATATTTGGATTTCAAGAAAGGGAAAATGGGTAAGACGGTTATACCGGGGGAGTTAGATGACTATTTGGGGCGATATAATAAAAAAAGTGTCTTATAGTACATGATAGATAAAGAGCGTGTTTGCACAGCACAGGAGAGTATTACGGATGGCAAAAAGCAGTGTCATTGAAAATTATATTTTTAATACAGGATATCAGATTTTTTTATTGATTGTACCGCTGATCACTATGCCATATGTGTCGCGGATATTGGGCAGTGAAGCTGTGGGGACATATAGCTACTATGAATCAATTGCTGCGCTGTTTGTCATGGTTGCACCATTTGGCACTAATTCATATGGAAGCAGGGAGATATCTTATTATCAAGATAGCAGACAGAAAAGGACGAAGGTTTTCTGGAATGTTTTTTCGCTTCGCCTTATAACGGGAATTATATTTTCCGGTGTTTATTTTGTAATATCCTGTAATCAGAATGAGCAAATTTTAAGTACAATTTTAACGTTGAATATTATTTCCATAACATTTGACATTTCCTGGATGCTGCAAGGAGTTGAAGACTTCCAGATAATCGCTTTAAGAAATATAGTTGTTAAGGTAATATCTACGGCCCTGATATTTATCTTAATAAATGATTCGACTGATCTTATCTTATACGCAATTGTGATGTGTGTGTCTACATTGCTGGGAAATATATCTGTAATTTTTGTTGTCGGAAAATATATTGATAAACCGGATTTAAAGAAAATAAATCCTTTTCATGATTTTAATGTGGTATTGGGATTATTTATTCCGACAGTAGCCCTGAGTATATCAAATATGCTTGATAAGCCAATAATTGGTTTGCTGTCAAAAGGTTATAATGAGAGCGGATATTATGACCGGGCTTCAAAGATAGTGAATGTTTCCCTAATGGTCATCACATCACTTGGGACGGTGCTAAAGCCACGTATGGGATATTGGTTTGAAAACAAGGAGTATAAAAAAATACAGCAATGTTTGAAGAAATCCTTCAGTTTTGTTTTTATGCTGGGTATTCCATTATGTATGGGGCTAATAGGTACGGCATCTGTTCTCGTTCCGGTTTATTTAGGTGATGGGTATGAAGGAGCCATAAGAGTGCTAAAGACTTTATCTGTAACTATACCTGTTATTGGAATAAGCAATATAATCGGAACACAATACTTACTTCCTACAAAGAGAGAAAAGGACTATACAAAAAGTATAATATTTGGTGCGTGTGTTAATTTAATAGGAGATATATTACTTGTGAAGAAATATGGTGCTCTAGGGGTAGCTGCGGCAACTGTTTTTGCTGAATTAACAGTTTCGTGTTATCAAATACTAAGAGTAAGAAAAGATATTGATATAAGAACAATTTTACATACGGCATATAAATACTTGATATCGAGCATTATTATGTACGGAGTTACAAGCATGATATGTAAGATGCCGATTGGTAATCTGCCTAAATTGATTATCATGATTTTAGTGGGGGCAGCCATATACTTCTCCGCCCTTTTTGTTATGCAGGATGTATTTTTCAGGGAGATAGTTATGAAATTCAAGGAAAAGCCTGTGAAATGGAGAAAGTAAGTCCAGTACATCAGATATGGGCTAGTGCTCCATCCTGCCAGAATATGATAAAGAAGATTTGAACTTGAATTATTCACAGAACACCAGATTCAAACTGCTGAAATCCGCATAGTTACTGTATTTTAATTGATTATCGCTTTTCACCTTTTAAGTAAATAGAAAAAGACCTCTATCTGTGGTAAAATTTAGGTGCCTAATCCCAATAAATACCCCAGAAAGAAGGTCTCTCTATGGATAGTTTAAACACTATAAGCTTAGAAAGCAATAAGCAGATTAAAATAAATTTTATTCAGGTTGAAGAAGCTTATTTCTGAAAATGTTTTTTTTCGTTTGCAGTGGAGAAAAACATATCAAATAAGCGGTATACATGGGAATAAAACTCTTTATGGACAACTGTTTTGCGGATAAAGACTGATACATGAAAGGAAAAGTAATGGATAGCAAATATAGAATAGATTTTGATATTATGAGGATACTGCTTACTATCTTAGTAGTTATTGGGCATGCAAGCTATTATTCACATTCTACTATCTGGGGGGGGGGGTAATATTGATTATTTCTATTTAGCAGATATCACACAAGATACGAAAATTCATATCATTGCTACAATCATTACTAGCTATATCTATTCTTTTCATATGCCATTATTTTTTTTTCTGTCCGGTGAGGTTTATAGTTACACTAATAAGAATATCACATTTTCTGATTTGATACAAAAAAAGTCTAAACGCTTACTTATTCCGGCTCTAATTGTATTTTTGTTTTATTATCTTCCTATCATGTTCTTTACAGGATATTATGATTCTTTTGATTTGACGGTAATGTGGCAAATTATTTTCCCGGGCGGGAACTACTTATGGTTTTTGGAATCATTATATATTTGCTACATCTTTATTTGGATACTTAACAGATGGAAGACAAACACAGAAGCAATAAAATATGTTTTGGTAGTATTTGTTTGGATTATAGGTATCTTTTTTTGGAAAAAGGCAGTGGAGTTTGTTCCGTTTGGAAATCCATTTCGATATTTTCTATGGTTTTATTTGGGAATCAAAGCCGAAGAAATCAGGCATACAATTAAGCTGACTTATAGAGTTTTATTTTTGCTGTTTGTTATTCAGGCCAATATCTGGGGTGCGCAACAGGCTTTTGGCCATGGAGAGATATTAATCGGTAGTATATCTGGCTTTTTAATCATTCCTTTTTGGGTTATCTGTACCGAATCATTGGCTTCACGTATTAGTGAAAAGCATTCATATTTTGTAAAAAGAGTAGCCTCTTACACCTTTGGAATCTATTTATATTCAGATCCGTTGAATTATTTGATTTTATATTTGTTTCACAGACAGTTTGGTAATGCTGGATTCTGCTGCAATTTTACAGCAGGAATTTTATACTTTTCAAGAATTTTCATTACAACATTTTTAGCGGTGCTCATTAGCAAGTTAATAAAAAAAATGGGGTTTCAATATTTGTGTTAGAGATATGGATATTTTATGGGGAAATTATTGTGGAGGAGGAATATAATGAAACGCGAAGAAATACAAAAAATAGAATTAAATATACTAAGAGATATAGATCTGTTTTGTCATAAACATAAAATAAAATATTCATTAGCATTTGGTACAATGCTTGGGGCTGCAAGACATAAAGGATTTATACCGTGGGATGATGATATAGATATAGTCATGATGCGTAATGAGTATGAAAAATTTATTGTATGTGCACAAAAATACCAAGAAGAGTTTCAGAAAAACCATATCGTAAAAAATGTGCACGATGAAAATTATTTCTATCCGTTTATTAAAGTGATAAATAAAAAAACTATTGTAAATGAAGAGGGAATTAATGAAAAATTCCCACTAGGGATATGGGTAGATATTTTTGCATTAGATTATTGTGATACAGAGGAATTTAATTCAAGAAGAATAATTGAGTATAGAAAGAAGCAATCAACACGTCTATTAAGATATATTGCAAAAGATAAATATTACTTTAAAGCTTTGGCGAGAAAGTGTTATCTGTTCTTCCTTGATAAAGTGTTCAGATTAAGTTGGAGAAATATAAAAAATGAATTACAGACCGCTCCTTTCTCTGGAGATAAAAAATATGTCAGTGTATTTATATGGATTACCTGTAGTTCAGGTATTTACCCTGCTGAATATTGTGAGGAATATGATGTTATTATGTTTGAAAATCATAAATTTAGTATATTTAAAGAATATGATAAAATATTAACTGCCACATATGGAGATTATATGGAACTGCCTCCTGTTGAGAAAAGGGTCTCACATGGATTAGACGCTAAGTATATAGAATGAATATTATACCAATCTGACTTTGTAATGTAAACGTTAACGATAGATAATGTACCTCGATCATAAGGAAAAAGTGTGTGATAATAGACTAATTTTTATTACGGGGATTAAAAGTTAAGGCTCAACTTTTGATACTGGCATTGTCAGTTGGTGTGTCTGTCATGGGATCACATAAGAGAATTATTATTACCGGCTCCGCCGTGTAAGAGAAGCCTGCCTTGAAAGCATCTCCGAGGAGAACCTGCCACAGCAGATTGTTCCAGTAAGTCCGGAGATTCTGCGTGTGAACGAAAAAACAGCAGTGATGCGCAGCGGGGACTGGACATTCCGTACATTTGCGACGAGGTGCTTTGAAGCCGGAATAGATGCAAAAACAGTACAGAATTATCCTGGACATGCTTCTATACCGATGGCTATGGATTTATATACCCATGTCACAGAAGAAAAAGCGCATATAGAATAAGAATTAATTTCATGCCCCTGAACACGGCGAAAACCCGCTTGCCTTACGGTTCGCGGGTTTTCGTTGTTGTTATAGTTATCTAAAGGAATGAGAGTAAAGTGCTGCACAATTCATCGTGCATACTTTTATGAGGGGGAGATAGTGATAAGTTCTTTATCAACTATCTGCTATTAAGTATAAAGGTTAAATGTGTCCAAAATATGTTGAATCTATAAAAGAAAACAAAAAAGTCTTAAGAACAACTTAAGAAGATGGGAAGAAAACCTAAATTGCAGAGTTAGTATCGGAAGTATGTTGAATGTATGCGACTATAATATCTAAGAATTCGCCGGCTGTCGGCTTGTTGTACAGCGGATGAAGAGAGATGTCTTGTAAAAGAGCTTTGTTTCCTCTGTCCCAGCACACTTGCACGACAGTTCGGATATCCCGTTCAACGCTGCTTAATGTGGTATTAAATTCTTTAGCAATCATCGGGTAGAGCAGCTTACTGATTGAAAGCAGATATTCTTCATCTGCCAGACACAGACTGATTCCGTAGCAAAGATAACGGTATCCACGGTAGGTTGCCCCGATGCCAAGGGTGCGGATCAGTCTTTCAATTGTTCTAATTTCCATTACTTTCCCCCTAATCTTTTGTAAGAATTTCCAGTCTTAATCACATTATAGACTAAAACCGTTTTGTAAAGATGAAGCACAATTCGAAATAATTCGACATTAAACCTGAATTATTCATGGCACTATAAGAACCTCTGAAAACACCTTTAGACTGCTTCCAGCATAGAAATACCTACAAAGAGCCCTAAAAAAGGGCAGACTATCCCTATAACTATGGTTTTAGGCTTCTTCAGATGTCAAGGTTCTTGTG
>CAJTDK010000018.1 GCA_910575105.1 Lachnospiraceae bacterium
AACTTAACAATACCGTATTGCGGAAGATTTTTCCACTGCTTTTATTTAGAGGAACGTAAAAACTGCGCCACAGCCCTGGCAGGCCATCGCGCAGCGATTTTGTTCAATCGCAATTTACTTTTGTGTTTTCTTCCACTTTGCATATTCATTCGCAGTGGCATTTGTTTTCCCTTTTATGAGGAGCTATAAACAGTAACACCATGATTAAATAGTATTCGTTCCTATTTCTCAAAAACAACAAAACCACATTCGTAAGGATGGTCGCAATACACACTTTCTTGCTTATCAGTGCGGTATAGCATACTTTTCAGTATAATTAGAAAATCTCCACCACCCGATAAAATCATGTATTCTGCCAGAATAAATAGCAGTAATTGATTTGCCATTACAGAAACCACTGCTGCTCCACCGCCTAAAACTAATGTAGGCATAGCAGTTCCCAGCAAATATTGCCACTTTTCCAACGGTTCAGAGCAAGTACAGTATGGAGAAAAACTACTCCAAATAAATCCAAAATCAATCGAATGAAAATGTTTTTTTGCAAAAAGCCCCCAGGTAATTCCATGTATTAGCTCATGCAGAATGGTGAGGCATGAAATAAGCACAATCAATGCTACAACAAATCCCAACGAAAGATAATCCAAATCAAAACCATTCACATGATAGTATATCCAAAATGCTAAAGCCATAAATGGCAGCATAATTAAAAGACATAAAGGCTTTGCTTGTTGTGTATTGATAATTATATTTTTCGTTTTATATCCTTTTTGCTGCATTTCAGAATTGAATTTTTCAAAGTCATTTTTACGTTTCAATTCTTTTTCTGTTAATTTTCTTTTGTCGTCAGCCATAGATAATTCCTCCAAATTTTATACGCTTATTCCATCGCCCGCATTTGTTCAATCAGGGATTGCTTTTTCTGTCTGCGAATTGTCCATACAGACAAGATTATCTCCATTCCGAACAACACCAGAATGAACAGGCCCATTTCCAAAACAGGGAATTTGTAAGGTACTACATTTCCTGCAAAAGCACCTATGCTCATTTTTCTGCAAGCAAAGATGGAAGCCGGAAGCCCAACGATCAGCGTCGCCAATGTTGCAAAGAGCGCATAGCACAGCCCCTCGCAGATGTTCATTTTACATAGCTGCTTTTGGGTCAGACCGATGGAACGCAAAACACTGTTTTCTTGCTTTCGGGCTATCTGGTTAGAGAGTGTCGTGTTAATCAGGTTGATAACGCCAAAGAGGAATACCAGCCATGAAAGTACCTCCATGCTGCCAAATGCAAAGGAATTTGTCATTTCTTCATATTCAATCACTGTATTGATTTCATCTAAGGCAATATTACTATGGCTGGCTATAATATTTTTCAATTCAGACGCTACATAGTCCGCTTTTTTCGGATCGCTTACAATGCTCCATGAATAATCAAACGAGGTTATTTCTGGATGCAATTCATGGAATAATGCTTCCGGTGCATATTCAAGCGGACCGTCAAGGTGGAGTGCTCCATGCCCATTAGTTGGTATACTGCCGTTGTCAAACACCCCAGATATCGTAACAGGAAGGGTTGATTTCCCGGAGATAAGTTCAACTGTTTCTCCTGCTCCTATATTATCACGGTTACTTGTATGCGAATCAATTATGATGCTGCGCGCATCCAGTGGCATAGTTCCATCTATCAATGCAGCTTCAACCGCAGAATAGTTTTGTTCAGTCAGTATATCACACATACCACCACCCTCAATTCCGTTGGCACGATAATTTACATGAAGGCTTTGCCTTTTTGCAATCACATCGGTTACACCATCAATGGACAAAATTTCCTGTTTTAATTCTTCATTTAGTGGATTTCCCGCCGCCATAACTTCTTGTTCTGTCAATTCAGAAAGCAAATAAATTTTATAGTCACCGTCCGGGAAAACCTGCCTTGCAAGCGCCTCTGGGGAGCGCAGCAAAACGAGGGAGGATACCACAAGCAGAATAATCCCGCCTAAGCTTAATGACGCAACAATACTGATTGTCTTTTTTCGATCACTCTTAAAATTCGTAATTCCCATTGAAACCGGATTGAGCTTGATGTTCTTTTTTCGGCTTCGGATGTTCTTTTGCGCTGGGGTAAAACGGACGGCTTCAATCGGGGAAATCCCTGCCGCGATTTTTACCGGTTTACGGATGGAAACAGATACCATGATCCAACTGCTTATGAGCGTCAAAATAACCGTTGCCATATAGGAAACAGCGTTAAAACCCTTGGAAAACAGGAGAAAACCACCGCATACGCCCAGCACTGTGCCAATCAGAATCCCGATACTGCCGAGTTTGTGTCCCTCCTGTTTTACAATCCGCTTGATTTGTTTTGGCGTCGCACCAATCGTCCGAAGCTTTCCGTAGCTCTGGATTTTGTCATTGATGGAGATGCGGAAGATACTCTGGATCACAATGTAGCCGCCGATTAGGGCAATGGCAGTCACGCCAGCCATCAGTGCAAAATCAAAGGATTTAGAAGCATAGACAAAATACTTGCTGTTCATTTTGGGCATAGGAAGCTGATATTCCTCCGCAATCTCCCTGCAATAAGAGGTCATCAGTTCTTCGCCCAACTGCTCGCTGTTTTTGAAATGGACATAGGCACGATACCCAGCCGGGTCAAACCCGTTCCATTCTGTCAGGGCAGCTTTAGAGATAATGATAGCACAGGCATTCGCTTCTTTTTCATTTATGCTGTCCATAATGCCGCTGACAATATAATCACCATGAAAACTCTCTGTATCTAAGGTCACAGTGTCCCCAATTCTGGCATTGTTTCCATAGGTGGAAAGAAAGTATTCGCTTACAACAACTTCATTTGCTTTTTCAGGAACCCGACCCGCTAACAACTCCATCTGCGCCTTGGTAATCTCCATCATTTGCGCGTCACAATACACATAGGACGCATGATAGCCCTGTTCCGAAAGTTCCTCACCGAGCATATAGTAGCCGCCTACGCGCTCAAACTCTGGCAGTCCTTTCAGGGTTTCAATGTCGTTTTCCTCTACGCCCATCCAAACCGCCTCATAAGTATCGACAACCTGATTGCGCTGCATTTGTATCAGAGAAGCAGACACAATTCCCGTAAAGCAGATCAGAAACGCCGCCAGCGCAACGGCGATCACCACCATCAGATTTCGGCGCTTCTCGCTTTGTAAACTTTTCTTTGCCAGCTTCTTTGTAATGGCGCTGGTATCATTCTCAAAAGGCCATGTCATAGCCTGCCACCTCCTTATTCCACAATCTTGCCATCCTCAATGCGGATAATCCGATCTGCAAGGCGGGCAATGTCGTTGTTGTGGGTAATCATCACGACAGTTTGCCGGAACTCCGCGCTGGTGCGTTTGATAAGCCCCAGCACCTCGGCGCTGGTCCTGCTGTCAAGGTTGCCGGTGGGCTCGTCGGCCAGCACGATAGCCGGTTTGGTAATCAGGGCGCGGGCAATCGCCACACGCTGCTGCTGGCCGCCGGAGAGATTGTTCGGCATATTTTTCAGTTTATCTTCCAGCCCCAGCAGGTGAACAATCTCGTCCAAAAACTTCTGATCCACCGTGTCCCCGTCCAGTTCCACCGGCAGGACGATGTTCTCATACACATTCAGGATGGGAACAAGGTTATAGTTCTGGAAGATAAAGCCGATGTTGCGGCGGCGGAAGATGGTGAGCTGTTCGTCGTTCTTCTTTGCCAGTTCTTCGCCCCGGACAATCACGGTTCCGCTGGTGGGCGTGTCCAGCCCGCCCATCATGTGAAGCAGGGTAGACTTGCCGCTGCCGGAGGTTCCCACAACGGCCACAAATTCGCCCTCGTCTACGGAGAAGTTCACGCCGTCAAGGGCGCGGGTAATGTTCGGCTCTGCGCCGTAATGCTTTTTTAGGTCAATCGTCTGTAAAATGCTCATATTCAAAACTCCTTTCAAGGCTTTCTGCCTGTTGATAAGGGTATTGTAAAACCCAAATGTCCGCGAAATGTTACAGCAGCCAAAAAATTTCATTGAAAATCGGGGTGAAATGTTACAAAGCTCGGACATTTCAAAATCAGTCTGCCATTTGGATCCGTTCTACCAATGAATTTCTGCATTGAATTTTTAGACAGATAGCAGAAATTATAATAGATGTTATTTTTAAGCAGACACCGTAAATCAGTAATGGAATAAAGGGAAAAGTATATTGAAAATAAGTTAATCCATTCGCAGACAATATCCGTACTAACAAATAGCCCATTAAGGTTCCTGCCACAAGCGTAATAATCAAGCATGGAATAATCAGTAAGACGCTTTCATGTAGCAACATTTTCTTTATCTGCTTTTTGTCATGCCGATAGACTCCAATATTCCAAATGCTTTTCTCCTTGTGCTGATACGACTAATCAAGGTGTTTGTCAGATTAAAAATGCTAAACATAATGACAAAGGCAGATACCCCATAAACTTGTACGCTGGTATTATGAATCGTATTTGCTGAAGATGCTTTTACCTCTTGTAAGGTTTCCATTACCAAATCAGGGTGTTGGGACAGTATTTCATTTAACTTGCTTTCTACTGATTTACCCACTTTTTCATATTCGGGTACGGACAAAGTTAAGGAAGCTGTTAAATCCATATCTCCCCACAACTTTTCTATGGTTTCTTTTGGAAGATAAAACCCCTCCTTCATACTTTTTTCGGAAGTACCGGCAATCAAAACATCTATGCTGTGTTCAGTTCCATCGAACCATCGTAATGTCACTTTTTCTCCTATTGACGGGCAAGTATGATAGACTTCGTTCTGTACGCTTGTCCCTAATATAACCATAGCGTCTTGTTTCACCAATGTTTCGTATGTCCAATGGACAGGAAGCGTTTTCAAAATTTCCTCCTGATTATCAGGCGTAATCGGAATAATGGGAATTTCTAATTGTTCATCGTGATACTCAATAATGGCTGCGGTTCTCTCCGTAGTATAAATCTCTTTGACTTCCGGGATTTGTTGCAATTCTTCCATGAGTTCCTGTGAAAAAGGCGTATCAACTTGATACTCCGAAATACCATACGGTTTGGGGTTGACTAATGTATTGTGGTTAATCGTAATATAATATTCTCCATCTTCCAAATTCCCCATTCTCGCAAAGGAATCTGGATTCCATGATGATATAAAAGTGGCTCCAACCATAAATAAAATCCCGCCGATTGCAAGCGAGGCAATCGTCAGATTGTGTTTTTTTCGATCCTGCTTTTCGCTCAATACGGCTAAAGAATACGGTGAAAGGCGAATATGATTTTTCCTGTTCCGTACTTTATTTTCTTTTAGTTCTGGAGCGTTTCCAACATATTTTGTTGCTTCAATAGGAGAAATATTTGAAGCTATTTGCGCGGGCTTGTATACGGAAATTTGTACGATGATAATGCCTAATATTATTGCGAAAATACTTGTGGCTATGGCATTGATAATCGTTATTCCATTCGGCTCTAACAGATATGCAAATATGATACCTGCTGTAATACCGGCAGGTATTCCGAACAGGCAGAAACGATACCCCTCTTTACGAATCATCCGCTTAATTTGTTTTTCTGTCATGCCAATAGTTTTGAGCTGTCCAATTTGCGACACTTGATTTGATACCGAAAGGTAGAACACACTGTATATGACAATTCCGCTTGAAAAAACAATAAAAAGAGTGGCTAAAAGAACACCTCCCATTCCTGATCCACTAATAAGTGAGGAGCAGAACTTGCTATTAAAATAAAGTTGATTCCTACTTATGTCTTGGGATGAAGCCAGACGATATACTGTATTCTCAAAATCAACAAGTCCCATTTCCGTGGCGCCATTTACACGAATCAAGGCACTATATGGAATATCAGATAATAACACGCCCTGTTCTGCATACGCTGGGGAAACATAAAAGTAAAATGTTCCTGTTTCCACATTATCAGTAAAACCAGTAATGATGAAATCCTCTGTTTTACTCCCCGCCGTTGGTAAAGTGATAGTATCTCCTATATTTAGCTGATACCCCAGCTCTAACTGAACATTTTTATCAATTACAATTTCATTGTACTGTTCTGGACAGGTTCCACTGACTAATTCATAGGATTTTATAATTCCAAAACCAGACGGCATATAAACCGCTTCAAATTTGATCCCATCCATCAGAAAACTATCACTATGCTTATAGGGTACAATATCTTCAAGATCAGGTTCTTTTTTCAGAACTTCTATCTGTTCTGCTGTAAGCCCCCCGATGGTAGCTTGCTGCATTTGATTCAAAATCTTTTGTTCACTAATTTTGCTGCCTTGTTGGAATAAGGAGATTCCCACAATCAAACTAATTGCCAGTGCAATCGTCAAAACATTAAAAAGGCAAAAAATACGATTTGAACATACATTGCGTTTTGCTAATTTCTTTACAATGGCGCTTGTATCGTTCTCAAAAGGCCATGTCATAGTTGTATCACCTCCATATTTGATAAGGCTATTGTAAAACCCAAATGTCCGCGAAATGTTACAGCAGCCAAAAAATTTCATTGAAAATCGGGGTGAAATGTTACAAAGCTCGGACATTTCAGCCGAAAACCTGCCACTGGCAGCTTTATCGGCACACTACTGCGAAAAAATTTGCGGCGGGCAGCCGGAACTGGTCGTCCGCCGCGTTCTATTTTGTCGGCAGCATAATGGAAAATTCCGAACCCCTGCCCGGCTCCGAAACCACTCTGATATAGCCGCCCTGCCGCGTTATGATCTCGCGGGCCAGATACAGGCCAATGCCAACGCCCTGCTGTTCGTGTACTTCTTCCTCACGATAGAAGCGCCGGAAGATGGCGGCCTGATTGCTTTCAGAAATGCCCTTGCCGGTGTCGGCTACTTTGATCTCCACATACATTTCCCACAGCACCACTGACACAGCGATTTTCCCGCCTGCCGGGGTGTACTTCACCGCATTGTCCAGCAGGTTAAAAAGGGCTTCGGATGTCCATTTGCTGTCATGGGAAACGGCCAAATCCTCCGGGCAGTCCACAGACACGGCGATTTCTTTTTTCTCCGCTGCATATACAATCCCACTCATAGCCTGCGCCACGGTATCAAAAAGGTGGCCAGGTTTCTTATCCAACTGGATCACGCCCGTTTCCAGCCGGGAGGTTTTCACAAGGGCCTGAAAGAGAAAGTCCAGCTTATCCGTCTGGCTGCGGATTCCCAGGATAAAGTCAGTGCGCTCCGTCTCGGTCATGGGCTTTTCCAGCAGGGTGTCCGCCGCCATTTTCAGATTGCTTACCGGCGTTTTCACCTGATGGGAAATATCCGATACAAGGGTCTGTAACTCCTGCCGTTCCTCGTCCACAAGACGGCGGTTCTCCTGCATGATCTGATAAAGCCTTGCCAGCCGGTGTCCGATTCTGGCAAGCTGGGTTTCGCTGTCCTCCGGACGTTTTGGCGCTTCATTTCCGGCGATCATGTGGTCTAAGGTCTGGCATAGGTCAGCGGTAAACTGCGACAGCCGCTTTCCAAACACCTGCGTCAGTACAAAAATCCCCACAAGGGCGCACAGCAGCAGCGCCCCGCCAGTCAGCAGCGCCGCCGTTTGTTTTGTCACAAAAAACAGGGCTATGGTAATCCCGGACATAGAGAGGACAAGCCCTATTGCCACCCGGCCAAACAGCCGCTTTACAGATAGGTTTTGAAACTTCATTTCGCCTCGCCTCCCGTCCACTGATAGCCCATGCCGTAAACGGTCTTGATGTAGGGCGTGCCGCCGTCGGATTCGATCTTGCTGCGAATCCGGCTGATGGAGGTTGTCAGGGTGTGTTCATCCACAAACTTCTCGTCTATATCCCACAGCTTTTCCAGAAGCTGCCCACGGGTCAGCACTTGCCGGGGATTTTTACGGAACAGGTTCAGCATTTTGTACTCCATCGGGGATAAGGTCAGGGGCTTGCCGTTTAGGGAAGCCGCCTGCTCCGAGAAGTCCAGAAACAGCCGCCCGTCGTCGTAAATGTCCTTGGCCGGTTTGTGGTGTTCCAGCATGGCGAACATGGCTTTGATTTTCCGCTGCAAGGCCCCGATCACAAAGGGCTTTGTGATGTAGTCCACCGCGCCCACCTCATAGCCCCGTATCTGGTCGCTCTCCTGATCGTTGGCGGTCAGGAAGATTACAATGGTGTCCGGGTGCTGGGGCTTTATCAGCTTGCACAGTTCAAAACCATTCCCATCCGGCAGGTTGATGTCCAGCAGCACTAAATCAAATTCCCGCTGGCGCAGGACATCAGCTGCGGTTCTGGCATTTAGGGCAGAAGTCAAGCCGTACCCGTCTGCGGTCAGGTTATAGGCCAACATCTTATTCAAAAAACTGTCGTCCTCGACAATTAAAATCTGTTTCATATCCTCACTTCCTTTGCTTTTTGCAGATAGTATAACAGGCAAATGTCCGCGAAATGTTACAGCGGACGGATTTTTTCAAAAAAATATCCACCTCTATTATAATTTGATTTGGTTAGTGATACAAGGATAGCGTTTATATCTCACTAAAAAAACGGCATAATCATACCTGTTAGTCGGCATAATAAGGTTATTCCTTTGTGTAAATCGGCACGATAGAATATATTCGAGGTGAATGATTATGCCGATTGATGATTTAACCGCTTTAGGGCAAAAAATGCGGGAAGCCCGAAAAAGAAAAGACCTGACACAGCAGGAGCTTTCTGATATGAGCCATGTATCTGTCAAGCAGATTGCCAAGATTGAAAAAGGGCAGATGAATCCGTCCTTTTTGATTTTGAAGGCACTGGCAAAGGTACTGCCGATTTCTCTGGATTCTTTAATCAATCCAGATGTTTCCCCGGAAGATGAGGGAGCCGGTCAGATGAAGATATTGTATTGCAGCTGCCCGTCAGAAATGCGTGAAACCCTCTTGCACCATACGCAGGAAACCATGAAAGAACTAACCGAACTATCCGAGAAATTTGAAACGAATTGAGCTGGTGAGTGAATTTAACAAATTCCTCACCAGCTTTGTTCTTTTTCGAGAAAAAGAAGGTTATCCCGTTCCGGGATAACCGTGGCAAGCAATGCCCCAGGATAGCCATACGGCTCCTGGCGCTGCTTGTTGGGGATTCCCCAAGCCCCTTTGAACACAGAATTTCATTCTGTGGCTGCGCGTTCCTGCGGAACGCTTTTCACCGCCTGCGGCGGTGAGATAGTACAAAAAAACGGAGCGTCAGCGGTCCTGCCCCTGTTCCTTTTCCCGGTCATTCTGGCGTTCCTCCCCGTATCCCATCAGCCGGTCTACGTTGGCTTTTGCGGCCAGCAGTTCCCGCATTTCCTCGCGGGAGCGCCGGTACTCGGCATAGTCTTTTTTCTTTCCTTCCAACAATGTTGCATACTCGGCCTGCAAGCTCTTGACGGTGGGCAGCTTCTTGATACCCAAATCGTCAAAGGCTTTCTTTGCCGCCTTGTGGAGCAAAATATCCGCTTCATGTTCCGCTAAGAATTTCTTGGAATACCCTGCCTTGCGGTAGGCCGTATAGACCTCACGGGTTTTGACGTAATTGATGATGTGGGTCCGCAGTACGGCTATCTCTGCCATGCGGGTTTCCGCCGCCTTGATCTGTGCCGACAGCTCATTGTGGCTGGCCGTAGCAGCAGCCGCTTTTTCTTCCAATACTGCGTATTCCAGCAGGCCATGCTCGGTGAGGTAGTTCATTGTCTGCGCCATCTGTTTGAGGTTGAATACCTTTGCCCAACGCGCATAGCCAGCGCCTTTTCCCGCCTGCAATTTTGCCTGAATATCCACCAGAAGATTGACCTTGGGCGGCTCTGTTTGAACAGCCGGTTTCTTTCTTGGCGTATGCTCTTTTTTCCCAGCCAGTACCGCCCGGATTTCATCTTCGCTGTACCCTTGTCCCAGCTTCTCATCCATGCGGGCAACATTCTTCCAGCCAGGGGCTTTGAGCCGGATCGCCTGTCCCTGGCGCGACACTTCACAGCCCATTTCCGCAAGCAGCTTTAACAGAGCGTCAAAGTCCGCCGGTTTCTGTTCCAATGCCTGGTCAATCATCATGCGGAGCTGTTCCCGGTGGGATGGCTTTGCCCGGTCCCCCAGCCATTTGTTGTAGCTTTTCCCATGCGGTTTTGGGTCCTCTACAATGGAATAGCCGTTCTCAACGCAGATGGTATCATTCAGCCGCCGAACCGCGCGGGTACTGCCCCAGAAGTTTCGGAATTTCCGGTCACAGTTCAGATTGACCGCGTTCCAGATGATGTGATTATGGATATGGGACTTGTCGATATGGGTGCAGACCACAAAGGCGTGATTTCCCTTGGTGAACCGCTTTGCAAACTCCACGCCCAGCCGGTTGGCTTCCTCCGGGGTAATCTCGCCGGGGACAAAGGACTGCCGGACATGGTAGGCCAGCACATCGTCCGCGCCCCGTACCCGTCCAGTGGTGGAAATGTACTCCCGTTTCGCCAGTAGAAACTCGGCGTCGGCTATCCGGCTGTCACACGCAAAGCCGGTGACGAGCCTGCCGTTATCTGTCTTTTGTGGGTTGGATACATAGTCGATAATGTCACTGACTGCCTGACTTTCGGTGCGGCCTTTGCCAATGTGCAGCGGCATGATGCGTGTGGTTGCCATGATGGAATCCTCCCTTCATAACAAAACGGCCTGCATACGCAGACCGCCTGTTTCTTTTATTCACCATTTTTATATCGGATTACCGGAATCTGTCTGACCTTTTTTCCAATGGTCCGGCGTTCTAACGCAAAGACCATATCGCTGGTGCGCTCAAAAAATCCGATGTCCTTTTTCCAGCTTATCCCGCATTTACAATGCTGTAAGCCGATAAACTGCTGTTTCATTTTCCTGCCGCAGCAGGGGCAGACTTTATTACTGGTTCCCATCATTTTTGTCATGCCATTTCTTCAGGACTTCCTCTACCTGTGCGACCAGCTGCTCCTTGTCTGGCATATAGAGGACATAGCGGGATGCAAAGATATTGTTGGATAGACCGCCCAGCGCATACTCCGCCGCAACACCGTCTTTATCGGTACAGAGGATAATGCCGATAGGCGGGTTATCATCATGGTCATTGACTTCCGCCGCATAGTAGTTGAGGTACATATTCAGCTGTCCGGCAGCCTCCGGCGTCAGCTTTTTTGCTTTTAGTTCAATCAGCACATAGGCCCGCAGGATTTTATTATAAAAAACCATATCCACATAGTAGTGGGTATTATTTAAGGTGATCCGCTGCTGGGTTCCTACAAACATGAATCCCCGGCCAAGTTCCAGCAGGAATTTTTCAATCTGCATCACAAGCGCCTGTTCCAGATCGCTTTCCAGATAAGGCTTATTTTCTGGAATCCCTAAAAACTCGAATACATAGGGATCGCGAATAATATCGGCTGGCTGTGCGATTTCAATTCCCTTTTGAGCCAGCGAGAGAACCTTTTCTTTGTTGGCGTCGCCACTGGATAATAAGAGGCGTTCATACAAGGAGCTTTCAATCTGCCGTTTCAGCTCCCGTACCGACCAGCCGGAATTGACAGCCTCTTTTTCATAAAAACTGCGCTTGCACTCATCGGAGATTGTCAAAAGCTCGCAATAATGGGACCAGGCCAATTTGCCAGACGGTGTCTGGCATTTCTCATAGGCCAGATAGAATGCCCTCATATTTTGAAGATTGGAGCGCGAAAAGCCTTTTCCAAACTCCCTTGTCAGTTCTTTGGAAAGTTCTTTTAAGGTCTGCTTTCCATACTCTGCGCGAAGCTGGCTTTGCTGCTCATACTCCACAATAATCCGACCAATGTTCCAGTAGGTTGTAAGCAGCTCGGTGTTGACCTGCTGTGCGATATTTTTTCTTGACTTTTCCAGCAATTCTCTGATTTCCAAAATCATCGGATTGTCCGATGATAGCTGATGATTTTCCATATACTCACTCCTCTATGAAAAGACCCGCCCGTTTGCGGGACTGTCTGCGCTTTGACCTTTATCAGTATATCCTATTTCATGCCGAAAGTAAATCGCCAAAGCTATATGGCGTTTCCTTTTTCCCACCTCTCCAAACGGGATTGGCACAGTGCAGCAATTTCGTTTTTATCTTCTTCCGTCACATTTCGGTGTCCCTTTGTCCGCTGGATTTCCAGATGGCTTTCATAATCGGAAAGAAGAAGGTCAAAAAGCTCCTTTGGGGTACGGCAGACCATGCCGCTGCAATAGCCGGGTAATTCCTCTATGCCGTATCCTCCATGATGGCGGCGGTCACAACCGGCCTGTACTGTTCCAGCACATCTTCCAGCGCAGGCTGGGGCGGTTCTGTTTCGGCTTCATGGACAGGAGCAGGTTGGCTCTGTGATTCTACAATTCCTGCCTCTGCCAGTTCCTTTTCTGCCTGGATTTTCTCATACTGTTCCCGTTCTGCTTCGGTCAGATAACGATCCTTTTGGATTAGGTCGGCAACCAACTTCGCAGTCTTATCCCAGGTCAGGCGCACATCGTCACAGCCTTTTTTCTGGTAGCGCATGCCCTTTCCATCGTGATCTTCCGAACTGCCTGATGCGCCGGAAAGGGCATGGGAATGCCCGCCGGTTCCATATTCCTGTCGTAAAAATGTTATTTTTTCCTTGTCAGTATGGGGCTGCTGGAAAAAGGCATAAATGCGCCCTTTGCCTCCTGTAAAACTGCTGCCGCCAGAAAGGGCCGCGCCGATCTCATCCTCCGTAATAAACTGCTTAACCGCAGGAACCTCTGCCATTTCAGATGAAAAGGCTTTGCGGGGCAGCGACAGGTCTTTCATGTTTTCCCAAATCTGCTTGGGATTATGATACTGGAACCGCAGCAAGCTCCGGTCCTGCTGGTAGGCAAGCCAAAAGGCGGCGTATTCTTTCGCAACGGTTTGATGGAACTCTGGGCTTTTCAGCTGCTCGGCAAGCCGTTTTGTTTCCTCTGGAAACCCGCCCCCTCTGTTCTGGACAAGGCTGGGAAGATAACCGGATTCTTTGGCTCTATCACTAAGATCGTGACAAAGGTTCCAAAACTTTTCTGCCAGCTGCAACCGCTCATATCCTTCGGCCTCGGCAAGCTCTACATTGGACGCAAATTGACCGGATTCCAACAGCTCGCCAATACGCTCCGCCGCGCCCTCCCAGGAAATGACCTGCGCGGATTTATCATAACGGGCGGATTTTCCATGAGAGAGATGGATTCCGTCCTCACCATACCAGACTGTGATATTGCCTGCACCGGTGGTAAAACCGTTGCCGCCATGATAAAGGGATTGCAGGGCGGCGGCGATCTCCGGGACCGGCTTCTGCTTTTCAAATTCAGCTGTCACGCGCTCCCGCAGACGGTCGGTATTGCCGCCCAGCCGCAGCACATGGTCAATGTCCTTTTGGGCAAAAGAAAAAGCAGAGGACGCTTTCACATTCTCTGCTTCATCAATATTCTGAATCTGTTCCGCTTCGGACAGAAACAGGTTTAAGGTCAGCTGTTGATAAGTTCCGCCATCAGAATCTCCTCCACTTGGGCCTTGCAGCTGTTCATCAGACCCACCCATTGCATCATGTCGCGGGCCTTCAGTTCCTCGGTCACGCCCGCCGCCTGCGCCAGTTTTGGCATCAGCTGCTCCAATCGGCTGTTCGCGGTCTGGTCGATCTCCAACAGGTGCGGGTACAGCTTCTCGCTCATCAGCAGACGGTTGTAAAGGAGGGGCCGGTGTTCCTTCAAGTAGGTTTTCCTCATCCTGCCGTACTTGCCCAGGGGCGTTTCGGGCTGTTCTGTCAGTTGCAGGTTGGGAATCAGATAATCCCCGTTCCGGCTGTAAGTCAGATTGTTCTTCATGTTCTGTTCTCCTTTCCTGAGCGGCCTGCCGCTCCGCATTTAAGATAGTGACGCCGATCTGCCGCAGCACCTGCTGGTTGATCTGGCTGACCGCCGTTCCCAGCGCCCCAACGGTGGCCGGTGTGTTGAAATCGAAAACCGGCATGAAATCCTCGTGGGTGAAATACTGCTCCGGGGCCAGCCCGCAGCGGGACATCAGGGAATAGGCGATGCTGACGGTGGCGGCGGCTTTGAATTGGACTTCGATGTTAAGTTCATCGTACTCCTCCAAAAAGGAATCGTCAACGATGTAAAGGAAGTCCCGCCCGTTGTCCGCCCAGTATTCCCCGGCCAGCCTGCGGGCAATCTCGGTCAGCTGCCCGCCTAAATCATCGCCGCCCACCCCATACCGGTTTTCCAGCATGGCGGAGATGGAATCTATATGCCGTTCCTCCATCTTCCAGAGCCAGGGAGTGCGGGAGTGCGGGCGGGTTCCGGTATCGGAAATGTCAAAGACATACCGCAGACGGGTCCGGTCCCCGGAATCGTCCACCAGGGCGATGCCCTTGGAACCGCGCCGGACATAGCGGCCCATCTTGTCATTCCACAGGTCATACTCCGCGCAGGCGGTAGCGTCCGGGCGCTGGGCGTAGATCATCAGCTGGTCGTGGAAGGGGTATTTGTAAAGCCTGGATGCAGTGTCCAGAAACCGCATCCACTCATTTCAGCTGGAAGTGAGCTGCACCGCCGCATTTGATGACAGGTTTACAGGATATTTTGAAGAAAGGGATACGGAGAGAATGTTTCGTGAAATCAAAGGCAGAAAGAAGCTGAACGCCCTCTACAAAGCGCAAAAGGGAATCTGCCCTATTTGCGGCGGCGCTATCACTGTAGAGGAAGGGTACAGAATCCATGAAGTCACGGGGAATGATTATAAGATAACAAGAATTTTAGTGGACGCAGGCTGTCACAGAAAACTGCATTACTCGAAAAACGTTGATGAACCGGCTCTGGTGAGACAGGGCTTATAAGTGCTTGAGCCGTGTGAGGGGAAACTCTTATGCACGGTTCTTAGAGGGGAAAGCGGTAGTAATACCGCTGACCTACTCGACCAGCTCATCGAAAACAAGCAGAAATTCATCGGGCAGATTATGACGAGCAAATCCCCGGTCAGAAGCTGTGAGGACATAGACGAAGCGGCTCTCACCTATGCGGAGGTGAAGGCTCTGGCAACGGGCAATCCCTACATAAAAGAAAAGATGGATTTGGATATTCAGGTGTCCAAGCTAAAGCTGTTAAAGGCGAACCACACCAGCCAGAAGTACCGCTTAGAGGACAATATCGTGAAGCATTACCCTGTGCAGATCGCTTCCATGAAGGAACGCCTTGCAGGGTATCGTGCCGACATTCAGACCTACGCACAGAATAAATTCCCGGACAAGGACACTTTCTCCATAAAAATCGGCAACCGGGTATGGTGGCGGAGGCCATGGCGGGGAATATCGACCTTATCATTACGAAGTCCATTTCCCGGTTTGCCCGGAATACGGTGGATACGCTGACCACGGTGCGGAAGCTGAAGGAGAAGGGGATTGAGGTATATTTCGAGAAAGAGAATATCCGGACGCTTGACAGGAAGGGGGAGCTGCTGATCACCATCATGTCCTCGCTGGCGCAGGAGGAGAGCCGCTCCATTTCCGAGAATGTGACCTGGGGGCAGAGGAAGCGGTTCGCGGATGGGAAGGTGAGCCTGCCCTATGGGCGGTTCCTTGGGTATAAGAAGGGCAGGGATGAGCTGCCGGAGATTGTGGAGGAAGAAGCGGTGACGGTGCGGCTTATCTACCGGCTTTTCCTCTATCCTTTGCCACATTGATGAAGCTGGAGGGGAAGGACTGGAGGGAAACGTACCTGTTATCCCTTGCCGGGGTCTACCGGCCGTCCAGGGAATCCGGCCGCAGCAAGGTCCCGGCGGCGGAGGCAGTGCAGGCTGCGCTTCAGGGACAAGATAAGCAATATAAGACCATGGATCTGCCGCCGCCGGAGGGGAAAGATTACAACGATCATCTCTGTCTGCGGCTTGGGATCAGGCCGGTACAGCGGGCAAAAAGGGGCAGGGAAAGGGGGGGGAAGAGAAGTAAAAACAAGGGAAAAAAGAAGAATATACTGCCTGGAGAAAGCTTCGCAGAGGAGGAAATTAATGTAAAAAAGCGTATCCGGATGGGAAATATGCTACCCGGGGAAGGTTTCGCGAGGGTAAAAAGTGTTGCAATCGTGCGTATCCAGAAGGGGGATATGGGGCATCAGGAGGGCAGAAACAGAGGAATTTAAGCGGGAAATACCGGCAGGAGCACAGGGAGCAGGAGAAACTGTAGATGTAGAGCCATGTATTAGAACAGCAAGCATCGCCTTTGGCTTGCCACACCCTCCGGGAGCGGCAGTTTATCAGGGGTGTCCCCTGAAACCCCAGTCAGCCCGGAGGCGGGAAAGCTGAAGATGAGAGATGGGAGCAAAAGAAGAAAATAGCAGGAGAAGAAAATAAAAGGAGGCAGGAATTATGAGATCAATAGAATCAACAGGCTCAGTAGAGCAGTTTGCGAAAGAGATTGCAGGAAGGATCATAGGGTATCTGCCCGATGCATATCAGGATGTGGAGACAGAGATCGTGGAAAAGCCACAGAATAACGGCGTATACCGGACGGGGATCAGATTTGGCAGTCCGGGGGATATAAATTCGATGGTCATCTATATGGAATCCTATTTTGCTGGGCATGAGAAAGAGGGGATGACCCTGGATGAGATCATGGAGGATATCGCAGCAAAGGTAACGGAGTGTGCAGGGCTTGGAGAAAAAGTCTTTGACAGGGACGGGAAGGATTTTGAAAAGGTCAGGGATTTGCTGGAGCCGGCCCTTATCAACACGCGGGCGAACCAGGGGAGGTTAAAGGATATGCCCCATATGCCGGTGGAGGACCTGTCGGCCATCTGCCAGGTCACGGTCCCCTAGGAGAAGGGTGCGGCAGCACGCCGGTGACGAACAGCCGTCTGGAGGAATGGGGGATAGGAAAAGACAAGCTCTTTGAGCAGGCGTTTGCAAACCTGCAAAAGCCCGGGGCATGCACCCTGCAGAGCGTGGACGCCAAGAGTATTGAGATCATCGAAGGGGTACCCTAGGATAATCTGCTGGAGCTTCCGGAAATGCCGGAGGTTTACCGGAAGGTGTTTGAAGGGGGGGATGTTCGTGCTGACAAAGAAGGAAAACGGGTACGGTGAATCGGCAATGGCCTGCCCGGGGGTGATGGAGAAGGTGGACAGGCTGTTCCCGGAGGGATTTTATCTCCTCCCGTCCTCCGTCCATGAGTGTCTGATCACCCGGAAAGGCGGAGGCATGGATTTGAAGGGGGGGGGGGGGTGAGAGGATGGTGTATGAGGTCAACCGGACGCAGGTGGAGCCATCGGAGATCCTGTCAGACCACGTCTATGAGTATGACCGGGAGAGGGGGAGCATCCGGCTGGCAGCGAGGGAACTGGATAAAGAGAAGGGGATGGAGCGATGAAAAAAGTATGCTGCCCGAAAGAACCGATGCTGCAGATAGCGAGTGAGAGTGTTGATTACTCAGGAATTAATGTAATGCGGTATTAGCAGGAAGGAAATGAAAGGAGGAGCATATGATACAGATCGCGATCATGCTGGGAGAGGCGTATGCCGGCCAGGATAGAGAAAAAAAGGTTTGAGGGATACGGGGAAAGTATAGAAAAATGAGCAGGGAGAGAAGAAAAATCACACAAAAATCAGCGAAAGGCTTGCTTATCGCAAGCAAAAAGCGGTATACTATATTAGTGAAAGGATGTGGTTTGTATGGCAAGGACAGCAAATGTATTCGCACGCGTGGAGCCGGAGATCAAAGAACAGGCAGAACAGGTGCTTGACCAGCTTGGGATACCGATGTCAAATGCAGTCGGTATGTTTTTAAGGCAGGTTGTACTTTGTCAGGGCATTCCGTTTGAGATGAAGCTGCCGAAAAAGATGCCTCTTGCATATGGCTCCCTTACAAAAGACCATTTTGATGCAGAGATAGGAAAGGGCATGGAGGATATACGGGAAGGCAGGGTATATCCGGCAGATGCAGTGGAAGAAGAAATGCGGCGGGATTATGGGATATGAGCTGGAATATCGTATATACGGCCGGAGCGAGGCGTGATCTGAGGGCTATATACGAATATATAGCGTGTGAACTGCTTGTGCCGGAAACGGCAGCGGAGCGGACGCAGCGGATCATGAAAGAGATCCGCGCCCTTGATGAAATGCTGATGCGGTTCAGACTGTATGAGGAAGAGCCGTGGCACAGAGAAGGCCTCCGTTTTCCCTGTTGATAATTATCTTGTGTTTTATCTGCCGGATGAAACTGAAAACACAGTGAGCATTGTCCGTATCATGTACGGCGGAAGGGATATCAGCAGACAGCTTGATGAAACAAAAGTTGAATAAAAATTTAATACTGAACCGAAAAGCATCTGTTATGAATGGCAGGTGTTTTTCTTATGCCGTAAACCACACAATTCGTGGGATGGATAGTTGTGCGGTTTATGCTTTTGCTTGTTACCATGCGGTTTTTAAGCATATATGTGTACTGCCGGAAAGGAAAATGAAAAACGGATATTGTCTGAAAAAGCCGAAGCTACAGATAGCGAGCGAGAGTGTTGATTACTCAGGAATTAATGTAATGCGGTACTAGCAGGAAGGAACTGAAAGGAGGAGCACATGATACAGATCGAGATCATGCCGGGAGAGGCGTATACCGGCCAGGAAAAACAAAGGGAAGACTTGAGAAATACAGGGAAGGACTGGAAAAACTAAGCAGGACAAACAGGATGAGGAAGATGAAGAAGCAAATGAACAGGGAAAAAGGAGGTGGCAGCAATGCGGCAGTTTGCAGAAGAGATCGCCGGGAAAATTAAAGGGTATCTCCCCAAGGAGTATCAGGACATGGAATGCGGGGTTGAGGAGACCCGGAAAAATAACGGCGTATACCGGACGGGGATCAGCCTGCGCAGACCGGGAGAGAGGATTGGCATTGTCATCTATATGGAACCGTATGAGGAGAAATACAGGCAGGGCAAGGCGTTGGATGAGATCGTGAAAGATGCTGCGGCTGAGGCGAAGGAGGCTTACGCCCTGGGCAGGACGTATCCGATAGACGGCCTGTATGATTTTGAACAGATCAAAGACCAGGTAGAACCGGTCCTGATCAATGCGGGGGCAAACCGGGAGCTGCTGCGTGACATCCCCCATGAGAGGCTGGAAGACCTGGCGGTTGCTTTCCGGACCGCCCGTTTCACGGAGACAGGGGTAATGAGTATGCGTGTGACAGACAAACACCTGGAGAAGTGGGGGATCGGGAAAGAGGAGCTTAAACGGCAGGCATTTGCGAACGTGCAGGGTTCCGGGAAGTACGTGCTCCAGGATCTTAAAGACTGTCTCATAGAACTTTTCGGGGAGGGGAGGTCGAAGTCATGCGGGAACAGTACACAGAGTTTTACAAGGATAAAGAACAGCCTGCTGTCACTGGAGGGTTTTACAGACGGTGGGGGAAATGTGATTGACTTCATTGCTGATGAAGCAGTGGATGTTGTGGAAACCGTTGTCCATGCAGTGATGATGGACAGGCTGAAAGTTGCCCTTTCCTTATTGTCGGATGGTGAGCAGGCATTGGTAAAGGCAATCTTCTTTGAGGAACTTTCCGAGAGGGAAGTCGGATTGCGGTTAGGCATAACGCAGAGTGTTGTAAACAAACGCAAAGCCAAAATCCTTGCGAAGCTGAGAACGATAATCGAGAACTAAATTTTATGGCGTTCAGCCCCTTGCGTTTTCCTTTGGGAAAATGAGGGGGCTTTTCCTGCCCTCTCAATCAATTTCGATTGGAGGAAAAGAAACATGGCATATAACCACGGACGGGAGGACAGGAAATGGCGCATCTGGAAAGAAGCTGAGGAAAAGGTTTTGCGAAAGTGCGGCGTTAATGAAACGGTCATTGAACAAATCCGCACAGACGATAGGGCAGATTTTAATTCCAACAGGCGGTTTTACCGATGGGTGAGCGACTTCGGGGAATACCTTGAGGAAATGGAGAGTGGGGAGAAACAGGCAGAGATAAAGACGGTAACGGATTTACTGGATGAGATTGAAAGCGAAACTCTGTATCTTGCCTTAGTCACAGTGGACAGACGTACATTACAAATCGTCTTGCTGAAAATGCAGAGTTACTCCACAAAAGAAATTGCCCCGCTCGTGCATTTGACGGCAGGGGCTGTTTATGCGAGGGTGGCTCATTTACGTAAGAAGTTGCGTAAGATTTTATAACAATTTAGTCTGCTTTTCTGTGAAATGTTGGGTGAGAGGTCAAAGGTTTCTCACTCATTCTTGATATAGGGTATTTCTATATATGTTCTCTAATGAAATTATACAGAGGTAAAAAGGCCCGAGCATGCGGTAAAGCTGTTTGTCCGGTTTGCCATAGAGAAAGGGGTTATCGCCCATGGCATGGAGCTGATGACGGCGCTGTACAGAATCGTCCAGGGGATAGTCAGCACGATCATGGAGACAGCGGGGCTTGGGCGGACAAAAAAGACGGTGCTGCCGGAAGAGATCGTGGAGGCGGTGGAAAACTGTGGATTTTTTGAGAGCATTCCTTTGTGGGCGGTGACGCTGATCGGGGAACTGTTCATCACGGTGCTGAGCTTTGTCATGATCATGAGCGTGTACGGGCGGTTATTCCGTCTGTATCTGTACACGGCGGTCGCGCCGGTCCCCCTGTCATCGTTTGCCGGGGAGCCGACGCAGAACATCGGGAAGAGCTTTCTAAAATCCTATGCGGCGGTATGCCTGGAGGGTGTGGTCATCGTGCTTGCCTGTGTGATATTTTCGGAGTACGCCTCCTCGCCGCCGGCTGTTGATAAGGACGCAGCGGCGGTAACAATGGTGTGGGGCTATATCGGGGAGCTGGTCTTTAACATGCTGGTGTTAGTGAGCGCGGTAAAGATGGCAGACCGGGTCGTGCGGGAGATGATGGGGTTATGATGATAGATCAAACGTTGAAGAATGTATATAATTATGTTATGATTATGTACAACGATACAACATGGGAAAGGAGCTGATGAAATGCCGGTGATCAGGCCGATAACGGATTTAAGGAATACGAATGAGATCTCAGAGATCTGTCATAAACAGCAGCAGCCTGTATTTATTACGAAAAACGGATACGGGGATCTGGTAGTAATGAGCATGGAAGCATACGATGAGCTGATAAGCATGAACTGTGTTGACAGAGCCATCTATGAGGCGGAGCGCGGAAAGGAAAGCGGAGAAGAACTGCTGGATGCAGGTGAATCTCTGGCGCAGCTGAGGAGGAAGCATTTTGGATAGATACAAGGTGAAGATGTTTCCGCAGGCGTACCGGGATTTGGATAAGATCTATGAGCAGATCGCGCTGAAGAGCAATTATGCTGATGAGGCCCTGGCGCTGGTAAAAAGGATTGAAGATGCCATTCTCAGTCTTGAAAACTATCCGTTCCGGGGCGCAGAGCGGAAACAGGGTTTCTATGCGTATAAAGGGTACCGGCAGTTGTTTGTGTCAGGCTATATCATTGTCTATGAGGTGTTTGAGCAGGAGAAGGTGGCTGCGGTTGTAACGGTCAAATTCAGCGGAAGTGAATTTTAAACATTTCTCCGGAATCAGCAACAGTAATAGTAATAGACAGGATAAATAGAATAAATAGATAAAACAAAGGATGAGACCGTCACTTTTTCAGAAGGTGGCGGTTTTTTCTGTCCAAAAGTAAAGGAGGATGTATTTTTTGGAAGTAAAGATTAACAGAGAGATCCGTAACTATACAGAATATATGTTTTTCGGGCTGTCCCTGCGGCAGCTCATTTTTTCGGTCCTGGCCTGCGGTGTCGCGGCAGGGCTTTATTATCTCCTGCGCCCGTATCTGGACGTGGAGACATTAAGCTGGGTATGCGTCCTGGGGGCATTCCCCTTTGCGCTGCTCGGCTTTGTCCGGTATCACGGCATGAACGCGGAGCAGTTCTTATGGGCCTGGATCAAGTCGCGGCTCCTGATCCCGAAGCGCCTGGTGTTCCGCCCGGAGAATCTGTACTATGAGGCATTAAAGGAGGGCATTGAGAAAAAAGAGAAGGAGGGCTTGAAAAAACATGGTAAGAACACTTAAAAATATCTTCCGGCAGGACAGGGAGAAGTTCGTGGTGCCAAAAAGCGTACAGCAGGCAGTCCCCATCCTGGCGGTGTGGGAAAACGGGATCTTCCAGATAGCGAAGAATAAATTCGCCCGCACCTATAAGTTTGAGGACATCAACTACGCGGTGGCAAGCAGGGAGGACCAGGAGGCGATGTTCCTGGAATGGTTTCATGCTCCCACGCCTGTGCTTCCCGCTTCTGGGTCTGCTTGCGCTCCCCTTTCCAGTTTGTAAAACGATAGATTACCCGCCACGTCCCCGTAGCGTTGTCTTTGTATACAGCCATTCAAATCATCTCCTTTCCACGCAAAATCTTTTGCGTTTTAATCGCTGTAACAGACTTTTTTATGAAAAAATGTAGCGTTCACACGACCAGCCACCGTCAGATAGCCCTGTTTCTGTAATTCTGCGTTCAGTTCTCGCACAATCTGGTAGGCTTTTGACTTTGACACCCGCAATTCCGCTGCCATTTCTTCCACAGTCATAAATGATTTTTCTGCCATTCCGTTATCCTCCCCTTTCTTTGCTTAACTGTTTTTGCTTAAGCTATATCCATAATACTAAATAAATTCAGTTAAGTCAAGTGGTTTGCAGAAAAATCTTAACTTTTTTTATTTAAGTTCCTCTTGCTATTCCTATTGCACCATGTTATACTAACTTCAACAGAAATGTTTAAGTCAAGCATGGCAGTATCACGATAACTACAACGGAGGTTTTATTATGGCAATCGGCAAGCGAATCCGCTTTTTCCGTAATCGGAAAGGCATGACACAGAAGCAGTTAGGGGAAATCCTCGGTTTTCTCGGAAAGACCTCTGATGTCCGTATGGCACAATATGAAACCGAAGCGAGGACGCCAAAGCACGACCTTGTAAAAGAAATGGCGAATATTTTTGATGTAAGCACCCATGCCCTTACTGTGCCGGATATTGATACCTATATCGGACTTATGCACACGCTCTTTGCGTTGGAAGATATGTACGGGCTGAAAATCGGGGAGATTGACGGGGAAATCTGCCTGCGCCTTGACAAGTCCGACTATTCCACTTACACGTCCATGTTCGATATGTTCCACGCATGGCAGGAGCAAACCGCCCAACTGGAACGGGGCGAGATAAGCAGAGAGGAATACGACCAGTGGCGGTACAAGTACCCGGAACTGGACACTTCAAAGCATTGGGCAAAAGTCCCCTCACAGGCGGTCAGTGATATGCTCATGGAGGAATTTCAGAAAATCGGGAAAGAAGAAAAGAAAACAGCTAAAAAGAAAAAGCAGAAATAAGCATAAAAAGACCTTGCCGAAATTCAGTTTCCATATCTGAAAATCAGCAAGGTTTTCTTATGCCATTGATGTAATTATTTAGTGCGTGATGTTGAAAATGTTGCCAAACCGTTGCCGAAACTTAAACAAATTTGTTTGGAAGCCGCATAAATACTAGGCCATTAAATCTCATTTCATCACTCAAATTCTATCGTCGCCGGCGGCTTAGGACTCATATCATAGCAAACCCGGTTCACATTCTCCACCTCTGAAAGTACCCGCCCCGTTATCGTCTCCAGCACATCCCAGTCCACCTTCTCAACAGATGCTGTCATAGCATCAACCGTGTTAATCGCACGGATAATCACCATATATTCAAACACCCGCGCATTGTTCTTCATGCCGACAGACTTGAAATCCGGCACCACAGTAAAATACTGCCACACTTTCTTATCAAGCCCCGCCCTCGCGAATTCCTCCCGGAGGATCGCATCAGACTCCCGGACTGCCTCCAGCCTGTCTCTGGTAATCGCCCCCAGACATCTTACGCCCAGCCCCGGGCCCGGGAACGGCTGGCGGTATACCATATCGTGAGGAAGTCCAAGCTCCACGCCGCATGCCCGCACTTCATCCTTGAAAAGCTGCTTTAAAGGCTCAACCAGCTCGAACTTCAGGTCTTTCGGAAGGCCGCCCACATTGTGGTGGGACTTAACCATCTTTGCTGTCTTCGTCCCGCTCTCAATAATATCCGGGTAAATGGTTCCCTGACCGAGGAAATCAATCCCCTCAAGCTTTCTCGCCTCTTCTTCAAAGACACGGATGAACTCTCCGCCGATAATCTTGCGTTTCTGCTCCGGATCTGCCACACCTGCAAGCTTGCCCAGGAACCGCTCTGCTGCGTCTACATAGATCAGGTTCGCATGAAGCTCATCACGGAATACCTTTACCACGCTCTCCGATTCATCCTTCCGCATCAGGCCATGGTTGACATGTACGCATACAAGCTGCTTCCCGATCGCCTTTATGAGCATGGCCGCCACCACAGAAGAGTCAACGCCGCCAGACAGCGCTAGAAGCACCTTCCTGTCACCTACCTGCTGACGGATCAGTTCGGTCTGGTCCGCAATAAAATTTTTCATATTCCAGTTGGCTTCTGCTCTGCAAGTCTCAAAGATAAATCTTTTCCATGCATCCCTATCCGGCAGCGCATCAAGCTGCATCTCACACCGAGACTGCGGATAATCAATGGAAATCATAGGAATCCCAAGCTCATAAAGCTCCGGCCTGATCTCCACCGGCGCTCCGTCAACGATACGGTTCTCGCCGCCATTAAGCACAATTCCTTTGACATTGTCAAACAACTTTAATTCCTCTGCCGTGATATCATGAGGATGAATCTCACTGTACACGCCAAGCTCACGGATTTCTCTGGCAGCTACTGTATTCTGTGTACTGCCCAGATCCAGAATTATGATTAAATCTTGTTTCATGGGTAATGTCTCCTTATCATTTTCTATCTGTCATTATAACAGACAAGTATAATCATTGTATATACATATCTTTGTCTGCGGTATTTTCCCCTATATCATGTTCTTACGGAATGCGCAGTCAGTGCGCATTCCTGACCCATGAACAGTAATGCTGATCCTACCACAGCTCCATCTCAAGCTCTTTTTCGTCTGTCTCTTTAAAATCCGCCGCAATCTGCGCTTCGACAGGAACCGAAACTATCGCCTTTTTTAACTTTCCTGCTGCAAAGATCTCCTGACGGCTGAGTATCCCATCTTCATTCACCGTACTTACCAGGCTCAGGCTCTCCACCTCTGTAGATGCATGATCGAGAACCGTATCCTCCGCTCCCAGCTCTGTCATCAGCCTGTCAATATAATCCTCGGCAATATAGGAAGGCAGCTCATAAGAATATATCCTGTCCGCGCCTTCTTCTTTTACGCTGATATTCGCAATCTGATCAGACGCTTCTATGACCATGTCTGTGATATCCGTCACAATTCCAAGGACCTCTTTTGGCGCTTTCTCCTGCTTATCCTTCTTTTTTCCGTCATTCAGGTAATACCAGCCGTCCTTGTAATACGCTCTGGTCACAGCATTACCCGGGCTTATCCGGGTCTCCATCGTCATCTGGAGATCCTGCCCGTCTCCTTGCACTACCTGAATCTGGGATTCCATCCCGAATTCCCCGTTAATTGTCTTCCCGCCAAGCCTAAGGCGGCCCTCCGTATCAGTCTTAAACGAGGCAAGCTTTGCCGTTGTCTCCATCGCTTCTGCGATAATCTCGTTATCTGTATGGGGATCTGTGTCTGCTCCGCTTTCCGTGTCATTCTCAGTCTCTTCCTCTGCCTTTTTTGTCTGGGCCTTCAAAGCTTCCTGATCTTTATCCTCTTTCTGTCCGCACCCAAAGCACAGGGACAGGCAGAGAAGTGACAATAGCCATATTTTCATTATTCTCATCTTATTCATTCACATCGATTCTATAATTTTGCTCATGATATCTGCGGGCTGCTTCCTGACTGTCTGGCTACCTTCCGGCAATCCCAGCCATCATTTTACCGTGACGATCTCATATTCCCTGCTGCCAAGCCCGATCTTCTCTGCATGGGCAAGGCAGGTCTTGTACTCGGTATTCACCGTCGTATTTTCAAAATGATCGTGATGGTCGCAGAAATCTGCCAGCTTCATATTGTCTGTAAGCTGGCTGTTGGGGAGAGGCTCCGCCTTAAGACAGGCATCCACACAGGCCTGGTCAAGCGCCAGCGGGTCAAAAGACGCGAACATGCCGATATTAGGCAGGATCGGCGCATCGTTCTCCGGATGGCAGTCACAGTTCGGCGACACATCCACGATAAGGGAAATGTGGAAATTCGGACGGCCGTCTATTACCGCCTTTGTATACTCTGCCATGCGGCAGTTCAGCACCTTCGTCGCTGCATTGTCCGCAAAATCAATAGCGTCAAAATTACATGCCCCGATGCAGCGGCCGCAGCCGACGCAGTTTTCCATATTGATCGACATCTTCTTCGACGCCTCGTCATACACAAGGCCGTCGTTGGCACACTGCCTCATGCACAGTCGGCAGCCGCGGCAGGCCTGCAAGTCGATGGACGGTTTTCCATTGCGGTGCTGCTCCTTCTTCCCTGCACGGGAACCGCACCCCATGCCGATATTTTTGATCGTACCGCCAAAACCGGTCATCTCATGCCCTTTAAAATGAGATAAGCTGATAAACACGTCCGCATCCATAACCGCGCGCCCGATGAGCGCTTTCTTTATGTACTCGCCGCCCTCAACAGGCACCTCGATGTCGTCCGTCCCCTTCAGCCCGTCGCCGATCAGTATCGGACAACCTACAGTCATCGGCGTAAATCCGTTCTCCCATGCACAATACAGATGCTCCAGGGCGTTTTTGCGGCTGCCCGGGTAGAGTGTATTGCAGTCCGTAAGGAAGGGCTTCCCGCCCATCTCCTTTACCACGTCCGCAACCGCCTTTGCATAATTCGGGCGCAGGTAGCTGATATTTCCAAGCTCCCCGAAATGCATCTTGATGGCAGTAAACTTATTATCCATGTCAATATCGCCGATTCCTGCCGCTTTGATCAGGCGTTTGAGCTTGCTCGGAAGTCCTTCTCCCAGCTTCGCCCTGAAATCGGTAAAATAAACTTTTGATTTCCCCATATGGTCTGTTCTCCTGTTCTTTAAACTATTTCACTACAGATACATTAATCATTGATCATCATCTTGATGATCTCCTCGTTCGTCTCCTTCATGCCGTCCTTGCCAAGCCTTCCGATATTGCTGATGGTAGCCTCCACGCCCTTGGTCACGATGCCGTCCCCGGCGTAGAACTGCTGCCCGCGCAGAAACATGTTGTACCCTAAGATTCCCGCATCCACAGATGCGGCGATCTTTGCCGCGCAGGATGCCTTCGCCCCGTCGCAGACCATCCCTGACACAATAGCCAGGGCATTGACTACCGTATGTACCACTTCCTCATAGCCGCCGCCCATAAGATAAGCGATCCCGGCTCCTGCCGCCGCTCCTGCGCTGACTGCGCCGCAGTACGCAGAAAGCCTGCCGATACCTGTCTTCTGATGGATCGCCGTTAAGTTCGACAGCGCCAGCGCACGGTACATCTTCTCCTCCCCGGAGTCATATTCCTTCGCATATTCCAAGACCGGAAGGGAGCAGGTCATCCCCTGATTGCCGCTGCCCGCATTGATGATCACTGGAAGCTCACAGCCGTTCATCCTAGCGTCAGACCCTGCCGCCGCCCTCGCTTTCGCCCTTGTACGGACATCATCTCCATAGGTGTCAAGAAGGACGCTTCCGATATTCGCACCGTAATTTCCTTTCATCCCTTCGTCGGCAATGGCTGTATTGTACGCAATCTGCCGCCCGATAACCTCCCGGATATCGTCGATATCCACAGAATTGATGAAATCCCAGATATCTTCCATGTTAAGGAGCGACCTGTCAGTCAGCCCTTCCTCCGTCTCTCCCTCCACCGGGATATCGGTAAGCTTCTTTCCGTCCTTTTCCACCAGGACGATATTCGTATGATAATTCGCGATCCTCACCTTCGCGCAGGAATCTCCTTTTTTTACCACGACGATGATGTCGAAGGTAACTCCGTTGTCAATGTGCTCTACACTTATCGGTACTGTCTTTAAAAACTCTGCCATCCGCACCGTCTCCTCCTCGGTAACTTCCGCGATGACCTCCAGCTCCTTCTCTGCCTTCCCGGCGATGATCCCTGCTGTCGCTGCCGCCGGTATTCCTTTCAGGTGATTCGTGTTGGGAACAATCACACTCTTAACATTTTTAATGATGCTTCCGCTGGCGCCGATCTCTACGCTGTCTGGCATCCCGCCCAGCACCTCTCTCGCCTTCGCAGCGGCATACGCCAGGGCAATCGGCTCTGTACAGCCCATGGCCGGCACAAGCTCCTCGTTAAGGATCTGGATATATGCCGCATATTTTTCATTTGTCTTTTCCATCTAAAACCTCTCCTTTATCATAAGACATTATACATTCCCTGCTCCTATTATAGAAAATCTATCAGCATGTTGCAATATAAAGTTACTGTTCATGGGTCAGGAATGCGCACTGGCTGCGCATTCCGTAAGAACATGATACAGGAGTAAGGGGCGGCTTTTGCGCAGCAGAACTCGGAATGCCGCCACGAATCATTGCTATGAGCGGCTCCTGAGCCGTAAATAGTAACAATATAAATACAAAAAAAGCACCCAATTATCCCATACCGCTTGAAAACCTCCGGCGATAACGTTACAATAAACTGGAATGTGTGATGCCAGTGCCAAAAGGCCGTGTGTTTTGTATCTGTATAAGTATTAGTATTAGTATACATAACCTTGGCACCCGCAAAAAAGGGATAAGGAGATTTTACCGTGCAGATTCAAAATAAACTTACGATGCCGATCGGCGTCTTTGATTCCGGCGTCGGCGGGCTCACTGTCGCCCGCGAGATCATGCGCCAGCTTCCAAGCGAAAATGTAGTATATTTCGGGGATACTGCCAGAGTCCCTTACGGCAGCAAGTCAAAGGATACGATCATCCGGTTTTCCAGGCAGATCATCCGGTTTTTAAAGACAAAGAACGTAAAAGCGATCGTGATCGCCTGCAACACGGTGAGCGCCCTCGCTCTTGAGACTGTTCAGGAAGAGATGGATATCCCGGTGATCGGCGTGATCGCACCAGGCGCCAGAGCCGCTGTAAATGAGACAAAAAATAAAAAGATCGGAGTCGTAGGGACTGAGGCGACCATTCGGAGCGAGACTTATACAAAGATCATCAAAGCGAAGCTGCCCGATGCATCTGTCATCGGAAAGTCCTGCCCGCTCTTCGTGCCCCTGGTAGAGGAGGGCTTTTCCAAGCATTCCATCACAGAGCAGGTCATCGACATCTATCTGTCAGATATGCGCAGCACCGACATCGACACGATGATCCTCGGATGCACCCATTATCCTCTGCTCCGCTCAAAAATCATGGCATACCTGGGCGAACGCGTACAGATCGTAAACCCGGCGTACGAGACTGCTATGGACCTGAAAGCTATTTTAAATAAGAACAATACCGCCAACACGTCCGAAAGTCCCGGCACTTACGAATTTTATGTGAGTGACGCGGCAGAAAAGTTCACCAAATTCGCGAACTCCATCCTGCCATATGACATCGCGACGACGCAGTGCATCAATATCGAAGAATATTAATGCTGTCTGCATGCTTACTGAGCACAGATGCCTGCTCACCATAGATGCTTACTTTCTTAGTAAGAAGAATAGCTCCATAAAAAACAGATGACTGCCGGTTATTTTACCTTCAGCCATCTGTTTTTTTATTCTGCGGCCTTAAACGCCTCTTCCAAGTCTTCAATAATATCGTCTATATTCTCCGTTCCGATAGAAAGCCGGATGGTGTTAGGCTTTATGCCCTGCTCGGAAAGCTCCTCCTCAGTGCACTGGCTGTGAGTAGTTGTCGCCGGATGGATGACCAGGGACTTCGCATCCGCCACATTCGCCAGCAGCGAGAACAACTCCAGATTGTCGATAAATGCCTTCGCCTTCTTCGCATCGCCCTTAATCTCAAAGGTAAAGATGGATCCGCCGCCGTTGGGGAAATATTTTTTGTACAGCTCCTCCTGTCTTGCCTCCTCTGTCACGGCCGGATGGTTCACCTTCTCCACCTGAGGATGTCCATTCAGGAAGTCTACGACCTTCAGCGCATTTTCCACATGGCGCTCCACTCGTAGGGAAAGTGTCTCTAGCCCCTGGAGGAAGAAAAATGCGTGGAACGGCGAGAGAGTCGCTCCCGTGTCCCGAAGAAGGATCGCCCGGATCCTGGTGACGAACGCCGCCGCTCCTACAGCCTTAGAAAAGCTGATCCCGTGATAGCTGGGATTAGGCCCTGTGATCGCCGGGAACTTCCCGGAAGCCTCCCAGTCGAATCTTCCGCCGTCCACGATGACGCCGCCCAGCGTAGTCCCGTGCCCGCCGATGAACTTCGTAGCGGAATGCACGACGATATCCGCGCCGTATTCTATCGGTCTTACCAGATAAGGCGTCGCAAATGTATTGTCTACCACCAGCGGAATCTTATGTGCATGGGCGATCCTGGCAAGGCTCTCTATATCCAGCACATCGGAATTCGGATTCCCAAGAGTCTCAGCAAAGATCGCCTTGGTGTTATCCTGAATCGCGGCCTCGACCGCCCCCTCGTCAAATATGTCAACAAATGTCGTCTCTACGCCGTACTGCGGGAAGGTATGCGCCAGATAGTTGTAAGTCCCTCCGTATATATTTTTCGCGGAAACGATATGGTCGCCGCTCTGCGCCAGATTCTGGAAGGTATAAGCGATCGCCGCCGCACCCGACGCCACCGCCAGAGCCGCTACACCGCCCTCTAACGCCGCGATCCTCTGCTCGAAGATATCCTCTGTAGGATTCGTCAGACGCCCGTAGATATTCCCCGCATCTGATAAGCCGAAGCGCGCCGCCGCATGTTCACTGTCATGGAATACATAGGATGATGTCTGATAAATCGGCACCGCCCGCGCGCCTGTAACCGGATCCGGCTGCTCCTGCCCTACGTGAAGCTGTAATGTCTCAAATTTAAACGCTCTTTCTTCTCTTGTCCTTTTACTCATTGAACTCACTCCTAACTTAATTATTCCTAATTCCTACCTTCTTGGTAGGTTTATGATATCACAAAGTAATCCACATGTCCAGCATAAATTTTTTTACTGTCTGCTTCTAAATCTAAATTTTATCTGCCGATATTTCTTTCGGTATTTTTATACAATTTTACCCCGGAAAATGAGGTGGCTTTTCTCTGTTATTTTGAATATTTTTACTATGATTTTATCATTTTCTCCGCTATAATAGGATATGGAATAAAAATCATGCCGCTATACTGCATAAATATGCATGACTAAATTTTCACAGACCATGAATAGAATATGCACTTTAAACTAAAGGAGGTACATATGCCAAAAAGAACAGATATTAACAAAGTATTAATCATCGGCTCCGGTCCCATCATCATCGGGCAGGCATGCGAATTCGACTATTCCGGAACACAGGCGTGCAAAGCCTTAAAAAAGCTTGGATATGAGATTGTACTGGTAAATTCCAACCCCGCCACGATCATGACTGACCCGGAAACTGCCGATGTGACTTATATCGAGCCGCTGAATGTAGAACGTCTGGAGCAGATCATCGCAAAGGAACGTCCGGACGCACTGCTGCCCAATCTCGGCGGACAGTCCGGATTGAATCTCTGCGCCGAGCTTTCCAAAGCGGGCGTCCTTGACAAATACCACGTACAGGTTATCGGCGTACAGGTGGACGCGATCGAACGCGGGGAAGACCGTATCGAATTCAAGAAATCCATGGATTCCATCGGGATCGAGATGGCAAAAAGCGAAGTTGCCTACACAGTGGAAGAGGCTCTTAGCATCGCCGGCAGACTGGGGTATCCGGTCGTCCTGCGCCCTGCATACACCATGGGCGGCGCCGGCGGCGGCCTTGTCTACAATAAGGAAGAATTAAAGACCGTATGCGCAAGAGGTTTGCAGGCAAGCCTTGTGGGCCAAGTGCTTGTAGAGGAATCTATTCTTGGCTGGGAAGAACTGGAGCTTGAAGTCGTCCGCGATTCTGAAAATAATATGATCACTGTCTGCTTTATTGAAAATATCGACCCCCTCGGCGTACATACCGGGGATTCTTTCTGTTCTGCTCCGATGCTGACTATTTCCAAGGAATGTCAGAAGCGGCTTCAGGAACAGGCTTACCGCATCGTTGAATCTGTGCAGGTCATCGGCGGGACGAATGTGCAGTTCGCACACGACCCTGTGACCGACCGTATCGTTGTCATTGAAATCAATCCCAGAACTTCCCGGTCTTCTGCACTGGCCTCGAAGGCCACCGGATTTCCGATCGCTCTCGTCTCCTCCATGCTCGCCGTCGGCCTTACCTTAAAGGACATCCCCTGCGGTAAATACGGAACTCTAGATAAATACGTGCCGGACGGGGATTATGTCGTGATCAAGTTCGCGCGCTGGGCTTTTGAAAAGTTCAAGGGTGTTGAGGACAAGCTGGGCACACAGATGCGCGCCGTCGGCGAGGTCATGAGTATCGGAAAGACCTACAAGGAAGCCTTCCAGAAGGCAATCCGCAGTCTGGAGACAGGAAGGTACGGCCTTGGCCACGCAGGAAATTACAACAACATGTCCAAAGAAGCGCTGCTTAAGCTTCTGATCACTCCGTCAAGCGATCGCCATTTTATCATGTACGAGGCGCTGAGAAAGGGCGCTGAGATAGAGGAGATCTTCCAGATCACCAAGGTCAAGCACTGGTTCATTGAGCAGATGAAGGAGCTGGTGGAGGAGGAAGAGGCGCTTGCCGCTTTCGCAGGCTCTCTTCCGCCGGACGATAGGCTCATCTCTGCCAAGAGGAACGGCTTCTCGGACAAATATCTGGGGCAGATTCTTAACATTTCCGAGGAAACTATCCGCAATAAGCGTATCGCGCTTGGCGTCACGGAAAGCTGGGAAGGCGTACACGTAAGTGGCACCGAAGACAGCGCCTACTATTATTCTACCTACAATGCAGCGGATAAGAACCCGGTAAATACTGACCGCCCTAAGATCATGATCTTAGGCGGCGGCCCTAACCGCATCGGACAGGGCATCGAATTCGACTACTGCTGCGTACATGCTTCTCTGGCGCTTAAGAAGCTTGGATTTGAAACGATCATCGTAAACTGCAATCCCGAAACTGTCTCTACGGATTATGATACTTCCGACAAGCTGTATTTTGAGCCGCTGACGCTGGAGGATGTCTTAAGCATTTACAATAAGGAAAAGCCGTTGGGCGTAATCGCGCAATTCGGCGGCCAGACACCGCTTAACTTAGCGTCCGAGCTTGAAAAGAACGGTGTCCGGATACTGGGGACCTCCCCGGCAGTCATTGATCTGGCGGAGGACAGGGATCTGTTCCGGGCGATGATGGATAAGCTTGGTATCCCTATGCCGGAATCCGGGATGGCAGCTACTGTCAAAGAAGCCCTTGAGATCGCGCAGAAGATCGGTTATCCGGTCATGGTGCGTCCTTCCTACGTCCTCGGCGGACGGGGCATGGAGGTAGTATATGATGATGAAAGCATGGAAGGCTATATGAAGGCCGCTGTCGGCGTCACCCCTGACCGCCCGATCCTCATCGACCGGTTCCTGAACCATGCGCTGGAGTGCGAGGCGGATGCCATCAGTGACGGGACGCACGCATTTGTCCCGGCCGTCATGGAGCACATTGAGCTTGCCGGAGTCCATTCGGGTGATTCGGCCTGCATCATCCCGTCGGTTCACATTTCCGCGGAAAATGTAGCGACGATCAAGGAATATACGAGAAAGATCGCGGAGGAGATGCATGTCAAGGGCCTGATGAATATGCAGTATGCCATCGAGGACGGCAAGGTGTATGTGTTAGAGGCCAACCCGCGGGCATCAAGGACGGTTCCCCTCGTGTCGAAGGTATGTAATATCCGGATGGTTCCTCTGGCGACGGAAATCATCACTGCGGAGATTACCGGAAAGCCGTCGCCGGTCCCGGGACTTAAGGAACAGGTGATCCCGTATTACGGCGTTAAGGAAGCTGTCTTCCCGTTTAACATGTTCCAGGAGGTGGACCCGGTCCTCGGACCGGAGATGCGTTCAACCGGAGAGGTCTTAGGACTTTCCCCCTACTACGGCGAGGCGTTCTACAAAGCCCAGGAGGCGACCCAGACGAAACTCCCTCTTGGCGGGACAGCGCTGATCTCCGTGAACCGCAAGGACAAGGGAGAAGTTGTGGAGATTGCAAAGAGCATCGCAGACGACGGATTTAAGATCGCAGCCACCGGAAATACTTACCAATTGATCCGCGAAGCCGGAATTGATGCAGAGCGGGTCAACAAACTGTATGAGGGCCGACCGAATATTCTGGATATGATCACCAACGGCCAGATCGATCTCATCGTCAACTCTCCTGTGGGGAAGGACAGCGTGCATGATGACAGTTATCTGCGCAAGGCGGCCATCAAGTCCAAGATTCCTTATATGACTACCATCGCTGCCGCCCGGGCAACCGCAAAGGGAATCCGCTATGTAAAAGAGCATGGTAATGGGGAAGTGAAATCCTTGCAGACGCTGCACGGCGAGATCCGCGATAAAGAATAGCTGTGCCGGGTATGGGATGATTCTTTTGTAACCGGCAGATAGTGCACTCCCTCTATAATCCGATATAAATACCGATATTATAACATACAGACTGTTTGTATGTTATGATATCGGTATTAATTTATAAGGAGAAAACGGACATGAAACATAAAGAGCATTATAATGCTGTCTTTCTGAGAGCCGCCTCAGTTTCTCGCAGTTCCCCGGAGAGAGCATGAAAACGCTCCACCGCCGCCTCGGTGCCGGGGGCCATCGTTCCATCGCCCATAAGGTCATGCTCCCACAGATACTGTACAGAAAAGATGTAACTGTATGTCCATGTTGCGGTGGAACCATGTCTTATGAAGTCTGTACCGGATGGGCACACCAAAGAAGGGTGCAGGATTAGAAAAAAATTGATAGCTGGCAGATATAAGAGGATTACGATTTATAATAACAAAACATGACACAAGTCATGGAAAAGGGTATTTCTTATTACTATAATAGAATCTAGATATACGAATTACCCTTTTGTGGGCAGTTCAACAATACAGTTAAGTAAGGAGAAAAACAAAATGGAAAAAACAGGTTTATTTCAGGAAAAAGAAGTTATGATTTGTGGTAAAGATCACGAAATTCCAGCAATAGTAACGCTTCCGCAAAAAGAGATTGCAGGTGCTGTTGTTATGCTGCATGGCACATGTTCGCAAAAAAATGAAGTTGGTGATGGATATAAGACAGCGGCTGAAATACTAGCGAAAGATTTTTGTCTTGCAACGATTCGCTTCGATTTCATGGGATGTGGAGATTCAAAAGAACCTCATAGAAATTTTGATTTTCAAGTGGCATATGAAGAAACAATGGCTGCAAAAAAATATTTACAGGATCAATTAAATCAAGATGTAAAATTAGGTATCATGGGATGGAGCCAGGGGGGGATGCACGCAATGCTGACAGCTTCCAAAGTTCCAGATGACTTTGCTGCTGTGGTTACCTGGGCGGGTGCAGGTACGATGAGAGAGGGATTATTGACAGACGAGCGTTATGATGAGGCTAAGAAAAACGGAAAATTTACTATAGATACGCCTTGGGGAACTTCAGTTGAAATTGGATTATCTTGGAGTGAAGACGTCATGCATACGGATGTGCTTGGCGAATTTAGCAAGTATCATGGACCGGTATTAGCAATTAATGGAACGGAGGATAAAATTGTAAACCCTAGACATGCAGCCGCTATTGCTGAGACGTCGACCCATCCATATTCGAAAGAATATTTAATAGAAGGGGCGGATCATATATTCAATGCAAAAGATAAAGATGCAAAGAAACTAAAATTGGCTATTAAAGAAACTGGCAAATTTTTCGAAAAAATGTTAAGCAGTAGCCAGAAGTAGAACAATATCTGCTATAATTTTAAAGAAATATGTTTTTAAATTATAGAAGGAGATAGATATGGTAAAAAATAAATGTTCTGACCTATATTATTTGGTGAAGGTAATTAATGAGCAAAATCAAGAAGGAGTCTTTAAATTAAATGAAATAAAACCATTACTGAATAACGACATGTCTATTAAAAGAGTTCCTAAAAATGAAATTATACATCCGGGTGAAATTGATGTCGACTATGCCTGCTATATAATTAGAGGCAGTTTTTTTAAGTATCGAACTGAAAAAAAGGGAGGGATTAATTTTTTGAGTAAAGAGAAGGCTCCGGCGTGGAGTTGTCTGGATAAAATACTGGATCCAGAACATTCTAATTTTGTTGAGGCCAAAGCGTTGGAAGAGTGTACTGTTTTATATGTTAAACGAGACTATATTATTCGATGTTTGGAAGAAAATAGTAGATTTGTTTTGGGAATGTTAAAAGATATGCTTACATTAACTTCAACTATGTCTATGAAATCAGATCGATTGTTATTTAACGATGCAAAAGAACATTTATTATTTTATATTTTAGAATATTGGAATCGGACGAATCAAGGAAAAAAAAGATGCAGGATAGAAATGAAGAATGACTATATTGCTGCAGAATTAGGAGTAAATGTTCGGACAATATATCGAACAAAAAAGGTTCTAGAAGATGAAGGATTGATTACGTTAGAGAAAGGAAAGATTTTTGTAAAGCAAGAACAAATCGAGCAGATCAAATTAAAATTATATAACTAAAATCTGGATATTCGTTGTAAAAGGTTATGCATGAAAAGCATAACCTTTTTATTCTGATGATAAAGTGCTTGTAATATCTTTTGTTGATATTATGCACAAAATAGAGACAACTTATATGTGAAAAATGTACAAAATAAAGGGAAACATGACGCGTGTCAGTGTTTCAATAAAACAAAAATAGTAGAATATAAAAAACAAAGGAGGAGAAAAATGACGAAAAATATTTTAAAGGAGATGATTACATATTATTAGAACAGACATACAGCGTGGATTAAAGAGGCTGAAGATGGGGATGAGTGGATTTGAAGCAACATAAAACTAAAAAAGGAAGCATTGCTACAAAAAGTTTTTTTATATTTTTAGCTGTGAATTTGATTGGATTGGCGGTTGCGCTAATTTTAGAAAGCGGATTAGGATGTGAACCTATTGGGTTGCTTTGTGATGGAGTTGCGCATGCTTTATCTATTCCATTTGGAAGGGGATGCTTTATTTATAATTTTTCAACTATTATATTGGCTCTGCTCGTTGCAAAAAAGAATCTTGGAATGGGAACGGTTGTTTATGGTTTGCTGTCTGGCTTTTTTATCGATTTTTATCGTGATATATTACTTGGTTTTGCATTGGGGCAGCGAGGCATTTTGATAGCTGTTATAGTATTCGCTGTTGGAGAGCTTATGATGGCGGCAGCGTTTGCATTACTGATGGAGTTGAAACTGGGTATGACCGCATTGGACGCTTTTTTAGTAAAGATTGAAGAACTGCTACATATTCCTTATGCTTTTCTTAAAATTGGAATGGATATTTGCTTTGTTATTACAGGATATTTACTTGGCGGCACATTTGGAATCGGAACAATTGTATCGGCTATACTGACAGGGATATTGGTAAAACAGTGGGCGAAAATATTTGGATGGCTAAAAAAAGAGGCACAAGGAATTTATGCAAGAGGAGGCGAAAGTAATTATGAAGAAGTATAAAAGGATTTTTGTGGTTGTTTTGGATTCCCTTGGAATTGGGGCAATGCCAGACTCGGGAAAATTTGGCGATTATAATGTAGACACCTTGGGGCATATTGCAGAAAGTGCGGTTGATTTGCAAATCCCAAATTTGCAGCAATTGGGTATTGCTAATTTGCATAAATTAAAAGGAATTGAACCGGTAGAGAGTCCTAAAGCGGTATACATGGAAATGAATGAGAAAAGTGCCGGAAAAGATACGATGACTGGTCATTGGGAAATGATGGGGCTTTACATTCAAAAGCCGTTTCAGACATTTTCTGTACATGGTTTTCCGAAAGAACTGATTGAACAGTTAGAGGAAAAAACAGGGCATAAAGTAATAGGAAACAAAAGTGCTAGCGGTACAGAGATTTTAGATGAATTAGCAGAAGAAGAAATTGCAACAGGACATATGATTGTCTATACATCGGCGGATTCGGTCCTTCAAATTTGCGGAAATGAGGAAACATTTGGTCTGGATGAGTTATATCGTTGTTGTGAAATTGCACGGGAGTTAACTATGAAGGATGAATGGAAAGTAGGAAGAGTAATTGCAAGACCGTATACCGGACGGAAAAAGGGAGAGTTTAAGAGAACATCGAATCGTCATGACTATGCATTGAAACCATATGGAAAAACTGTGTTGGATACATTAAAAGAAAACGGGTTTTCAGTTATTTCCGTAGGAAAAATTAAAGATATTTTTGATGGAGAAGGAATTACTGAATTTTACAAATCAAGATCATCTATTCATGGAATGGAGCAGACGATAGAGCTTACAGAGAAGGATTTTACAGGACTATGCTTCGTGAATTTAGTGGATTTTGATGCTCTTTGGGGACATAGAAGAGATGTAGATGGCTATGCGAAGGAATTAGAAAAATTCGATAAGAAATTAGAAGATTTGCTGGGAAAGCTGGAGGAAGAAGATTTGTTGATTTTAACAGCCGATCATGGCAACGATCCTACTTACACGGGAACTGACCATACAAGAGAGAAAGTGCCGTTTATAGCGTATTCTCCTTCGATGAAAAACACAGGCGGTTTATTAGCGAGTGATACTTTTGCCGTAATCGGAGCAACTATTGCAGATAATTTTGAAGTGGCTATGCCGGAGGGAACAATAGGAACATCAATTTTAGAAAAACTTATGTAAATGAAAAGACAGGAAGGAGAAATGTACTATGTTTTATGAGCAAGTAAAAAAAAGTGCGGATTATATTTGTTCAAAGGTAGATATGAAACCAGATGTGGCGATTATTTTAGGAAGCGGATTAGGGAAAATCGTGGACATTATGGAAAACAGGCAGGTTGTGCCATATAAGGAAATCCCCTGTTTTCCACAAAGCTCTGTTGCAGGTCATGCCGGGAATCTGGTTTTCGGAACTATCAGCGATACAAAGATTATGGCATTACAGGGGCGTTTTCATTATTATGAAGGTTTTGCTATGAAAGAAGTAGCATATCCTGTTTACGTTATGAAATTACTGGGAATAGAGAATATGATTGTTACAAATGCATGTGGTGGAATTAATCCGACATTTGAACCTGGTGATTTAATGATTATTGATGATTTTATCAATTCTGTTGGTACTAACCCATTGCACGGAGAAAATGATGAAAGGTTTGGACCGAGATTCCCGGATATGTCAGAACCATATGACGGACTGCTGAGAGAAAAGGCTGAAAAGATTGCAAACCAGCTGGATATTAAAGTTAAACATGGGGTCTATACATTATTTCAGGGACCATATTATGAATCAGCAGCAGAAATCAGAATGTTTAAAGCAGTGGGAAGTGACGCGATCGGAATGTCAACTGTACCAGAAACGATCGTGGCAAATTATGCAGGAATTAAAACGTTAGGAATTGCATGTATTACAAATATGGCAACCGGGATTCGAACAGGAAAACATAGTCACCAGGAAGTCGTTGAAATTGCAGAGCGATCCAGCAAAAAGCTTTGTGCGTGGATGGAAGAATTGTTGAGACAGTGGAATACAGTAATAAATAAGAATTAGAAAAAAGTGAAGAAAAATGGAGAGAAACAAAATGAATAATGAAGAAAAATACACTCAGAAAATCAGCGTGTTTGAAAAAGCTGCAATTCTTACAAGCGGTTTGGGAAACTTTCCGTTATTTGCACTGATGTCAAGCTTCCTGACCTATTTTTATACAAATGTTATTGGATTGGATCCGGGAGTTATTGGAATGATTCTTTTGATTTCCAGACTTCTTGACGGAGTATCCGACATCATATTTGGAAATATTATTGACAAAACACGCACTTCCAAAGGAGTATGCAGACCGTGGATATTTAGATGTGCTTTTTTAATTGCATTGGCAATCGTTATGCTCTTTACTGTTCCAAACGGAAGTACTGGTTTAAAACTAGCATATGTATTTATTACATACAATCTATCATCTGTGGTGATCTATACAATATCAACAACTGCTGTGGTAAGCCTTCCGACCTATATTACGAGAAACCCGAGACAGCAGACTTTATTATATGCTTTAAATAATTTCGGTGTGGGTATTGCAAATGTTACGATTACAACGTTTACGTTGAATTTTGTCAGATATTTTGGGAATGATCAGAAAGCGTGGATTATCGTTGTCTGCATTTATGCAATATTAAGTGCCTGCTTTTTATTCTATACAGGGGCCGCAAGCAAGGAATATGTTAATCCGGATGAAGTGTCCAAGGGAAAAGCAAAGGAATCATTAGTAGTTTCTTTGAAATGTAGTTTACAGAATAAGTATTGGTTTTTAATGTTAGGAATTATTATTTTAGGAGTGGGAGTATTTGGAACAAGCCTTCAGATGCACACTTATTATGCGCAATATATACTGGGAAATGTTGAACTTGCAGGAAAGATGAATTCAGCGTATACTATACCATCTTTATTCGTAGGATTTCTTATTGTATCTTTTGGTCAATATGTAAACAGAAAAAAGGCTGTAATAGGTGCATGTGCTCTTCAGCTTTTGGGGTGTGTATTAATTGTGTTTGCTCCGACATCTATGCCGATATTGATATTTGCGTCTGTAATAAAAGGTATAGGTTATGGCGGTGTGATGGGATTTAAAAATGCAATGCTGGCCGCCAGTATTGAATACGGACAGTGGAAAACGGGCGTTCGAAGTCAGGCGATCTTTATGGCGGCTAATGGATTTGGACAGAAAGTTGGAGGCGGTATTATCACAGCTGTCATTGGCGGAATAATGTCTCTTACAGGATTTAATGGAATGGCAGAATCCCTGTCAACACAGGCATTAGGAGGTATCCGTAGTCTTTATATTTTAATGCCTATCATTTTAACCGTATTAGAATTAATTTTCATTATGATGTATGATTTGGATAAAAAATATGATGGAATTATGAAAGATTTGGCAGAAGGTAAAACTGCAATCTCTCAGCAGTCAGAGTAATATTAATAAAAACAATGTGTTAGCTATATTACAATTTTTTAAAGTGCTGTTTTCTGGACGCAAACGTAGTGGACTACACTGATGCCTGGAGAATGGCACTTTCAGGAAAATTGACAAAGAATTTAAGGTAAATATAATTGCATTAGAACGCCTGAATGAATGATTTCTAAGAGAGGTATAAAAAGATGGAATATACGATTAAAGTAGAAAAAAACAGACCAGATATTGCGTTGTATACAGATATTGTATATAAAAATTGTTGGCATGGATTTAGGACACAAAATATACCATTAAAAATTAATTTCCTGCGTCCATATTATAATCAATGGAAATGGGAAAAAGTTCCGCTATTAATATGGTTAGAAGGTGGGGCGTGGAGAACATCTTCACCTGCCAGAAGAATACCAGAACTTACTTTTTATGCTTATTCTGGATATGCAGTTGCTAATGTTCAATATAGGGGAAGCAGTCAAAGTTTATGGCCGGCACAAATTGAAGATGTAAAGGAAGCAATCCGATATTTGAAAGTACATCATGAGCATTTTGGAATTGATCCAAAACGCATTTGTATTGCAGGAGAGTCGGCAGGAGCGCACTTGGCGGCACTTGCCGCATTAACAGGAGGAACAGATAAATTCAAGACAGAGAAGTGGGAAAAAGTGTCTGATGATGTACAGGCAGCGATTTGCTGGTATTGCCCGGGGGATTTTTCAAAATTATCTGAACGTGGGGAAAAAGAGCAGGGGAATTATGTTGCAATGCCAGAGCAGCTTCTTGTAAATCAAAAAATTGAAGAGATACCAGAATTGATTCGGGAAATTAGTCCTAAAACATATGTAGGTGATAATATAGTGCCTTTTTTGTTCTTTCATGGCACGGAAGATCACTTAGTTCCTTTAAGTTGCAGTAAGTCACTTTATGAAGAGATCATAAATCATGGAGGAGAAGCAGATTACTATAATGTAGAAGGAGCTGAACATGCATCTGTTGAATTTTCACAAGAAGAAATACAGCAAACTATGCTTACTTTCTTAAATAAACATGTAAAGAAAAAATGAAAATGATAAAAATTCGAAAATAACGAATGATTTGTCTCAATCATTTTTAATAATATAATGCCCATTTATAGCATCGATATGAGATGTACACAATTAAAAAAATGATTGAGACTATTATTAGTTTGGAATAGTCAGTGTCTGAGGTAGTGTAAAATAGTTTGTGTTTTTGGTAAAAAATGCTTCCTTTTTGGTAAGAATTAAGATATGACAATTCTTATGGAAAAGGAGTATTTTTATGGCAGTTGCTAAGGAGCAAATTCGACAAATTATCTCACAAAATAACATTAACAACGTAGCAGATGTGTATTCTCTTCTTAAAGAAAGTTTCAAAGATATCCTCCAGGAACTTATGGAAGCAGAACGCGATGCTGCCCTCGGCTATGAGTAAAATCAAAAGGGTAATCTTCTGACAGATAACAAAAGAAATGGTCATTCACCCAAAACACTCAAAAGCCAATACGGAGAATTTCAAATTGATGTCCCACGGGATCGAAACGGAGAATTCGAACCAAAGCTTATCCCTAAATACCAAAGAGACATTTCTGGAATCGAAGAAAAAGTGATCTCACTTTATGCAAGAGGAATGAGTACACGTGATATTCATGATCAGATCAATGACCTGTATGGGATTGAAGTATCCGCTGAAATGGTCAGCAAGATCACAGATAAAATCCTGCCCCAGGTAAAAGAATGGCAGTCCCGCCCTTTAAACCCGGTCTATCCTTTTGTATTTATGGACTGTATCCACTATCATGGGATCCCGTGGCAGATAGTCATCCAGATATTCCGGGGTTTCAAGGAATGTATTTTCACGTAGATAATAGCGGAGTAATTCAACAACATAAGAAGAAACAGGTACTTCCCTTGTTTTATTACCTTTACCATGAAGCCCGATTTTTGATGTTTTGCCAAACGTAATATCCCCTACATACAAATCACACATTTCCTGTACCCTGGCTCCAGAATCATACAAAAGTGAAAGGAGTACCATATCACGGCTTCCCGATTTTCTATTACATTGAGGAATATGCAATAATAATTTTATCTCTTCTCCAGTAAAATACGGAATGCGCTTAAAAGACTGTTAATGCAGATAATTAAGGATTGAAACTTCCTGATGCTGGAAACGGCATCGGAACCATGTGCGCAGATCTGCCAAGGCGCAGATCCATTCACCAGGCTCTACAAGATAAGTCATAGTTGCTGTACGGCGGTAGGATGACCTGTAATTTGCATAAGAGCAAAGGACTATGTAATAAAAAAGAAAAGAGCCTCCGTTTGTACGGATGCCCTTGTTAGTGATTAATGACCGTATGAAATCTCTGTAGATTCTGCAGCGTGGAAGTTCTACGATTTGTTTCAGTTCTAATTGATATTCCATGATAATTCCTTTCTTTGAATTGTGAAACAGCCCTATGATTTTGCTGAATTGTATTGACAAAATATAGATATGATGTTAATATTTGAATAAATTTATTGATGTACATCTATTTTTTTTACTCATTCTGATAATATCAGAAATAGTATTAGTAAAATAACAGTAATATGAGTAGGAGAGGAATGATTAGAATGAAAAGAAGAGAACGTGTAATATCAGCAATAAAAAATGAGCCTGTAGATGGAATACCGTCTAGTTTTTCGCTTCATTTTCCAAAAGGATATGAATATGGTGATCAAGGTGTAGCTGCACATCTGGACTTTTATAAAAAAACTAATACAGATATATATAAAATTATGAATGAAAATTTATTGCCGTATTGCGAAGGAATTCATTGCGGAAATGATTGGAAACATATTCCTGCATTTTCAAAAAAAGACACGTGGATGACCAGACAGATTGACATGGTAAAGGGAATATTGGAAAAGAGTGATTCTGATAGATTTATTATGGGGACTCTTCATGGAGTGGTTGCGTCAAGCTTACATCTGATAGAAAAAACATATGGTTATGATATGGGAAGATTAGTGATGCCTGAACATTTAAGACAGAATAAAATTGCAGTTAGTGATGTATATAAAAGAGTTGCAGATATTTTGTGCGTTTTGGTTGAGGAGTATATGAAGGCAGGCGTTGATGCTATATATTATGCTGCGCTTGGCGGAGAATTCAGATATTATACAGATGAAGAGTTTGCAGAGTATATAGAACCGTTGGATAAGCAGGTTATGACGGCAATTCGTGAAAACGGAGGATATTGTTTTTTACATATTTGTAAGGACAGATTGAATATGAAGCGTTATGAAGGATATAACAAATATGCAGATGTTGTTAATTGGGGAGTGTATGAGGTTCCATTTTCTATAGAAGAAGGAAAGAAGCTTTTTCCAGGAACCACCATCATGGGAGGCCTGGCAAACAGAAGTGGTATATTAGTTGAAGGAACAGAAGCGGAGATACAACAGGCGGTAAAAAGCATCATTAGAAGTATTGGAAAAACGGGATTTATATTAGGTGCGGATTGCACACTTCCTACAGAAATTGAGTATTGGAGAGTAAAAGCTGCTGCAACCGCAGCTAGAGAATAAGGAGGGGCTTTTATGTCATATAGATTAGCAGCGGACGTTGGGGGTACTTTTACAGACATAGTACTATTAAATGATGCTACAGGCGTTTATGAAACGACAAAGGTATTGACAACTCCCGAAGCATTAGAGAAAGGAATATTAAAAGGATTCGATGAGCTGGCGGGAGATAAATATGCAGAGGTCACGAGCATTGTTCATGGAACGACGTCCGGTTTAAATTCGGTCATTGAAAGAAGAGGTGCACATTGTGCTCTTGTAACAACCAAGGGTTTTCGTGATGTGTATGAAATTGCAAGAGCTAATCGTCCTGAAATTTATAATATTCATTATCATAAACCAGAACCTTTAATTCCAAGAAAAGATATATATGAAGTTGATGAAAGAACTTCATTTGATGGAACGATAGAAAAAAGAGTTACAAAGGAGATAATGCAAGAAGTCATTGATAAATTGCGTGGAAATTATGATTCGGTTGCAGTATGCCTGATTAATAGTTATGCGAATACAGAAAATGAAAAAGAAGTTTGCAGAATTCTGGAAAAAGAATTGGATGAAAATACAATTATTACCGCATCCTATGAAATTGCAAAAGAATCCAGAGAATATGAAAGAGTCAGTACATCCGCATTAAATGCTTATGTAGCACCAAGTACAAGGAGACATGTATATGCATTGTCAGATGAATTGAAGAAAAGAGGATTTACAGGAACCCTGTATATGATGCAGTCAAGCGGCGGTGTAATTCGCGCCGAGCTGGCAGCTTCGAAAGCAGTATATACACTTATGTCTGGTCCTGTAGGAGGAGCAATTGGAGCAAGTGTAATCAATCGTGACAATATTATTGGATTTGATATTGGCGGAACAAGCTTTGATGTTAGTATCGTAGTAAATAATCGCATAGAAACAACTGTAGAAGCAGAAATTGAAGGATTCCCTGTACTTGCTCCGACAGTAAACGTATTTAGTATCGGAGCTGGCGGCGGAAGCATTGCATGGAATGAAGCCGGAGGAATGAGAGTAGGGCCGAAAAGTGCAGGAGCTGTTCCTGGGCCGGTATGTTACAACAGAGGAGGAAAGCAGCCTACATTAACAGATGCCAATCTGGTGCTGGGCCATATGTCTCCAAAGCATTTCCTTGGCGGAAGAATGGAAATGAATGAAGAAAAAACATATGAAGCATTTGAATTCTATGGCAACCAATTTGATCTCGATAAGATTACTGCTGCTGAAGGAGTATGTGAAATTGCAAATCATAAAATGGCTGATGCTATACGAGAATTAACCGTGAAGAGAGGCATTGATCCGAGAAAATTTTCTATACTTGCATTTGGAGGAGCCGGACCTATGCACGCAGCTTTAATTGCTGAGATGCTTGATATTAAAGAAGTAATTGTACCAGCTAATCCGGGAGTGTTTTCAGCGTGGGGAATGTTACATGCGGATATTCGGCATGATACAGGAAAAACAAAAGTTAGCTTATTAAATGATTTACAGGAAGATGATTTCCGCAGAAATTTTGATGAATTACAAGAAGAGCTTGATGAAGTATTAAAAAAAGAAGGAATACAGGGAAAAGAAAAGAAATATCTCTGCACTCTTGACATGAGATATTTTGGACAAGAATATACAATTTCTGTAGAGATTCCGGATGAGACAATATTTAATAAAGCTCAGATTGAGGAGGATTACAGTAAAATTTATGAGAGATTATATGGCCATCATTCTTCCGAAAATATTATTGAAATAGTAAATTACCGAATGACTGTTTTAGTACCGGTAAATAAAGTGTCTGCACCGCAACGTACCAGCGATTTGCCGGCAAAAGCGTTGGAGCAGATCCAGGGATATTTTGAAAGCAAGAAATACGATATTGATATATATAAGAGAGAATGTCTGGTGACAGGAAGTGAAATTCATGGACCGGCAATTGTTGTTGAACTTACTTCTACAACAATAGTTCCTCCAGGATGGAAACTTTGGGTAGATGAATCAGATAGTATGATTATGACAAGCGGGGAGGAATAGAAGATGGAAGATAAGATTAATCCTATTGTAGTTGAGATAATCCGTAATGCAGTTAATTCTGCAGCAAGAGAAATGAATAACTGTCTGATCAAAAGCGCATTCGGGCCGGGAATATATGAGATGAAAGACTGTAGTGTCGGCATCTTTGACAAAGATGCAAAATTGCTGGGCCAGTCTTCAGGACTCCCCATATTTCTGGGAAATCTGGAAATCTGTATTCAAATAGTTACAGAAAAAATAGGAATTGATGGGTATAAAAAAGGTGATGTCTTTGTTATGAATGATCCATATCTTCAGGGAACACATGCTGCAGACATTACCGTGTTTTCTCCTATTTTTTATAACGGAAAATTAGAAGGCTTTTCAGCGGTGCGTGCTGCAATGCAAGATATGGGAGGTAAAAATCCTATGGGATGTGCAGACAGCACAGAAGTTTATCAGGAAGGCCTGCGAATTCCGCCTGTCAGGTTATGCGTAGAAGGGGAAATTAATGATGATGTTATGGATTTGCTTGCAATAAATTGCAGATATCATTCGATGATGCGAGGAGATTTAAATGCATGTATATCTGCCTGTTATACCGGAGAAATTAGAATGGGAGAGCTTTTTGACCGCTATGGAACAGAAACCGTACAAAAGGCTGCTCTGGAGATCTTCAGACAGTCAGAACAGATGGACCGGCAGGCAGTAGCAGCAATACCTGATGGAGAATACTTGGCAGAAGGTTGTCTGGATAATGATGGTATTACAGAAGAAGAGCGGCCGGTGAAAGTTAAGGTAATCATAAAAGGTGATGAAATGACTATAGATCTATCCGGAAGTGCCAAAATGGGAGTCGGACCAATTAACTGTGGAGAGGCGCAGACAATTGCAGCATGCCGTGTAGGATATAAAGAACTCATTAATCCAGAAAAACAAGTGTCTGGAGGAACTTTTCGCAACCTAAAAGTGATTGTAGAAAAAGGCAGTTTTCTGGCGGCTGAGGAACCGGCACCTTGCGGATGGTATTTTACAGGACTTGGTTTACTAATTGATCTGATTGTTAAAGCATTGGCTCCTGTAATGCCTGAACATGTTGCTGCCGCACATTACGGTGATTCAAATGTTATTCAATTTAGCGGATATGACAGTACTCGTAAGAAACAATTTGTAATCTGTGAAGCAACGGCAGGAGGATGGGGGGCATTTAAAGGGAGCGATGGCCAGAACGGGATGATAAATGTTGTAAACGGAGATTTAAAAAACTGGGGAACAGAGTTTATTGAAAGTAAGTATCCTCTTAGAATTTTATCTTATAAGATTCGTTCGGATTCGGAAGGAGCAGGAAAATACAGAGGAGGTATGGGGCTGGAACGGACATATCGCATTGAATCAGAGAATGATTGTTATCTGATGCTGTGGGTAGAACGCTCTAAAACAACTGCATGGGGATTAAATGGAGGTTTGGCAGCTAAAGCACCTGATGTTGTCGTGAATCCCGGTACCGCAGAAGAAAAGCATTATCTAAAAACAACGATGCTTCCAGTTAAAAAAGGTGATGTTGTAAGAATAAGTACTGGCGGAGGAGGTGGATATGGAAAACCGGAGGAAAGAAGTGTAGAAGCTTTAAAACAAGATATTGAAAATGGCTATTTGACACTGGATCACGCAGAAAAAATCTATCATTACAAACAATAGGAGGAAAGAGAATGAAAAAGAATTTTAGAAGAATGTTAGCAGTATGTATTATTTTGGCTATGATTTTCGCTCTGAGTTCATGTGGTAAATCGGAAGATAAAAAAGAAGAAACCGATAAGAACGTATCCATTAGTGAAGAAGATAAAACATTTTCAGTTGCACTGGGCGTAATGCCGGCCGATTTTGATCCGACGAATTTAGTAGGTGCTGGTGATATGAATGCATCTAGAACATGTTATGAGCCGCTTGTTGAAGAAATCCGCGGAACAACAGAGTTACAACCCTGGCTTGCAGAAAGCTACGAAGTACCAAATGCTAAAACATACATTTTTAAACTTCGGGAAGGTGTAAAATTTGCAGATGGAACGGATTTGAATGCAGAAGCAGTTGTATATTCTTATGAGCGTACGATGGCATTCGTCAATCCGGTTTCTACACTGGTTCAGGAAATTGAGAGTGTCGAGGCAACGGATGATATGACTGTGACGATTAAGCTGAAAAGTGATAATTCTGGATTCTTGTATAACGTAGCAAAGGTAGGTATCATTTCTCCGACATGGTGTAAAGAAAATGAAAAAGATGGAGATTGGGCACAGGATTATTGTACAAGAAATTCTTGCGGCACAGGTGCCTATCAAATCTCAGGATATGAAGAGGATCAGTATTATACTATGGAAAAATTTGAAGATTATTGGGGAGGATGGAAGGATAATCAGATTGATACCATTCAGACATTAATTGTAAAAGATAATGCAACTCAGATTCAGATGTTGAATTCAGGAGAAGTTGATAAATTACAAATTCCGATTACTGAAAATCTGGATATTCTTGAAGCGAACGAAAAAATAGATGTTTTAACAGAACAGTCATTGCAGACAAATATCTTTACATTTAATACACAAAAAGCTCCTTTTGATAATCTGTTGGTACGTCAGGCAGTTACTCTGGCAATGGATTATGAAGGTGTAAAGGATAATGTATATAATGGAAAAGCAACTGTGCCAAGTGGATTTATGCCAGCAAAATTTACAGATCATGATAATAGTATTCCACAACAGGAACAGAATCTGGAAAAAGCAAAAGAATTAATGAAACAATCAGGCGCCGGAGAGTGTACAGTTTCCGTCCACCTTTGTGAAGGCAGTGATGATCAGGTTCAGATGGCACAGATTTTACAGGCAAATCTTGCAGAAATTGGCATCACGCTTGAAATAAAAGTAATGCCGTGGCTTTCTCTGGTAGAGGAAAATGCATCTCCGGATACAGCACCTGAAATGTCAGCGTTGAATATGGGCGCATTTACCGGCGATTCTGTTTTCTTCCTGAAACAGAACTTCCACAGTATGTACAGTGGTCAGCCATACAATTGGAGTTTTTACGAAAATCCAGATTTTGATGAAGCAATTGACAAGGCTGCAGCAACTGTCGATGAAGCTGAAAAACAGGAGTATTTAAATACAGCACAGAAAATTCTGGTTGATAACTGTGCAGCTCTTTATATCACCTCACCTGATTCAGTGGAGGCAATTAATAATAAGTATCAGGGCTTTAAGATTCATCCGTTAGATTATTACTATTCTATTCGTTTTTATCAATTAACGATTGCAGAATAGATATCAATCGTCCGGAAGATTAGGGGGCAGTTTATGGCTAAATTTTTAGCAAAAAGATTTTTATCTTTAATATTTGTCGTAATAGGAATTACTTTGATTGTATTTTTTGCGACGCATTGTCTTCCGGCTGATCCGGCGCGGGCGGCGGCAGGGCCGTCCGCGTCAAAGGAACAGGTTGAAGAGAAAAGAGTGGAACTGGGATTAGACAAACCTGTTTACGAGCAGTACATAAGTTATATGAAAGGTCTGCTGCACTTTGATATGGGAAAATCATATAAGAGTAAACAGCCGGTTACAAAAGAAATATCTACCAGATTAGCAGCAACAATGGAGCTTACGATATCGTCTTTAGTGATTTTTTTCATACTTGCACTTTTGCTTGGAAGCATTGCAGCCTTAAAAAGAAATAAACTTGTTGATCATATGATCCGATTTTTCTCTGTGGCGAGTATGGCGGTCCCTCCTTATTGGCTTGCTTTGATACTGCAGTATGTCTTGTATTATAAAGCTTCATTACTGCCTGCCGGATATCGCCTGCCCGTCGGAGTAGCAGGGCCGGATACAATAACAGGATTTTATTTGCTGGACAGTGCATTGCAGGGTAATTGGGAATTGTTTTTCCTTTCTGTTAAACATCTGGTATTGCCGGTATTAAGTCTTGTGATTGGTTATTGCGGGATTACAACCCGAATGATGAGAACTCAGCTTTTACAAGAATTGCGTCAGGATTATATTCGAACGGCAAGATCGAAAGGATTATTAGAACGTCCTGTTATTTTAAGACATGCTATGAAGAATGCTATTTCTCCGATATTAACAATGCTTGGTATGCAGGCAGGCGGAATGATTGGAGGAACTGTATTGATAGAAAAGATTTTTAGCTGGCCAGGACTTGGTTCTTATGCCTTGGAATCAATTTTGTCTATGGATTTACTTGTGATAGCAGGAATAACAATGGTAATGGCTATTATATTTATACTGATAAATTTGATCGTTGATATTTCCTATATTCTTATAGATCCGAGAGTGAGGTTGTCGTGATGAAAACAATAAAAAAATATTTTTTCAGAGATATCCCTTCTGCTATGGGAACCATTATTTCCCTGGGAATTATCTTATTTATGATAATAGGACCAGCAGCTACAAAATATGATCCTTTGGAAGTGGATATGGGAGCAAAATTAGTTGCACCAGGAGCATCGCATATATTTGGAACAGATGAAATGGGAAGAGACCTGTTTTCAAGACTTGCTTATGGATCATGGTATTCTATGGGGACAGCATTAGCTGTAGTTCTTCTTGCGGCAGCTTTTGGTATTGTTGCAGGCGGTATTGCCGGGTATGCAGGTGGGTGGTTTGACAATGTGCTTATGCGAATTTGTGATGTGTTTTTATCATTTCCTCAAATTTTTCTGGCAATGATTATTGCTGCTGCGATTGGTGCAGGAATTGGACCGACAATTTTTGCATTAGCAGTATCTTGGTGGCCTAATTATGCCAGAATGGTTCGTGGAATGGTTATTGTAATTAAAGAAAAATTATATGTTGAATCGGCTAAATCTATAGGAATGCATCCAGTTAGAATTATCTTTAGAATTATTATTCCACAGACAATGTCTATGGTTATTCCACAAATTACAATGGGAATCGGCAATGCATTGATAGCAGCTTCAGGATTTTCATTTATAGGCCTAGGTGCACAGATGCCGACACCGGAATGGGGAGCTATGATATCACAGGGAAGCAGATATGTTTTTAACGCCCCGTATTATGTAGTAATTCCTGGAATTTTCATTTTTCTTTCTGTGCTGGGGTTCAGTTTATTAGGAGATTCTTTGCAGGAAGCAACAAATCCTGAACTAAAAAATATATAGATATAAGGAGAGTAACTTATGAGTATTCCTGAAAGATTCGAACGGGTAAGAGTCGAAATGGAAAAAAGACAAGCAGATTGCCTTGTGGTTTCTCCGTCTTCTGATTTGCGGTATTTAACTGGATTTTGTGGGATTTCACTTGAAAGGCCTGTTTTGCTTATTTTAACAATGAAAAGAGCATGGTTCATTGCACCAGAATTTGAAAAAGAGAATTTGTCTTTACAATTAAAAGAGTCTGCTATTATTGTTGGATGGAGAGAGTCTGAAAATCCGTATAAAAAAACAAAAAAGATTTTAATAGAAGAAGATATTCAAAAGATTCTGGTGAATAACCAAATGCCTGCAATTATGGTTTATCACTTACGTAATATATTTTCTGAGCAAAAAATAATCCCGGCAGGAGGTTTGCTCAGTGATATTAGAGCAATAAAAAATGAAGAAGAGTATGAATATCTGAAAATTGCACAAAAATTATCTGGAAATGCGTTGATTAGACTAATCAATGAAGGAATATGCGGAAAAACCGAATTAGAAACCGGAAGAATTTTAAGAGAATATCTATGTCAGGAAGGCTTGGAGTGCAGTGGAATTCCTTTGGTTGCAGCAGGAAAAAATGGTGCTCTTCCTCATCATAGCGCGGATCATACCATAATATGCGAAGGAGATTCTGTCATTATTGATTTTGGGGGATGTTATCAAGGATATTATGCAGATATTACAAGAACGGTTGCGGTTGGTAATGTGCAAAATGAGTTAAAAAAAATATATGATATTGTGAGACGGGCTAATGAATACGCGGCAAAACATGCAAAACCCGGAATGACTGGAGAAGAATTGGATATGATTGCTCGAAATATCATTGAACAGGAAGGATATGGAGTATATTTTACACATCGTCTTGGTCATGGAATAGGACTGGATATCCACGAAGAGCCTTATATAGTGAAAGGAAATAATTCGTCTCTTCATGATGGAAATGTTTTCTCTAACGAACCGGGTATCTATCTTCCGGGTAAATTTGGAATTCGTCTGGAAGATGTGCTATTTCTTCGGAAAGATGGTGCTGAATGTCTGACCGATCTGCCACATGATATTTTAATATCAAATTAGGAGAGGGGTGAGAAAATGGGAAAAGAAATACTCAGAGTAGAAAATCTGGTAACAGAATTCTGGGGAGAATCACATCCGGTAAAAGCAGTAGACGGAATTTCTTTCCGCGTTAATGAAGGCGAAGTGCTGGGGATTGTAGGAGAATCTGGTTGTGGAAAAAGTGTAACATCTATGTCTGTTATGCGTTTGATACCTGAACGCGCAGGAGGTGTTACAGAAGGAACAATCACGTTTGCCGGAAACGATATATTGACAATGAGCAAGAAAGATTTTTCTAAAATAGAAGGAAAAGAACTGACAATGATATTTCAAGAACCATTGTCATCCCTGAATCCACTATTGACATGTGGATTTCAAATAGTAGAATCTTTACGATATCACGAAAAGATCAGTAAAAAGGATGCATGGAAACGTGCGGTGGAACTCCTTGATATGGTTGGAATTCCGATGCCCAAGAAGCGTGCAAAGGAATATCCACATCAGCTTTCCGGCGGGATGCGTCAAAGGGTGATGATTGCAATGGCGATAGCGGGAAATCCAAGATTATTAATTGCAGATGAGCCAACGACGGCATTGGATGTTACAATTCAGGCACAGATATTGGATATACTGAAAAGACTGCAAAAAGAAAGAAATATGGCAATGATGTTTATTACTCATGATATGGGAGTTATTGCAGAAATGTCTGATCGTGTTATTGTAATGTATGCGGGAAATATTGTAGAAGAGGCTCCTGTTAAACAGTTTTTCAAAGATCCGCTGCATCCTTATACCAGAGGGCTTTTGAGAGCAATTCCAAGACCCGATAAAAAGCAAGAACGCTTATTTATGATAGAGGGAACAGTACCAGGGTTAGGCGATCAGTATAAAATAAGAGGATGTAAATTCTGTGACAGATGTAAAAGTGCACTTCCGGTATGTAAAGAAAAAAGACCAGACATGAAAGATATGGGAAACGGACAAAAGACTGCATGCTGGCTTTATTCGCAAACATAATGATTGGTATCTGTTAAGAGAGGAGAAAGAAAATGGAACTACTTTTTGATATATGTCATGTCTCTAAATATTATTCTGCAAAGTCAGGAGCATTTTCTTTGGATCATCGGGTAGTAAAGGCAGTAGATGATATTAGTTTTCAGATATATAAAGGAGAAACGATTGGCATTGTGGGTGAGTCTGGGTGCGGAAAGACAACGCTCGGAAAACTAATCCTGCATTTGTTTGAACCAACGACTGGAGAAGTATTATTTCAAGGACAGGACATTCTAAAGTTAAAAGGAAAAGGGCTTCGGAAGTTTAGAAAACATGCGCAAATTGTTTATCAGGATCCGTATACCTCTTTAAATCCGAGGATGAAAATTGGTGATATTATTGGTGAACCATTAAAAATACAAAAATTGGGAAATAAAGACGAGATTAAAGAAAAAGCGTATGAAATGCTGAAAGTAGTAGGTCTTGCAAAAGATTTTTATACAAAATATCCTTTTGAATGTTCCGGAGGACAACGGCAGAGAGTAGGAATTGCAAGGGCTTTAATCTTAAAGCCAGAGTTGATCGTATGCGATGAAGCTGTGTCTGCTCTGGATGTTTCAACACAGTCACAGATTATTAATCTATTGCAAGATATTCAGAAAGAATTTGGAGTAACTTATCTATTTATTTCACATGGACTGTCTGTTGTTCGTCATGTATGTAATCGAGTAATTGTCATGTATTTGGGACAGGTTGTAGAAATGGCTGATTGTGAGGAGTTATATAAGAATCCATTGCATCCATATTCTCAGGCATTGTTTTCTGCCATTCCGATTCCTGATCCAGAGGCGGATATAAACAGGATTATGTTAGAAGGAGATGTGCCAAATCCTGTAAACGCTCCGAAAGGATGTGCTTTCCATACCAGATGTAAATATGCGGTGGAAAAGTGCAGAGAAATACGTCCGGAATTGTGTGATGCAGGAGATGGGCATAAGGTGTCCTGTCATTTACATATCTGACAGAAGAGAGGAAAATGCTATGAATATAAAAAAGGCCAGGGAAGATACACCTTGTGAAAATATATATTTTAATCACGCCTCTACGTCTATTCCACCTATTCCTGTTATTGAAGCTTCACAGGATTATTATCGTATGGCTATGCGTTACGGAGCAACCAGCAAAAAAGCAGAAGAATTGACAGCAATAAGATATAATGCTGCAAAGCAGAAAATGGCAGAGTTTATCAATGCTGATCAGGAAGAGATTATGTTTTTGCCAAATGGAACTGTGGGTATTCATATAGTTGCACAAGGAATGCAGTGGAAAGAGGGACAAAATATAATATTAGATTCCATGAGCTTCATCAGTAACACGGTACCGTGGATACAGGCAGCGAAAACGTACGGACTGGAAATTAGATGGATTCCCTCAAAGCTGCCAGGAATACTGGACATTCAGAACATGGAAAACTTAATAGATAAAAATACGGCTTTGATCTGTGTAACGCATGCGGCAAATAGCCTTGGTGTATTACAGGACATTGAAAAAATCGGGGAAATTGCCAGTAAGTATCAAATACCATATTGTGTTGATGCGGCAGGATCCCTGGGTGCAGTATCACTTGATGTTGAGAAGATTAAATGTGATTTTTTGACAGCATCTGGAAGAAAATATCTCCGAGGGCCTTCTGGGACAGGAGTTTTATATGTTAAAAAAGAAAAAATCGTACAGCTAAATGGATGGGTAGCAGCCTGGAACAGCGGTGTCTGGGACTGCAATAAGAATGATTTTTCGTTCTATGATGATATACAACGTTTTAATTATGGTGAAAAAAATTATCCCGGCATCTTTGGCATTGCAAAGGCTGTAGAATATATTGATGAGATTGGCGGTATTTTTGAGATTGAAAATAGAATTATTGAATTGATGGAATATTTGTTCAACAAATTGAAAGAAATTAAAGAAATTGAAATTATTGGCCCACAAGATGTGTTTTGCCGTCGAGGTACGATGGGACTTACGATGAATAAAAAAACATGCGGAGAGATAGCAGATTATTTAAATCACAATGGAGTAGGAATGATGGGGCATCACTTTTTTTGCCCAGGTGTATGCCGTCTTTTTGGAATTGAAGGAACAGCGAGGATTTCTCTGCATTATTGGAATACAGAAGAAGAGATAGATCAACTGATAATATTATTAAGTCAAATCGTATGAGGAGGGTATAGTATGGGGTATGAAGACAGGTGTTTTATTGAATTATTAGAAAAAGAGCTGATTCCGGCATTTGGGTGTACGGAACCTATTGCTCTTGCTTATGCGGCAGCCTATGCAAGAGAGGTACTAGAGACTATACCTGATAAAGCAGAGATAATTGTAAGCAACAGCATTATAAAAAATGTTAAAAGTGTTACGATCCCGAATACAAATGGACTTCGTGGGATTGAATCTGCAGTAGCAGCTGGAATCATCGGAGGAAAAGTAGAAAAACGATTGGAAGTTATAGAAGATATGACCTGCGAGCAGATAAGTGATATCATAAAATATCTTCAAAATGCACCAATTCATGTAAGGGCAAGTAAAAGTGAAGAGGTATTTGAAATTGATGTAAGGGCATGGTCGGGAAAGGACTGTGCTGAAGTTAAGATTATAAAAGAGCATATGAATGTTGTGCTTGTAAAAAAGAATGACACGGTAATATATAAAAAAGAAAACCAATTAGAAGAAGAAAAAGGAGAAGAGTTTCTTTCGATTGAAAATATCCTCAAATTTGCAGACAATGTTCCGTTTCAAAATATTGAATTTTTGATACATAGACAGGTGAAATATAATATGAAAATTGCAGAGGAAGGGATAAAGCAGGAATACGGCGGAGCTGTTGGAAAGACAATACTCAGCTGCGCTAATGGTTCTGTCAGAGAAAAAGCACGAGCATATGCTGCGGCAGGATCAGATGCAAGAATGAATGGATGCACACTTCCGGTTGTAATCGTTTCAGGCAGCGGAAATCAGGGCATAACAGCTTCTGTTCCAATTATTGTTTATGCAAGGGAAAAGGGATATGACGAGGAGAGGATGATTCGTGCAATTGTTATTTCTGATTTGCTTACAATATATCAAAGACAATTTATCGGAAGACTGTCTGCTTACTGCGGCGCAGTAAATGCGGGGTGTGCAAGTGTTGCTGGAATTTCCTACCTGGAAGGCGGAGGATTTAAAGAAGTGGCACATACATTAGTGAATTCATTAGCAGCGGTATCCGGGATTATTTGTGATGGGGCAAAATCTTCCTGTGCTGCAAAAATTGCGTCGGCCATAGATGCAGGGTTTTTGGGATATACAATGTATCAAAATCATAAACAATTTGTGGGTGGAGATGGAATTGTTACCTGTGATGCTGATGAGACAGTAAAAAATGTTGGTATACTGGGGAGAGAAGGAATGAGGCAGACAGATCAGAAAATTATAGATATTATGTTAAAAAGAACAGTAAATAAAAATAGGAATAAAAATAGTGTTTTGTAAAAATATGGAAATATTCTTTAAAATATTATAAAATATCTACATAATATATGATACAAATTGAGGAGACGCATATGTCTGAAAATATAAAATTAAAAGATCAAATATACGATAAGGTATTAAACGAGATTACAGAAGGGTATTACCAGCAGAATCAAATTATTACAGAACGGGAACTAATTGAAAAGTATGGAGTCAGTAAATCGCCAGTAAGAGAAGCGCTGATTGAACTTTGCAATGAAAAAGTGTTGGAAAGCCGTCCGAGAATGGGATATCAGATAAGACCTATTTCTGTAAAAGAAATATCTGATATTGTTGAGCTGCGTGTGATTCTTGAATTAGCAGCATTAAAAAAGACATTTCTTATATTGAACGAACAGCATATTTGGCTTTTGAAGGAAAACCTTTCTCTGGCAAATGAGATTCATGAAGGTAAAAACATGATGAAACATTGGAAAAGCAATATAAGTTTTCATCTTCTTTTATGTAGCTTTTGTGAAAATTCGCAGATTTATACGGAAGTAGAGAGGGCATTAAAGTTTTCTTACCGTGGTGCGATTCAGTATTTTTCTGTGTCCTGGAGTCGTCTGCATGATACGAAGGCGCAACGCCATAAAGAACTTATAGAAGCAATGGAAAAGAAAGATATAGAATTGTCCTTAAAAATTTTGAAGGAAGATATTGAAGATTTAAAACGGGAAATTATAGAAGATTTAAATGGATAACAATAATGTTCCCGGTTGCTTCTGTTGTTACAGCAAATGTTTAACGATTTAAGAGAGGCGAAGTTAGTAGTCAGCTATGATACGGACTTTATAGAAAATGCGGTTAGTGCTGCCTTTCGTGACCCACGGTTTTCTGCCATAGAGGAGGAAGAACTGGACAGACTTATGATCAGCGTGGATGTGCTGGGAGAAACGGAGAAGATAGATTCTCCGAACAAGCTGGATGTTAAGCGGTATGGTGCGGTAGTATCAAAGGGATATAAGCGGGGGCTTCTGCTTCCCAATCTTGAGGGAGTGGATACGGTTGAAGAGCAGACAGATCGCGATTGCGAAGGAGAAGGCTGGGATAGGCGAACATGAGAAAGCGGAACTGGAACGGTTTGAGGCTGTGCGTCATTATTGACATCGGAGGGTACTATGACAAGATATGCTGCGTGTGAATGCACCGTTGTAGTCTGGAATTCTATTATTATATTTTATCCAGATATTTGATAAATTCTTTGACTGCTGCAGAGCTTGTCTTTTTATCGGACATGGCAAGACCGATTTTTCGGTATGCTGGTATTTCCAGTCTTTTTGCTACGACATGATAAGGCGTCCTCTGGAGAATCAGGCTGAGCAGTATACTGATGCCAAGCCTTGCTTAGACCATGGACAGGATGGCGTAATCGTTCCATGTTATGAATCTTATATCGGGCTTCAGATGATTTCTTTTGAAAATGTCGGAGACAACGATATTCTTATCTATTTCAAGTAGAAGGAAGGGTTCGCGGCATAGCACATCCATAGGAAATATATCACGGTTTGCCAGCGGGTGATCCTCTGGCAGTACAGGCATAAGCTCATCCTGGGAAAGGAACAGCGTTTCAAGCTGCGGTAAGGTAGTAAGTCTTAAAAATCCAAGGTCTGCGCGTCTCTCAATGATCCATTTTTGTACTTCAGAAACTGTGGAGATATCTAGTGCCTGCTGATTAAACTTGAAATATTAGATTTTCTGACTTTTCTGGCTATTTGCTATATAATACTTGCAGGATAATAGAAATGAATCGTTCATTTTTCGTGCAGATAACCTTAAAAATATACAAGCAGGGAGCCCAATATATGTATAAATATCTTGATAAGTCACTACACTCATTCCTCGATTTTAACCAGCCATTAGAATATATATGAATCCTGAAAACAGATGGGTGCGTTTGGCAGAACGCAAGTACTCTTGCCCTTTTCCGGAAACGCTTGTCTCCTGAGAGCATCATGGAAGCAAATGACTATATTTTGAATCAGGATGATGATAAAAAGGATCCTCCGTCAAGGGCTTCTTCTGAAAAGAGGGATTGTGAAAAGAGCCGGGAAGATGCAGGGAATCAGGGGACATTGATTATCGATGCCGCCTGTGCGCCGGCCAACATCCGATATCCTCAGGACATATCCCTTTTAAACGAAGCAAGAGAAAAACTGGAGACGATCATTTATCGGTTTTGCAAATCCTATGGACTGCCGTTACCAAGACGATACCGTAGAAAAGCCCGGAAAGAATATCTGTCTTTTGAGAAAGGGAAGAAACATTCCAAAAAGCAGGTGAGAAAGGCGGTAAAGAAACAGCTGTCCTATGTCCGGAGAGATCTTGGGGTATCTGGAGAAATATATGGAAGAGGGCTATGCTCCAGTAAAAAAGGAGATTTTGCTTTTGCTGACGATCATGAAACTGTATGAGCAGCAGTTGTATAGGTATGAGAACAAAACGCATACGGCCGAACATCGCATAGTAAGTATCAGTCAGCCGTGGCTGCGTCCGATTGTAAGGGGAAAAGCGAAAGCACCGGTAGAGTTTGGAGTGAACCTGGACTTAAGCATAGATGAAAAAGGATATAGCCGGATTGAACAGATTTCATTTGAAGCATACAATGAAAGTATTTACAGCGAACCTCTTCAAAATGCAGAGGAGGATTCTCTGCGCCTTGTTGAGTCTCTTAAGAGGGTTCCCCGAAGAGATTTCGGGGAAGCTGGTAATAGCGGCTTGATCAGCAGGCACTAAGTAAGTTCCTATACTTCCTTATTACCATAAACATCAGTGTTTGCGGGTTTTTGTTATATAAAAAATAAGAGAAAAAACTCAAAATTTTACACCATACGGCTGTTAACCGAAAAAAATCATCCATAGGTCTGTTAACCGAAAGCCGGAGTACATATCACCATCACATACGGCGATATGCTAATTTAAAAGATAATTTCGTATTGCGACAGCGAGCTGCTCATAAAAATCGTTTTCATCCCCGGCAGGGATAAGCCCTTTTAGCTTGTTCACCCTGTAATGTACAGTGTTTTTGTGTATGTGCAGGGCCTGGGCTGTGCGGATGGTATTGGCGCCGCTTTTAACGTATGCAACTGCTGTTTCCATAAGGCTGTTGCTGTGTTTTTTATCGTAGCTTTGAATCGTATCCAGAATCTGACTGCAATAACGGCTCAGCCAGTAGTCGTTTCGATAAGGATAAAGAATCTGTGATAAGCCAAGCTGATTGAACGTAATCTGGGGCAGCTTTTGCTTTTGGGCATAGGTGCAGGAATAGAAGCACTCATTGAAGGCATAGTGGAATTCATCCATCTTATCATGTAGGTTGCTGAATCCTGTATAACACAATTTTTCATTCAGATACAGTGAATCTATGACAGCCTGGAATTCGTTATAATATGTTTTTGGATTTCCGGCGGGCAGGGCAGTGACATAAGTCTTGCAAAAAGAGTAAACAGGCACTTTCGGTAATTTATGAGAGTGCCTTAATTTTTTGTAAAATGCTGTCTCAGTGAGTTGAGGATTGATGGCCGTCAGCCTGTATGGAAGTTCCAGCTCTGGAAATAGTTCCATAGCAATTCGCTGTACCTCTAGCCCGGACAGATTATCCTGCGAAAGGAGGGATAGCTTTTCCTCAAAATGCGCATAATCAGTGCTCTGACGGATTTCGTCCGTGATAAAGGTAATGATGTTTTCAAAATACCCTTCATTTTCCGAAAATAAAAAGACTGGAAAGGAATGTCTGTTGCAGTAATCAATGACATCCTCAGGCAGATCCTTAAGGATGATGGATTTGACGGCGAGTGCGGAGGTGCGGTAATCTACTAATTTTTTAACTACATTGATCAGCTGCTCTGGCTGGTACTTTGCAAAAAGAAGAGAAGACAGCACCAGGGCATTTTTCTTAAAACTGTCAGGCAGTTCTGCCGGATTATATTCAGAAGTATATTCATAGTCAAGAATATTAACAGTTTCTAGTGTTCTTCCGATTCCGTTTGCTCCCGCAATTAATTTGAAATTTGCAAATGGCTCCATCTGCATCATATCAGCAATTGTAAGTGGCATATCGCACCTCCGAAGTTGAATTATACTATTTATAACGCATTTTAAACCTGACGACAAGATGATTTGAGCAAAATACAAAAAAATCGGATAAATATTTGATAATGCACATATCAATAAAAATTAGAAAAAACTATAATGGATATAAAGAAAAAGATAATGTAAGAAGCAGTCAAAAAAGAAAGGCACGGTGATGGCAAAAAACGGAAAAAGAAGAATAATCAGAAAACAGATTAATATGGTTTTAGTAAAAATATGAGCAGAGAATGGGGAATTGGATAATTGTGTGATTGTTCGCCAGAATTTGGAGGTAAACGTATGAAACTTGAAATAATAGAGTATGCATTGACGGTTTGCAAAGTTGTATCTGAGCTTGATGTTGACTTGAATAAGGAGCTTTACTTCATTGGAAAAACGGACGAGGAGTATTCTCTTGTGTGCATTACGGATGATGCGCCTGCGGACACAGTTGAGCGGGATGACGGCTGGAGAGGGTTTCGGATACAGGGAATCCTGGATTTTTCAATGATAGGTATTCTCGCTGGAATATCCGGCGTCCTTGCAGAAAATAAGATTGGAATATTTGTTATTTCGACATTTAATACAGATTATATTCTCGTAAAAGAAGAAAATTTTGACAGAGCTTTGGAAGTACTGGCTTCGGCCGGATATGAGATCGTTTAGATTGCGCTACAAAGTGATCAGTATGATTTTTATTGGAAGGAAAGAGGGAGGAGACAGAGATGGCAAGCAGTTTATGGGGCGGTAGATTTGAGAAGGAAATGGACGATATCGTAAAAAAGTATAATGCATCAATTGGCTTTGATCAGCGAATGTACAATGAGGATATCAATGGAAGTATTGCACATGTGACAATGCTCAGCGAGCAGGGGATTATTTCCGAAGAGGAGAGGGAGGCGATTGTATCAGGGCTGGAAGCGATCAGGACAGATATTGAAAACGGAAAAATCGTATTTAATGTAGACGACGAGGATATCCACATGGGGGTTGAAAGCCGTCTGATCCAGAGGATTGGTGATGTAGGCAAGAAGCTTCATACGGCGAGAAGCCGGAATGATCAGTGCCAGGTTGACACAAAGCTTTACGTCAGGAAAGAGATTGAAGAGATCTTAGAATGTCTCTGCTGCCTGGAATCTGTGATCCTGGAAAAAGCAGAGCAGTATGCAGATAAGATTATTCCGGGCTTTACACATCTGCAGCATGCGCAGCCGATCACACTGGGCTTTGTGTTTATGGCGTATTTCCAGATGTTTAAACGGGATATCACGAGACTTAAGGACGCCCATGAACGGATGAATTATTGTCCTTTGGGGGCGTGTGCTCTTGCCGGGACTACTCTGCCCACAAACCGTCACAGAACAGCCGAGCTTCTGGGATTTAAAGCGCCGACGGAAAATGCTATGGACAGCGTTGGAGACAGGGATTACAGTCTGGAATTTTTAAGTGCGGCATCCATTTCCATGATGCACCTTTCGAGATGGGCAGAAGAGTTTGTGTGGTGGAATACTTCTGAGTTTTCCTATATTGCTATTGATGACAGCTTCTGTACAGGCAGCAGCATCATGCCTCAGAAGAAAAATCCGGATATGGCAGAGCTACTCAGAGGAAAGCCCGGGCGTGTTTACGGGGATCTGGTTCAGCTTCTGACGGTCATGAAGGGGACGGCCTCCTCTTTTAATAAGGATTATCAGGAAGATAAAGAGGCAGTGTATGACGCGGCAGATACATGGAAGGCAAGTATTACCATATTTGCAAAGATGTTAAAGAACACGGAATTCAGGATAGATCAGATCGGAAAACAGATGGATAAGGGATTTTTGAACGCTACAGATATCGCGGAGCATTTTGCAAAGCAGGGAATTCCCTTCAGGGAGGCGCATTCTATCGTTGGCCGTATGGTAAAGGCGTGCGAGAATAACAACTGTGATTTTGAAGACCTGACAGACGCACAGCTTCAGGAGATCGATAGCCGGGTGACAAAGGAGACGCTGGGGGATATCAGTATTCCGGCATGTGTAGACGCAAGAGTTTCTTACGGCGGTACGGCGCCGGCTGAGGTGAGAAGGCAGATTGAGACAGAACATAGGTGGCTGGACAGCTTCACAAAAAAGCAGATAGACAATAGTCAGTAAAGGATGAAAAACATAAGGAGATAGAATAATATGTCAAAAGTTATTGTACTAAGCGATGCGGAAATTGAAAAGGTGTTAGACGAGAAGTCTGTGATTATAGCAGTAGAGGGGGCTTACCGGCAGAAGTCAGACAACAGGGCTGCCGTCTGGCCGATGGTATTTTATGAATTTGAGCCGGGAGAAGCGGATATGGATATCAAATCAGGCTGCCTTGAGGGGGACAATATCTACGGATTGAAGCTCGTTTCCCTGCATGTGAAAAATAAGGCGGCAGGACTTCCAGAGTTAATGGGAACTACATTAATCTTTAATATGACGACAGGAGAACCGGAGGCATTAGTCAATGCAGGATATATCACAAAGCTAAGGACCGGTGCAGCCGGAGCCATCGGAGTGAAATATCTCGCAAGAAAAGATGCAAAAGAATTGTTCGTAGCCGGTATGGGTACGATGATTCCATTTCAGATTGCGGCCACTTTAATCGTAATGCCGGGAATTGAGAGGGTCACGATGATCGAGCCGGTAAATCCGGAGAAAAGTGCCGGGTTAGTCGAAGGAATAAAGGAGATTGTTGACGCGGTTATGGAAAGAAGCGGGATGAGGAGAACGGCTGTGCTTGAGGGCATTTCCAGTATGGAAGAGGGAGTAAGAAGAAGCGATATTATCATTACGATGACGCCGTCCAGAAAGCCGATGATCCAAAAAGAGTGGGTAAAGCCGGGGACACACCTAAGCTGTGTGGGCTCTGATATGAGCGGAAAGCAGGAGATTGACGGGCACATTTTTGAAAATGCAAGAGTGTTTGTGGATGATATGGAGCAGGCGGTCAATGTGGGCGAATGTGAGATTCCGATCAAAGAGGGGTATTTTTGCAAGGAAAAGATTGCCGCCGAGATCGGAGAGCTTTTAAACGGAAAAGTAAAAGGGCGCACCAGTGATGAGGAAATTACTATTTTTGATTCTACGGGAATTGCGCTGCAGGATCTGACGGTGGCGGCGCTGGCACTTCGGGAAGCAAAAGAAAGAAATATGGGCTGTGTAGTGGAAGTGTAATATAGTGAGGTTAAGGGAATGAAGATTGATACGTTTAAAGTAGAACGCTGGATGAATGATTTTGAAGATAGGGCAGTGTATAATTTAGGTGAAACGTGTATTGATTCACTGTCTTTAGAAGAATTGCTGAAGCTTTGCGGAAAGAAGCCGGAGGAATATTTTGCCGAGCTTGCAGAGACGAAGCTGGCTTACAGCCATATTTTTGGTTCGCCGGAGCTTAAGAAAGGCATCTGTTCTCTGTATGGGAATCTGAAGCCGGAGAATGTCGTGCCCACTCATGGAGCGGTGGGAGCGAATAACATGATTATCACGACGCTGATCTCCAGAGAGGATAATATGGTATGCGTACTGCCGACATACCAGCAGCATTATTCCATCCCGGCTTCGATCGGGGCGGAAGTAAGGCTCTTAAAGCTGACGATGGAAAATGCTTACCTTCCCGACCTGGAAGAATTGCGAAGGCTGGTGGATAAAAATACGAAGATGATTACGATCAACAATCCCAATAATCCGACGGGTTCTCTGATTCCGCCTGATATGCTGAAGGAAATAGCAAAGATAGCCAGAAGTGCTGACGCATATCTGCTTTCCGATGAGGTGTACAGGAGTATTTCAGAAGACGGAAGCTATATGCCTTCCGTTCTCGATGTGTATGAGAAGGGTATCTCTGTTGGAAGTATGTCGAAATCATTTTCGCTGGCCGGCCTCCGTATGGGCTGGATCGCCGCGAATGATCCGGAGGTAATTGAACAGGTGAAGGAGCGAAGGGATTATGATACGATAAGCTGCGGTGTATTGGATGATAAGCTTTCGGCGCTTGCGCTTGCGAATAAAGAAGCTATCATAGAGAGAAACAGGAATATCGTACGGAAAAACAGGGCTGTTCTTGACGAGTGGGTGAACAAGACGCCGGAAGTAAGATATGTAAGGCCGGCAGCCGGGACGACGGCACTGGTATATTACGACAAAGACATGCCGTCTTATGATCTCTGTAAGAAGCTTATTGAAACGAAAGGCGTGCTGTTCACGCCAGGGTCCTGCTTTGAGATGGAGGGGGCCGTTAGGATCGGATATGCGTTTGATTCTAAGACCTTGCGGGAAGGGCTGGATAAGTTTACGGAGTTTTTAAGAGAGGAATAACCCGAGTTACATAATTTAAAATAAAAGAAGACTTTTCCTATCCGGAAAAGTCTTCTTTGTGGTCTATCAACTGTTTTTCATCATATAGTACAGTAGTTGCCCGGAAAGTCCGGTAGTTTTTAGGACTCATCTCGAATTTCTTTTTGAATGCCTTCGAGAAGGCAAGCTGGTCCTCATAGCCGACGGCGCGGGAGATCTCCTTGATGGTGTCGGTGGTGCTGACGAGGAGGTTCGCGGCCTTGTGCATCCGGTAGTCGATCAAGAACTTCTGTATGGATATGCCCAGCTCCTTCTGGAATACATGATTTAAGTAGGCGCGGCTGATGCCGATATGGCCCGCGATATCCGACACATTGATTCCGTCCTTGTAGTAGATCTTGATGTGCTCGACCGCCAGTTCCATATAGACATTAGAACCGTAATTGTGGCTTTCCGGAGAATGCTTGTGGCGCAGCATCGCGCGGTTGTCGATCAGCCTGGAAAAGAGCATCAGCATCCAGGCCTCTCTGCGCAGGTCGTCAGCAAATGTCAGAGCCTTGCAATCCAGAATATTGTCGATACAGTCCATGATGATTTCTGGCTGAAGCGGCGAAGGGAGAACTATTTTTTTCGGTGAAAAGCCGCATTGGCTTAAGATTGAGTCAGCTCTGATTCCATTAAATCCAATCCATGCATAGTGCCACGGGTCTACGGCGTCGGATCCGTATGTTACGGATGTACCCGGGTAGATGACGAACATCTGTCCTGTGGATAACGGGTAGGTATTACCGTTTATTGAGTAAAAGCCTTTTCCCGAAAATACAAAATGGATGATGTATTCCTCACGTTCGCCCGGGCAGATATGAAGCGGTTTGCAGTGTTCCCTTCCGGCGTGGATCAGGCTGATATCTAAGGATGTTTCTCTTAAATGCTCCAGACAACGGAAAGTAACACTATCGGTATATTTCACATTGCGCATAGTCGATTTCTCCTTTTTCTTATTTTTTTAGTATCTAAACGGTGAAAATGATGTAGGAATATAAACAAGGTGATCTCGCCATATTCCTACCAGAATTCTATATAATGCAAAACGATGATATTGCTGATGTCTGTTTCTATTGTAACATATTTTGCTCGATTTTTCTATATCGAAAATAACATAAAAACATTTAATTATTCCATTTATGTAAAATGCATATATATGTATAATAATTTACAGAAAAAACGTCAATACGACGAAGAAGGAGGAAGTAGGTTTATGAAAATCAAAAGACTTATTGCGGCTGGACTTACAGCAACAATGGTAGTCGGAATGCTTACAGCATGCGGCGGCGGAAGCGGCGATGGCGGCGGAAGCAAGAAAAAGGGCGACACATTGACAGTTGCGATCTGGGATACCAATCAGCAGGACGGCCTGAAACAGATCATGGATGATTTCACAGCTGAGACTGGTATCAAGACAGAGCTTCAGGCAATGGACTGGAACGCATACTGGACACTTCTCGAAGCCGGTGCAACGGGCGGAGAGATGCCGGATGTATTCTGGATGCACTCTAATGAGGCGGTTAAGTACATGGCTAACGATATCCTGTTAGATCTGACAGATTATGTGGCAAAGAGCGAGAAGCTTGAGATGGATAAATTCCCGCAGGATCTTAAAGACATGTACACATGGAAAGATAAAGTATATGCAGTTCCGAAGGACAGAGATATGATCGCTATGTGGTACAACAAGAAGATGTTCGACGATGCAGGCATCGCTTATCCGGACGGAAGCTGGACATGGGATGAGTTCTACGAGATTGCGCAGAAGCTTACCAAGGATGACGGCAGCCAGTATGGTTTCGCATGTAATCCGTCCAATGAGCAGGATACATGGATGAATATTGTGTATACCATGGGCGGAACGATCGTAACAGACGACAACAAGTCAGGATTCGATGACCCGAATACAATCAAGGCTATGGAGTTCCTTGACAAATGTATCAAGAACGTAATGCCGGATGCCAACACAATGTCCGAGACAGGTACAGACGTATTATTCCAGTCAGGCAAGGTTGCTATGATCTCCCAGGGGTCCTGGATGGTGGCAGGCTTCAAAGAGAATGATTACATGGTTGAGAACTGTGACGTTACTAGACTGCCGAAGGATGCGACAACAGGAAAGAGCGTATCCCTTTACAACGGACTTGGATGGTCAGCTTCAGCAGGAACATCTATGCCGGATGAAGCATTCCAGTTGATCGAGTGGTTTGGAACAAAAGAGATGCAGGAGAAACAGTCTGAGCTTGGCGTGACAATGGCAGCTTACGACGGAGCTTCCGAAGCATGGGCAGGCAGCGCAGAGATGTACAACCTTCAGGCTTACATTGACGCTATGGAAGATACAGTATTCAGACCGCACACCAATTCTACATTAGCATGGTGGAATCCGATGGTTGAAGAGCTGAAAAAACCATGGAATGGTGAAGAGAGCATGGCAGATGCATGTAAGAATATTACAAGCATAATGAATGAGAAGATTGCAGAGGAAGACTATTAAACCGCCTGTTAATGGAAAGGGGTGAGAGACTTGGCTAATCCAAAGAAAGGTACAAGTCAGGAACGCAACGAGTTTGTGTGGGGATGGATCTTTATCCTTCCCACCATGATCGGCTTGATCGTCCT
>CAJTDK010000019.1 GCA_910575105.1 Lachnospiraceae bacterium
CTTACCAACATAATCATAGCAAACTTGAGGCTCTTTTTTGTATAGAAATTGTTTCACTTATTAGGTGAAAAAGTAAAATGGTCAAAACACAGTGTTTATACGGCATTGAACACTGTTGAAAAAGATAGCGTGAATAATTCAGGCTAAAGTAAAATTTTCGTCACCTGAAAACTGAACATACTTGACTAATGATGCTCTAAATTGATTATGTCTGGATTCATTCTTTTCAATGAATTCTGAATTATCCAACAGTGCAAAAATCATATTCTTGAGAATATCTATATCTGTGATTTCCCAAATATCTTTTTCAATTATTCCATAATTTATAGCTATTTGTGCTGCAAGTCCACATGATGAAGCATAGGCTACTGCTGTTCTTTCTGCCATATGTTGCTCCATCATCCATTTAACAAATGTTTCCTTTCTTTCTTCTGTGGGAACATCTTCAAATCGTACATATTCCTCCTGAGCAGCAAGAATATCTACATTCTCGACATCACTACTATCCTGCTCATTTTCTTTTCTACTCGCCGTTTCTTTCACATAATCTATATAGTACTTAATCCCCACAGACATTTTCCCTATTTGCTTTTTATGCATAAACTTAAAAAGATGATTATGCGAAATTGTATCTCGTACTTTTGTGATCTGACCTAAATCAGAGGTTTTTAAAAGCGGTTGTTTTATAATTTTTCTATCAAGGCAAAAGTTATTTATTAACTCATATACTGATTTCAATTCAGATTGTTGTGGTGCTGATATTTTCTTTGATAACCATTCAAAAAACTCATCTTCCATAGTCCTTTGTTGGTTAATCACTGATTGATTTCCTTTCAACAATTTGTAATACTCTATAGGATTTTCTTTTCTCAGCAAAGCAATCTCAGAAAAGAGTTTTGTTGCAGGTTTTATTAATGTCTTGCCAACATACGCAGATTCCATACTGTGCATTTGAAATGTTATACCGGAAACATTACGAAAGGTATCATCAATCTCTAAGCCTTCTAATCGTGCCTTTTCACGAAGTCTTTCAGATACCGATTTAATTGCATCTTTTCTTGAAACCTCGCCCTCCTTAACTCGAATTAATGCCTCAAGCAGAATAGCTGCCTCAGTTTTATCCCAAGTTTTTTGACTCGCCATAACAACTCCTCATCTCTAACGTTCTTTAACATATCGTCCACTTTTTATTCTTTCATCTTTCGGTTTTTCTGCATCCTCTGGTATAGACCAATATGCTCCCATTTTAAAGGCTCCTTCTATCCGCCCTTCCATACATAATGTTCTTATTCTTCGTTGTGAAATTCCCCATTTTTCTGACATTTGGCTAATGGAAAAATATCTCATTTTGTTCTCCTATTTTATAGCAAGATTAAAATAATTTACCATTTTTATTATAATCCCAAGTCGGAATAAAGTCAACTTGTTCTCTAGAACTTTATTTTTATATGCATAATTTTCTCATGATTTTCAGAAAAAATTGCCTATACACTGAGGCAGGTCACCTCCCCCTGCCTCTCTCCCACTTTTTATCTTCATATCCACATTCATACTCTGACTTCTGCTTTTCAGCCTTCTTCATCGTTTCCCCATAGATACTCTGATAATCTTCAAATATATCACTTCCGTACCTATGAATACCAAGCTTCCTCAGTACTCCGGCATGCAATTGCAGATTATAACTGTTATCATCAATTCTAAAATTAAACAGCCTTGCCTTATTCTCTACTGACAAATAATCATAAGACTTGTAATACTTCTGAATTGCTGTTACTATCTGTTCCGCCTGCTCCTCAACCGTTAATTCAGCAGTCTTGGCGATATCATCATCCGTTATACTCACATCAATTCCGATTCTGTCATTTTCGGCAACATCTTCCGCCATTTTCTCTGACACATCAGGAATATCCTCGAATACCTCATAGCTTTCGGTATTATATTCCCTTTTATCCGTATCAGTAGGCAGTTCAAAACCATTTCCAGCTTCAATATAACCCAAATCGTCATCGTTGTGGTTATTATGAAAGCTCTGCATAAGTTCCTCGCGAAAATCTTCATAGACTTCACTTTCCAGAATCTTCATTACGGTTCGTGTCTGCCATTTCCCGCTCCCAATCAGGCCGGGGCTGGTAATCTCGCCAGTAGCCTTTTTGTAGTGGCTGGGGGCTGTGATACCCATTTCATTCAGGTTACGGACGATACGGTTCAAAGCCACATGCCCATGCGCCCACTCAAAAATCTGTCTCACCACAGGGGCGGTATCTTCATCAATCAACAGCTTATGGCAGTTGTCAGGGTCTTTGCGGTAGCCGTAGGGCGCCCGTGCGCCGATGTAATCGCCGTCTTTCATGGCCTGCCTTGCCTGGGCCTTGATCTTCCTGCCAATGTCCAATGCGTAAGCCTCGTTTATCATATTTTTCAGGGGAAGCATAATACCGCCGTGCAGGCTGCCGGCCTCTGCCGTGTCAAACTGGTCCGTGACCGCAATAAAACGGACGTTGTGGGTATGGAAATACTGTTCGATATAATAACCGGTATCAATGGAATTCCGTCCCAACCGGGAGAGGTCCTTGACAATCACACAGTCAATATGGCCCGCCTCAATATCAGAAAGCATCTGCTGGAAACCGGGGCGGTGGAAAGCTGACGTTAGATAACGATACTTTTGAAAACACTGGAAAATCAAGGTTTTTCGAGCGACGGACAAGCAGGGTATTGTACTAAAAACTGAATACGACGCAGAAGCGGCGTTTCTTACTCTCTACATGGGAGAACAGGAACGCCGCTTTTTATGCCCTTTGTTACGCAGTAGGGGCAGAAAAAGCCTTACTACAAGCGGTTTTCCGGGCGCGTATCTGGCGCGGAAAGGGATTTATACCTTATCCCCCGAAACCGCGCTTCTACTGCGTAACAAATCCAAAGCAAAGGAGCTATGAACTATGGCAGTTTTCAGAGTGGAACGGAACAAGGGCTACACCGTAATGAGCAACCACCACCTACGCAACAAGGAGCTATCCCTAAAAGCAAAAGGGCTGTTGTCGCAAATGCTGTCACTCCCCGAAGATTGGGACTACACCTTGAAAGGCTTATCCCTTATCAACCGGGAGAAGATAGACGCTATCCGCGAAGCCATTAAGGAGCTTGAACGCGCCGGGTATATCGTCCGTTCAAGGGAGCGCGACGAGAAAGGACGCTTGCGGGGCGCGGACTATGTGATATTCGAGCAGCCGCAGCCGCCTACGCCGGATTTACCTACATTGGAAAATCCAACATTGGATAATCCAACGCAGGAAAAACCTACGTTGGAAAATCCAACGCAATTAAATAAAGATATACAAAGAACTGACTTACCAAAAAAAGAAAAATCAAATACAGATTTATCAAGTACCCATTCCATTCCTATCCTTTCCCCTAACCCCTCTCCTTGCAGAGAAGCGGCTACGCCGCCGGAACGGAAAGGAACGGAAGCGACAGCACAGAGCGCAGTTGATATATACCGGGAAATCATCAAGGACAATATCGACTACGACATTCTCAAACAGGACATGAAGTTTGACAGTGACAGGCTTGACGAGATTGTAGACCTCATGCTTGAAACCGTATGCACCGCCAGAAAGCGGGTACGGATTGCGGGGGACGACTACCCGGCAGAGCTTGTGAAATCTAAGTTTATGAAACTGGACGGCGAGCATATCCGCTTTGTGCTTGACTGTATGCGGGAGAACACAACGAAAATCCGCAACATCAAGCAATATCTGAAAGCAGCCCTTTTCAACGCCCCGTCCACAATCGGCAACTACTACACTTCCCTTGTCGCCCATGACATGGCAAGCGGCGCACTGTCACCGAAGAAGCCGCAGTACGGCGACCCGGACTATTATTCATGCAACGAGGGCGAAAGCCTGTAACCACCCACAACCACAAAAGGAGGATTTTATTATGGCACAGAAAATGACAGGAGCATTGGTATTTGACGAGCGCACCGACCGTTACGACATCCGCTTTGACTTAAACAGCTACTACGGGGGCTTGCATTGCGGCGAGTGCTTTGACGTATTCGTGCGGGGCAAGTGGAAGCCGACCCGGATTGAGTACGGCGACAACTGGTATCTTGTGGGTATCAGAGCCGAGGACTTGAACGGGCTGCGGGTGCGTATCTGACCGCCGCCCCATAAAGAAACGCGAAAGGAGGACGCGACAAATTGCAGGACAAAGTAAACGAAAAGACCATAGCCCTTTACATCAAGACCGGGAAGCTGACCGCGCAGACGCTCCAAAAGGCAATGAAAGCCATACTGTCAAAGGGCAAAAAGCAGCTTGCAAAACCGCCACAGGGCAAGCAGAGCTTAAAGCAGCTTATGAAGCAGAACGCGGGCGTTTCCAACATTGAGATTACCGAGGGCAATATCAAAGCCTTTGAGAGTACGGCGAAAAAGTACGGTATCGACTTTGCGCTGAAAAAGGACGCGACGGAAAGCCCGCCCCGCTATCTGGTTTTCTTCAAGGGGCGGGACGCGGACGTGCTGACCGCCGCCTTTAAGGAGTTTTCCGCAAAGAAGCTGACACAGGAGAAAAAGCCCTCAATCCGAAAGCTGCTCTCTACCCTCAAAGAAGCCGCACAGGGCAGAAACGCGGAACGGGCAAAGGTCAAGAACAAAGACAGGGAGGTATCGCTATGAAGCCGGAAATCAAGAAGCTGCTTATCTTAAATCTCCCGTATCTGCTCTTTGTCTGGCTCTTTGATAAAGCGGGCGCGGCTGTCCGGCTCTCCCCCGGCGCGGACGCAAGCGCAAAGATGCTACATCTTGGGGACGGTTTTACCGCCGCCTTTTCCAGTATTGCGCCGAGCTTCCACCCCGTCGATTTGCTTATCGGCATTGCGGGGGCGGTCATTGTCCGGCTGATTATCTACACCAAAGGCAAGAACGCGAAGAAATACCGCCGCGGGACAGAATACGGTTCGGCGCGTTGGGGCGGGGCTGACGACATAAAGCCGTACACAGACCCGGTATTTGAGAACAATATCCCCTTAACGCAGACGGAACGGCTCACCATGAACAGCCGCCCGAAGCAGCCGAAATACGCAAGAAACAAAAATATTCTTGTAATCGGCGGTTCCGGCAGCGGCAAGACCCGGTTCTTTGTGAAACCGTCGCTCATGCAATGTACGTCAAAGGATTTTCCAACGTCGTATATCGTCACTGACCCGAAAGGAACACTGATTTTGGAAACCGGGAAAATGTTGCAGCGGTACAAATACCGTATCAAAGTGCTAAATACGATTAACTTCAAAAAATCCATGAAATACAATCCCTTTGCCTATCTGCGGAGCGAAAAGGACATTTTGAAATTAGTCAATACCATTATCGCCAACACCAAAGGCGACGGGGAAAAATCCGGCGAGGATTTCTGGGTGAAAGCGGAAAAGCTCTACTACACCGCGCTAATCGGCTATATCTGGTATGAAGCCCCGGAGGACGAGAAGAACTTCACGACGCTGCTTGAAATGATAAATGCGTCGGAAGCCCGCGAGGACGACGAGGATTTCCAGAACCCGGTTGACCTCATGTTTGAACGTCTGGAAGAAAAAGACCCGGAACATTTTGCAGTCAAGCAGTACAAAAAATACAAACTTGCGGCGGGCAAGACCGCAAAAAGCATACTTATCTCATGCGGCGCGAGGTTAGCCCCATTCGACATTAAGGAGCTGCGGGAGCTTATGGAAACCGACGAAATGGAGCTTGACACCATAGGCGACAGAAAGACCGCCCTTTTCGTCATCATCAGCGACACCGACGACACTTTTAACTTTGTCGTTTCAATCCTTTACACACAGCTATTCAACTTGCTTTGTGACAAGGCAGATGATGAATACGGCGGGCGGCTTCCCGTCCATGTTAGGTGCTTACTTGATGAATTTGCGAATATCGGGCAGATACCAAAGTTTGAAAAGCTCATTGCAACGATACGGAGCCGGGAAATATCCGCGTCAATCATCTTGCAGAGCCAGTCACAGCTAAAAGCCATTTACAAAGACAACGCCGATACCATAGTCGGCAACTGCGACACCACGCTTTTCTTGGGCGGCAAGGAGAAAACCACCCTTAAAGAAATATCGGAAATTTTAGGAAAAGAAACGATAGACAGCTTTAACACGTCCGAAACAAGGGGGCGGGAGCTTTCGCATGGGCTGAACTATCAGAAATTGGGAAAGCAGCTTATGACGGAAGATGAAATTGCAGTCATGGACGGAGGGAAATGTATCTTGCAGCTACGCGGGGTGCGCCCGTTCTTTTCGGACAAATTCGACATAACGAAGCACCCGAAATACAAGTACCTGTCCGACGCAGACCCGAAGAACGCCTTTGACATGGAAAAGCACCTTAAACGCCGCCCCGCCATTGTCAAGCCCGACGAGGTTTTTGACTATTACGAGATTGACGCAGCAGACTTACAGGAGGACGCAGACCATGAGGAAACGTAGCGCAGAGGAAAAACAAAAGCAGCTTGAACGGTTTTTAATGAATGTTGCGGAAGCCGCCGACGCTGCATTATGGGAGTATTGGCGGGAAAAGGAAGCGGAACACCGCCGTTTTGCAACGGAGTATGTCACGCGCCGGGGGCTTATCCCTCAACAGTGACAGCATGGCAGACCGCCGGGGAGGGGGGGGACAGGGGAAGCTGCACTTCCCCTACGCTGCCTTGCGGCAGCTACCCCTTTGTGAACTTGCGGGAAGCGAACACCTTGCTATGCAAGCTATTCACTTCCCGCAAGTCTGAATAATACCCGTCCGGCAGCACAGCGGGACACCGAAAGGAGGAATTGAAGCAATCACATATATCAATATCGGCTACATGATACGCGCCCCTACTTTCCGGCGCAGCACACAGCGGCAGGAGCCGCACCCCCCTACAACTGAATACCGCCGCGCCGCAGAACTTACGCAGCGCGGGGACAGCCGCCTTTACCAGAGGGCGGTTTTTTTATGCGGCGGCATACGCTGACCGCCTTTTGTCCGCTTGCCGGACAGCCGCAGACGCGGCAGAAAGGATTTATTTATGGCATTTTTCAATAGCGCAGTAGACGTTTTGCAGACCCTTGTTGTAGCACTTGGAGCCGGGCTTGGTATCTGGGGCGTAATCAATCTGATGGAGGGCTACGGCAACGACAACCCTGGCGCGAATGCTCATGTACGGTAAAGAAGCAAGCAACCGAAAACAAGAGATAGACCGCCAGCACCACACTATTCCGAACCAAAGAAGCCAAAGACCAAAAGACAAGCATTGTGGAAATGTGCATAACAGGCTATGGAATCATGGATAACTCTATTCACAGCACATGGAAAAGCTAAAGTGCAGCTTTCCCACGTCCTGCAAACAGAGTTACCCACAACTCCATAAGACAGCCAGTTATACACATTCCCACAATGCCGACTACTACGGAATCCTACCTTACACCGACCTACATTTTTGATACACAACAACCAGATTAAGTTGTTGTTATTTTTATTTGGGGGATTGACTATAATAGCAAAGGTGATATAATGTACTTGTACATTAAGTACATTCGGAAAGTAGAGGTGGTGAATAGTGGAAATCATTATCAGCAACAATGCCAATAAACCGATTTATGAACAAATCACATCACAAATCAAGGCAATGATAATGAGCGGAGAATTACAGGCAGGTGACGCAATCCCTTCCATGCGAGCTTTGGCAAAATCAATCCATGTAAGTGTCATTACAGTCCAAAAAGCCTATGAGGATTTACAAAGGGACGGATTTATCGAAACTACAGTTGGCAGAGGAAGTTTTGTGTCGGCGCAGAACAAAGAATTTTATCAAGAGGAACAACAGCGTATAGCCGAAGAACATTTACAAGCAGCCGCCGAAATAGGGAGAATGAGTAATATTTCTCTTGAAAAATTGACGGAATTATTAACTTTATTTTATCAGGAGGACGAATAACATGGAAAACATTTTAGAATTGCAACAAATATGTAAGTCTTTTCCAAAGTCAAACTTTATATTGGATAAACTCTCTTTTTCATTACCGTATGGGGCTATTCTGGGCTTTGTTGGTGAAAACGGCGCAGGTAAAACTACCACGATTGGCTGTATTTTAAACACTGTCAGAAAAGACAGCGGTATGGTAAAACTATTTGGAAAAGAAATGCGGGATATTGACACAGACATTCGAGAAAAAATTGGTGTGGTTTATGACGGAGATAATTTTCCGGGTTTTTGGACGGCGAAACAATTATCTCAAGTCATGGAGGGAATTTATACACAATGGGATAATGCCTTATTTCAAAAATATTTAGAGGATTTTCATTTACCTGTTAAACAGAAAATCAAAAATTATTCCAGAGGAATGACAATGAAGCTGGCTATTGCAGTTGCCTTGTCGCACCACCCGCAATTATTGATTTTGGACGAAGCAACCAGTGGTTTAGACCCCATTATGCGTGATGAAATGCTGGACGTTTTTCTTGAATTTGTGCAGGAGGAAAGCCATTCTATCCTTTTATCTTCTCATATTACAAGCGATTTAGAAAAAGTTGCAGATTATATTACATTTATTCATAATGGGAAATTGATTATGACCGCATCAAAAAATGATTTGGTATATAATTACGCCGTTATGCGTTGCAAGGAAAGTCAGTTCCTTGCATTAGACCCTGGTGATATTATCGCTTACCGAAAACGGGATTTTCAGATTGATGTATTAGTTAATAACGGAAAAGAAGCACAACGAAAATATAAAGGTTCTGTTGTAGACCATGTTTCAGTTGATGAAATCATGTTGTTATTGGTAAAGGGGGAACGAGTATGAAAGGATTGCTTAAAAATAATTTTTTAACCGTTTATTCTAATGCGAAAGTTTTTTCGATTTTTATGCTTATATTGGGGCTTTTTGTTGTTGCGGTTATCAGCCAGCCGCTTCTTATTGGTTACGTTCTGTTAAGCATGGTTGGCTTTTCCGTAAATGCAATTACAAGCATAAAAAAAGAGTTTATTTCAAAATGGGGAAAATACAAATTAACTTTGCCTGTAAAGAGAGCTGCTATTGTTAAAAGCTATTTTATCAGTCAACTAATATGGCTGCTTGTTGGAATACTATATGCAGGAATCGTTATAAGTTTATCATGGGCATTGCATGGTTGCCCTTATGATAATAGCATTGACGTAGTTTCAATATTTGCATTGGGAATCAGTGTAAGTATTTTTACAGGTGCATTTTTCTTTCCATTGCTTTATCTGGGCGGCGAAGAAAGAAGTGATGTATTTTTAGTAATCAGCTTGCTTTGTGGAATTGGCGTTGTGTTAGGAATTATTAGTGTACTTAATCTTTATTTAGCCCCTGGCGTAACTACAATTCTATTAAGTGCGGCTATTTTGCTTTTAAGTTCTTTGTTAATGTTCGCTTTATCCTATCCGTTGACCGTGGGTATTTATCACAAAAAAGAATACTAACTAAATGTATTATGTGGGAGAAAGGGGGAATTTCTATGCCTTGCACAGAAGCATACAAGGAGCATATCGAATACACATTTAACGCCTTTTGTAAAGTTGTTATACGTTATGCGGTTATCAACGCATGGCGTGACAGGGATAGACGGCGGCAAAGAGAAATATCTTTTGAATACCTCACCGAAGAAAAGTTTTACCCATTCAGCACGTCAGACACCTATTTCATAGACCCCTACAAGCAATACCCGGTTATGATATGCGGTCAGAGGGTTATCCTCACAAACGGGGAGCTTGCCGCCGCCCTGTCCTCTCTGCCGGAGAAAAAGAGGGAAGTCATTTACCTTTACTTTTTCGGGCGTTACACACAGCAGGAAATCGGGGAACTATACGGACGCTGCCGGAGTACGGCGTGGCATCACATACACAGTGCCTTGCAAATGCTGCATGAAGAAATGGAGGTGCTTTTCCGTGAGGAATCCTAAACTTGTGCCATATGAAACCATTATCCGAGCGACCAGCGGAGAGCCGGAAGCCATTGACGAGGTTTTACGGCATTACAGCAAGCGAATCCGGCTTGCTTCTCTTGAAAACGGACACGTCAACAAGGACACCGAGGACAATATCAAACGGCGGCTTATCGCTGCCCTGTTCCAGTTCCGCTTTGATGAACAGCCATACCCCAAAACTGAATAACCTCCGCCACATAGAACGGCACACCAAGACAGGAAATCATAAAAAGGTTTCCTGTTTTTTTGCGTTTATATTCGGCGTTTTTGAAAAACCGCCGTATTGCCCCACGAAAAGGGAAACATGACACGCTCTTTGTTTGGCAGTTTTCAATTTTCGGTGGTGTGGGGAATGAAAGGAAAATGAAGAAATTTCTCAAAATTCCCGCCTATCCGGGCTTGTGTGGTTTTGTAAGGAATGAGGGGAAATTTCAGCCAATCAACGTCCATTTTGCATTTTGCTGGTTTGTAGGTATTGGAGAGAAATTTTCCGTAGCCTTGGCAAAATCTCTCCGTATGGCACTAAAGGTATTGTGAGAGAAATTTTCGCCGGAACGCAACAAACCAGCCGCCAATAGCCGGATAGTAAGCAAAGATACCACACAGCGCAGTTTCTAAGAGCAAGATTCTACCACAGTACCAAATTTCGCTAATCGCTCATTTTGTCCTATGGGAATCTTGTTGGGGTTGCCACCCCAAGCCCGCCTTTTTGCGGCTTGCGCCGCTTGAAAAATCCCCGAAAAAATATTTTCGGATTTTTCAAAAAACACTTCCGCTTTGCCCCCTGTTTTTCTCCTATTGGTGAGAGGGCAAACCATAAAAAGAAAGGAGCTGAAAGCCATGAAAAGATACAACACGCCCCACCGCCACCGGGTAATCAAGACACGCTTGACCGAGGAAGAATACGCCGAGTTTTCCGAGCGTGTCACCCTCTGCAAAATGAGCCAAGCCGAGTTTATCCGGCAAGCCCTTATTAAGTCAAGCATACGCCCGGTTATCACCGTTTCCCCGGTCAATGATGAACTGCTTTCTGCCGTTGGGAAACTCACAGCCGAATACGGGAAAATCGGCGGGAATCTGAACCAGATTGCCCGCTGTCTGAATGAGTATGGCGCACCTTATAACGCCCTCTCCCAAGAAGTGCGAGCCGCCACAGCGGAGCTTGCCGCCTTGAAGTTTGAAGTCTTGCAGAAAGTAGGTGAAGCCGTTGGCAACATTCAAACATATCAGCTCTAAAAATGCCGATTACGGAGCTGCCGAGCAGTACCTAACTTTTGAGCATGACGAGTTTACCATGAAGCCCACCCTTGATAAAAATGGGCGGCTTCTCCCCCGTGACGATTACCGCATTTCCTCTCTGAATTGCGGCGGGGAAGATTTCGCCATAGCGTGTATGCGCTCCAATCTGAAATACGGCAAGAACCAGAAACGGGAGGACGTAAAGAGCCACCACTATATTATTTCCTTTGACCCCCGTGACGCACCAGACAACGGCTTGACCGTAGACCGGGCGCAACAGTTAGGCGAGCAGTTCTGTAAAGAGCATTTCCCCGGACACCAAGCCCTTGTATGCACCCACCCAGATGGGCATAACCACAGCGGAAATATCCATGTGCATATCGTAATCAATTCATTGCGGATTGAGGAAGTGCCATTGCTGCCCTACATGGAAAGACCAGCCGACACAAGGGAGGGCTGCAAGCACCGCTGTACGGACGCAGCTATGGAGTATTTCAAAGCGGAAGTCATGGAGATGTGTCACCGGGAAAACCTCTATCAGATTGATTTACTCCACGGGAGCAAGAACCGAGTTAGCGAGCGTGAGTATTGGGCAAAACGGAAAGGACAAGCCGCACTGGATAAAGAGAACGCTTCCCAAGCCGCCACAGGAGAGCCGCCCAAACAGACCAAGTTTGAAACCGACAAGGAGAAGCTACGGCGCACAATCCGAGCCGCCCTGTCCTCTGCCGTTTCCTTTGAGGATTTTTCCGGGAAGCTGCTGCAACAGGGAGTGACCGTCAAGGAGAGCCGGGGGAGATTATCGTATCTCACGCCGGACAGGACGAAGCCCATCACCGCCCGGAAACTGGGTGATGATTTTGACCGTGCCGCCGTACTGGAAACACTCACCCAAAACGCACAGAACGCCGCCAGAGCCGCCGAAAAGCCCCTACCCAAACAGGAATACCCCCGCAGCATAAAAGACCGCTTACAGCGCAACAAAGCCGCTGTAAACGCCCCGAAAAATGACGGAGTACAACGCATGGTAGACCGGGAAGCGAAACGAGCCGAGGGCAAGGGTATAGGATATGACCGCTGGGCGGCTGTTCACAATCTAAAGCAAATGGCGGCTACCGTGAGCATTTACGAGGAATCCGGCTTTTCTTCCCCGGAGGAATTGGAAGCCGCCCTTGCCGCCGCCAGCGCGGAGCTGTCAAACGTCCATGCGGAACTAAAAACCGTGGAAAGCACTTTGCGGGAGAAAAAGGACTTGCAGAAACAGCTATTGGCGTACATCAAGACCAAGCCAGCCCGTGACGGATTGCGGGCGCAGAAAACGGAGAAAGCAAAGCGAGCCTACCGGGAACAGCATGAAAGCGAATTTATCATTTCCGAATCTGCCGCCCGGTATTTTAAGGCACAGGGAATCTCCAAGCTGCCAGCTTCCAAGACCTTACAAACGGAGATTGAGCAGCTTACCAAAGAGAAAAACGCCCTTTACAACGAGTACCGGGAGAAGAAAGAGAACGTCCGGGAATTGCAGACCGTGAAAAGCAATCTTGACAAAATATTGCGCCGTGAGCCGGAACGGGGAAAGGGGCGGGAAAATGAACGGTAAACGCCCCTACATGGACTACCAGCAGTACAGAGCCGCCCGCCGTCTTGTGCATGAGTGCTGTAACTACGATAACGGCAACTGCATTGTGCTGGATAATGGAGAGCCTTGTGTATGCGTCCAGAGTATCAGCTATTCGCTTATCTGCCGCTGGTTCATTACCGCCGTTCTGCCGCTGGACGGGAAACTGGAAGCCGCCTTACTCCACCGGGCAGACAGGAAACGCTGTACCGAGTGCGGCGGGTATTTTCTCCCCAAGTCAAACCGGGGGAAATACTGCCCGGATTGCGCCGCAAGAGTGCGCCGCCGGAAAGAAGCCGACAGACAGCGGAAAAGATACCACCTTTCTACGCATTTAGGCTATGAAAGAAGCCCGTAAATCAAGGCTTTTTTGACCGCCCTCAAAGGGTAGCCGATACATTTATCCTTTACCCCCGAAAATGCCGTTTTAACTGCGTAACAGGAAGCCACAGACAGGAGGTGAGAACCATAACCGATTACATCACAGCAGACACCATATTGCCCCGTTTTCTGCCCTATCCCTATTTTCTGCTGAAAATGGACTTGTCGCATACCGCAAGGCTGCTCTATGGGCTGCTTCTTGACCGTTCCACCCTCTCACAGAAGAACGGCTGGCAGGACAGCGAGGGCAGGACGTATATTGTCTATCCCGTTTCGGAGATAACGGAAATGCTGGATAAAGGCAGCACCGCCATAAAAAGCGCACTGAACGAGCTGGACGCTGCCGGGCTTCTGGTGAGGGAACGCCGGGGCTTCTCCGCACCCAACCGCCTTTATATAAAAATACCGCAAATGCCAGTGGTACAGTTTTCCGACCATATGACCGCCATACAGCCGGAAAACCGACCCTCTGATAGCCGGAAAAGCGACCCTCATAAGGACGGAAAACCGACCTTTGCGTTGGACGGAAAACCGACCCCTAACCAACTTACTATAAACCAACTAAAAGAGAACCAACGAAAAGGAGTGAGTGGGGAGCAGCCCGCACCCTTTGGCAGATATAAAAACCTTTTCCTCTCCGAATCCGAGTATGCGGAGCTGAAAGGGGAATACCCGGACAGGCTGGAACGGTTCATTGAGGAATTGAGCGAGTACATAGCCGCCTACGGGAAAGTGTACGCCAACCATGCCGCCGCTGTCCGTATGTGGGCAAAACGTGACAGGAAAGGCACAGGAAAGAAAGGAATCCCCGATTATTCCTACAAGGAGGGCGAGAGCCTTTGACCGCATAGACACAACGCCCCGTAAACAGGGCGTAAAAGACCATGAACAAGGAGGACGATTTTATGAGTGATTACGATAACGCCATTTTCCGGCTTGCCACGGCACAGGAAGCAGAGCTGGAGGACTATATCGGGGAGGACGGGCTTTTATATTGCGGGAGCTGCCGCCAGCCCAAAGAAGCCTACTTCCCGGAGGGCAAGACCTTTTTTGGACGTGACCGCCACCCCAAAGAATGTGACTGCCAGAGAAAACGCCGGGAAACGCTGGAAGCCAGCCACCGGGAATATAAGCACCGGGAGGAAGTGGAACGGCTGAAACGAAAGGGATTTACAGACCCGGCTATGCGGGAATGGACGTTTGAAAACGACAACGGGAAATGCCCCCAAATGCACAAAGCCCATGCTTATGTGGAGTGTTGGGAGGAAATGAAAGCCGGGAATATCGGTTATCTGTTATGGGGCATGGTAGGCACAGGCAAAAGCTATTTCGCCGGGTGTATCGCCAACGCCCTCATGGAGAAAGAGGTTTCCGTGTGCATGACAAACTTTGCCTTGATACTCAACGACCTTGCCGCCAGCTATAAGGACAGGAACGAGTACATAGCCCGCCTTTGCAGCTTCCCTCTGCTTATCCTTGACGATTTCGGCATGGAGCGTGGCACGGAATACGGGCTTGAACAGGTTTACAACGTGATAGACAGCCGATACCGAAGCGGCAAGCCCTTAATCGTGACAACAAATTTGACGCTGGAAGAATTGCAGAACCCGGAGGACACCGCCCACGCCCGCATTTATGACCGCCTTACGGAAATGTGTACCCCCGTCTGCATTACCGGGGAGAATTTCAGGAAAGCCAGAGCAAGGGAGAAAATGGAACGCCTTAAAAAGCTGCTGAACGGAAAGGAGATTTGCCTATGACCGACACGCCCAAGAAAAGCACCGCCACCACCGCCCGCCGCCCGGATTGCGTGACCGAGGTACGCCGGGGGAACACCGTCCTTGTGGTTTCCGGCTACTTCAAACAAGGCACTACCGCCACCGCCGCCGACAAGATGATGAAAGTGCTGGAAGCCGAAAGCGCAGCCGGACACAAGCCGCCTTTTACCGCCTAAGTTGTGGCATGGAAAAGCGGTCATGCCGTGGAGCGTGACCGCTGGAATAGTAATAAATGACACCATGTTTATTTCTTGCTTGATTGCCGTATTTCATTTGCCAGCAGCACGATACCATACAAACCGCAAATCAGTAGAATTATATCTTCATAGGCATTGAAGATGACTGATTTTATTCCGGTCAATCCCCATATGGTCAGTAAAGCGAGGAGCAGATTGTTTTTTCTTTTATAGCCAGCATAAACCGTCATGCTTATGCTGATTACGGGGCAAGGCATGATGTATGTTACCATTTGCGGGAAAGAATTACCTAAAAGAATGGAAACAAAAGGGTACGCTAAATAAAGCACCAGTAGAAACATCTGAAATGCGGTAGGTGTTTTGAGTATATCGTCCTTGTTATGCAGACTTTCGTATAGGAACAGAACACCGCAAGTGATATACAAGGGAAATGCAAAAAATTTCTGAATAGGCTCTGTTCCATACCAAGCGAAAAATCCAATGCCTATAAAGAGGTTAATAATCCCAAGCGAGAATTTTGCCGCCCACTTTATTTTTTTTGTATAGGACAAAGCAACCGCTATGAGTAAAAAAACGAGTAATGCAATTTGGATTATCCATGTTTGTCTGTTGTAATTGCCGATAACATCCCAAAAAACTTGTGCGTCCATGTGTTGCCCCCGTAGATTTAGTTTGTCACTTTGTAACGAACTAAAGTATAGCATAAAAATTTGATATTTTCTATAATAAGCTACTTGCTATAAACCGTAACAAAAAACCGTGATATTTTTCGACATAAAGAAGCAAAAAGGACTGTACAGACAGCCCCGCCCTATGGTATACTAAGCCTACGGAATAGTGGGACTGGCTGTCGGAAACGGAGGACATTATGCCAAGACAGACCACCCAAAAACTGATTACCGCCCTATATCCGAGATTGTCGCACGAGGACACGCTTCAAGGTGAATCCAACTCCATAAGCAACCAGAAGCGAATCCTTGAAGCCTACGCCAGACAGAACGGCTTTTCCAACCTCAAATGGTACACGGACGACGGATTCTCCGGGGCAAATTTCCAAAGACCCGGCTTCCAGTCCATGCTTGCCGACATTGAAGCGGGGCTTGTGGGAACGGTCATAGTAAAGGATATGTCAAGGTTAGGGCGAAATTATTTACAAGTGGGAATGTACACAGAAATGATTTTCCCACAGAACGGCGTCCGCTTCATTGCAATCAATGACGGCGTAGACAGCGCACAGGGCGAGAATGATTTTGCGCCCTTGCGTAACATTTTTAACGAATGGCTGGTGAGGGATACGAGCAAGAAAATCCGGGCGGTAAAACGCTCAAAAGGCATGAGTGGGAAGCCTGTCACAAGCAAGCCCGTGTACGGCTACCTCATGGACGAGGACGAAAATTTCATCATTGACGAGGAAGCCGCCCCCGTGGTGAAGCAGATATACAGCTTATGCCTTGCCGGGAACGGACCGACCAAGATAGCCCGTATGCTTACGGAGCAGGAAATCCCCACGCCGGGAACGCTGGAATACCGCCGGACAGGGAGAACCCGCCGCTACCACCCCGGCTATGAGTGCAAGTGGGCGGCGAACACCGTGGTGCATATCCTTGAAAACCGGGAATACACGGGCTGCCTTGTGAACTTCAAGACCACCACCCAATCCTACAAATGCAGCAAGATTATCTACAACAGCGAGGACAAACAGGCAATCTTTGAGAACCACCACGAGCAGATAATCGACAGGGACACATGGGAACGTGTGCAGGAGCTACGCAAGCAGCGCAAACGCCCCAACCGCTATGATGAAGTGGGCTTGTTCTCCGGCATACTCTTTTGTGCCGACTGCGGAAGCGTCATGTACCAGCAGAGGTATCATACGGACAAGCGGAAACAGGACTGTTACATATGCGGCAGCTACAAGAAGCGCACGGCAGACTGTACGGCGCACTTTATCCGCACCGACCTCTTGACCGCCGGAGTGACCGAGAACCTACGGAAAGTCACCAGCTACGCCGCCAGGCACGAAGCCCGGTTTATGAAGCTGTTGACCGAGCAGACCGAGGACGGGAGCAAACGCCGGAACGCCGCCAAGAAGAAAGAGCTGGAAGCGGCAGAAAAACGGATTGCGGAACTCTCCGCTATCTTTAAACGGCTGTATGAGGACAGCGTGACCGGGCGCATATCGGACGAGCGTTTCACGGAATTATCGGCAGACTACGAAGCCGAGCAAAAGGAACTGAAAGAGAAAGCCGCCACCTTGCAGAGCGAGCTTTCTAAGACGCTGGAAGCCACGGCAAACGCTGAAAAATTTATGAAAGTGGTACGCAAGTACACCAGCTTTGAGGAACTCACCCCTACCCTGTTACGGGAGTTTGTGGAGAAAATCGTAATCCACGAATCGGAAGCCCTTGACGGGAAACGCCGGGGGAAGCTCCGCAGACAGGAAATCGAAATCTATTACTCTTTTGTCGGCAAGGTAGAATTGCCCGACTAAAGCCCGACCCGTCCGGCAGTCAGCCGGACAGGGAACGGCAAAATTTTTTACACTTCTTTTACTTCTTTATATCACATGAGCAAAAAGCCAGGGCATGAAGCAGCTTATGGCGGGCGGCGGCGTTGCCCTTATCGGCATGACCCTTGTACCGCTGCTTTCCGGCTTGTTCGGTTAAGAAGCGCGGGTAAAGGCTTATGCAGAGCATACTTGACGCGATTAACGAATGGATAAAGGAAATCCTCATAGGAGCCATAAACGGTAATCTGTCAACTATGTTCGGGGACGTAAACGAAAAAGTCGGCACTATCGCCGCAGAGGTAGGGCAGACCCCGCAAGGGTGGAACGCAAATATATTCTCCATGATACAGACCCTTAGTGAGAATGTAATCGTACCCATTGCGGGGCTTGTCATTACCTACGTCCTATGCTATGAGCTTATCAGCATGGTAACGGAAAAGAACAATATGCACGACGTTGACACTTCCATGTTCTTCAAGTGGGTGTTCAAGGCGTTTGTGGCAGTCTACCTTGTGACGCACACCTTTGACATCACTATGGCGGTGTTCGATATGGCGCAGCACGTTGTTTCCGGCGCGGCGGGGGTAATCGGCGGCAGCACAGAGATTGACGCTGCCGCCGCCCTTGCTTCCATGCAGGACGGGCTTGACGCTATGGAAATCCCCGAACTGCTCTTACTTGTCATGGAAACAAGCCTTGTGAGCTTGTGCATGAAAATCATGTCCGTACTGATAACCGTTATCCTCTACGGGCGTATGATAGAGATTTACCTTTACTGTTCGGTATCGCCTATCCCGTTTGCAACAATGACCAACCGGGAATGGGGGCAGATAGGAAACAACTACCTAAAATCCCTGTTCGCTATCGGTTTTCAAGGCTTCCTCATAATGATATGCGTCGGCATTTACGCCGTACTGGTAAACAACATGATAATAGCGGACAATCTGCACAGCGCGGTATTCTCCCTTGCAGCCTATAAGCTGTTTCATTTTTCCGCTGGACATATCCGTCACGGTTCCAAGAGGCAGTTTCGGCAGTTTCGCCAGTATTTTTTGGCGGATTGTTTTTAAAACGGAAAAGGTTGCCTTATGTGATATAGACAGTGCCAAAGTATAAAGCAGTGTCCGTACTAAATAGCCTGCCATTCCAATGCACAGCCATTTGAAGTACAATGACATATCCCTATTTCCTTCAAGCAGATTCACAATCATCTGCGCCGCAGCAAAGTAGGGGAGCATCCCACCTAAGACGCCGAGAAATGCGCTGATAACCGCACAAATCAGTCCTGAATGCTGCGATTTTCCAAGCTCCCAAACACGGAGTAATGGATTTTGTTTTTGCATATAGGTTCCTCCTTGATAAGTTAGATTTCGCTAACCATATATTAAAAAAATATAGTAGCCAACAAGAAGATAACAAAGTGTGCTAACAAAAATCGCAAACTAAGTTATCTATCAAGCAAAAAAGTGTGGCCTTTTATTCAAAGACCATGCACTTTCCGCCAACCGGCTGTAATAAACTCTGCCAGTGTATGTGTTGTCTGAATTGCTTCTTCTTTCGTGTAATCATGCAGGACTGTTTCAAAGATACAAGAGTAATAAGCATGATTCAACATATGCAACTCTTTCAGTCCGAGCCGTTTATACTTAACTCCCTTTTCTTCAAGAACATCATACATTTTCAACGTGTCCTGAACTTCTTTTTCTACCATCCAATCAGTAAAGTCAACATATTTTGTTCCATCCGCACAATGCAGGAGAAGTTTGAACGAATCAAAGTGGCTGAAAATAAATTCAATAAACTCGACCATTGTTTCAACCGAAACATTCCACAAATCAGTCATGTTGTCAACGGATATATAATCAAAGCATCGCTCTCCTGCGGCATCATACCTTTTACGAATCCCCTCGACAGCAGGCTCAACCAATGCCGAGAACAATGCCGCCTTATCTTCAAAGTGCCGATAGTATGCTCCAGTCGTAATCCCCGCACCCTTGCAAAGCTCCCGAAGATTTGTGCGTTCATAGCCATTTTTAAGGAATAGCTGCTTTCCACTTTCTAAAATCTTCTCATGGGTAGTCTCATAAGTGCCAACTGCCATTTATTCACCTCCTTGATGCGCCTGTGTGCTAACATAGTTATCATTATACTTAAAATTCTTTGTTTGTCAAGCCTCTTTTAGAAAATTCACAAATTCGTTATACCGAAAGTCAAATTATCCCGAATACATCAAAGAAAGCCAGTAACAGCGGCATTTCTTAGAGAAATATTCGGGATAACTTTTTAGCCATTTACACGGTCAGTTTTCCTAAATCTCTCGTTTAGGGAGAATAATTCGGGATAATCTTAGGTGCATCATAAACCGTAAAGACGTTTGAGGATTTCATCATCACTGACGGTATAATTAACAGGCTCTGCTTCAAGGAAAGGATCAGAAGCCATTGCCTCCGTGATTGCTTTCCTTTTCGCTTCTGTATCTGCGTGTGCATAAATCAGCGTGGTTTCAAGCTGCTTGTGTCCGAGCCATTGCGAGATTAAAGTTAAATCCATGCCGTGCTGGTATAAGTGCATGGCTCTCGTATGTCTCCACAAATGGGGGTGAACATTCAGAGGAACATCCGGGCATTTCTCCCTTGCAGATGCGGCGTATTTCTGAAGCCGGAGCCTTGCTGTATCATCGCACATAGCGTTACGGATTCCTTTGCGCTCCACATAAAAGAGCCATTCCGATGTCATCCATGTTTCGCCTGGATGGAACACCTTCATATAATTCTGCAGATGTTTTACAGTATCTTTCATCAAGGGGACTATCCTGGTTTTCTTCCCTTTCCCATGAAGCGTCACAGTCGGCGTCCTGTCAACTTTAATGTCGCAGATTTTCACATCCAGAACTTCCTGGATACGCGCCCCGGTATCATACAGAAAGATCATCAGGAACTGATCCCGCACTCCGATCTCCGTTCTGGTGTCCGGCTCTGCAAGAAGCGTTTTTACTGCTTCTTCCGACATATAATCCACTTTCGCAAACCGGTCATTCTTTTGGATTCCGATAGCTGCCAGCCCGCTTGCAATGCTGATATATTCCGGGCGGCAGGCTGCGGCATAGGAAATAAATGCCCGGATGGCCGCCAGCCTGTTGTTGCGCGTAGCCGGAGCGGCGTTCTTCTCTGCTGAAAGCCAGTCAAGATATGAGTTCACCATTTCATATGTGACCATCCCGGAGGTGACGGACAGTACAGAGATATTTTTTTGCTCGGCTGTATATTTAAGGAACTGGTTCAGGGTTGTCCTGTAAGCCTTTACGGTATTACTGCTCGCTTTCCGTTGGTTCGGCAGGTAGACCAACAGGAAATCACGCAAAAGTGTGAATAACTGCTCGTCTTTTACTTTTCCCATAGTTCCACCCGTGGAATCAGATGGTTCATGCCTTCCCAGTCAATCCCTGCCGATTTTATCAGATTTTCCGGGAGAAGATGGATGTAATAAGCCGTCGCTTCCAGATCCCTGTGTCCCATGTATGTCTGTAAGTAAGGCAAACGGGAACCGAGGTCTTTCTTTTCGTCAAGCCACCGGTTCAAAACAGCAGTGGCAAATCGGTGCCTGAGATCGTATACTCTTACTGAGGGAAGAAGGTCTTTTGGAACATCCGGTTTCGATAAGGCAAAAAATCTCTTAAACTTTCCCTGCATCCATCCGGCGGAGTAGGGGCCGCCGGATGGCGAGGGGAAGAAAAATTCGCTTTCAGGAAACGCCGCATCACGGACAGCCGCATAGGATTTTGCCAGAGAATTCATTTCATCTGACATGACGATGTTGCGGCTTTTATGCTTCTTCGTTTCAATGATACGCAACTCCCCGGTATTCAGGTCCACTTCATTTCTCTTAAGGTTCCTGCCCTCATTCGGACGCAGCCCGCAGGTATAAGTCATGCGGAAGTAAGCGCTGAGCAGGAACGGACGAAATGGCTCTTTGGGATATCTGTATGTATCAATCTCCCGGAAAAGCGCCGCCAGTTCATCGTCCCCAAACAGGTACGGAACAAAAACTGTTCCTCCAGCAGTAAACTTATCCGGCAGGATGAAGGCGTTCTTTCCAACGGATTTCAGATAAGTGCCGAATCCCCTAATGAAAGCGGCCCTGCCATGGATCACGCTTCCGGCTTCTCCCGGCTCAGGTTTCAGCCAGTTCAGGACGATGCCTTCTGTCAGCTCGTCTGCTTTTTCGTATTTTATAGAACAGTACCTGTCAAACTGGCGTGCCCTCCCAAGATAAGTGCTCTCTGAATAGCCGAGCGATACTTTCAGGCTGATCAGGTTGTCCAGGTCGTCTGCAAATATGCTGGTAAATCCCCGGTTCATAGCATCTCCCTCCTTTCCAGCGGGATTCCTCTGAAATCAAGTGCGCACTCTTTCAGGTTCCCGGTGTCGAGCGAAAGGTACTGGCGTGAAGATTTCAGGTCGTCATGTCCGAGGATCTGGGCAATTGTTGTGAGGGGCGTGCCTGTAACGAGCAGCTTCTTGGCAAGACGCCTGCGGAGGCCGTGGAATCCTTTCCCGTCAAATGCATGCCTGGCAATACCGGCTTTCTTCTGGTACTGCTGGAACATACTTCCGATGCAGACCGCATTGGCGATGGCTGTTTTGGGAGCCACGGCCCTCAGGAACACTTCCGGGCAGTCAGAAGCAGGGCGTGCATTCAGGATATAATCCTGTAGGGCAGCTCCGGTCTGTTTTACCAGAGGGACATAGACCGTCCTGCCGGTCTTTTTCTGGCACAGCCGGATCTCTCCCTTCCTCCAGTCGATGTCGGACAGTTTCAGACGGATAAGGTCGCAGGCGCGCAGGCCGGTTGTCGCAGCCGTCAGGATGATGGCGCGGTCCCTTTTTCCCATGTCGCTTTCTGTATCGATCACCGCAAGGATACGGTCCAGCTCTTCATCCGTCACATAGCCCTGTATCGGCATGTCACGGTAGACCTTATAGGAGAACAGGCCGGCACAGTCCGGAGCCGGAACCCCTGTCTCTTTCAGGAAGATATGGAAATATTTAAGATAGAGAAGGATGTTGTGCAGGCTGGATGTCCTGACCTCTTCCGCAGTTTTTAATATAAACTCCCTCACATCATCGACAGAGACAAGTTCTAACGATTCATGGCCGAGGGCTTCAAAGTGATAAAGGTATCTGCGGATCACCCAGACCACATCGTCACGGGTATTCGGACCATACTCCTTATAATCCAGGAAACGGTCGATCAGCCGCTCGTTTTCAGCTTTGAGCAGATATTTTGTTCCGTGTTTCGGCATTTTGAGGTGGATCGTCCCTGTCAGATAAAACTCATTCAGCCGGTTCGCGGCAGAGCGGATATTCCTGTAGTAATAGTCTGAGATTTCATTTCTGGACAGCCGTTCCTTCTGGAACCCTACATATTCACTTGTGATTTCGGGATCGTAGAGGGAGATGCCCTTTTTGCCGTAGTAGATTGCAAAGGCCCGCAGCCCCGGCTGGATGTTTGTCCATATGCTGGATTCACTGTAGCCGAGCCTCCTGGCTTCCGCAACCATCCGGGCAATCATTTCGTTGATGGTTACTTTCTTTTCATTCATGGCAGATGCCTCCTTTGGTATAGTCAGGGAAATCCCTGCTGACACCATTATCAGCAAATGCCATTGTGGATGCCATAAAAACACTTCAAATTCTTAAAACTGACATGGATTCCTTTTTTCTGTACTTTCATAACTGAGTGACAAATGGTAAAATACAAGCTAAATACCATATGTTACAAAAGAAGTGTTAAAGGGGGAAAATAGATGGGAAAGCGAACATTTGAAGATGTCAAAAATTATGTCGAATGGCAATCGCAAGGAAAATGTGCCGTATTAAGCGCAAAGACAGAGCAACATTTTGATGACTTGGGCGTTGATGTATATGTTTGGAATGTCAAAACCGATACGGATGGAGATTGGTGGGTGGTAGAAGGTGATAATGTTCCAATGAACCTATACCCCCAAAGCGCATACTACTTTGGTGCCGATGAAGTGTATTCCTTCCACATGGGATTAATGCAAAGAATGAGTGCGGCCCAAGATGAGTATAATCCAAAGGATTTTGTAAATGGTGTTACCCTTGACGCAGAGATTGCCCCACAACTTTTCCGTAAGCTAAAAAGTGTTGCTACATTGATTGACACAGCTAAGGAAATTGAAGATTTTCAAGCAATAGGTGTTCAGTGCAGAGAAATACTCATTGAGCTTGGTAACCATATATATAATCCTATGATGGCCGGTAGCGGAGAGCAACCCCAAGCATCGAATTTCAAACGTAAATGTGAATTGTTTATTCAGTTTTACTTGAAAGGATCAGAAAATTCGGATTACCGCAACATCATTAAAAAGCTAACAGAAGCTACATGGGACTATGCCAATAAAATAACTCATTCACGAAGTGCTACATACTACGAAGTATCAACCTGTGTCACACTATGCATCTCCCTCGTGGGTGTTTATGAAAATATCCTCCAGAAAGTTTTTGACCCGCTTTCACAATACCATTGTTCAATATGCCAAAGCAAAAAACTGAGCATTGCTGGCAGTGATTCAGGTGAAGATGGAATAGTTCAAAAACTATACTTGCACTGCGAAGAATGTGGAGGCACAACAGAAATCGTCTTTGAAAAAAATGATGGAAATGCCCCCTCTTACATTACAGGTAAAGTCATTGAATAAGAAAGTAAATATAGAAATCCCAAACTATTACAATGGAAGTTAGCAGTTTGGGTTTTCTTCTTTTCAAGATTATATTTTGCCATGTACTTGATATGTGGTTGCCTATATTGTAAAGGATGAATAAATATTAAAGCAGCTTTACGGCCTATGATGCAAAAAAAATTATCCCGAATTATTTTGCCTAAGTCGGAAGTTTGAGAAAACTGGTAGTGTAAACAAGCAAAAATTTATCCCGAATATTTCTCTAAGAAATGCCGCTGTTACTGGCTTTCTTTGATGTATTCGAGATAATCTGACTTTCGGTATAACGAATTTTGTCCCGAATTCCGGGTAAAGTTCGCAAGCAATGCAATCTTCCGTAAGATTGCGTATTTAGCAGAAATCCCGTTCCCGGAATTTCTGCTAAATGCTTGTTGGTGACACGTCCCCAAACCCCTGAGATCATCACCTGCGGTGATGGCTGCGCGTTCCGTTGGAACGCTGAAAAACAAAAACAGGAAGGAACCTATTGCCGTGATTTCTGCGATTCCCTCTGCGGTTCCCGCCCGGTGGGAATGTCCAGTAAATGCTCCACATTCGCCCGGACATTATGGAGCTCCTTCATGTCAGCCCTGGCCTGCTTGTAAGAAGAATAGGCTTTCCGTTTCTGTTCCAGGAGCCCGGCATATTCCTCCCGCAGAGATTTGACGGAGGGCAGCTTTGTGATCCCCAATCCGTCAAAGTGTTTCTTCGCCGCCTGGTGCAGCAGGATTTCCGTCTCATGCGCCGCACGGAATTTTTTGCTGTACCCGGCTTTCCGGTATTCCACATAGACTGTCCGTGTTTTGGCATAATTGACGATCTGTTTCTGCAGCTCCCCGTTGGCGGCCATCTGCGATTCCAGCTCCTTGATCTGTACCGACAGCGCATTAAAATTAGCAGTAGCAATATCTGATTTTTTCTGCAAATCCTCATAGTTCATATCGCCATGCTCTTTGAGCCAGATCACCGCCTGGGAGAGCTGTTTTAAGTTGAACACCTTCGCCCAGCGTTCATATCCCGGACCTTTGCCGGAACGGATTGCTGCCTCAATATCCACCAGCAGCCCGACTTTGGAAACCGGCTTTTGTGGGGAGGTACGGCGGGGTTTTGCCGTCCGCGTGCCGGCGATCCGTTCTTTGATGGCCTGCTCGGTATAGTCGCCTTTCAGCGTGTCACACCGGGTATATCTATCTTCCGGCGACAGGCGAAAGCGAAGGTGCTTTCGCTCCCGGTTGACTTCAATCCCAGCCGCCTCCAGCTTTTTCAAAAGTTCTTCAAAGTCCTTCGGCTTTTCTTCCAGGGCCGCGTCGATAGCCCATCGTAGCTGTTCCTGGTGGGAAGGCTGTTTCTGACTTCCCATCCATGTGCCGTAATGCTCCCGGCTGGGTTTCGGATTCTCTACAATGGAAAGCCCATGCTCCAGGCACAGCTTGTCATTCATGCGCCGGATCGCCCATGTAGAGCCCCAGAAGTTGCGGAATTTTTTCTGATAGTCCAGCGTGGTAGAATTTATGATGATGTGGTTATGGACATGGTGTTTATCCACATGGGTGCAGACAACAAAGGCATGGTTTCCCTTTGTCAGTTTCAATGCCAGTTCCCGCCCGATCTGGTTGGCTTCTTCCGGCGTGACCTCACCCGGCTTAAATGCCTGCCGGAGATGGTAGGCGATCACATCATCCGCGCCCCGGTCACGTCCGGTCAGGTTCGCATACTGGCGCTTGGATAAAAGGAATTCCGCATCAGCGGTCCGGGTGTCGCACTCATAACCATAAATGAATTTCCCAAAATCGGTTTTCTGCGGATTCTTTACATAGTCAATGATGTCCGCTATGGCCGTGGAAATATCCCGGCCTTTTCCAACATGCAGCGGCATGAGCCGGGTAGTTGCCATCCCTTCACCCCCTTAATGAAAAATTGGCTGTGTTACCGTGTCTGCTCTTTATTCACTTTTGTTTTATTACTGTGCGCTGCCAGTTGCCCGGCGTTTTTATTCAGGCCGTCACGCACGGACGGTTTCTGCTCCTGGACCGGCGTACATTCCCGTCTGGCCTGGGAGAGAAACAGGTCGGTAAGTCCGGGATTGCAGCGATCCACAACAAAGTAAACACTCCGGTCATATCCAAAACCGTCCTTATCCTCACAGACCGGGACCGTCTGCGCCCATGCCTTGTTGTCCCGTGAAATGCGCCCGTCGTGATCTTTCTGCCGGACCGTGTTGGCAAGGACATAAAAAATCCGGCCATAATCAAATTGCTGTATAACCTGCTGCACACACGCCGGGGCTAAACGGTTATCCCGGTAGTTGTCCGCAATGGCCTGTTCGATTGCCTCCCTGCACGCAATGTTTGCTTTGTGGGAAGCGTGGTACTGGTCCAGCTCCCCATGCTCATACGCATAGGCGGCAGAATGCAAATAAATTGGCGTTGTATCTTTCAATGAAATCCCTCCAATCAAAAAGCTGCCCTGGCAGACAGCCGTAATTATAGAAAAAGGGCGGGGCTGCCAATGCGCCCCGCCGAAATTGTTTAACCAAATATAAAATCTTTCAGGGCGCCATTTACGCCGCCGATCATGCCGACCAGCCAGGCCGCCGCCATCGGCAGACCGTATGGGCTGATAAGGAACGCGATCACCAGCCAGGACATTCCCGGCCAGAAACCGGCAGCGAAGAACAGCGCCAGCGCTGCCAGAAAAACAATTCCTGACAGAATCCCCAGCACAGCGCCGGAAATCACAACAAGAAATTTGCAGAATAAATAAAGAATCCCTGTAACTATTACAAATGGAAGTGCCAGCAGTTTACCAATCAGACGCATACGTCCGCCTCCTTTCAAAGAGAAGCATATTTACCCCTCTATTAGAATCTTACCGTGCCGGCCTGAGGAAATCAACGGCATTTCTGCCTGTTTACGAAATGTTCGCAAATCCCCGCAGCAGCTTATATTCGGTATCAGGAAGGATATAAGAGCTGTTTGTGGTGCGTTCCTTTACATAGTAGCTGCCAAAAGGCAGGTCGGAGGCAAAGGAAGCGCCATAGCCGCCCGCCTCATAGTGGAGATGCCCGTCTGAGACCTTCGCATGGTTTTTCAGTTTGACTTCGCCCCGTTCCTGGCTGTCTAAAAATTTCTGATAGCCGGCATCCGTAAGGAACAGGCGCATCTTATCGCCCTTATCGCCGACAGGAGAATTATAAGACAGCACATTGAAGATGATCATGTGCCGTACCTCTGGGGCAAAGCGTTCCAGGGCCATGATGTCATGCCCTTTCAATTTTTCAGCGCCGGATCGCTGCCTGGCCTCCGCAATCTTTTCCCCAATCGTCCGGGGCGGGTAGGGCAGGAGGTAATTCTTCTGAATATCCCGCACGATGTCCATGCACTCGTCATCCGTCAGGACGCGCAGCTTTGCCATCAGGCTTTCCGCTGCCTTCCGCTGTTCAGGGTCCTTTGTGTACCGGGCAGCCATGTGGAGCTCGTTCAGGACTTTGTATTGATAGTCGCCCTCAACCTGAAACAGCAGCCGTTTTTCCATTTCGTTTAATTCCATGTGAATCTCCTTTCTCTTGAAAATGGGTATAAAAAAAGGGCGCCCACCTATAAAAGTGAAACGCCCACGGCAACCAGCGGTCAGGCAATACACCGGACCGCTGGCACTATTAAATTTTGTCGTTAATGAAACAGCCTCCTTTTTTCGATATTTTTCTCGCCATGTTTCAACTTGGAAAAGGAATTGAATAAATGACGGCAAACGCTCAAACCCCTTGAAAATAAAGGCTTTTTCCGTTTGTCGTTATTATACCGTAACGGCATTCCCACGCTTCCCTCTTAATCAGCATGGGAGAAAACCCGCTTTTGATTAAAGAGCGTTTAGGGCATGAAAAGATACAGACCACTTTAGGAACATACGGGCATTTGTACCCGAACAGCAATCTTGAAGTTGCCAATAAATTAACGGGCGTGCTGACATATACACCCGCTTCACACAGCATTGCAGATTACACAAGCAATCAGCACACCGCAATCTATCACAGAGAGGTTGAATAGAAAAATGCAATCGTAATGCAATGAGAAAGAGAAAAAGCCGCCAAACCCTAGTGTTTACGGGCTTTGCGGCTTAGCTCCGACTATTCGAACTCGACTTTTCCTAACTAATTTTGTTTAGAAATTATTCTCTGTCGAGTATGTAAATCTTTTGATTATATGATATATCCATATTATCCTGCCTATATGAGCTAATGTTATCATTTTGTTATCGGTGTTGATAACACCTACTCTGTAACTGCGGATAATAGCTATATGCTATGGTTTAAATTATAAGCGATTTTGCTAAGAAAATCAAGAATATTTAATAATCTAATTTTCCAAACTCTTTACATAATATATCCATCTTCATCCAGCAATCGCAAAATTCCATTTTCTCTAACAGTTTCTACGGGTTTTCTCAAAAATCCTGCACTTAATTTTCTAACAAAATTAAAATTTCCAAATTTTGCAAAACAAACAAATAATGAACGTGGATTATCCTCAGATGTCGTTAACGCTAAAGAATTATCTTTTCCCTGAAACAAACTCATTTTTCCCGAATTTCCCTTTTGGTCGATATATTTTGTATGTTGAGCCAAAGAAAAGACACAAAGGGTTATCTCTTTTATAATGTCCTCGTTTAGTGAAATATTATAATCTACTCCTATCTCTTTCCATTGATTAACCCAAGTATCATAATTCATACCTTGATACCCAATAACCTTTTTCCCATTATCTTCTGTTTGATAATTATTAGCAATCGCTACCCTAATACAATCAATAACGATTCCTCTATTTCTTTCCCTATGTGCAACTAAATCAGCAAATTCTTGTATGTAACTGTTTTTATCAACGATATGCCTTCTGATAAATATTAAAAAACTCAAAATATCATATTCATCAAAACTCTTATTCTCTATAATATCTCTATAATGTTGAAGCATCTTCTTTTCTTTTAAATCCATCATCCACACAATCCTTTCTCATTAAACTTTTTTATGAAATATATCTAAGTTACCTTATTTAATTAATTTTCCAATCCCCTAATAAAATATTTTTGACTTTACAATAGCCCCCTTATTTTCCCCAACAAATTTCAAGCTACATATACGATTTTTCACTCAATTTCAGGAATTTCTTTTTAATCAAATCAACATTCATATCTCTCTATTCAACTTTAAACCTATCGAATTCGATAGGTTTAAAATCAGCGTTGCAAATATTCAAAATTCACTATATTATATCATAAATTGTATTTATAGCATATCTCATTAACAGTTTCAATATATACAACAAAAGATGGATGCGTGTAATCATTTCTCCGCAAATATAAATTCTTCTTTTCAAGATATGTATCTCTTACTTCATTCCACAAATAATTGGATTTTATAGCATATACTTTTTGTTCGAGTTTCCTTGAGTTTGGAACTTCATTCCAGTAATATCTATCAAAATTAACTAAACCTGTTTTTTCATGAATCAACCTATGCCAGCAATTATTATATTTACAAGTTATCGCAAGGTCAATACTAAATGCTGTCTTATTGCCTTGCTTATAAATCATCTGTCCTGTAGTTAATGCAGATGTAGAATCTTGACAATCATTCCAATCATTTTTATTCAGAACTATATTGAATTGTTTTCTGATATACTCCTTTATTGCACGACCATTATTAACATCTACCGCATCTATAATGATGATATTATAATCTAAATCTATCGGGTTATTTGCGTTCTGCGTTACAAGATTTTTAGCTCCGCTACCAACAAGACAGGCTTTGACCGTCATAATAGAATCCTTGTTAATAATTTGAACTAATTGATTGACGATATTGGAACAAGTACTTTTCAATCGTTTCAAGTAATTTTTGTCCTGAATATAATGATACATAAAAGCTCCTCCTTCTTTCCCCATACCGTCCACACAATCTTAAAACTATATCATTACAGAATATCATATTATCAAATTTTGTCAAGTATTAAATTTCAGGATTTTTTTAATTGCAATAAGTAACTTTTTAAATAAACAAGTCCCTTTTATTACTGAAAGAGATATTGCCCGATAGCAGAAAATATGTTATATTGTCGATAGGGAAATCCATAGAGCCAAAGGCGGCTTTGCCCCTCTTATTTTTTCGGAGGGTTCAAGTAGCCCTCCAGACGAAAGAAAGGAGGGCGATGCAATGTACGTTACATATCAGGATTTAATCCAGATTGGGATACTCATTGTTGCCCTTGTCAATTTGATTTATCAGATTTACAAGGGAAAAAAGAAATAGCCGCCACTATTCGCAGTAGTGACGGCATACCTCGTATGAGGTAAAATTTGTCATAATGTGGGTAGAGCCGCTTCTATGGCTTTCCCTTTTATATGTATAATATAGCACATCCAAGAGTAAAACGCAACAAATTTTTATGTTCTCGTCAAGATATGAAAATCTCACTTCTCGGCACATTCAGTAAATAATGACCACGCATATCTAAATCCTAACCTAAATAATAATTCATCATTTTTGAACCAAAGATTTAAAATATAGTCTTCCAATTTTCGGTACTCTTCTTTATCCAGCTTTCCCTTTAGCCAATCTAAGTCAACATTATTTTTCATCATTACACGATTATATTCCCAAGTATTTGTAAATCTCTCAAATATTCCATGAATCCTACTGTTTGTTTCGTCCATTTCTCGAAAAAATGCTTCATGTTCCGTATCACACTTGCCTATTTTAATTAAAAATTGACTGTCATCAGATGTTGCTACGCCAAGTAGACCACCATCTCTCGTTATATGTTCTACCGTGGCGGCAGGCACTTCCATTTTTTCAAGACTATTTAAAAGCATATCTGTAAATTTTTCAATATTCATAATTCGCCCTTTCCTTAATTCTTCTTTACAAAAACTTCCTAAATATTTCTTAATACAATATTTCATTTGCGCTGTTTCCTTTATTTTCACGCATATCCAATAAGATTGTTTCTGCATAACTGCGCACTAATCTCCAATATTCATATTCCATATCCCCGATATGTTCTGCTAATTCCTCCCCCAATAACTTCTCACATTCAGGATTTGCATACAGAATAAAAATTTTTCCGTCTTTAAACCGCTTAATCACAAAATACCGCCTTGTATCTTTGCTGTCATCACTCTTGGTAAAAAGAAGATATGCCCGCAATATATCGTTGATATTAGGGTTATATGGCGGAAGTAAAATCTGTAAGATATTGACTCCCCCTCTTTCAAAAATCCTTACTTCAAAATCTGGCTTTCCATATGGATATGGCAAGCCATCATCCTCACATAATGTTTGGTACATATCATGGATAAAAATTTTACCGTCCTGCTTTAGAAACCCGAAAAATTCATCCCTTTCTTTTTCCGTTCCCTTATATAACATTGCAGGAATCAGCGTTTCAAAAAGTTCATAACGCAGACAGTCATACCCGTCATAATCCTTTTCCACACTTTACACCTCCGTAATTTTATTACTCTTATTATAATATGCCGTCACTATGCCGTCAATAAGTATTTAGCCGTCATTTTGACGGTATAATAACATTATCAAGCCGTTAGGGAAGTGATAAGCGTTGAAAATAAAGCAATCAAAATTTACGCTGCGTATAAGTGACGAATTACTAAAGAAATTCCGCTATATTTCTGAATACAATGCCCGTTCTGCAAATAGTGAACTAACAATACTAATCAGAAAGCATATTGCAGAATTTGAAAAAAAGCATGGAAGTATAAAACACTAATTTTTATGCCGTCATACAGCCGTCAAACCGTCTCTTAGCCGTCAGATTGACACTATAATAATGTCTGTATGGAGGTGTTGGCATGGCGACTGATACAGCTAAATTCACTTTAAGGATAGACGCTGAATTATTAAAAAAGTTTCGTTTTGTTGCAGATTATAACGCCCGTTCCGCTAACCGCGAACTGGAAGTCTTAATGAAAAAGCATATTGCAGAATTTGAAAAAGAGAATGGCAAAATAACTTTTGACTGATTTTTCTTTGTTCTAAAAGGTGGAGCAGTACCCCGCTCCACCCGCAATAACTATATTTCACTTCTTCTGAATAAATAATTGTATAGCTTTCTCCGCATTAAATATAAATCATCTCACTATTTACAACCTCCCTCACACAAGCCTGAATATTATTCATTTTTTGAACCCATAAAAGCTGATTTTTTGCCTTTAACCGTTCCGTCACTCCCTGCCTTTCGGCATATTCCTTTACCAGCCGAGAAAACATATCCTCTGCCTGTTCATCTACGCTTGCAAGGTATTCATTCAGCCTGTCGCTTGTCAGCAGATTGATATAAACAAGCTGCTTATGCTCTTTTAGATACCGCAAATGTCGTTGCCCCCATATGCCAATCGGCTTTTCTTCTTCGGGAGGTAATGCAAGCTCTGGGAGGTAATAGTCGCCTTGCCTTGCATTCAAGTGTCCGACAAGGATAACGGCACACCCATGTTTTTCTGCTACCCGACCCAACTGTGACAGGACATTGCGGACTTCGTTTGCCCTGTTCATATCAATTTGGGAGCCGATATACGCTTGTACGGGGTCTAAAATAATTACCTTTGCGCCCGTTTCAATAATTGCCTGTTCAATTCTTTCATCAAGCATTGAGAGCGCGGCTTCCGACTCGTCAATCACCTTGATTTGCGTACAGTCTGCATTGGCTGCAAGCAGACGGGGCTTAATTGTATCGCCAAGTCCATCCTCTGCGGTTTGGTAAATAATTCTTATCGGCTCACGCTCCGTATCATCACAAGGCAGTTTATCTCCCCTTGATAAGATAGCAGCTAACTGTAAAATCATCATTGTCTTTCCATCGCCGGGGTCTCCGTGGACAATGGTTATCTTTCCATAAGGAATATACGGATACCAAAGCCACCCGACCTCGGTTGCAGGTATCTCGTCCATGTTCAAAATTTTAAGCTCAGCCATTGCAGCCACCGCCTTTTTCTACGAAAACATTGAATTTTTCGGTTTTTAGGGTTATACTATTACTACTACATTTTTGAATTGGCTGCTCCGTATCTGCGCCAACAGATACAACAGGAGCGGTCACTTCTTTTTTATCCGTCATTTTCACCTTCTCCTTTCAGACTGCCGAGGATAACGCCAATTAATTCGATTGTATCAAGCAGTTCTTCATTTACGCCCCCGCCCGCTTCAATCCTCTGCAATTCTGCAAGGACGGCGGAAAGCTCATTGCGGAGAGCCTTATACACCCTCGGATTGCCCTGCACAACCACGTCCTGGCATAAGAGCCGCCTTGTGATATAGTCCTGCTTGGTAAGCCCCGAAAGCCGCACCGCTTTGTCAATCCGCTCACTTTCTTCGGGAGATACCCGAAAGGCGACGGTCTTATTCCTCCAACGGTTGCAGTTGTCTAAATTCTTTGCCGACATATCAAAAATCCCCCTTTCCTAAATCATCAAGCCTGTCCGCCATTTCTGCCTGCTTTGACGGAAACAGGTGTGCATAACGGTAAGTGATTTCAATGCTCTCATGCCCCACACGGTCGGCAATCGCCACCGCCGAGAACCCCATGTCAATCAATAAACTGATGTGGCTATGCCGTTACGGTATAATAACGACAAACGGAAAAAGCCTTGATTTTCAAGGGGTTTGAGCGTTTGCCGTCATTTATTCAATTCCTTTTCCAAGTTGAAATCTGACGAGAAAAATATCGAAAAAAGGAGGCTGTTTCATTAACGACAAAATTTAATAGCGCCAGCGGTCCGGTGTATTGCCTGGCCGCTGATTGCCGTGGGCGTTTCACTTTTATAGGTGGGCGTCCTTTTTTTGTACTCATTTTCAGGAGAAAGGAGATTCACATGGAACTGAACGAAATGGAAAAGCGCCTGATATTCCAGACGGAAGGCTATGGGAAATCAGATGTCACATATGAGCTGCGCATGTGCCTCCCCTATATACCGGACCCGGTAAGGAGGAAAACGGCGGCGGAGCTTGTGCGAAAGCTGGATGCCATGCCGGAAAAAGACTGCCTGGCTCTTATTCAGGATATTCGGAAAAACTACCGGATTCCGGCAGGGCCTAAGACGATGGGGGAACTACTGGCGGAGGCCAGGCAGAAATCCGGTGCGGAGAAATTGAAGGGGCATGACATCATGGCCCTGGAACGCTTCGACCCGGAAGTAAAGCACATGATCGTCTTTGACGTGCTTTCAGGTAATGCCCCTGTCGGGGATAAAGGAGATAAGATGCGCCTGTTCCTTACGGATGTCGGCTACCAGAAATTCATAGACAGCCAGGAACGGGGCGAAGTCAAATTGAAAAACCATGCGAAGGTTGCGCCGGGCGGCCATCTGCACTATGACCGCAGGGACCGCGCCTTGTAGCCCGGAGGGAAAGGAAGGAGGTTTTTGTTATGGCTGTATTCCGGGTAGAAAAAACAAAGGACTTCACGATCATGTGCAACCACCACCTGCGCAATACGGAACTGTCCTTAAAGGCAAAGGGGCTCCTCTCGCTCATGCTGTCGCTGCCGGAAGATTGGGACTATACCACAAAGGGGCTCGCCCATATCTGCAAGGACGGCGTGGATTCAATCACTACCGCCCTGAAAGAGCTGGAGCGGCACGGGTACCTCACCAGGCAGCGCCTCCGCTATGAGAACGGGCAGCTCGGAGACATCGAGTATACGATCCATGAAAAGCCTGTAAATGCTGAAAAACAGGGGGATTCACCTAAACGGGAAAATCCAAGACAGGTAAATCCAGGACAGGCAAAACCTGAACAGGGGGAACCTGGACAGGGAAATCCCGCACAATTAAATACTAATCCATTAAAAACTAAAAAATCAAAAACGGATATATCAAGGACCCATCCATCAATCTATCCGTCAGGGCCGGAGGCGGCAGGCCGTTCGGATGGGATGGATCGGATAGAGCTGACAGACGCTTACCGTGAAATCCTGAAAGAAAATATTGAGTATGGCTGTATGGTTTCCCGGTATGGGAAAGAACGCTTAGACGAGACGGTGGAGCTTATGCTTGAAGTGGTTTTATCCAAACGTCCATATATCCGTATCGCCGGGGATGATTTTCCCAGGGAGGTGGTAAAGGGCCGCTTCCTGAAAATCAATTCCGGCCACCTGGAGTATGTCTTTGACTGCATTGACAGGAACACCACGAAAGTCGGGAACATCAAGGCATACCTGCTGGCGGCGCTCTATAATGCCCCGGCAACAATGGACAGCTATTACCGCGCCGAGGTCAACCATGACCTGTACGGCTGTTAGGCGCCTTCTGGCGTCTTTTTTCATCACAGAAAGGAGGCGGGGCACGATGAAAAGAATCCCTGTGCCGGTGTCATGCCCGGCGTAACAAAGGAGCAGATTCAGGCGGCGCGTGAGGCGGACCTGTTTGCCTACCTGCAGTTCCATGAGCCTGGGGTGCTGAAACGGGACGGCCCGAATTACCGCCACAAGGAGCATGACAGCCTGGTCTATGTGACCGGGAAAAGGTACTGGTACTGGAACAGCCGGGGCCGGAGTATCAACGCCCTGGATTATCTGATCCAGATACGGGGCTACGGGCTGGTGGATGCGGTCCATACGCTGGTCGGCGGGGAAATCCAGCAGACGCCGGCCTATCGGAGCACGGCAGCGGCAGGGCGTGTGCATAAGGAACCGGAGAAGAAAGCATTTTCCCTCCCCTGGGCCAGACGGTGCGCCACTTCTGCCGTTTCTTATCTGCAGCGGCGCGGGATCAGCCCGGATGTGATCAGCCGGTGTTTCCGGGACGGGCTGTTCTATGAGGCGCGGCATCATGGCGAGCCGGTCTGTGTGTTTGTGGGAAAGGATGAAGCCGGCAAAGCAAAGTTTGCCTGTATGCGGAGCATTGCCGGCAGCCTTAGGAAAGATGTCTACGGCAGCGACAAGGAATACAGCTTCTGCTATCCACCCAGGAATCCGGACAGCCGGCATGTGGCGGTATTTCCTGCACCTGAAACCGGCGTTAGAGGCGGTACGTCAGGGGGCGGAAAACCACCAGCAGGCCAGTAACCGGGCAATGGAGAGGATCGATGCTTTCGTTTCCGAGTACCATGAGGCAGGAAAGCACCTAAAAAATATGTGCCTGGCGCTGATGGGAAAGGAACCGGTGCAGCAGGCAAAGGCCGGCGGGGAGATTGCCCGCTATGTCAAGGCTCCCTACCGTGCCAGCCGTGCGTGCATGGGCGCCATGAAGAAACAGGCTGAAAAGGCAATCGCCGCCCTGGAAGGGCTGGAACGGCAGGCACAGCGCCGGCCCTCCGTCCTGGAGGCCATGCGGGAGCAGGCGGCGAAGGCAGCGCCGGCAAAGCACCAGCCGGAGGCGTCCCATGACAGGGGCAGCCGGTGATAAAAACAGAACGAAGGGAGGAAATGAACTTGAAACAGGAACCACTTCCGCAGATTCACTTAGTCCGCGATACGGATTTAGGCGTATTTGCCTATGAGCTCCATATCCTGGCCGGGGATTTCCTGCGGGACAGCGAATATAACCTGCGCGCGCTTGCCACGAATACCGGGGCGGATTCCATTGCCGTCATGGGGAAGAATCACATGTGGCTTTCGGACGCGCTGCTTGCCTACTGCCCTTCGGCGGAGCTTTACCGGACGGCCGCCATGAAGATAAGCTGCGCTCTATCCAGGACAGCAAACGGCAGCTTTATGAACAGTATGCACTTGGAGAGGTTGACCTGGAAACCTACCAGGAGCGCAAGGCGGTATATGATGCGGATCTGGTGCAGGCAAGGAATGTCCATGCCGCCATTACCGCACAGACCAGGCAGATACAGAGCGATTATGAAGCAAAGCTGAAACAGCGTGAGATCGTTCAGGAAGTAGGCAGCGCCGACACACTGACGCAAGCCCTGATTGACAGGCTTATCAGTAAGGTCTATATCTTTCCGGGAGACCGGATCGAGATTGAATATGTGACACAGGATTTCTTAGGGATAAGCGAACCGGGAAAGGAGGTGTGAGCCATGAGTACCGTATTAAGCAGCTACGGGCAGCTATGCGGCTGCCCGGAAATCCTCAAAAAAAGTTGTAATTTTTTTTGTCGTGGGCTTGACATACGGGTGCCGCAAATCGTGAATCCGTATGCGTTTCACCCCTGCGGCTTTTGCACCTCTGTCCATCTCGTGATGGAGATAGCTCTTTGTTATTGTAAAGATACGGTCTTTTTTCTTTAAACCATACAGCATACCAATATACTCCTGCATTTCCTCGCATAGAAACTTTGGCATTTTAATTGTACGGTTGCTCTTTTTCGTTTTCGGAGAGGTAATCACATCCTCGCCATGCAGACGCTGATAAGATTTATTAATCGTGACCGTTTCCTTATCAAAGTTAAAATCTGCGGCAGTCAAAGCTAATAATTCTCCCTCACGGATTCCGCACCAGTAAAGCATTTCAAAAGCATAAAAGGAAACTGGCTTGTCCATCATTTCATCCGCAAACCTCTTATATTCCTCTTTCGTCCAGAACAGCATTTCTTTGTGTTCCTCGCTCCCCATATTGCCCGCCTTTGCCGCAGGATTGGAGCGAAGGTCATAATAGCGCACTGCATGGTTAAATATTGCTGAAAGCTGATTGTGAACTGTTTTCAGATACGTCTGCGAATAGGGATTGCGTTTTTCATCACGATAGGCAAGCAGCTCATTCTGCCATGCAATAATTTCCTTTGTGCCAATCCCACTAATTTTCATCTTTCCAAAATACGGAAGAATCTTCGTCCGAATGATATGCTCCTTTGTCAGCCAAGTGTTTTCTTTCAATCTGTTCTTGACATCATTCGCATAAAGCTCTGTAAAGGCTTCAAAGTCCATGTCAAGGTCAGCGGAATTTTGTAACTGGAACTTCCGCTCCCACTCCTGCGCTTCACGCTTTGTTGCAAACCCACGCTTGCACTTCTGTTTCCGCTCCCCTTTCCAGTTCACATACCGAGCCATCACATACCATGTGCCGTTGCCCTCATTCTTAAATACTGGCATTTACTCCATCTCCTTTCCCTGTTTTTCTCCTGCCCCGTAAAACCTTTCTTGGAAATACTGGCGGTTGACTCTCCCTGCAATCGTGATAAATCCCTGCTCCTTCAGCTCGTCATTCAACTTTTTAATGAGCTTGTAGGCGTAAGGCTTCGATATGGAAAGCTCCTGCGCCACCTCGTCCACACGGATAAATTTGTTGTCCATACAACCTCTCCTTTCTCTTTCTAAGCGTTTTTGCTTAATTCATAATACTAAACATTTTTGCTACTGTCAATAGGTTTGCAAGAAAATATTAAACTTTTTTGTTTCGCTTATTCTTGACTTTTTCTAAGCATATATGCTATACTCCTTATAAACATACGAACAAGGAGTGAAACATTATGGCGATTGGCGAAAGAATACATTTTTTCCGCATCATGCGGGGCATGACACAGAAATACCTTGGTATGCTTGTCGGTTTTCCCGAACGGAGCGCAGACGTGCGTCTGGCACAGTATGAAACTGGCTCACGCAAGCCAAAGGCAGACTTGACGGCTGCACTGGCACAGGCTCTTGACGTTGCGCCGCAGGCTCTGGACATACCCGACATTGACAGTTACATCGGGCTTATGCACACCTTATTTACCCTAGAGGACATTTACGGTCTTACCATCAGTGAATCAGACGGTGAAATCTGCTTAAAAGTCAACAAAAACAAAAATAAGGATGCCGCCGAACTGCTAAAAATGCTCTCTACTTGGAAAGAACAAGCAGACAAGCTCTCTGATGAGGAAATCAGCAGGGAAGATTACGACCAGTGGCGGTATAATTATCCAAAGTTTGACACCACGCAGCATTGGGCGAAATCTCCCTCTGATGAATTGAGCGATGCCTTAGTCGAAGCGTTCAAAGACAAGCTGCCAGACTAACCAAGCCAGATTGGAAGGTGTAAAAAACGTGATTATCAGAGAATACCGCCCCTCGGACTGTAAATACTTAGCGGAGCTGTTTTATCAGACTGTCCATTCCATAAATGCCAAAGACTATACAGACCAACAGTTAAACGTCTGGGCAACTGGCAATGTAGACATAAATGAATGGAACCTGTCTTTATCCGAGCATTTCTCACTTGTTGCCATAAAAGGCGGCATCATAGCAGGGTTTGGCGATATTGACAAAACAGGCTACCTTGACAGACTTTATGTCCACAAGGACTATCAAAGCCAAGGGATTGCCACCGCTATCTGCGATAAACTGGAACACGCTTTTGAGGTAAGTAAAATAACCACACATGCTTCCATCACTGCAAAGCCGTTCTTTCTTCACAGAGGATATAACATAATTAAAGAACAGCAGGTAATCAGGTCAAATATCCCCTTGACGAATTACATTATGGAAAAACCGCTTTAACCATCACCCCAATTCACAAATCAAAAAACACAACAAAACGCCCTTAGCCATGAGTTCCTACCCACAGCTAAGGGCGTTTCTAATATGGATTTATGCCAGCCGTCCAAACCACTTCTCAATCATTCCCCCACCAACAAACCACTTGATAGTAAGAATAATAGCACTCGAACGACTGTTATCAATTTGTTATCAAAAGACCTTTCCAAAGCCCGCAAACCCGCATAAACACTAGGTTTGCTAAGCATTTTTGTTTATTCGAACTCTATAGTCCCCGGTGGCTTACTCGTCAGATCATACAGTACCCGGTTAACTCCCTTCACTTCATTGATAACCCGGCCCATCACCTTCTTAAGCACCTCATAAGGTATATCCGCCGCCTCTGCTGTCATAAAGTCCACCGTATTCACCGCCCTTAATGCCACTGCGTAGTCATAAGTTCTCTCATCCCCCATAACACCCACACTCTGCATATTAGTAAGAGCTGCAAAATACTGCCCGATATCCCTCGCCAATCCTGCCTTTTCAATCTCCTCCCGGTAAATTGCATCGGCATCCTGCACGATCCGTACTTTCTCAGCGGTAACCTCTCCGATGATACGCACGCCAAGCCCCGGCCCCGGGAATGGCTGGCGGTACACCAGATATTCCGGAATTCCAAGCTCCAGCCCCGCCTTTCTCACCTCATCTTTAAAGAGGTCTCTTAAGGGTTCGATAATCTCCTTAAAATCCACATAATCAGGCAACCCGCCTACATTGTGGTGGGATTTGATCACCGCCGACTCTCCGCCAAGGCCGCTTTCTACCACATCCGGGTAGATCGTCCCCTGCACAAGAAAATCCACAGCTCCGATTTTTTTCGCCTCTTCCTCGAATACGCGGATGAATTCCTCTCCGATGACCTTGCGCTTTTTTTCCGGCTCAGACACGCCTGCCAGCCTGTCGTAAAATCTCTGCTGGGCATTTACCCGGATAAAGTTCAGGTCATAAGAGCCCGACGGTCCAAAGACCGCCTCCACCTCGTCTCCCTCATCTTTGCGGAGAAGTCCGTGATCTACAAATACACAGGTAAGCTGAGCGCCCACTGCCTTAGACAAAAGTACTGCCGCCACAGAAGAATCGACACCTCCTGACAGCGCACAGAGCACCTTGCCGTCCCCGACTCTTTCCCGGATCTGCCGGATGGACTCCTCCACGAATGAATCCATCTTCCAGTCTCCGGCACATCCGCAGACATTCCTCACGAAGTTAGACAGCATCTTCGTCCCCTCCACCGTATGGAGCACTTCCGGATGGAACTGGATCGCGTACAGCTCTTCCTGTTCATTTTCCGCCGCCGCAACCGGACAGTCTGCCGTATGCGCGGTGATCTCAAAGCCTGGAGCCACCTTGAATACAGAATCAGAATGGCTCATCCAGCAGATAGTCCTTTCCTGCACATGTTCAAATATCTTCGACTGTACCTTGTCGATCAGCACCTCTGTCTTACCATATTCCTTTACATCTGGGCGAGCCACCGTCCCGCCAAGAACATGCATCATCAGCTGCGCACCATAACACAGGCCTAAGACCGGTATCCCCAGCTCAAAAAGCTCTTTAGAGCAGGTCGGCGCCCCCGTCTCATAGCAGCTGTTAGGCCCGCCTGTCAGGATAATCCCCTTCGGATTCATCGCCTTGATCTTTTCAATATCGGTCTTATAGGAATAGATCTCACAATATACATTACATTCGCGGATACGCCTCGCCACAAGCTGGTTATACTGTCCGCCAAAGTCCAGAACGATCACTAACTCTCTCTTCACCTGAAAACTCCTCTCTCCTATCCTCTGCAGCAAGATCTGTTCAACTATCTTCACTGCACCTGTCATAACTTGGAAACTGTTACTTAATTAAGGCGGCCATTCATACCGCCTTAATCCTGCACATCCCTTATTATAACGGCACTACTTCAGTTTTTCAACAAAATCTGCCAGAACTTCCGATATCTTGATCTGCTGCGGACAGACTGCCTCACAGCTTCTGCATCCCACACACGCACTTGGACGGTTCTCCTCCGGGACCGCCTGAAGCGTCATCGGCGCAATAAAGCCTCCCCCGGTAAATACATGCTCATTATAAAGCTTAAGCATAGCCGGAATGTCGATTCCGTTCGGGCAGTGGCTGGTGCAATAGTGGCACGCCGTACACGGTACGCCATTGATCATATTATCCGCAATGCCCAGCAGCTTTTCCATCTCCGTGTCATTCAGCGGCTTCTCTTCCCCGAAAGTCCTGATGTTCTCTTCAAGCTGTTCTACGCTGGACATGCCGGATAAGATCACCTTTACCTCCGGAAGGGACTGTAAGAAACGGAACGCCCACGCAGGAACCGTTTCTTCCGGGCGAAGCTCCTTAAGCGCCGTCTCAGCATCCGCTGAAAGTGCGGCAAGCTTTCCGCCCCGAAGGGGCTCCATCACCCACACTGGAATATGATATTCATTTAAAAGCTCCACCTTCCTTTTCGCCTCCTGGAAATTCCAGTCGATATAATTGATCTGGAGCTGGCAGAATTCCATATGGTCACCGTATTTTTCCAAAAACCGCTTCATCACATCATATTCCCCGTGGGCGGAAAATCCAAGATGGCGGATGCGTCCATTTTCCTTCTGCTTCATCAGATACCTGTCGATCCCGTACTGCTCATCCAGATAAGCATCGATATTCATCTCACATACATTGTGGAACAGATAGAAATCAAAATAGTCCACCCGGCATTTTTCAAGCTGCTTGTCAAAGATCTCTTTCACCTTCGGCATATTTGCAAGATCATATCCCGGGAATTTTGTCGCAAGATAAAAGCTGTCCCTCGGATATTTTTCCAGAAGCTTTCCCATGACAAGCTCTGAATTCCCGCCGTGATATCCCCACGCCGTATCGAAGTAATTGATGCCCTTTTCAAAAGCACGCCCGATAATCTCCGCCGCCTTCTCCTCGTCGATCTGCTCGTCCCTGCCGTCAATGAGCGGAAGCCTCATGGTCCCCATCCCAAGTGCCGACAGCTTTAAATCCTGAAAATCCTTATAAACCATATTCTGTTCCTCCTTATCTAATATAAATAAAGCTCCTTAACGTCCATTATACGCCAAGGAGCCGCTTTGCTCAACCGGCAGGGCAAAAAAATTGCTGTACCGGCATCAACAGTTACTGTCCGCCCTGTGACCAGTAACATGCAAAAATCCGCTTAGAATTGCCTCCGACAACGATATTCCTGCACTCTTGTATCATTTCCCCACAGTCTGGGCGGTAAATGCACAGACCAGTGCGAACAGTAACCAATAATATATACCTGATATTTTACTGACTGTACTATGCTGCAAGGTATTGCGCGATGTCTTTAAATAGTGCATCGCAGTTTTCGTCGTATACCTTCAATTCGATCTTTCGTTCGAGCCCAAGATTCAAAAGTCCAAACAGAGATTTCGCATCGACGGTAAAGCGACCGCTTTTCATATCCATATCAAATGGATAGCATTCGACTTTTTTGATAAAGTCTAACATGTCTTCCACTTTTCGAAAAATGACTGTTTTCTTTCTCATTGCTTATCACTCCTTTTCTTGGAAAGCATATTACCATAAGGATTCCTATTCTGAAAAGAGGAAAAATGACAAAAAATATGTAAAAATAATAGAAATTATATTATACTGTATTTATACAAATAAATTCGAGGAGGCCAACCATGAAAATTGTTTTTTTAGATGTGAAGACCATCGGTGAAGATATCGATCTGTCCGGCTATGAGAAGCTGGGTGAGGTGATAAAATATCCATTTTCATCCACTGATGAAGTTCCGGAAAGAGTTACCGACGCGGATGTCATCATCCTAAACAAGGTACAGATCAACGAACAGTCTATCGGCGCGGCAAAGAAGCTTAAGCTGGTATGCGTCACCGCCACCGGGACGAATAATCTGGATAAGGATTATCTTGACAGACGGGGCATCGCCTGGAGAAATGTAGCCGGGTATTCCACCGACTCTGTAGCGCAGCACACCTTTGCCATGCTATTCTACCTGCTGGAAAAGCTGCGCTATTACGATGATTATGTGAAGGAAGACCGTTACACCAACGACACAGTCTTCACCCATTTCGAAGAAGTCTTTTATGAGCTGAGCGGCAAGACCTGGGGCATCATCGGGCTTGGGAATATCGGGCGCCGGGTCGCGTCCATCGCCGAAGCCTTCGGGGCAAAGGTCATCTACTCCTCCCCGTCCCACAGCGCGCCCCAAAAAGGGTACTGCCAAGTGGCGGCGGACACCCTTTATGCCTCCTCCGATATTATCTCTGTCCATGCGCCGCTTAATCCGTATACGGAAAATCTGATCGATAAGCAGGCATTTTCCAAGATGAAAAAAAGCTGCATCTTCCTGAACCTCGGGCGCGGCCCCATCGTGGTCGAACAAGATCTCTGCGATGCTCTTGAACAAGGTACGATCCGTGCGGCGGGTTTAGATGTGCTCTGCACTGAACCGATGGATCCTGAAAATCCATTACGCCGGATAAAAGACAGCAGAAAACTGCTCATCACGCCCCACGTAGGATGGGCCAGCGTGGAAGCACGCACCCGCCTGATGGATATTATCCTGGGACAGGTCACCGAATTTTTCAACGCCATGCCAAAACAGGATTAAGATCATGCGCTAAGATAAAGCGTTGAGGATACGAAGCGCGTTTCCATTCCAGATCTGATCAAGCTGGGACTCTGAGACGCCTTTTTTCTTCAATGCATCCCACAGCTTTTCCATATCCTCAGCTTTCGGGATATCGAGCCTTTCTATGCCGTCAAATCCGTCGAAATCCGTGCCGATCATAGGGAAGCTTTCGCCCCCGCACCGGATCATATGAAGGATATGGGCCGTCATCTCCTCGATCAGCGACGCATCCTCCGTCCCCAAAAACGGCCCGTAAAAATTGAGTCCCGCGCCGCCGCCAATCTCTGCGAGATCGTGTATCATCCTGTCCGTCAGATTACGCGGATGACGCTTAAGCTCCCTGCAATTGGAATGGGAGGCCACAACAGGGCCTCTGGCATAGCGCAGGATATCTGCAAATGTGCCGTCAGAGGCATGAGATACGTCCACGGCCATGCCAAGCTCTCCCATCCGCCGCACGGTCTCTATGCCGAAGGGCTTAAGCCCCTTTTCCATAACAGAAGGTTCACGGCTGTTGGGATAGCCGATGCAGTTCTCATCATTCCACATAGGCGTCATCAGGCGGATCCCCCTTTGGTGCAATGTTTCCAGCCGCTTAAGCTTTCCGTTCAGGATGCCGCCCTCCTCCACGGTAAGAACTGCAGAAATCTTCCCTTCTGCATCATTTCTCATCACATCTTCACCGGAATATGCCCCGGCGATATTCTCCGGGAATTTTTTCAGCTGCCCTTCCATAAAGTCAATCATCTCATGGACATGGCGGTACCCTTCCTCATACCCTCCTGCCAGATCTTTGACATGGACAAAGCAGGCAAAAAACTGCGCCATCGTCCCGGCCCTTTTCATCCCCGGAATACTAACGCTGCACTGATTTTCCATAAGATCTCCCTTTTTGTCCAGATCCATAAGCTTCCAGACCGTATCGCAATGCAGATCAATAAGTTTCATATCGCCCCACATCCTTTCATAACTAATAAGTAAGACTCCGTACATTATAACATGAGAAAGGTATTTTTATGAGTCCTGTTATCGGAATTTTATTTTGCGGTTTCGATGGAAACCGTCAGTTTGTCACTACCACCTATATCGAAGCCGTCTCTGATGCCGGCGCGGTTCCGCTCATCATCCCCTGTCCCGGCAAAGCCACCTGCCCCACAAAATATTTTCAGCTGTGCGACGGGTTCCTTTTCTGCGGCGGCGGGGATGTAACCCCTCTCCTCTTCGGCGAAAATCTGATGACGGAGAAAGGAACCACGGACTGGAAGACGGACATCTTCCATATCCGGTTCATGCAGCAGGTATTATCCTACAAGCTTCCCGTACTCGGTATCTGCCGCGGAATGCAGATACTTAATCTTGCCCTTGGCGGCACCATCTATCAGGATCTCTCCATGCGCCCGGAGAAATCGCTGAACCACATGCAGCTTTCCTTAGACCGCTCAGATCTCTGCCATCAGCTCTCTGTCTCTAAGAGCAGCATGCTATATCAGCTATGCGGCGATAGGATCGATGTGAACAGCTTCCACCACCAATGCATCAAGACTCTGGGCGAGACGCTCCGCACAACCGCTATCGCTCCCGACGGCGTGATCGAAGCCGTCGAATCCTCGGTATTCCCCTTTGCTGTCGGCGTCCAGTGGCATCCGGAATGTATGTACGCACAAAGCGGCCCGATGAAAAATCTTTTTTTGCTTTTTATCAGAGCATCAAAAAAAGAAAGACATATTTTTTAATCTTCTGGTGCATACTAAATCCGAAAGAAAATGAAGGAGGAATTTACCCATGTCAGAAATTTCAGTTCTTGACCTACAAAACTTACGCCACTTGATCGGCGGATTCGACACATGCCACTGTAAGATGCAGGATTACGCAGCTCAGGCGAAGGATCCTGAAATCAAGCAGCTTTTTCAGGATGCTGCTAATTCAGCAATGAAAAACAAACAGGAATTGATGAAATTCTTATAGGAGGGAAAATTATGTTAGACGATAAGACTATGGTATCAGATGCCCTGACAGGCGTAAACGGCGAGCTCACCCGCTACGGTGAGATGATCCCGCAGACAGAGAACAAGCAGCTCAAGCAGTGCCTAAAGCAGATCCGTAATGAAAGTGAGATGTCCCAGGAAAAGCTTTACCAGGTAGCACGGGAAAAGAGCTACTATGTACCGGCAGCCAAAGCTTCCCAGCAGGAGATCGACCACGTAAAATCCATTCTTTCCGGACTGGCGATGAAGTAGGTGTACTTTTGAAAACCGGGGACAGAAAATCTCTGTCCCCGAAACCTGCAGGTATATTCTGCTTAGCCTGTCAGCAATTTCATACCCCCAATTATTCTATGCTCTTCAGCGATTCTACCATATCGATCTTTTTCAGCTTAAAATACATCACACCATTTATCATCATAGAAAATGCTACCGTGAGCAGAAGGCTGTACACGTAGCTTGGCAGGTTGATATTTCTGCCGAACATAGCATTGTCCACCTCCACCGTCTCTATGATAAACAGGTGTAAGACTCTGCCAAGCCCTACTCCTACCAGTGCGCCGATAAAGGTCAGGATGATATTCTCCCGGTACACATAAGCCCCCACTTCCTGGTCGTAGAAGCCCAATACCTTGAGTGTCGCCAGCTCCCGTTTTCTCTCTGCAATGTTGACCGTATTGAGGTTATACAGCACGACAAACGCCAGCATGCCGGCGGAGATGATCAGCACGATGATGACCAGGTTCAGGCTTCCCAGCATATCATCAAGCTGCTTTTCTATATCATGGGTATAGCCCACGCTCAATACCCCGTCATGCGCAAGGAGCCTCTGCCCGGTCTTCTCCATCTGTACGGCATTACCCGAATCCTTCACGGAAAACAGGATGCTGTTATACCCCGGCTGCTCTCCATAGATCTTCTCGTAACAGGAAGGGGTCAGATAGAGATAATGCCCCATATAATTTTCACAGATATGGTCTATCTTTATTTCTTTATTTCCTTCTTCCTCATCCTTGATGCTGACCGTCTGGCCTTCCTCCACCTCCAGAAGTTTCGCTGTCTTTTCGCTGATGATCGCGCCGCTGTCAGTAAGCACATAGCTCTCCTTCGTCCTCCGGTCATGGAAATCGACAAACTCTGGGATCTCCTCTTTAGGACTCAGCACGCACTCGTAGGCGCTGCGCTCTTTCTTTCCATTAACCAGCGTGATATTCTGCATATTCGCGTCTATGTACTGTCTGACCTGCTCCTCGCTGTCAAAGGCTTCTTTTATCTTAGCTTTCTGCTCGTCGGTAATATCCTCCTCCAGATACAGGCTTCCGTGATAGAGCTGGATCTTTGCATACTGGATCTGGGCGATCTCATAGCAGGAATCCTTGAGCCCGAAGCCTACCAGCATCAGCGCCATGCAGCCCCCGATCCCGAATATGGTCATAAAGAAACGCTTCTTATACCGCATAAGATTACGGATGGTGGACTTCCATGTAAAGCTTAACCGCCTCCATAAGATTCCGATCCGCTCCACAAACACACGCCGCCCGTTCTTCGGTGCCGGCGGGCGCATCAGTACTGCCGGCTGAGCCGCAAGCTCGCGGTAACAAGCCAGAAATGTTGCTGCCATTGTACAGAAAACTGCCGCTCCCGACGCCATAGCCGCATATTTCCAGTCGTACGGAACCAGGATCTTGGGAAGATGGCGGTACAATATCCCATAAGCATACACGATGATGTAGGGCAGTATCTTCTCGCCCAGCAGCACGCCGATGATGCTTCCTCCGACAGTCGCCAGAAAAGCGTAGCCCAGATACTTGGCGGCCACCTGAAATTTACCGTATCCCAGAGCCTTCATCGTCCCGATGGAAGTTCTCTGCTCCTCTACCATGCGCGTCATGCTGGTAAGGCTGATCAGCGCCGCCACAAGGAAGAACAGCACCGGAAACACCCTGCCTATAGAGCCGAGACGTTCGGCGTTCTCACCGAAACCACTGTACTCCACCAGCGTATTTCTGTCATACACGTACCATTTCGGATCCTTGATATCTGCAATATCCTTCTTAGCATCCGCGATCTTCTTCTCGCCGTCCTTTATCTCCTTTTCGGCATCCCTCTTTCCCTTCTTATATTTCTTTTTCGCATCGGCAAGCTTAACTTCGTTGGACGCAATCTCCTTTTCCCCGTCATCCAGCTTCTTCTCCTGCTCCTTAAGCTCCTCCCAGCCGGCATCGATCTTTTTCTGTCCGGACTTAATCTGCTTTTCTGCCCTTTTAAGCTCCTTCCCGCCCTTCTCAAGCTTCTTTTTTGACTGATCAAGTGTCTTTTTTGCCGCGTCAAGCTGCTTCTGCGCCGCATCAAGCTCTTTCCTGGCCGAAGCGTAAGCCTGCTTCTGGGCGGTGAGCTTCTGCTGCATGCCTCCAGCCTGCGCCTCAAACTTCTCTAGCTGCGCCTTGATCTGGCTGGCGGCCGGGCTTTCGTCTCCTCCTTCTGCCTCTTCTCTTGTATCTTCTTCTGCATCTTCTCCGGCATCTCCTTTGGCATCCTCCAGAAGCTTAAGCTCCTCCTTAAGCTTCTCGATCTGTGCCTTTAACGCATGGTATGTCTTTTCATCCTCGCCGATCACCGCCTTTAACGCCGCGGCCTGCTGCCGCCCTTTTTTAATCTGCTTTTGGGCGGCAGGCTTGTTCTTCTTATACTTTTTCAGTCCTTTTTCGTATTCCTTTTTGCCTTTTTTTAAGTCCCTCTTCCCCGACTTGCACTGCTTCTTTGCTTTGTCAAGCTGCTTCTGCTTAGACCTCAAGGTCTTCTTCCCATCCGAAATCTTCTTTCTTCCGTCCCCGATCTCTTTCTTCGCGTCTGCAAGCTTCTCCTTCGCGTCGTCAATCTCCTTTTGCGCGTCTGCAAGCTCCTCTTTTGCCTTGGCCTTCCCTTCGGTAAGCTCATCCTCCGCTTCCTCAAGCTTTTCATTGGCCTCACCGACGACTTCCTTTTTGCGGATCACACCCCTCTCATCCGCCAGAAGCTCTGCCGCATCCATAGCGTCTTCTACCGTATCCTCGTATTCATCGGTAAATGATATCAGCTCCTTTGCCCTGTTTACCTGCATATAGACTTCCGAATACACATCCATGTCAAAGGTTTCCTCCGGCACTGCAAGGAATGCATCTACACTGCCTGTCCCTATGGTCGTACTGCCTCGTCCGTAGGAAAGATAACATGGGCTGTTCCCAAGGCCGACGACATTTAACGTATCTGTCTTCAAGGTCTCCAATACGGCATCCTCCGTCCCGGACTCCAGCCTGATGGCGTCCCCGACCTTATAGCCTGATTCATCATCTGCAAGACACTCTCCCACCGATTCCGGAAGCCTTCCCTCTGTGACGGTAAGACGGTTCATCTCCTTTTGTATGCCCATAACATGGAGTACATGCTGCTCTTCTTTAAGATTGTGGATAAAATCCGCGCTGTATGCGCCCTCTGCCTTCTCCACTCCGGGAAGCTCCCCGAAAGCCTCCACATCCTCCTTTGTCACCCCGTATGTACTGAACGCCTTGATGTCCATAAGCTCTGCAGCGTCAAAATAGGAGTCCCCGGTGATTCTCATATCCGGCTCTGAAGCCCTGATCCCGGAAAAAAATGCCACTCCAAGGGCGACAATAAAAAGAATCGAGAAAAACCTCCCGGGACTCTTTCGTATCTCCATATAAAAATCTCTGCGCGTCGCTTTTTTTGCCATATCTTTACCGCCTTACCACTCAATCGTCTCAACGGACACCGGAGTTTCATTTATGACCATATCCGAGACCCTGCCGTTTTTTATCCTGATCACTCGATCCGCCATCGGCGCGATCGCCGAGTTGTGCGTGATCAGGATCACCGTCATCCCTTTATCCCGGCAGGTGTCCTGCAAAAGCTTGAGAATGGATTTCCCCGTATGGTAATCTAAGGCTCCCGTCGGTTCATCGCACAAAAGCAGCTTAGGATTCTTGGCAAGCGCTCTGGCGATGGACACTCTCTGCTGTTCGCCGCCAGAAAGCTGCGCCGGGAAATTATTCAGCCGTTCTCCAAGTCCTACTTCCCCCAGCACTTTTCTGGCATCCATAGGATTTTTGCAGATCTGGAGAGCCAGCTCAACATTTTCAAGGGCGGTAAGATTCGGTATCAGGTTGTAGAACTGGAACACGAATCCAATGTCATCCCTGCGGTATGCCGTCAACTGTCTCTGGGAATAGGCGGAAATGTTTTTGCCATCCACCAGCACCTGACCTTCCGTCGCTGTATCCATGCCCCCAAGAATATTGAGCACTGTCGTCTTTCCCGCACCGCTTGGCCCTACCACGACAGCAAACTCGCCCTTCCTTATCTCAAAATCAATACCGGCGGCCGCCATGATCTCGACCTCCCCCATACAGTATATCTTCTTAACGTCCTTCAACGCTACAAATGCACTCATAATCTTATTCCCTTCTGTAATGATAGCCGCTGTCCGTGGGATACTACGGATTGCTCCTCTTTTTCTATCATACCATATCAGCCTGGGCTTATCCAATAAACAATTGATATTCTGCCGCAATGCAAAAAATCCCCCTGAAGATTTCTCCTCAGGAGGATTTCCCCTATTCTTTTCCGTTGAAGCAATAGGTGCAGACCTTGCATGGCTCTATCCCGATAGATGCCAGCAGGTCATCCAGTCTATGATACCGAAGCGTAGTGAAATTCTGCTGCTTCCGGATGTCCTCGATCATCTGCGCATACCTTAAGCTGCAGGGGTCTGCGTACTCATCCAGCACTTCCTGCGGGCAGCTATCCCCTTCCCGCTCTTTGATCGTCCGTCTCGTAATCAGCTCCATCTCCGATTTGGAGCGGGAGAAGTTCAGATACTTACAGCCATATAAAAGAGGCGGGCACGCCGGGCGGACATGTACTTCCTTCGCACCGCTGTTGTACAGGAATTCGGTCGTCTCCCGAAGCTGCGTTCCCCGCACGATCGAATCATCGATCAGAAGAAGCTTCTTATTCTCGATCAGCGCCTGCACCGGGATCAGCTTCATGCGGGCGATCAGATTCCTCTGGCTCTGGTTGGTCGGCATAAAAGAACGAGGCCACGTCGGTGTGTATTTAATAAACGGTCTTGCATACGGGATGCCGGATTCATTGGCATAACCGATCGCATGTGCGATACCGGAATCCGGCACTCCTGCCACAATATCCGGATGCACCGAATCTCCGTCTCGCTTCGCCAGCATACTTCCGCACTTGTAACGCATCTCCTCCACATTGACTCCCTCATAGGAAGAAGTCGGGTATCCGTAGTATACCCACAGAAAAGAGCAGATACGCATCTCATCCCGGGCGGGACTTACCGTCTTAACCTCCTCCGGCGTGATAAATGCGATCTCAGACGGACCAAGCTCCTTATAATCCACATACCCAAGATTGATATAAGCGTGGCTCTCAAAGGACACGCAGAAAGCACCGTCCTTCTGTCCCACCACAAGAGGCGTCCTCCCATAGCGGTCCCTCGCTGCGTAGATCCCCTCCTTCGTCATCACAAGTAGGGTCATGGATCCGTCCACGATCTCTTGCACATACTGGATACCCTCGACAATCGTCTCCTTCTCACAGATCAGCGCCGCAATAAGCTCTGTCACATTCACCTGGCCGCTGGTCATCTCCTGGAAATGGGAATGCGCCCTGTCATACAGCTGATTCAGCAGCTTATCATAGTTATTCACCTTTCCCACTGTCGTGATCGCAAAGCTTCCAAGCTTTGAACAGATCAAAAGCGGCTGCGGCTCAAAATCAGAAATACATCCGATGCCCAGATTCCCCTTCATCTCTCCTACGTCACGGTCAAACTTAGTACGGAACGGCGAATTTTCAATATTGTGTATGGCACGGTTAAAGCCGCCCCCGCCATACGTCGCCATGCCGCCGCGCCTTGTCCCAAGATGGGAATGGTAATCCACCCCGTAAAACAGCTCCAACACACAGTCCTCTTTCGACGCTACACCGAAAAAACCACCCATAACGCTCCTCCTTGTCTATCTTGTAAATGTAATCCCATTGTTGCTGAAATAATTTATATTGCTCCACGATTGTATCACAATCACTGCCGCCCTGTCTATATAGTATTTTACCGTTACGGTTCTCTCCAGGGCTTTGCACGCGATTTTAAACGGACTATCCTAAAAGATCCTTAAGTCTCTGGTTCACCTGTCCTGGGTCCGCCTTTCCCTTCATCACTTTCATCGTCTGCCCCACCAGAGCGCCCAGCGCCTTTTTTTTGCCGCCCCGGTAATCTGATACTGCCTGCGAGTTATCAGCGATCACCTTCTTGAGCACCGCATGAAGCTCCCCTTCATCATTCACTGTCATAAGCCCATGTTCGTTCACATAGCTCTCCGGGTCTATATCCTCCCCGAACATTTTTTCAAATACTTCCTTGGCGACAGAACTGTTAATGCTTCCCGTGTCCGCAAGATTGACCAGCTTCGCAAGATTCTCCGGTGAAAACCGTATCTCCTCCGGCTCCATCCCATGCTCCTTCAACAGGCGCAGAGTCTCTACCATCAGCCAGTTCGACACTTTCTTCGGCTTCCCGCAGAGGTAAGCCGCTTTTTCGAACAGCTCCGCCATACGCCGGGAGGATGTGATGATCTGCGCGTCATACTCCGGAAGCCCGAATTCCTCACGGTACCGCAAGATCTTCTCATCCTGGAACTCTGGCTGCCTAGCCTTTATCCTATGGATCCATGCATCATCGATCACCACCGGCACAAGATCCGGCTCCGGGAAATACCGATAGTCTTTCGCATCCTCCTTAGACCGCATGGCATAGGAATATTCCTTATTGTCATCCCACCTTCTGGTCTCCTGGATAACCGGCTTCCCGCCTTCAAGAAGCTCGATCTGGCGCTGCCGTTCCCCTTCTATGGCCCGCGCGATGGCCTTAAAGGAGTTCAGATTCTTCATCTCCGTCCTCGTGCCCAATTTATCGCTCCCCTGCTCCCGAACGGAGAGATTGACATCCGCCCGCATAGAGCCTTCCTGAAGCTTGCAGTCCGACGCGCCCAGATACTGGATGATCATACGCAGCTTTTCCAGATATGCCAGCACCTCATCTGCCGAGCGCATATCCGGCTCTGACACGATCTCTACCAGAGGCACCCCGCTCCGGTTGAAATCCACGATCGAAGTATCGTCCCATTCATCATGCACCAGCTTTCCCGCGTCTTCCTCCATATGCATCTCATGAATCCGCACCTTCTTTTTCGCACCGCCAGATTCGATCTCCACATAGCCATCTCTCGCGATAGGAAGATAGAGCTGTGAGATCTGGTAATTCTGCGGATTATCCGGATAAAAATAATTCTTCCTGTCGAATTTGCACACGCTCGTGATCTCGCAGTTGACCGCAAGGCCGATGGCTATGGCATACTCCACCACCTGCTTATTAAGCACCGGGAGGGAGCCTGGCATACCCGTGCACACCGGACAGGTATGGGTATTGGGCGCTCCGCCGAACTCCGTACTGCAGGCGCAGAATATCTTCGTCTTTGTGGCAAGCTCTACATGCACTTCAAGCCCGATCACTGTCTCATACTGCTTTGCCATACCTACCTTCCCCCTTCCCTGTCAAAGCTTTCGCCTGCTGCCGCGTCTATCCGGTCACTGCATAGCCCTGGCGCCTCATATTTCCTCGTCTGTTCAAATGCGTAGGCCGCGCGGATGATCTTATTCTCCGCAAAACAGTCCCCGATAAGCTGCATCCCTACCGGAAGCCCCTTCGCGTCCTGCCCCACCGGAACGGTAATACCCGGAAGCCCCGCCAGATTCACAGACACAGTATAGATATCTCCCAGATACATCTTAAGCGGATCTATCAGGCTCTTCCCAAGCTCTGGAGCGGTGGTCGGCGCTGCCGGGGCCACGATGATATCGAACCGCGCAAAAGCACTGTCAAATGCCCTTTTGATCAATGCTTTCGTGCGCAGCGCTTTCAGATAATAAGCGTCATAGTACCCGGAGCTTAGGACGAAGGAACCCAGCATGATCCTGCGCTTGACCTCCGCTCCAAAGCCTTCTGAACGGGTCATTTTATACATGTTGTGAAGCCCGTCGTAATTCTCCGCCCGGTAGCCGTATTTCACACCGTCGAACCGGGACAAGTTGGAGCTTGCCTCTGCAGATGCGATCACATAATATGCCGGGATGGCATACTGCACAAGACTAAGGTCGAACTCTTCCACGAGCGCTCCCTTTTCCTCCAGCACATTTACGGCATGCAGGATCTGATCTTTGACCTCCCTGTCTAAGCCCTCTCCGAAATAGTCCTTCGGTATGCCGATCCGCATACCCTTCACCTCGTCCACCAGCGCTCCGGTAAAATCATCATCCTCCCGCCGGATGGAAGTGCTGTCTTTTTTGTCATGGGAAGCAATAGCCTCAAGGACTGCCGCGCAGTCTGACACACTTCTCGCGACCGGCCCGACCTGGTCTAAGGATGAGCCGTAAGCGACCAGCCCGTACCGGGATACGGTCCCATAAGTGGGTTTGATGCCTATCACTCCGCAAAAAGAGCTTGGCTGGCGGATCGAACCGCCGGTATCCGACCCCAGGGCAAACGGGCACTCATTTGCCGCCACCGCGGCGCAGGAACCGCCGGAAGACCCTCCCGGCACATGCCCTGGATCCCACGGATTTTTCGTCGCCCCATAATAGGAAGTCTCCGTGGTGCTTCCCATGGCAAATTCATCCATATTCGTCTTCCCGATCACGACTGCTCCGGCTTTTTCCAGATTCCTCACAGCCTCCGCAGAAAATGTGGGCCTGAAATTACCGAGCATCTTAGAGCCGCATGTGGTCAGCACCCCCTTTGTGCACAGATTATCCTTGACGGCCACCGGCACTCCCGCAAGAGGCCCTGTAAATATCCCGTCGTCGATTCCCTTTTGTACTTCCCGGGCACGTGCAAGTGCGCCTTCTGCGTCAATTGTCACAAACCCGTTTATCACAGGCTCCACAGCCTCTATGCGGGCAAGGCATGCCTCTGCCGCTTCCACGGCGGACAACTCTCTCTGCCTGATCCTCTTACCCAGCTCCAGGGCCGTCATACTGCAAATATCCATACTGTACCTCCCTCGTATCAGCCGATCGTCTTCGGCACTTTAAATCCCTGATCCTTCGCAAGCGGTGCGTTCGCAAGGGCATCCGCACTTCCATCTCCGTCCCGGACGATGTCCTCCCGGAATACATTGTTTACCGGAAATACATGGGACATGGGTTTAATCCCTGCCGTATCCAGCTCATTTAACGTATCGATATAATCAAGCATCTTTTCCATGTCGGACTTTGCATTTTCCTTCTCCTCGCAGGATAACTCAAGCTTTGCGAGTATTCCGACGTATTCGATCGTCTCGTCTGAGATCTTGTTTGCCATACTGGGGCCTCCTATCTATAATAATCTTCATATGTCTGCAGATAATCCGTTGACGCGATCTGCGGACTGGGCGTCATGGCGATCTGAAAACTCTCTCCCACATCGGCCGAGCTGTCCTCTAAGATCACCTCTGCTCCCTCAGGCAGGATGACATTTCTGTATTCCGTGCCGTCTGTGAAACCGTAGCCCAGGATGATGACTTCATCCCCGACGCCCTCTTCTTCTGCTTCTCCATCGGCGCCAAATTGTATCTCCACGCTCCCGTATCCGTCTGTCACCCTTAAGTCGTAGACTCCGGCCTCGAAATCTACGCCTGCCACTTTTGTCGTATCTTTGCTGAATTCATAGCTTTTTGTCAGGGGATTATCCAAACTGACTGTCTCCTGTGCATTTTCTGTCGTCAGAACAACCGGCTCCTCTGCCCGGATCTCCACCAGCGCGCCGTCAAAAAGCCGCAGGTCATTCAGATAATTTTCCTCCATGGCCGGAGATTCATACAGAAATATGGAATGTTCGATGTCATCCACCCGGACGGCATCGTAATCGTTCATTACGTCTGCAGTGTAATCGCCTGCCGGGAGATGTACGCCTACGATATATTTCCCGGCGGGCAGATGAAATTCCTCATAGCTGCCATTCACGGGAAGCTCGTCACCTGTGTCATAAAGCGCCTCGTACGGATCCGGCCGCTCATAGCCGTCGTCAGAATCGGTGAAATCATCCGTTCCGAAACCGATCTCCCCCAGAATTGTCCCTGCCACGCAGAGAATCACGAAGGCTGACACAAGCTTCGCTGCCCAGCCCCCTGTCTTCTGACGGCTGTCTGGCTGCGCCGCAGGAACTCCCTTCCGAAGATTCTTTTCTATCCACCGGAAGCTTCCCTGTCCTGTCTGTGCACTGCGGCAGGTTTCCGGCATTGTATCTGTCTTGGGGTATGCCTTAGGCATTGTATCTGTCTTGGGGTATGCGTTAGGCTCTGCATCTGCCTTGGGGAATGTCTTCGGTTCTGCCTGCTTCTTTTCATGCTCAGGTATCTCTTTCTTCTCCGAAGACTCATACTCCTCCTCGTGAACATGCGTCATAGGCATATAATCGCAGGCGCTCTCATTTATCTTGTAATATCTCTCCGACTTACTGTTATCCAGGCCGCACTCCTTACATCTCTTCCGGTCATCCAGCTTTCCTCCGCATAACGTACATCTCTCTCCAAACATAGGCTTTCCCTCTCAATCATGAATTACGGTTCCAATCGGCTTAAATCTCTTGGAAACAATGTTGTCTCCCTTACATTATCCTCCCCAACAAGCTTCATTGTCAACCGTTCCAGCCCAATTCCTAATCCCCCGTGGGGCGGCATGCCATGTTTGAATGTGTTTAAGTACTGCTCCATCCCTTCTTCCGTCATCCCCCTTGCCCTTATCTTGTCTGTCAGTGCCCGGTAATCGTGGATACGCTGTCCGCCTGTGGTGATCTCCATCCCTTTATACAAAAGGTCAAAGCTTAACGTATACCTCGTATCCTCCGGGTCGTCCATGGCATAGAAGGGACGTTTTTTAGACGGATAGTGGGTGACAAATACAAAATCACTGTCCCACTCCTCCTTAGCGTACTGTCCGATGAGTACTTCCTCCTCCGGCTCTAAGTCAAAAGGATTTTTCATCTTGTGACTATATTTTTCCGCCACCAGCTCCTTGATCTCGCTGAATCTCACCGCCGGGATCCGATCCGCCCTAGGAAGCCCGATTCCCAAGACCTTTATCTCTCCCGCATATTCTTTCGCAAGCAACTCCATGGCGTACTGAAGATATCCGCTCTCCATGGCCATAATATCCTCAAATCCGTCAATATACCCCATCTCCAGATCCAGGCTCGTATACTCGTTCAGATGCCGCTTTGTGTTGTGCTTTTCCGCCCGGAACACCGGAGCCGTCTCGAATACCCGGTCGAAGACTCCTACCATCATCTGCTTATAAAACTGCGGGCTCTGAGCCAGCACCGCCGGCCGGTGGAAATACTCAAGCTTAAAGATATTGGCTCCGCCCTCTGCCCCTCTCGCCCCAATTTTGGGCGTATGGATCTCCGTAAAGCCCTGTCCGTAGAGGTAATCCCTGAACGCCCGGGTAAGCCCCTCCTGTATCCTGAACTTCGCCCGCTCCCGTATATTCCTGAGGGAGATCGATCTGTAGTTAAGCTTTGCCTCCAGTGAAGTATCAAGCTTCCACTTGGAAATGGCAAGAGGCATCTGCGCATCCGCCGGCTCGCTTAAGATATGGACAGACCTTATGCGGATCTCGATGCCTCCCGGAGCTTTCTCATTTTCCTCCAGGATGCCTTCAATCTCAACTGCTGCCGCTTCCCTGATATCCCTTAACGGGAACCCGGCTTTTCCTTCCTCATATACCGCCTGCAGAAGTCCTTCCCGCTTTCTTAAGATGACAAATGCTACGTTTCCCATATCACGGATGGTATGGACGGCGCCGTTTACCCGGACGGCAGCTTTCGCGCCCCCTGTCCGGGCTTTTTTGCGAAGCTCACTGATCTCCAGCGTTTCCTTTTTTGCTGCACCTGTGTAATATTCCATATCTGGTCCTCCTTTTTTTCAGCGGGACGGATACGCTGCGAAAAGCCTGTATACGGCTCCCACATTTTAGAACAAAAAATCCGCCCCGGACTATAATTAAGCCTAATTATAGCCCAAGACGGATATCATCATCGTTATCCGCGGTACCACCCGCTTTGAACCCTGACCTTCAGGATTCCACTTTCTTCACTTTTACCTATTAATCCTTTACCATGTTAGCATATGATCAGACAGATTTCAAGATTTTTTGCATGTCAAAATCGTTTTCTTTTGGTCAGCCGGTACCAGATCATGCAAAATAATCCTTTGCCGTACACAGCTTTTCCATCTTATCATGGACATACGCCACATCCCTCTCATCCGTCAGAAGCACGATCACGTCCCCTACCTGAAGCTTCGTCGTACCTCTTGGGATGATCTCTTTGACCCCTCTCTGGACAGATATCACAAGACAATTGTCCGGCCACTTGATCTCACTGATCAGCGCCTCATTTAACATAGAATTATACTGTACCACAAAATTTGTAAGTACCTTCCGGCCACGGGCCGCTTCTTTTTCCTCCTCCTGCTTCCCCTTCACGTCCGCCTTCTGCTTTTCCAAAAGCCTTTCAAGAAGGCTCTCGTATATCGGCTTCGATTCCAGAAGCGTTGCGACAATATAGGCGATAATGGAGACGATCGACAAGGAAAGCATCTGGGTGAGAGATCCGGTCATCTCAAAGATCAGGATAATCCCGGTGAGCGGCGCCCTTACGATCGCAGAGAAATATCCCGCCATGGCAAGCACCACAAAATTATTGATATACACCGCATCCATCCCAAAGTAATCCACGCTTACTGTTGCAAAGACTCCCCCGACGAAGCCGCCAAGCACGAGCAACGGGAAAAAGATGCCGCCCGGCGCCCCCGAACCAAAGCACACCGCCGAAAAAATAAAACGGCTGACCAGGATAAAGACAACTGTGCCGAGCATCACATCCACATTGGTCAGATACTCGATCAGCATATGCCCGCTGCCCAAAAGCTCCGGCGCCGTAATCCCTATGATCCCTGCGCACACAAAAGGAATCACAAGCTTCGCTGTAGTGCTGAGGAATTTGGCCTCATTATACAGAGACTGCACCTTAAGTGTAAACCAGTTGTAAAATGTTCCAAGCACGCCAAGCAATCCGCCAAGCAGAACGATCATCCCGTAATACTGTATAGGAAGGGGCTTTACGATATCAAAGGTAAATACCGGCGTCATGCCGAATACCGTTGTGGCAAGGAAATCCGCCGTCAGGGAAGACGCCATGACCGACATCAGCACGGACACTGAAAAATTCTTATGTACCTCCTCCAGCGAGAACATCACTCCCGCCAAAGGCGCATGGAACGCCGCCGCAAGCCCGGCGCTGGCGCCGCAGGTCAGCAAAAACTTCTCCTCCGTCTTCCCCCGCTCAAGCCCTTTGGACACGCCCTTTCCTGCCATGGCGCCAAGCTGGATGGACGGGCCTTCCCGCCCGAGCGCAAGCCCGCCAAGCAGGCAGAGAAAACCGCCTAAGAACTTCCCGCCGATGACCTTCCACCAGTTCTGGTCAAGCTTTCCGACCATCTCCCCCTCAAGCTGGGGAATCCCGCTCCCAGAGATCATCGGCTCTGCAGACACAAGCTTTCCTACGATCCAGGCTAGCAGCACCAGAACAAGAAACCATCCCGCGATCCGTATCGGATGGTCCCCGATAAATGCTAAGATCTGTTTCAATGTATCATTAGCAAACTCTAAAACCATTCGATAGAGAATCACTACGAACCCTGCGATCCCTCCTACGATGATCCCTTCTCCGATCAACGCCACCTGAAAATGCTCCGCACGCCGAACCGTGCCGGATGTATCCTGTTCCACAACCATTCCTCCCTCACATGTTATCTCACACCGGAGATAACTCTCTGTGACGAATATATTCTGTCACTTTCTACCAACATTATAATTCAATCCGGCAAAATGTTCAAGGTTGCTTCCTTTGTCTGTAATCTTTTTATGAAGGGAAGTCAACGATCTTTGTTGCAATATTCTCTCGGAACCTCACATCATGCTCTGCCACCAGCATCGTCGGCTTATACATAAGCAGAAGCTCTTCAACCTGCATCCTGGAGATCACATCGATATAGTTTAACGGCTCATCCCAGATATAAAGATGCGCAGAGGTTAAAAGGCTCGCCGCTATCAGGACTTTTTTCTTTTGCCCCTCGGAAAAATCCTGCATCTCCTTGCCAAACTGACTCCGGTCCATATCCAGCCGCCGGAGGATTGCCAGGAACAGGCTCTCTTTAAGATTTCTAGTTTTACAGAATACTTTTATGCTGCCTTTAAGAAAAGAAGTATCCTGGCTGATATAGGAGATCACCAGCCCGGAGGCCATCCGGAGTGTCCCGCTCTCTATCATATCATAGCTCACTTTCCCATCCCGCGCCTGGGATGCATTGTGCAGAACTGCTCTTATTAAGCTTGATTTTCCGCAGCCATTCCCCCCGTTCAAAAACACGCGTTCTCCCTGGCTGACCTCAAATGTCAGGCCGTCAAAAAGCGCTTCTTTTGCCGTCTTATACCTAAGCCCGAATCTGTCGGCCGAGACAAGGGTATTCTTATAATGTACAAGCGGCATGATCTTAAGACTCGCCGCCTCCTCAATATCCTGAAGAAGCCCTTCCTTTTCCTCAATCTCCCGTTCAAGGCGCCGCTCCATCTGCCCGACCCTGCTTTGCATCTTTTTTGTCTTTGCCCCGATATATGCCCGTGTAGCAATACAGCGTTCCGGTTCTTTTACCGGATCGAAACCAATCTTCGTCCTTTCATTTTTGTCCGCCCACTGGCGCGTCTGCCTGGCTGCCTTCTTCAACTTGGCGATTTCTTTTTTATGCTTTTCATTCTCTGCCTGCGCATGAATATCCCGGCGTCTTTTATTCTCCCACCAGCTTGAAAAGTTCCCCGCCTGCACTTCTATGGACTGCCGGTTAAACGCCAGTACATGATCCACGCACGCGTCCAGGAAATCCCGGTCATGGGACACCAGAATAAAGCCCTTCTTCCCTTTCAGATATTCTTTTACGGTTTCCCGAGCCTCCCCATCCAGATGGCTGGTGGGTTCGTCGATGAGCAGGAAATCATTTTCCCCGGAAAATAATACCGCAAGCAAGAGCTTCGTCTGCTCTCCAAAGCTTAATGTGCAGAACGGCCGGTACAGAACCTCCGCATCAAGATTGAGCTTCCCAAGCTCACAGATAATACGCCATTGCTCGCACCCCGTTTTCAGATCCCAGACAAAGTCTATTGCCGGCAGTTCCATGTATTCCGCTTTTATCTCGTAAGGAAAATAATCGAACGCCGTACTTGCAGTAATTGTACCTTTATATTCGTACTTTCCAAGCAGGAGCTTTAGGAATGTCGTCTTTCCTTTGCCGTTTCTCCCGATAAAACCCAGCTTCCAGTCCGTGTCCACCGTAAAAGACACATTTTCAAAAATATTATCATAGCTTCCCTCATAGCAAAACGTGAGGTTATTCACACTGATCTGCGCCATAAAATCCTCCCTCCTTCATTGCCAAAAGAAGTCATGCACTCAGGTAACCTCACGTTATGTTATACGGAACTGCTGATTTTTTACACCAAAAAAGAGAGGTTATGAGAACATAATCCACTTTTGGCAACATAAAACAACTATCACCCGGATATCCCGGACAATAAGATTGATCAAGTCTCATGTTTTCAAAAGCGAATTATCTCCTCATCTTTTCACCTCTCTCTTGCACAATATAAAATTATTATAGGGAAGCGGATCGGGTTTGTCAAGGATATCTCACTTTGTACTAGGACAAACGCATGAATGTTTATTCTCTTTATTATACCTTATTGTCAAGTCTTACAGATTTAATATCTGTTCCAAATACTTTCTGGAATTCATACTGATACAATAGCGT
>CAJTDK010000020.1 GCA_910575105.1 Lachnospiraceae bacterium
CACAAGAACCTTGACATCTGAAGAAGCCTAAAACCATAGTTATAGGGATAGTCTGCCCTTTTTTAGGGCTCTTTGTAGGTATTTCTATGCTGGAAGCAGTCTAAAGGTGTTTTCAGAGGTTCTTATAGTGCCATGAATAATTCAGGTTTAGTTTAAGTTTTTACCATACTCCGCTTTTCCCATTAAAAAACCTCATTCTCCGGCTCAAAATATTCCGACAGGGAAAGATACAATTCTTTTGGACGATCTGGCAGATAATTCTCATAGCTGCAAATATCTGCTCTGTGTGGTTTGTGTATTCCACCTGCACCCGCCATGACGGATTTCCCTCCGGTTCCTTTGTGGGCTGTACTTTCAATCCATTCTTCAAATCTTCTATGAAAAAATCTTCTTTCCCATCAAAAAACGGGTCATAATCCCCCTCATCAGGACGCAGGGAATAGTCTTGCTCCCACATAAAAATTTCCAATGTATGCACGATATACCACAACAGCTTCGCCATCTGCCCGCCCTCCAGCGTGACAGGCTGCTCAACATCCCCCGTCTGAAAATCCGTCATGGTAAGCACACAGCTTTTCCGGTCAATGGTAAAACGGCAGTCAGTCATTTCCATATCGCCATACCCATCGTAAACCTCCGTATGCACTTCAAAAGACAGTGTATTGATGACCAGCTGATTTTTCATGGCATTTTGCTCTGCATGGGGAAAGCAGGCATTGAAAACCTCCCGTGCCGTTTCTGCCACTTCCGGCTTCGGCTGTATCCTTCCCACTGCCGGGCGGATTGGGGACTTTCACCCGTTAGAACGTGTGCCCACCAGGCGCACCAAAAAAGGACAGTCCTATTCGTTAGAATAAGATTGTCCTTTAAGGCACAATATTCAGGTTTTCTCATTTATTGCGTATTATTCCGTACTATCAAATAAAAATTTGATGTACTTTTGATGTACTTTTCACCATTTCTTGTACTTTGAGGGAATGAAGAAGTGATTAAAAATCCGTGAGCAGCTTCCGCTTTCTCTCAATCATTTCGTCTATTTTTTGTATATATATAGCCACATCCTTCACATTCTCGCTTCGCTCGATCTGCCCGTCAGGGTATACCCTTTTCGAGATACTACCGGCCCCGCAGGCAACTATGGTCTGTTTTTCCTCCATAATAAGTATATTGTATATTCCTGCTTTTTCAACCTTTGCATAGCCCACATTTTCAAAATTCCCGGCAATATTTTTCTGGCGGTAAAGGTAATAGGGCGACATCCCCATCCTCTCTGCCGACCTGGCCGCCTCTTCGATCATATGCCCGATGCAGCCGGCGTCCTCTGTCTCCTGCCGCTCCATCCTCGCCGCCCGCTTGATGGCAAGGGAATGAACGGTGAGATTATCCGGCGCCAATGACTCGATCTGCCGCAGTGTATCCTTCGCCTCCTCTTCCGTCTCCCCCGGAAGTCCCATGATCAGATCCATGTTGATATTGTCAAAGCCCATCTTACGCGCGAGGGTGAATGCTCTCTTCACTTCCTCTGCCGTGTGCTTTCTGCCGATCCTGTCAAGAGTACGCTGCTGCATGGTCTGGGGATTGATGGAGATCCTGGTGATCCCATGAGCTTTTAAGACCGCAAGCTTTCCCTGCGTAACGCTGTCTGGGCGCCCCGCCTCCACCGTATATTCCAGCAGATGTTCCCTGGAAAAATGCGTATCAATGCAGGATAGAAGCCGCTCAAGCTGCGCTTCCTCCAGAGTGGTCGGCGTCCCTCCGCCGATGTATACCGTATTGAGCCGCTTTCCCCCAGACACCCCTGCGATAAACCGAAGCTCCTTACACACCGCGTCCAGATAATCATCCATACGGTCCTTCCACACCGCCAGCTCTCCTGAGCTGAAGGAGCAGTAGGCGCAGACCGTGGGGCAAAAGGGAATCCCCACATAAAGGCTGTACCCGTCCGCCGTATCCAACCTTTCAAGAAGCGCTCTCTCCCTGACTGCGATCTGCCATGCAAGCTCTGATTTTTCCCGGCTCACCAGATAATCTTCCATAAACCACCGGACAAAATCCGCCTTCTCCATCCCTTCACCAAGCTTTTTCATGACAAGCTTGGTGGGACGTACGCCCATCAGGATCCCCCAGGCGAGGGAACGCCCCGTCTGTGCCTGAAGCTGGCGGTAGAGGATGGTATCAAGCAGATGCTTCTGCTCCCTGCCGTCCGTCCGCCCGGTATCCCGCAAGTCAAGCCCAGGCTTTTTGGCCGCCACAGCCACCACTATTCCGTCCTTGACCACCGTTACATAATTAGAGGCTTTTTCCTCTATCTGCGAAACGACCTCTGCAGACGGATAAAAAGCCTTTGTCATATGGTACGCATTATAAATATATGTCTCTTCCCTGCATATCACCTGTATCATACATGCTATCTCCTAAGTATATCACAACCGGGTATGGCCTAGTGTTCCATCCGGTTTCTAACAGGATGGAGCACTAGTACACTCTACACAAACGGATTATGGATTTTCTCATAACCGATGGTGGTCTCTCCCATATGCCCCGGATAGACGTGTGTCCCGTCCGGGAGCTTTAACAGCTTTTCCTTGACAGAATGCATAAGATCCGATGTGCTGCTGGTCTCAAAATCCGTTCTTCCCACCGAGCACTGGAACAGTGTGTCGCCGCTGAAAAGCACATTCTCTGACGCGATATAATAGCAGCATCCGCCCCACGTATGGCCCGGTGTATGGATTACCTCAAAGGTATAGCCCGCAAGATCCAAAGTCTGTCTGTCCCTCAGATACTGCGCTCCAGAAAAGGTATAACCCGCCGTATAAGTGGAAGACTGATTGAGTCTCGCATCATTCATCACCTTCTCATCATCCTCATGGACATAGACCGGCACCGGATATCTCTCCAAAAATCCGTCTATCCCCATAATATGGTCAAAATGTCCGTGGGTCAGAAGGATCGCCTCGATCTTAAGCTCCTGTTCCTCAATATAATCCAGAATCTTCTTCGGACACGCCGCAGGGTCAACGATGACTGCCTTCTTCGTCTCCTCATTTACCGCCAGATAACAGTTGGTGCTGATAATCCCTGTCACAAATCTCTCTACTTTCATTAACCCGTTGTCCTTTCAATATCAATCACGCTCTCAAGCTGGCTGAGCTTTGAGATCACCTTCTCTAGCTCCGACCTGCCGTGAACGATAAATCCTGTCTCAATGGTAGCCATCCCCTGCTTATTCGTGCGGATATTCATGGACTTCACGTCCACTCCGTTCTCCGTAAAGATCCTGGTCACTTCCATCAGAAGTCCCTGCTTATCGTAAGCAAACATCTTGATCTCGGCAAGGTACTGCCCTCCTGCCTTCTCTGCCACTCCGCCTTCCCACTCGGCGTCGATAAGCCTTGCCCGCTCTGCCTCCGTCAGGTGAATCATATTCACGCAGTCTGTCCGATGGATAGACAAGCCCCTTCCTCTCGTGACAAAGCCCACGATCTCATCTCCCGGCACAGGATTGCAGCACCGTGAAAAACGGACTGCCACGTCATCAATTCCCTTGACAACGATACCGCTCTTTGATTTGGCGATGTGAACCTTGTTCCTGGCTGCCTCGGCAAGCTTTCCTAAGACAACCTCGTTGGTCATCTCCTGCTTGTGCTCTTTTCCATACTCCTCCACAAGCCGGTTTACCACCTGGCCTTCCTTAAGGCCGCCGTGTCCGATGGCCGCAAGCACCGAATCCCAGTCCTTAAAGCCGTATTTGTTCTGGACAATCTCCATATATCTCGGCTGCAGCACATCCGGGGGATTGATGGACTTTGTCTTGCAGTAGGACGTGATCATATCCTTTCCCCTGATGATGTTCTCTTCCTTGAACTCCTTCTTGAACCACTGGTTGATCTTGGTCTTCGCCTGGGTGCTCTTGACAATATTCAGCCAGTCCCGGCTTGGCCCTTTGGAATTCTGGGATGTGAGGATCTCGATCCTGTCGCCGTTCTGGATCTTATAGTCGATCGTCACAAGCTTCCCGTTCACCCTGGCCCCTACCATCTTATTGCCCACGGCGCTGTGGATCGCATAGGCAAAATCAATAGGCGTAGAGCCATTGGGAAGGTTCTTCACATCCCCCTGTGGGGTGAAGCAGTAGACATCCTCCGCAAAAAGATCCAGATCGCCCTTTAAGAGGCTTAAAAATTCCCGATTGTCTGACATATCCTGCTGCCACTCTAAGATCTGTCTTAACCAGCTTAGCTTCTCCTCCTCCTGGACCTTCACATTCTTCTTCCTGTTCTGTGACTCCTTATATTTCCAGTGGGCGGCAATACCGTACTCAGCGGTCTTATGCATCTCCACCGTCCGGATCTGGATCTCAAAAGGCTGGCCTGCCGTACTCTGACCCACTGTACTCATCAGCGTCGTGTGGAGGGACTGGTACATATTCGGCTTGGGCATGGCGATATAATCCTTAAAACGTCCCGGAATCGGCGTGTACAATTCGTGGATCACCCCCAAGGCCGCATAGCAGTCCTTCACCGACTCCACAATGATACGTACCGCGAACAGATCGTAGATCTGATCCACTGTCTTATCCTGGTTCACCATCTTCTTATAGATGCTGAAAAAATGCTTCACCCGCCCGCTTACCTCTGCCTTGATCTTGGAGTTCTTCATGTGGTCGGACACTTCCTTAACGATCTGGTCTACGAACTCCTCCCGCTCTGTCTTTCTGGCATTGATCTGCTTTACCAGATCGAAAAACACTTCCGGCTCGTAATACTTCAAGGACAGATCGTCAAGCTCTGTCTTGATCTTGGATATACCAAGCCTGTGGGCGATGGGGGCATAGATATCCATCGTCTCCTTCGCCTTCTCCTTCTGCTTGGCAGGCGTCATAAACTGAAGGGTCCGCATATTGTGAAGGCGGTCCGCAAGCTTAATGATAATGACCCGGATGTCCTTGGCCATGGCGAGGAACATCTTCCGCAGATTCTCCGCCTGTACCTCAAGCTTATCCGCGGAGTAGGAAAGCTGCCCTAACTTTGTCACTCCGTCCACCAGAAGGCATACATCCTCCCCGAACTCTTCCTTTAACGTCTCCTCCCCGATCTTCGTATCCTCGATCACATCGTGCATCATCCCCGCCGCGATCGTCTCCTTATCCATCTCAAGCTCCGCCAGGATGATCGCCACCCACAGCGGATGTACGATATATGGCTCGCCGGATTTGCGAAGCTGCTCCCCGTGCGCCTTCTTCGCAAGCTGGTACGCCTTAGAGATCATCGTGACATCGGTGGACGGATGGTATTTCCGGATGCAGGCAATCAACATGTCATAGAGCTTATCCGGGTCTTCATAATCCTTCGGCGCTTTGATCGCATGGCCGTCTACCACCTCCAGACCAAGTGACAGATCCTTTGTAACTGCAGATGATGCAATCCGGTTGTCCAGTGATTCATACGTCGTTTTCCTTTCTGACATATTACTGCCTCCTTCCTTTAAAAATATGATAAGGGTAACATCTGTACATGCCCCGGTTATTTCCCCGGATAAATAATCACAGAATCCACATCGTATCCTGACAGCTTCTCTCTTCCCTTAAGTCCGGCAAGCTCCATCAGGAATACGCACTTCACCACTTCCCCGCCGAGTCCTTCGATCAGCTCTATGATCGCCGCATTGGTCCCTCCTGTGGCGATCAGGTCATCTATGATCACTACCTTCTGCCCCTTCTTAACGGCATCCTTATGGATCTCGATCTCGGCGGTACCGTATTCCAGCTCATAAGTAACGGAAGCAGTCTCGCAGGGAAGCTTTCCTTTTTTCCGGATCGGGATAAAGGGCTTGTGCAGATTATAGGCTATAGGCACCCCGAAGATAAACCCGCGGGATTCCGGCCCTGCGATGACATCGAACTCCACGCCCTTTAACTTCTCCTGCATCAGGTCAATAGCAAGAGCAAGCCCGTCGGCATTCTGGAGGACGCTGGTCACATCCCTGAAAATGATCCCCGGCTCGGGAAAGTCCGGTATGCTTCTTACATATTCCTCTATTGGTTTCATGGTCATCTCTCCGTTTCTCTTGTAAAATTACGTATATTACAGTATAGCATCTTCTGACACGTTTTTCAAATATTTCCGAAAGGCAAAAGGGAGTTTCTTTAACGGTAGTGCGTGATGACGATCTGGGGAGTCCTTCTGCCCTGATATTCGTTGATTCCGGGATAGTAGGTGACTGACATGCTTATGTCCGATCCGCGCCCCCCAAGAAGCTTATCCCATGCGCCTTTGCCATACCTTTCTTCCAGATACGCCGAGAATGTGCCGATATCCCCGAAGAACATAGCGTCTATGGAAGTACGGGCCTGGTCGCGCACCTTCAATTTCAGCACATTATGATTCTTCCCAAGTATCCGGCCTTCTAACAGGGAAATATTTCTCGCGGCGAAGACAGGCTTTGTATTTCCTTTTCCAAATGGCTCCAAAAGCTCAAGCTCCGCCACAAGCGCTTCTGTCACACAGGAAAAGGGCATCTCCATATCTATGGACACCTTCTCTGCCATATCCTGCTCAGTCAGGGTACAGTTCTCATTCAGTATCCGGCGAAGGAGAGGGATGTTCTCCTTCTTCAGGGACAGTCCTGCGGCAAGCTTATGCCCGCCGTACTTATCAAGCAGCTCCTTGCAGCGGTTCAAGCCTTCGTACATATGGTAGGCCTCGATGGACCGCCCGGAACCCTTCACCCCTTCTTGGGCATCCGTCAGGATAAAGACAGGCCGCATATACCGCTCCCTGATCCGCCCCGCCACGATGCCCGCCAGGCTCTCATGACAGTCCGGCAGATAGATGACAAGCACCCTGTCCTTTCCTTCCGGACTGCTTTCTATCAGTTCGGCCGCCTGCCTGACCGCCTCCTCGGTCATCTCCTTCCTGCTGTCATTAAGCGCCTTAAGATCTGCTGCCAGCACCTGTGCATCCCGCCAGGAGCCGGCCTGCAGGAGAGCAAGGGAGCGCTTCGCGGTAGCAAGCCGTCCGCCCGCATTCAGGCAGGGACCCAGCACAAAGCCGATATGGTAGGCGCCGATGCGGCCTTTATCGATCCCGGTACATGTAAGCAGCGCCTTAAGCCCCGGATTTTCCGTGGTCTTAAGCCGCATAAGCCCTTCCTTTACCAGGATCCGGTTCTCCCCTGCCAGATCCATCACATCTCCCACCGTGGCGATCGCTACATTTTCCATAAGGTACAAAAGCTCGTCTGTACTGCGGCCGAAGGCAGCGTAAAGCTTCTCCAGCAACCGGTAGGCCACGGCCGCGCCGCAAAGCCCCTTGAAGGGATAGGCGCAGTCCGCCTGCTTCGGGTCGATGACGGCATCCGCCGGCGGGAGGATGTAACGTATTTCCCCTTCATGCTCCTCGAATGGCACCTCGTGGTGATCCGTCACGATCACGGTCATGCCGAGGCTCTTCCCGTAGGCGATCTCCTCTGCGGCCGCTATGCCGTTGTCACAGGTAACCACCGTGTCCGTCCCGTCTTTATAGGCCCGCTCCATCAGCTCCATATTCAGCCCATAGCCGTCCTTTATCCGGTCAGGGATATCGCTGTCAGCGTCCGCTCCTAACCCGCCAAGCCCTTTAAGCAGAATATAAGTAGCATTCACCCCGTCAATATCATAATCGCCGATGACCCGGATCTTTTTCTTTTCCTCAATCTTCCTTTTCAGAATGCCGGCCGCCTTCTCCATATCCTTCATCAGGCTCCCGTCCGAAAGGTCAGTAAGCTTTCCGTTCAGATACCTTTCGATCGCCTCGTCGCCTACAATCTCCCTGTTCCGGATCAGGCAGGCAAGCCGGGGACTGATATGAAATCTCCGGGCGATCCGGTCAAACTCAGCGCCCTTTCTTAACAACACCCACTGCTCCATTATCATTTCCCTCCTAAACAATTCGCCGATGAAAAACAGCCGCCGTCATCTTCAAAATATCGTCTCCAGATGACAGTGGCTGTCCTATTTCCAGTTGCTTATCTCTTATTTTTTCGCAAACTTTGTCTTCATCACATACCAGAGGGCACCGGTAATGCACACCGAAGAATATCCGCCGCAGACGATACCTACCATAAGCGGCAGCGCAAATTCTTTGATCGAGCTTACACCCAATACAAACAGTACCGCTACCATCACGAAAGTCGTCAGCGAGGTGTAGATACTTCTGGTAAGCGTCTGGGTGATACTCTTGTTCACCAGTTCCTTGATGTCTGTGTTCCTCGTCTTATAATGAAGCTCCTCGCGGATACGGTCAAAGATTACGATGGTCGCATTGATGGAATAACCTACAATAGTCAGCATACATGCGATAAAAGTATTGCCCACCGACACTCTTGCCGCCGCATAGAAAGCAAGTACTACAAGCACGTCGTGCAAAAGCGCCACGACCGCACTGGTGGCAAACCGGATATCCTTAAACCTGAACCAGATATAAAGCAGCATACACAATGTCGCAACGATTACTGCGATGACCGCGTCACGCCGCATCTCGCCGCTGACCGTAGAGCTGATATTCTCTGCCGTGATCTCTTCTTCCTTTACGTCAAAGCTGTCGGCCAGCGCCTTGTTAAGCTCCTCGCGCTGGTCAAGTTCTAAGGTTCTTGTCTTGATGATCACCTGCTTTGTTCCCGCAACCTTCTGTGTCTGTACATTATTATCCCCGGTCACTTTCTCCACAACCGGCACGATCTGCGCATCGATCTCGTCGATAGTATAATCCTTGTCGAATGGAACGGTCGTTGACGTACCGCCCTCGAACTCCAGGCTGTACTCAAAGGCTCCCTGTCCTCTCGACCCGTTCACGCCCATAAAGACGAAGCCCGCTACGATCAGCACCAGCGATACCGCAAAGCAGATGTTCTTCTTGCTGAGGAAATCAATCGATTTTCTCTCCTTCGTCTTATGGTAATATAATTTCTCGTCTCTTAAGCCCACCGCATAGAAAGCAAAGACGATAAGCCGTGTCACTACAAGAGCGGTGAACATAGACACGACAATACCGATCGCCAGCGTCTGTGCAAAGCCCTTAACCGTACCGGAACCCCGAAGCCACAGTACCGCAGCCGCGATAAGTGTCGTCACGTTGCCGTCCACGATCGCAGACATGGCCTTCTGGAAGCCGGTCTTAAGCGAATTCCTGACGCTCTTTCCAAGGGCGATCTCCTCCTTCACACGGGCGAAGATAATGACGTTGGCATCCACTGCCATACCAATACTCAAGATAATACCTGCGATACCTGGCAGTGTCAGCGTCACCTCAAAGGCATTCAGGATAATCATCACAAGCTCAGTATAGATGATCAGCGCCAGAGAGGCTGCAAATCCCGGAAGATAGTAGGCAAAGATCATAAACAGGAATACCAGCACAAGACCGATAGCGCCCGCTTTAAGGCTGGTGCTTATCGCCTGCTCTCCAAGCTGTGCTCCGACTACATTGGAGCGCAGCTCCTCAAGCTCTAATTTCAGCCCTCCGATGCGAATAGTGGAAGCAAGGTTTTCCGCTTCCTCATAGGTAAAATTACCGGTAATATGGGCACTTCCGTCTGGAATCGCCTCATCTACCTCCGGATCGCTGATGACCTCGCCGTCATAGATGATGGCGATCGTCTTCCCGATATTCTCCTCAGTAGCCTGAGCAAATTTCTCTTTTCCTTCATCATTAAGGCTAAGCTCCACCGAATACTCGGTATTGCCCATCGAGTTCTGTATGGATCTGGCTGTAGCCGTGCTGATATCCGATCCGGTGATCACTGTCGTCCCGTCCTCGGTCTGGAACTCCAGGGAACCAGGCTTGCCAAGCTCGTCTAAGATCTCATTGGCATTGGTCACGCCGGGAATCTCGATATTGATCCGGTCATTGCCTTCCTGGTAAACCGTCGCTTCCGTACTGTACTGCTCCACACGTTTCTGCAGCTTATAGATCGTGTCGTTCATCTCACTCTCTGTGGGATTCTTTTCTTTTACCTGGTAGGTAATACTGACACCGCCTGCCAGATCCAGGCCCAGCTTAATATTCTCCGCCGCTCCGGAATGCTTCTTCCCGATTCCCACGACGGTGGTAAATCCCAGGAAAGCGATCAGGACCACCGCCAGCACCAGGCTGAGTATACCTCTACTTTTCTTCATGTTTCTCTTCCTTTCTTACCTGTCTAAAGTGATAAAGATTACTGACCGCCCAGCAGACAGTAACTTATAAAGCCCCTTTAAGATAAGGCCGCCTTTATCATGATCGCGCATTCCACACGCTTCCTTTGCATCTCGCACCCGATGTCATAAGCATCGTGGATCGTCCCGTGGAAATTATACGCATTGGCCATGCAGCCGCCGCTGCAGTAAAATTTGGCAAAACAACTTCTGCACTTCTCCTTCGTATAGACATTGCAGCTTCGGAAATCATCCGCGATCTCTGGCTTTACGATCCCGTCGTCCACATTGCCCATCAGGAATTTCTCCTGGCCGACAAACTGATGGCAGGGATACAGATCCCCCCAGGGCGTCACTGCCAGATACTCCGTCCCTGAACCGCAGCCCGACAGCCGCTTCGCCACGCACGGCCCGCCTTCTAAGTCTATCATAAAATGGAAGAAATGAAAACCATTTCCTGACTTTTCCCTCTCGATCATGATCTTTGCCAGCTTATCATACTCCTCCATGATCACCGGAAGATCCGATTCCCGGATAGCGTAAGGGTCTGACTCGTCCCCCACCACCGGCTCTATGGACATCTGCTTAAACCCGAGATCCGCAAAATGCAGGATATCCTCAGAAAAGTCCAGGTTTTCCCTCGTAAATGTCCCCCGGACATAATACCGCTCCTGATTGCGGCTGTCCGCAAGCTTCTGAAACTTCGGTACGATCAGGCTGTAGCTCCCCGATCCGTTCCTGAAGGGCCGCATACGGTCGTTGACTTCGGGCCGTCCGTCAAGGCTTAAGACCACATTGTCCATCTCCCGGTTGACAAAGGCTTCAATCTCGTCGTCGAGAAGCACCCCGTTGGTCGTCACAGTGAACCGGAAATGCTTGTCATGCGCCTTCTCCTGCTCTCTCCCGTAGGCTACCAGGTCCTTCACCACCTGCCAGTTAAGGAGCGGCTCCCCGCCGAAGAAATCCACCTCCAGATTGCGCCTGCTCCCGGAGTTGGCGATCAGGAAATCCAGCGCCTTCTTTCCCACTTCATAGCTCATGAGGGCACGCCTGCCGTGATACTCCCCTTCCTCCGCAAAGCAGTACTTACAGGCAAGATTGCAGTCGTGAGCGATGTGCAGACACAGCGCCTTCACCACCGTCTTCCTCTTCTTTACCTCATCCAGAAGGCATTCATAGCAGTCCGGCGCAAAGAGCTGTCCCGCCTCTGCAAGCTCTGCCACGTCCTCCAGCGCCTCCGCAAGCTCGCTCTCTATGTACCTGTCTCCCAGGCTTTCTTTTAAAAGCGCCAAGGCTCTGCCGTCCTTCAATGTCTTCGGCGTATGCGTCCCGTCCTGTCCGCTTAAGCAGGCGATGACGTCATAGCACAGCTCATCCACCACATGGACGGCGCCGCTGTTTACATCCAGGACAATATTGTATCCATTACTCTTATACTGATGTATCATCAAGCTACCCCTTTCAGCTAAAGCATTAGATAAACCGCCTAAATACGACAAGAAACAGCGACCCGCAAAAGACCGCTGTCCCGAGTATTCCTTTTTACTTAACTGCTGCTATTTCTTCTGTTCACAGGTCTGGTTTCCTACTGTGCAGGATGTCTTACATGCAGACTGACAGGATGTCTGGCACTCGCCGCATCCGCCCTTCTTCACCGTGTTGCTAAACGTCTGTGTATTCAAAGTCTTCACATGCTTCATGATCACGTCCTCCTATCTCTCTTATCCGTTCTGTAACGCAATTTCTCAGAGTTTCAACTCGTCCGTAGTATTATATCATCCCGGAACTATTTTCGCAATCCTTTTCTTAAGAAATCATGCCACCGGCCATTCCTCCCCCGGCGCACAGCACGAATGTGGTCAGAAGATTGGCTCCGTCGCCGTTGAGCCCCCGGTATACGCCAAGCGTAATGAGCAAAAGCAGCCCGAAATAAACCACGCCGAGGCTCAGTCCCCAGATGTACCGCTTAACCTTCATCAGCTTCCCCATAATAAAGCCTCCCACTAAGGTCGACAGTACATAGATCCCCACGATCGCAGCCGACACCGTCCGCTCATTTAACTCCAGCCGGTACAAAAGCACGGCCAGTATTACTAAGAGAACGCCCGTCACGATGTAAGCGGCCAGCAGTGATTTTAACATCCACACAACCTTTGGATTTCTCCGAATCCGTCTCTCCATCCTATCCCTCCCTTGCCTAATACAAGGTATGACTCAGGGATTAAGATTATTCCGGAAATTATTGCTCCATCTGTTTTCCTAAAAATCCCGCCGCGCAGGACGCCATCTTCTGCTCCAGCTCAGAGAACTTCTTCTTGGCCTCCTTGGCTAAAAGAATCACTCCCCCGATCACATCACCCTCGCAGAGGATGGGGCTGATGACCTCATGGGCATATTCGTCCTCCTGGTTGGTGGTGATCTTGATAAACTTTTTATCCTCCTCCGAGGCCATGACAGAACTCCGGTCCTCCAGCACCCGCTCTAGCTGCTTGCTGATGTATTTATCCTGCAGTTCCTTTTTCCCGGTGCCCGCAGCCGCCACGATCTGGTCTGTATCGCAGACACACACCAGGCATCCCATGGTCTGGGAAAGGCTCTCCGCATACTGCTTTGCAAATGCCGACAGCTCCCCGATAGGTGAATATTTTTTCAGGATGATCTCACCTTCCCTGTCTGTGAAGATCTCTAATGGGTCGCCCTCCCGGATTCTCAATGTCCTCCGGATCTCCTTCGGGATCACGACCCTTCCCAAATCATCAATTCTGCGTACAATTCCTGTTGCCTTCATAAATATTCCTCCGTTTTTGTATTCAGATATGCTGTGTGCGAACTGTTACTATTATCTGTCAAAATTGGAGAAAATATGCACGCACTGTTTTACTTCTTCTTTTGTACATTCTTCATTTCCATACCGCGCTTTTTCGTACAGATCATGGGCAACACGGAAATCCCGGCTTTTATCCGGTCTGGCGTCAACGCGGTAAAACCCGGCCTTCTCTTCCAGTTCAAGGGGCGTCTCGCTCCCTGATATGCTTCCGGCCGCTCTGCGCTTCACCGCCCGCCGGTAAAGTCTGCGTATCCTCCTGGCAGGGGAAAATATGCCCTCTTTTTTCGCCCCGGTCTTCACCCCTTCGCCGGCCTCACCGTCCTCCTCATCCTTCCCGAGAAATACCACCTCATCCCCGCCTTCATCCGAAAAATTCTCTGCCGCCCGCCTGACCGCAGCAAAGACCATACGAAGTGCCAGCCAGGAGATCCAGATCAGCATCAGAAGACACACCAGCTTCGACGCAGCTTTCATCCACGGCGGCGTCTCCTTCGCCGAGGCCTTAATCCGCATCAGCTCCTCCATCATCAGATCAGGCTCTGCACTCTCCGCGTAAGCTTCCTCCCCGCTGGTATATTCCGCCGGCTGCCCTTCAAACCGTAGCTTTGTCAGCGGCTCCTCATGATAGAGCGCCGCCGGAAGCATGGACAGAAGAAGAAGGATCGTCCCCGCTGCCAGAATACCCGCCCCGGTTCTCTTCATGCCCTTTACCGGAAGATTGGCCACATACCGGTTCCTCTCCGCAAATTCCTCAAGCTGCCAAAGACAGCAGTAAACCAGGCAGACCCAAAGCTCCGCCGCCAGGAGGGAAAGCATCAGTCCCAAAAGCCCGTAAGCCCCAGAGGCCACAAGCCCCAGATACAGCAGCGCGAACAGCAGGCAGTGGGTGATCTTCGGACAGTCGAGCAGAGTCGGCGCCTCCCAAAACTGTGCTCCTTCCTGCGCCCCTGCCTCCCCTGGCATCTCCCGCATCCTCCGCCTGATCTCCCCCTGCTTAAGCTTTGCATAGCAGCGGAACAGGCAGATCAATACCGTAAACCATCCCACAAGCCGGCTGCCGGCAAAGAGCGCCATGGCCCATACAAGCGTCGTCCCAAACAGGCAGAATAGCACAAGGCTCTTACACCTCCTTACCAGAATATCTGTCACCACCACCGGAATGAAAAGCACTGCCCCCAGGGCCAGAAACCGAAAAAGCGCCGCTCCCTCCATATGCCGCACCCCCGCAAAGAGCACCCAGACACCCTCAAGAATAAGTATACTGTGTACCCAGGACAGCAGGCGCAGCGCAAATCCTTTCTTCCTTCTCATCCTTCCATCTCCCATCGAAAAACCGCCGCCCTTCCCGGCGACTCATTCCCCCAAAAGCCGGACGAGAAGCCGCCCGATCCGAATCCCTCTTTGGTTCTCCCAGAGACCGCCGCAGCATCCAGCTCATCCCCGGAACTCACCGGGATCACCCACAGGACCGGATTACCGCCTTCCGCCAGCGATGCCACAGCCCCGGCAGTCTCCTCATCCAGATTCATAGAGATGACAACGTAGATCAGCTCCGTCGATAGCTCCTTCTTTTCCCGGGAGAGCACCTGGCTGATCCGCTTCGTTTCCTGATAAATATCGATCCGCGAAAGCTCCTCATAGAGCTTTTCAAGCCTCCCGGCTCCTTCCTTTAGATGAACGGGCTTCATACCATTTCCCGTCACCGTAAGCTCCATCCTTCCTTTCACTACCCGGGCCGCCAGCGACGCCGCAATGCGGATCCCCTCCTCATTGAGCCTGTCCTGGCGGACGATTCCCGGGTCTTCCGTATCCAGGATTATCCGCATCCGAATATTCGTAGCAGAATCGAACTGATTCACCAACAGCCCCTGCCCCTTGGCCGATGCCTTCCAGTTGATCTGGTTCATGGGATCCGACGGGCGGTACTCCCTGATCCCCGCAAACTGGAAGGGATCTGGAAAAAGCCTGTTCTTCGTCACCACCATCCCCGACACGGCCCTGCATAAAAGCGCTATCCGACGGCTGTCCACAAGCCTGGGATACACATACATAAAGGTCTGGAATTGCCGGTCGTCGTGAAAGCTTTTCCGGAAGAAAAAATCATAGCCGATAACATCCGCCCCCTTAATCTCGTAAAATCCTCTTCGCCCGCACACAAAAGGAAGCCGCCTGATTACCTTCTGCCGGACAAAGAGGGAAAAGATATCCCTCCGGTAGCTCTGATCCGACACACTGGCATTGTCCTTCGCCTCCCCCGAAAACTTAAGGGCGCGCCCCATAGCCAGATTCACCTCCAGCGCAGGAAGAGGCAGAAGCTTATCATTAGTGATCTCCTCACGCAGATAGGCGGTGTCCCCCTCGTAGGCAGCGCGGGTTTCAAACGCCACCGCGATACCAAGCCCCCTGCTCCAGTACCTTCTATATAAAAGCCGCTGCAAGAGGTAAAATCCCCCCGCTCCCGCAAGCAGTAATAACAGCATGATCTCACTCCTTTACCGTCTCTGCCCTTAACGTCTGTCCCATCTTTCCGTCGGAAGCTCCACAGCCCCCACAATCCCCTCGATCACTCTCTCCCCGCTCCTTGTATCTCCTGCGGAGACAGAAAGGCTCAGCCGGTGGGCAAGCACCGGAACCGCCACACATTTAATATCCTCCGGCACCACATACTCCCGCCCCTCAGTCATGGCAAATCCCTGGGCAGCGCGCACAAAAGCGATAGTCCCCCTCGGGCTTACGCCATGGACGATCCTCCCGTGCTTTCTCGTCTCATGAACAAGCCCGATCATATATTTCATCAGATCCCGGTGGACATACACCTGCCTGCACCGCTCCTGTAGCCCTATGATATCCTCCCTGCCGCAGACACCCGAAAGCTCCGTTAAAGGCTCACCGCGAAGAAAGCGCTCTGCCATGGAAAGCTCCTGGTCCGGTGTCATCTCCTCCATGGAGATCCGCATAAGGAACCGATCCGTCTGCGCCTCCGGCAGCGGAAATGTCCCCAGCGTCTCTAAAGGATTCTGGGTGGCGATCACAAAAAACGGCCCGGAAAGCTTCCTTGTCACTCCATCCACCGTCACCTGGCTCTCTGCCATACACTCAAGAAGGCTGCTCTGGGTCTTGGGAGTAGCCCGGTTAATCTCGTCTGCCAGCAGGATATTGCAGAATACCGGTCCCTCCCGGAACACGAACCTTCCCTCCTTCGCGTCAAAATAATCAAGCCCCGTCACATCCGACGGAAGCAGATCCGGTGTGAACTGAACCCGCCCGAACTGCGCGTTCACCGATCTGGCAAGGGATTTGGCAAGCACCGTCTTGCCCGTCCCCGGAACATCCTCCAAAAGCACATGCCCTCCTGCTAAAAGCGCCGTAAGCATCAGCTTTATGGTCGTATCATTCCCGATCATAACCTTTGCAATATTATCCTGAAGATCTCTAAGTACCTGAAGCTCCATCCTCTTATCCCATCCCTTCTGTAAATAAAAGCCAGAAGCCCTGACCGCTGCTAAAGGCCGCTCCTGTGCTGCCGGGCGCAAAGTGAACCGCAACGCTCCTTCCCCCTGCTTATATTGTACCAAATCTCTGTATGATTCACTATAATTATTTTCAAAACTTGCCAATCCGGACGCATTCTGCTAAAATGTGAACCGTAAGCAAGAGACGAGAATGGAGGAGTGAACCATGAGTAAGATCGATGAAGTAAGAGCTGATATGGTCAAAGCCATGAAGGCCGGCGACAAGGGCAGGAAGGATACCTTATCCCTTTTATTATCCGCACTTAAGAATAAAGCGATCGACAAAAGAGAAGACCTGACCCCGGAGGAGGAGACACAGGTCATCCTTAAGGAGATCAAGCAGGTAAAGGAAACACTGGACATGACTCCCGCAGACCGGGAGGATATCATCAGAGAATGCACCGACCGCCTGAATGTACTGAACGACTACGCGCCGAAGATGATGGACGAAGGCGAGATCCGTGAAGTCATCAAGGCTGTCCTTGCCGAGACAGGGATCGACGCCCCTACCGCTAAGGATAAGGGAAAGATCATGAAAGTGCTTATGCCGAAAGTAAAAGGCAAGGCTGACGGCAAGCTGGTGAACGAGATCTTTACTGCATTTTTGCAGTAAGGTAAAAAACGTAATAAAAAAAGGGCAGCATCCTTATCCTGCTGCCCTTTAGGTTTGTCAAGTGCACACGGCTCTATTCGCCGCTCTCCGTACTCTCCGCCTGGTCGTCTGTCTTCACCTCATCCGCATAAGGCTCACTCTCCGCCTGCTTCATGGTAACACCAAGGTCATTGAAGCTGATCTTTTCCCATGCCTTTTCATTCACTTCGGTCTTCGCCTCTTCAAGCCATGTCTCCGTAACATCCGTATATAACTGGTTTTCCCGCTCGGTGATGATCTCCTTTTTCCGGGATTCTGTAGCATCCTTATCCTTAAGGCTGGTCACCTTCGCAACGTAGCATCCGTTCTCCGTCTCGATCACGTCCGTCACCTCATCCTTTTTCAGCGCATCCGCCGCCTTCACCAGATCAGTATTCGGGGTCTCCGTCTCAGCGTCAAATGCAGCGTCCTGCACGTCTACGTCCTGCTCCCCGGCAAGCTCTAAAAACTTATCGCTGTCTTCCTTGGCGCTCTTAGCGAAGTCTTCCGCCTTTTTCTTTACCGCCGCCTTCTCCTCGTCAGTCATGTCGGCAGAAGTATCCCCTTCTGTTTTGTCATAGGAGAAGAATACATAATCCATCTTTTTTCTGGCCGCTTCATCGTCAGATACATTCTTATCCGCATCCTTCTGGATCTCCGTGCGCATCCGCTGCTCCACCGCTATCAGTGTCAGCATGCGCTCCACCGCTTCCTTGTTGGACATGATCTTTTCCTTGTTCTCCAGGGAATTGTCCTCGTCGAACTCCTTTGCCGCCTTCGCGACCACATCCTTCTCCGCATCCGAAAGCACCACGTCGTAATCCTTCATGTGCTGCTCTAATACCAGCATCCGCTTCAGCTCATCCTGAATGGAGTCCTTAATGGCCTCCTCGTAGGTCTTGCCCTCGTCCGCCTCGGTATTCCACATATTATTCCCCATATATGCAAAATAAGTCTCGTACTGTGCCTGTGTGTATCTCGCGTAAAAATTTGCCACATCTGCCGTGAGCTCTGAATCATTCACCTTTAAGACCACTTCATTGGGGCTTACGGTGATCAGGCTGCAGCCGGTCAGGGACGAAAACGCAACCGTCACCGCTGCGGCAATCGCCGATAATCTTTTTCTCATCATATCCGAATCCTCCTTGGTACCTGCTAACTTATACATTATACATGGATTCTAGCATTCTATCAATCCCTTTATTTCATTTAACATATTTTTCACAATATCCATGGAGCTTTCCTGGACTTCCTTCTTATTTTTATTCAACTTCCGGTAGACGAAGCAGGGCGCCTGCGAATCTGTCTTGAGTACCAGCTCGCCCTTATGCCGCCCAATCAGCTCCGGGATCTTTTCCGGACGCACCTTCGCCTTCTCGAACATGGTAAAGGTATACGTCTCGCCTTTCTGCTCCACCGCCGTGACATAGGCGCTGTGAGCCCTGGCCTTAAGAGCCGCCACCATAAGGAGCTTTTCTACCTTCTTCGGGATATCGCCGAAACGGTCGATGAGCTCCTCAGTCATATCCTCCATCTCTTCACTGGACTCTATAGCCGCGATCCTCTTGTAGATATCAAGCTTCTGGTACTCGTTGGGGATATAGCTGTCAGGGATATACGCATCCACATTAAGGTCGATGGTCGTGGTATAGGACTCCTCCTTCGCCTCCCCCTTAAGATACCGCACCGCTTCATTGAGCATCTTGCAGTAGAGGTCGTATCCCACTGCCTCCATATGTCCGTGCTGCTCGGCGCCTAAGAGATTGCCCGCTCCGCGGATCTCAAGATCGCGCATGGCGATCTTGATGCCCGAACCAAGATCCGTAAATTCCCGGATCGCCGCCAGCCGCTTTTCCGCCACCTCCTTAAGGAGCTTATCCCTCCGATAGAGCAAAAATGCATAGGCCATGCGGTTCGAGCGCCCCACGCGCCCTCTGAGCTGATAGAGCTGGGACAGCCCCAGACGGTCCGCGTCGTGGATGATCATCGTATTTACATTGGAGATATCAAGTCCGGTCTCGATGATGGTCGTGGATACCAGCACATCGATCTCACCGCCGATGAAATCATACATGATCCTCTCCAACTCTCTCTCCTTCATCTGCCCGTGGGCAAAGGAAACCGTAAGCTCCGGCACCAGCTTCTGGACATTAGCCGTCACCTCAGCGATATCCTCCACCCGGTTGTAGACATAATACACCTGCCCCTGCCTTGCGCACTCCCGCTCGATCGCCTCCCGCACCATCTCGTCATTGTACTCCATGACATAGGTCTGAATAGGCAGGCGGTCATTGGGCGCCTCCTCAAGAACGCTCATATCCCGGATACCGATCAGGCTCATATGGAGCGTGCGGGGAATAGGCGTGGCCGTCAGGGTCAGCACATCCACGTTCTCCTTCATCTTCTTGATCTTTTCCTTGTGCTGCACGCCGAACCGCTGCTCCTCATCAATGATGAGAAGCCCCAGATCCTTGAACTTCATATCATTTCCCAACACCCGGTGCGTGCCAATCACAATATCCACAAGCCCCCTTTTGAGATCCTCGACGGTCTTCTTCTGCTGGGCAGGCGTCCTAAACCGGCACATCAGGTCCACCCGCACCGGAAAGTCCTTCATCCTCTGCAAAAATGTATTGTAATGCTGCTGTGCCAATATGGTTGTCGGCACCAGATATACTACCTGCTTACTCTCCTGCACCGCTTTGAACGCCGCACGGATAGCGATCTCGGTCTTGCCGTAGCCCACATCCCCGCAGACCAGGCGGTCCATGATCTTTTTGCTTCTCATATCCCGCTTCACCGCCTCGATGGCAAGGATCTGATCCTCCGTCTCCTCAAAGGGGAACATCTCTTCGAACTCCCTCTGCCAGACCGTATCCTCCCCGTACTGGTAGCCCTCCGACTTTTCCCTGGCCGCGTAAAGCTCCACTAAGTCTTTGGCAATCTCCTTCACCGCGCCCCGCACCCGGCTCTTTGTCCGGTTCCACTCCTGGGAACCAAGACTGTTGAGCCGCGGCTTTTTCGCATCCGCGTTGGCGTACTTCTGGATCAGGTCAAGCTGGGTGGCCGGGATATACAGATTCCCGCCTTTGGCGTAGGATATCTTCATATAGTCCTTGGAAATCTTATCCACCTCGATCTTCTCGATCCCCTGGTAGATGCCAAGCCCGTGGCTTTCATGCACCACATAATCTCCCGGCTTTAATTCCGCAAAGCTCTGGATCTTGCGCCCCTCGTACTGGCGGCGCTTCTTTTTCTTCTTGATCTTTCCGAAGATATCCGTCTCGGAGATAACGGTAAACTTAAGAAGGGGGTACTCGTACCCTTCCGCCACATACCCGTACACCGTCATAATCTCCCCCGGCTTCACCTCCCGATCCATATCCTCACTGTAGAAGCTGCTCAGATTGTAATCCCGCAGATCCTCCGCCAGCCGCTTTGCCCTGGTGCGGGAGCCGGAAAGGAGCACCACCCGGTATCCGCTGCGCTTAAGCCTTTTCAGATCCTGCGTCAGCATATCGAAGCTGTTATTGTATGGGTTCACACTCTTGCACTGGAGACTGTATGTCCCCCGCACATCAAAGCCCGCGCAGCGCATCTCCAGCGCCAGAAAGCCGATGCTCCCATAATCGTTCATCCGGCGCACGATCTCCTGCGTGGGATAGAGCTTCGCCTCCCCGCCGGTCACCGCATACCCGCTCTCTATACGCTTCTTCTGGGCTTCCATGAATTCTTCTTCTACGCCCTGTCCCTTTTCCAGGAGACGGAGAGGCTCATCCAAAAACAGGATGGTATCCGCGCAGTCAAAATATTCCAGAAAGGAGACGCCTCTCTCCCCCTCTCCCGGGAACTCTACGGCAGGATAGATCACCGCCTCCGTAAGATTCTCTATGGAACGCTGGGACTCTGCGTCAAAGGTTCGGATAGAGTCCACCTCGTCTCCCCAAAGCTCGATACGCACAGGAAGCTCTCCGGTGAGCGGATAGATATCCAGGATCCCTCCCCGCACCGCGAACTGCCCGGGTCCTTCCACCTGCTCTTCCCGGTCATATCCGATTCCAACAAGCTGCCGGACAAGTTCATCTATGTCAACCGGCGCATCCCCTGCGATCCTGATGACCCTCTCCCTGATCACTTCCTTGGGAAGCAATGCATCCATAAACGCGTCAAAGCTTGTAACCACCGTAACGGATTCCCTGGATATGACCGCCTCTAACACCTCCATCCGCTGCCGGATGAGCTCCTTGCTCCGAAGGTCCGCCTGATAGAAAAGCAGATCCTTCGCCGGATACAGATAAGTGTCCCCGTCAAGGAAACGATATTCCTCATAGACCTTTTTGGCCTTCGACTCACTGGAACAGGCGATGACTTTATATTTACAGCCATCGCTAAGCGCGTACATCATATGTGTCTTCTGGGAATTCACGCAGCCGCAGACCCGTATCATCCCAGGCTTTTCTTTTCTCGTCTTATAAAGTTCCCCGAACTCTGCCAGTTCGCTAAGCGGGCTTATCAAGGCTTGCATTCTCTATGCCTCCTCCGGCTTTACTTTACGGTTATATTCGTTCATGGCTGCGTCCGTCTCGCCATTTAAGATCATGGCCGCCGCCCTTACTGCCTTCTCATACCCTGCTTCCATCTCTTCTCTCTCGTCTTTGGAAAAACGGCTGAGAACGTAGTCTGCAAGGTCCATTCTTTTCGGCTTCTCTCCCACGCCGATCTTGATGCGCACAAACACGTCCGTATCAAGGTGGGAGATGATATTCTTGATCCCGTTGTGACCTCCGGCGCTCCCCTTCTTGCGGATCCTGAGCTGTCCCACCCCAAGGCTCACATCGTCATAGATGACAAGCAGCTCCTGATCCTCGTCGATCTTATAGTAGTCTGTAAGACTCCTCACGCTCTCACCGCTTAAGTTCATATACGTCTGGGGCTTTGCTAAGATAACCTTCTTCCCCTCGATGATGCCCTTTCCTATCAGCGCGCGGCTCTTTCTTGTCTCTACGGTTATATTATATTTGTCCGCCAAACGATCTATCACATCAAATCCCACATTGTGCCTTGTCCCCTCATACTGGAGGGTAGGATTTCCAAGTCCAACTATCACAAACATATCTTCACCTCATCTTTTCCCTTCTACATTCTACAGGAATACCCCTGATTTGTCATGCATAATTTTAACAATTATTTCATATCATTATAAAGAACAAAAAAACATACAATTATGAGGAGGACTGCCATGAGTTCCAAAACTAAAATCGTTGTATTGCATATGAAGGAGATTGTATATACTGCCATTTTTGCAGTTTTAGCAATAGTATTGATCCTGTTACTGATATTTATGTTCCGGCCAAAGAGCCAGGAAACCAGCGCTGAAGCAGAAAAATACGTCCCCGGCGTCTATACCTCTACCGTGACCCTCAACAACACGGCGCTGGAGGTAGAAGTCACCGTGGACGAATCCCACATCAACTCCATCCGTTTCTCCAACCTGGACGAAACCGTAACCACCATGTACCCGCTGATCCAGCCTACCATCGAAAATATCGCGGAGCAGGTATATGAAAAACAATCTCTGGACAATATCGAATATTCTGAGGAGTATCCCTATACCTCCCAGATTCTTACCGGTGCAATAGACGATGCTTTAGAAAAAGCCATAACTGCCGAGTAGGCAGCTATGGCTTTCTTAAAAGATCAGCCTTCCACGATCAAGTATTTTCCATTCGGAATCGCAAACACTTCCGATGCCTCTTCCAGTTCCTCTGCGGACATCCCGTCCACATCCAGACCTTCCTCACTAAGAAACTGCCGCACTTCCTCAATGCTGTCCACCACTGCTGCCATGCAGTCCTCTAAAAAAGCTTCTGCTTCCTCAAGAGTCTCTGCCACCGGCTCGTCGAAGAGCCTTCCCTGATTCTTAAGGAAAGCCTTAAGACACTCCTCGTCATACTCATACATACCTGACTGCCCTCCCTTCTTTTCTTATTCTATCCTAATTCTTATAAAAGCTTTAGAAGTTCCTTTGGCCTATCGATCAGGCATGCTGCCCCTGCTGCCTTAAGCTCCTCCTCTGTCCGGAACCCCCAGGCCACGCTGACCGTCCTTGTCATGGCGTTTTGCCCCGTAGCGATATCCACCTCAGAATCACCTACGTAAAGGCATTCCTCCTTCGCTGCCCCAAGCCTCTCCAAAATGGCGCTGATCCCCTCCGGCGACGGCTTCCTTCGCATTCCTTCCTGCTGCCCCTGCACAGCGTCAAAGACTTCACGCCCGAAGATCTCCTCCGCCACCTTGACCGTCTGCCTATGAGGCTTGTTGGAAAGAACCGCCAGCTTCACGCCCCGTTCCTTAAGCTCCTTTAGCAATGCCGTGATCCCTTCATAGGGTGTTACATGATATGTACAGTTCTCGTCAAATATGCGTCCGTATATCTCCATCGCCTCCTCAAGCCTTAAGGCTTCGCTGTCGCCTGCCGCCCGTATAGACTTATCCAGAAGCACCCTCGCCCCATTTCCCACAAAGCTCTGGCACTGTTCTTTTGTGATCGGGGGAAGCCCCATCTCCTTAAGAGTCTCCCCCACCGAATAGGTCAGTGACTCGATCGTATCCGTCAAAGTTCCGTCCAGATCAAAAATACATGCTTTTATCATCGTATATTCCTCCGTTTTCGTTACTATTCACGGATCAGGGGCCGCTCATAGCAACGATTCGTGGCGGCATTCCGAGTTTTGCTGCGCAAAAGCCGCTCCTCACTCCTGGTTCATGTTCTTACGGAATGCGCAGCCAGTTCGTATTCCTGGCCCATGAACAGTAACCCGTCTTCCTCCATGATAGTATGAACGCAGGAGAATTTCAAGTACGGATTGCGTATCGGCATGATTTTTCGTTCAGCTCAGTGACTGTTCATTCCGTTTACAGTAACTCAGCTCAGATACTGTTTCATGGTCCGAAGCGCATTTTTCTCAAGACGGCTTACCTGGGCCTGGGATATGCCGACATCCTCCGCCACCTCCATCTGGGTACGCCCCTCGAAAAACCGAAGCCTGATGATATACCGTTCCCGCTGGCTCAAGTGCTCCATCGCCGCCTCAAGGGAAAGATTCTCCACCCATTTTTCTTCCTTATTTTTTGTATCGCTTAACTGATCCATCACGTAGAGGGCATCGCCGCCGTCGTTGTACACCGGCTCATTGAGACTCATGGGCGCCTGGATGGCATCCAGTGCAAAGACGATATCCTCCTTGGAGATACCGATCTCCTGCGCGATCTCCTGCACCGTCGGCTCCTTCTGGTGCTGCTTGACATAATTTTCCTTGGCGTAGATTGCCTTGTACGCCGTATCCCTAAGGGACCGGCTCACCCGGATGCTGTTGTTATCCCGCATGTATCTGCGGATCTCCCCAATGATCATGGGTACGGCATAGGTACTGAATTTTACATCCAGCTCCGTGTTGAAGTTATTGATCGCCTTGATCAGGCCGATACACCCAATCTGGAACAAATCATCCGGGTTCTCATTGCTGGCGCCGAATCTTTTGATCACGCTGAGCACCAGCCGCAGGTTCCCTTTGATATATTCCTCCTTCGCCTGCTCGTCTCCCTGTTTTATTCGCGCAAACAAAGCTTCCTTCTCCTCTTCTTTCAGGATAGGAAGCTTTGCTGTATTCACACCACATATTTCTACTTTTCCCTGTGCCATAATGAAAACCTCCTGCCAGATTAAATCATCTAGTAGGAATTTTCTCCATATGTACATGACTTATTCCCCATTCAGGGAAAATAAAAAAACTTTTAGTCCTTGACAGTCTATCTGTCCCACTTATCGGCAAGATTGTGAATCTGCGTCTCGAACTTGGCAAGCTCCTTATTGGCAAGCCCCTCGTTCCGATATACCACCTCAAGCAGCCGCTTCGCCGCCGAAACCACGCGCTGGAACGCTGTCTTCTTGCGGACATCCACAGGCTTCACCGATGCCTTTCTCACCGGGACGCCGACTGTAAGAATCTCGCCGGTGGCCAAGTCCACGCAGCCGCCGGAATAAGGCGCCATAGCCGGACAGCCAAACCGCTCAGTGACGGTCTGGGCAAATTCATCTGTCACACTGTCCTCGCCATGTACGACGAATACATGCTGAGGCGTCTCCTTGAAGCCGGACAGCCAGTCAAGAAGGCCGTTCATATCCGCATGTCCGCTGATGCCCTTTAAAGATTTGATCGTGGCATTCACCTCCACGCTCTCACCGAAGAGCTTCACCTCATCGGCGCCTTCAATGAGCTTTCTTCCGAGAGTCCCCACCGCCTGGTAGCCCACGAAACAGATGGTAGATTCCCTTCTCCACAGATTATGCTTTAAATGGTGGCGGATACGTCCCGCCTCACACATACCGGAGGCCGACAGGATGACCTTCGGCTTCTCGTCAAAGTTGATCATCCTTGATTCGTCGCTGGTCACCGAGGTCTTAAGCCCCGGGAACAAAAGAGGATTGATTCCTTTTCTGATCAGCTCCATGGCATCCTCGTCAAAACAGGACTGGACATTTTTATTGAACACTCTCGTCGCCTGCACTGCCAGCGGACTGTCTACATACACCTCAAATCCCGGAAACTCCGGCAGAAGATTCCTTTCCTTAATCTCACGGATAAAATAGAGAAGCTCCTGTGTGCGCCCTACCGCGAAGGAGGGAACGACTACATTGCCGCCTTTTTCAAATGTCTCCCGCAAGATCGCCGTGAAATCTCCCACATAATCCGGCTTTTTTTCCGCATGCACCCGGTTGCCATAGGTGGACTCGATCACGATGTAATCCGCCTTTTCCACCTTCACCGGATTCTTGATGATGGGCTGATCGGCATTTCCCACATCCCCGGAAAATACGATCTTTTTCGACACCCCGTCTTCCGTGATCCAGATCTCGATAGAGGAGGAGCCGAGAAGGTGCCCCATATCGTTGAAGCGGACCTCGATGCCCTCGCACAGCTCGATCTTCTGGTCATAATCCAACGGATGCAGAAGCTTTATGGCTGCGTCCGCATGCTCCATCGTATAGAGCGGTTCATATTCCGGCGCGCCGCTCCGTCTCGCCTTACGGTTTCTCCACTCTGCCTCAAATTCCTGAATATGCGCACTGTCACGAAGCATGATGTTGCTCAAGTCCGACGTCGCAAAGGTAGTAATGATCTCACCCTCAAACCCTTCCTTGCACAGCACCGGGATACGCCCCGAATGGTCGATGTGTGCATGGGTCAAAAGGACGTAGTCGATATCCCCCGCCGCCACAGGAAGCTCCTGATTCTCATAAAGATCCGGCCCCTGCTCCATCCCGCAGTCGATCAGGATATTTTTATTACATGCCTGAAGCAGATGACAGCTTCCCGTCACCTCATGGTCTGCCCCAATAAAAGTAAGTTTCATACGCACAACTCCTTTTTCTTTTATTGTAGCACTTTTTCAGGAATATTTCACCATTTCCCGCTTAAGTCTTTGCATAATCTTTTTTTCCAGCCTGGAAATGTAGGACTGGGAGATCCCCAGGATGTCTGCCACCTCCTTCTGGGTCTTCTCCTCCCCGTCCGGCATCCCGAGCCCGAAGCGCATCTGCACGATCTTGCGCTCCCGCCCCGACAGCCTGCTGATCGCCTTGATCAGCAGCTTTCTCTCCACCTCATTTTCCAGATTGCGGTAGATGGTATCCTCTTCCGTCCCCAAAATGTCTGACAGAAGAAGTTCATTGCCGTCCCAGTCCACATTCAGCGGTTCGTCGATAGACACCTCAAGCTTTGTCTTGTTATTCCTCCGCAGATACATAAGTATCTCGTTTTCTATACACCGGGAGGCGTAGGTAGCAAGCTTGATGTTCTTCTTGGGATTGAAGGTGTTGATCGCCTTGATCAGCCCGATGGTCCCGATGGAGATCAGGTCCTCTACGCCTACTCCGGTATTGTCGAATTTCTTTGCTATGTAGACGACGAGCCGCAGATTGTGCTCAATGAGCAGATTTTTCGCCCGCTCCCCGCCTGAGGTACCCAGCTTTTCTATGGCCTCTGACTCCTCTGTCTGTTCAAGGGGCGGCGGCAGGATATCCGAGCCTCCGATATAGTGGACCTCATTGCTCTCTGCGAATAAGAATGCTTTCAGATTTGCAAACATAGATAGTTTCAATGGTCGTGCTGCTGTATTTATCATATCTTTTCATTCCCTCCAATATACTTTGACGGACAAAGGCCGCCAGTCCCTCAGGGACATGTGTTATAGTCCTATGGCTAACTCTGGATTCAGGATCATCCCGTAGCCGTCAGACCCCAGCTCTTCACCGCACACTGCAAGCAGCGGCTGCTTCACCTCTGCCGCGCCCTTGGCTCCCGCCAGACGCATGCCGTCGATCTCGAACAGCGGCAGCGCGCCGTTTTCCTTCCCAATGGAATGGTACGGGATATAGCGCATTCCCGGTTCTTTCAGATCCTCTGAGAACCCAAGGCTCTCCGCTGTCCTAAGCCCGATGATGCTGACCGGCTTCCCGGTCCTTGCATCCTTAAGCCTGTTCCCGGTATCCACCAGCGCCTTTACCCGGCAGCTCTTATCTCCCTTGTATATTACCGCCGTGCAATGGCTGCGGTTATATCTGATCAGTGTCTCCATCAGGCTCCAGGCTCCGGACGCAAGCAGGTATCCGCCAAGCGCCAGCACAAAGAACAGGCTTGCGTACCTTACGTACTGGCGCAAAAAGCTCATGATGCCTCCAAGCAAAAAGCCTCCGATGTAAAGGAACAGGAAGGCTTTCAAAAGAGAGCGTCCCCATTCGACACAAAGCCCTGCCTTAAGCATGACGACATTCACCGCGCCGTGAAGCAAAAGAAGCTTTACCGCCGCCCAGGGAATGGGTGCTGCAATGACCAGGCAGGTCATGGCCGCTCCCGCCGCCGCCCCGAAGATCACGCGCCCATGGGAGGCCGTGCAAAGAAGCATCCGCCTAAGAAGCATCAGCAGAATATAGTCCATCATAAAATTAACAAGGAAAAATAGGTCTATGTATAATTCATACTGCACATCCTGCCTTCTTTCCGTTACTACCCACTCCGTGGCCAGCAACCGCTTTCCTTCCTTTCGCCGGTACTTCAACAAGCTCTATTATATGGACTGTGTGAAGAAAAATTTGTCATACCCTGAAAGTTATATCGGATTTTTCTCGACAATGAATGACAAAAAGACCGTATGGATATAATCCATACGGTCTCGTGATTCTCTTTTCCTATCGCTTAAAAAAATCCGGAATCTTAATCGACTGCTCTTTTACCTTCGGGGACGGCGCTTTCGGCGTCTCCAGCGTCGGAGACTGCTGCGGCGCGGTTATCGGTCTTCTCGGCACAGACGTAGTAGCTCCGCCTCTCGTAGGAGCCATGCCGAGATCAAGCTTCGGCGGCTGCGGCTGCTGATGCTGGTGCTGCGGTGCACCTAACGGCTTCATCCCGCCCTGCTTGTCATAATTATCGTAGGGGGTCTGCGCTCCTGCCGGCCTTTGGTTCTCAAGCCTGGACTTAAGCTTGGACGCTGTCCCGTTCACATTGTGAAGACCCGTAGCGATAACGGTAATCACCGCCTCGTCAGTCCTGGAATCATCGTACATCGCTCCGAAGATGATATTCGCATCCTCTCCCGCAAGCTCCTGAACGAACTCTGCCGCATCTGATGCATCCATAAGGGTGATATCACCGGATACATTGATAATTACGTGCGATGCACCTGCAATGGTTGTCTCAAGCAGCGGGCTGGCAACTGCCTGCTTCACCGCCTCAAGTGCCTTGTCATCACCTCTGCCCTGTCCGATACCGATATGTGCGATACCCTTATCGGTCATCACCGTCTGTACATCGGCAAAGTCGAGGTTGATGAGAGATGGAACATTGATCAGGTCAGTAATACCCTGTATACCCTGCTGCAGTACCTCGTCGGCTTTCTTCAGCGCCTCCGGCATCGTCGTACGTCTATCCACAACCTCTAAAAGCTTATCATTAGGAATGACGATAAGCGTGTCCACATTCTCTTTTAACTTTTCAATACCGGCAAGGGCATTGTTCATACGTGCCTTGGATTCGAAACGGAAGGGCTTTGTCACAACGCCTACGGTCAGCGCGCCGAGCCCTTTGGCAATACGCGCTACAACAGGAGTTGCCCCTGTCCCGGTTCCGCCGCCCATACCACAGGTGACAAAGACCATATCCGCGCCCTTAAGCGCTGCGGAAATCTCTTCCTCACTCTCCTCTGCAGCCTTTTCTCCTACCTCAGGCTTGGCTCCCGCGCCAAGTCCCTTTGTAATCTTCTCTCCGATCTGCATAAGCGTCGGGGCTTTGCTAAGCTGAAGCGCCTGCTTGTCTGTATTCACTGCAATAAACTCCACACCGGCAATCTGTTCGTCGATCATGCGGTTCACGGCATTGTTACCGCCGCCGCCTACTCCAACAACAATAATCTTTGCCGCCGCTTCCGATTCATTAGTTTTAATTTCTAGCAAGGGTTTCTCCTCCTTCGTTTCCTCATATATATATCTCCATCCCATGTATCGGGCTCTCTAATACATGCACGTCGCCATATATACTATATAATATAAGCTTTTGTACAAAATATCAATAGAATTACGCAATTTTTCTTAATTTTCTTTTTCCGTGTCCTTTCCCTTCTTTTTCCCCGCCTTCTTCTTCTCGAAAGTGATGGTCTCCCGGTTCTCGGAATAATTTTCCATATGGAGGACGCCTTTTGTTCTCCCCAGTTTCTCCATGATCGGCGGGATCTGGGCGATCTTTTCCGCGGAAACCGTACTTCCCAGACTCACGCGCACATTATTGATATACAGATAGATACTTCCGTCCTTGCACACAAGCTTCTTCGGCGTGAGCTCATATTTCTTAAGCTCTTTCGTCGTCTCTAAGATCTCTTCGAATATGCCGGGATCCCCGCTTTCCATCTGCTGGTAGAGCTTAATGCTCTTTATCGGGATCCCTTCCACTCTGGTCAGGCTCTCGATCACCTCGCCGCTGATATAGATCACAAGCCCGTCCTTGTCAAAATAGATATTTTCCTCCCCTTCTGTGATATAGCCGATGATGGTCTTTTCCTTTACCGACACTTTCACGTGCCAGGGCGCCTTAAGCGTCACCGTCACGCTGTCAAAGCAGGGGAGCACCTCTCCCTTCCCGGCCATATACTTTCCGAATATGTAGAGAGCATTGACCGAGTATTTATCGTTCTGCACCATTTCCCTGACCTGCTTGTCGGTACAGTATTGATTCCCGGCGATCTCGATCTTCTGCACCTTGAACAAGACGACGATCAGAAGCCCTGTTATGGCAAGCCCGAGAAAAGTAGCCACAAGCGGGTACAGAAAACGCAGCCTTTTCTTTTTCCTGCGCCTTCTTCTCACCGGCCTTTCCCCCTCCCCGTAAGGATCGCAGCCGCCTCTCCTTCCGTAATCATCATACTGGCCGCCGTATCTTCCCTCATTCCCATATTGGCCATAGCCGCCGTAACGGCTTTCACTGCTGTAACGCCCGGAATTGCCGTAACGGCTTTCACTGCTGTAACGCGCATGACCGCCGTAACGACCTTCATCCGGGTACCCCCTGGTCCCGTAAGTTTCCCGATCAGTTCTTCTCCCCATGTATACTCCTCCCCGGCGGTCCCTCCTCCGCCGCTATACGTTTATCGTACCATTGATGACACACTGAGCACAAGCCCCATTTCCAGCAAAAGAAATACAACCGATGTCCCTCCGTAGCTCACAAAGGGCAGGGTGATCCCTGTGTTTGGTATCGTATTTGTTACAACGGCGATGTTCAAGATGACCTGAATCATCATATGGGCCATCGCCCCCGACGCGATCAGCGCCCCGAACAGATCCTCCGCATGGGTCGCAATGACAAAAAAGCGCCAGATGAGGATCAGAAACAGGATCATCACGAATCCCGCGCCAAAAAGCCCCAGCTCCTCACAGATGATGGAAAAGATCATGTCGTTCTGCGCCTCCGGCACAAACCCCAGCTTCTGCACGCTCTCCCCAAGTCCCCTGCCAAAGAGCCCGCCGGAGCCGATGGCATAAAGCCCCTGAAGCGTCTGATAGCCCTTCTCGAACTTTTCCGGGTTCCTCCAGATCTCCAGGCGTTCCAAGCGGTAGCTTTCCAGAGCCAGGAATATGGTCATGAACCCTCCCCCGAGGGCTCCCATGAAGATGAACTGCCCGTACTTTGGACTTGCCACGAACACGACGATCACGCCGATTCCCAGGATGATGATGGCCGTACTTAAGTTGCTGGCGCCCACAAGTCCCACGATAGGAAGGATCAGAAGCATCACCTTCGCGAGAGCAGAAAGCTTCCCCATCTCCTTCACATTTTTGGAGACAATGTGGGCCAGGAACAAGATCACGGCAACCTTTGCAAACTCCGAAGGCTGGAATGAAAAGGGGCCCAAAGACAGCCATCTTTTGGACCCGTTGTATTCTTCTCCTACGAACAGCACCGCGACTGCCAGCAGTATGGCGGTGAGGTATCCCAAAAATGCCAGATTCCTCCAGATATGGTAATCCATCCTTGCCACGATAAACATGCCGATAATCCCAAGCCCGGTGGCAAACGCCTGCTTTTTCAGGTAATAGAAAGCGTCATGGAACTTTACCTCGCCGTTATATGCGCTGGTACTGTATAAAATTATCAGCCCGAAGGCCACTAAAAACATTAATGCAGTAAGAAGCGTAATGTCATACTTTTTCTTTTTTTGCTGCAACTTAACAAGCACTCCTTATAAGGAATTTACGATCTCTTTAAATACTCTTCCGCGTACTTCATAATTGGGGAACATCCCCCAGCTCGCACATGCAGGCGAAAGCAGCACCGCCTCCCCGTCACAGGCCGTCTTTGCCGCCAGCAGCACCGCCTCCTCAAAAGTATCCACGAGAACATAGTCATGGAAGCCGCATTTTCGGGCCGCATCTGCGATCTTTTCTTTCGTCTGCCCGAGGAGGATAAGCTTCTTTACCTTCCCGTCAAAAGACTGGATCCACTCCCTATAGTCAGAGTCCTTGTCATACCCGCCGCCGATCAACACCGTTTTGCGGTTCATGGCCTGTATGCCCTTGATGGCCGCGTCAGGATTCGTCCCCTTGGAATCATTGTAATATGCCACGCCCTTTTTCTCCGTCACATATTCAATCCTGTGCTCCACACCCTGAAAATCCTTTGCCGCCTTCCGGATAATGTCAAAAGGCACGCCGTAAACCGCCGCCATGGCGATCGCCGCCATATAATTCTCATAATTGTGGAGTCCGAGAAGCTTAAGCTCATCCACACGGCAAACCTCCACTTCGTCCGGATATTTGAAGATAATCTTCCCATCATCGAGATAGATCCCCTGTTCTATCTTACGCCGGCTGCTGAAATATAGAACCTTCGCAGCGATATTTTCTCCAAATTCCCTTGTACGCGCATCCTCATAGTTGAGGATACAGTAATCCGAAGCCGTCTGGTTCTTCGCAATGTTCTTCTTGGCATTCACATAATTCTCCATCGTATGATGACGGTTCAAGTGATCCGGCGTGAAATTAAGGATCGCGCTGACCCTGGGCCTAAACGTCAGCACTGTCTCAAGCTGGAAGCTGCTCATCTCCGCCACCGCCACAGACTTGTCCGTCATCTCATCGGCTGCTGCCGTGTAGGGATTGCCGATATTGCCCACCACGAACACCTCGTCCTGGTACGCCTTCATGATCTCGCCGAGAAGCGCCGTCGTCGTGGTCTTCCCGTTGGTTCCGGTGATTGCCAGCACGTCTCCTTTGCCGAACTCATAAGCCAGCTCCACCTCTCCGGTAACCAGTATCCCGCGCTCCTTCATGGCTTCCACCGCCAAAAGATCCGTGGGCACGCCGGGGCTTAGCACTGCAATCTTAATTCTGCCTAAAAGCTCCTGGGGAAATTCCCCGGTCACAATCTCTGCTTTAGAATCTTTTTGAAGCTTCGCCCTTATCTCTTCTTTGTCAAGCTTTTCGTTCCCGTCATAGAGAACCACCTTCGCACCGTGCTTTTCTAATAGCTTCACTGCGCCGATGCCGCTGATGCCGGAACCGAATACAAGTACATCTTTCTCTGATACTTCCATAGCTTCCTCCCTGTATTTGCTGTACATCCTGACCGGCCCTACATCGCCATAAGCGCAATCAGGCAGAGCAGCGCTGTTATGATAGAAAATACTGCCACGACCCTTGTCTCTGACCATCCGCACAGCTCAAAATGATGATGTATGGGCGCCATCTTAAAGATCCTCTTGCCGCCCGTCCGCTTAAAATATGTGACCTGGATCATCACCGACAGCACTTCCACCAGATAGATCAGCCCCACAATAATGATAAATATAGGCATCTGGAGCATATACGCTGTGGAGGCCACGAATCCGCCCAGCGCCAGCGAGCCTGTATCCCCCATGAACACGCTGGCCGGATACACATTAAATAGAAGAAACCCGAGGAGTGCTCCCACGACCGCGCAGGTCACCGGCTCTATCCCGCTCTTCGTCCCGATGGCAACTACCGTGAAAAATGTCGCCACAAGAACCGTCACGCTGGAGGCAAGGCCGTCTAAGCCGTCAGTGAAGTTCACGCCGTTCACCGTACCGATGACTGCGATAAACATAAGCGGGATCGCAAGCCACCCGATATCCAGGTATTTCCCCCCTGAGAACGGGATCAGCATCGCTAACGGCACATCTGTAAACTTGATGACATAGAAAGCAAACACCGCCGTCACCACGATCTGCAGCGCCATCTTCTGCCGCGGGAACAGGCCGTCCGAGCGTCTCATGACCACCTTTAGGTAATCATCCAGAAACCCGATCAGTCCAAAGCCCAGCGTCACAAACAGGATCGGGATGATCTTCGGGTGTCCCTTCATATAAAATACAGAAGTGATCACAACGCTCAGCAGGATGATCACGCCCCCCATAGTAGGCGTGCCCGCCTTCTTAAGATGGGACTTCACCCCATCTTCTCTCTCCGTCTGCCCCATCTTAAGCCTTCTTAAAACCGGGATAACCACCGGACCCATGACCACGCTCAGCACGAACGCAATAAGCACCGGCATAAATACTGTATAATCCATACCACACCTCTTCATCTCTTTTGTTCACTAATCTTACCTAGTATACTTCATTTCCTAATCTTTTTCAATGCCAAGATACGGCAATACATTTTCAAATATATTTTTTACCACCGGAGCGGCGATCGTCCCGCCGTAATAGACGCCCTTGGGATTGTAGATCACGCACATCCCAAGAACCTGCGGGTCGTCTGCCGGGGCAAATCCTACAAAGGAGGAGATATATTTGTTGGCGCTTCTGGGCAATGTCTGGGAGGTAGCCGTCTTCCCGCCGATATGGTACCCTTCTACGAATGCATTTTTCCCGGAACCCTCGGAGACTACACTCTCCAGCAACTTCTTCATGGTCTCGGAGGTATCTTTCGACACGATCCTCTTTTTCCGGCTGTAGTCGAACTTTTCTACCTCTTTCCCGTCGCTGTCTAATACACTTACGCCGAAATGGGGCGTGATGCGTTCCCCGCCGTTGACGATGGAGGCAACTGTGGTGGCGAGCTGCAGCGGCGTGATCTGGAAGGACTGGCCGAAGCTCATCGTGGCAAGCTCGACCTGTCCGACATTCTCCTTCTTATGCATAATGGTCCCGGCCTCTCCCGGCAAGTCTACGCCTGTGGTGCCCATTAGCCCGAATTGCTGGAAATATTTATAAAAATTCTCTGTGCCAAGCCGCAGGCCGATCTCGATAAACACCGGGTTGCAGGAATTCTGTATCCCTTCCACGAAGTTTTCCGCCCCGTGGCCGCCTACCTTATGGCAACGGATCTTCCGGTCCTCTACAACCTTGTAGCCGGGGCAGCTGAAATTATCATTTAAAGACACCACGCCCTCCTCGAGGCAGGAGGCGGCGGTGATTACCTTGAAGGTAGAACCCGGCTCATAGGTATCGTTGATGCAGCCGTTTCTCCACATCTGGTTCAGCGCATCCTGCTTTTTTTCGTCGGACAGTCCTTCGCCGCTTCCGGTATTCAGGGTAAAGGGATCGTTCAGGTTGAATTCCGGCACGTTGACCATGGCGATGACCTCTCCGTTCTGGGGATTCATCAGGAGGATCCCCACCTTATCTGCCTGCTTTTCTTCCATGACCTTTTCCGCCATCTGCTGGGCGTACATCTGGATGTTGTAGTCAAGGCTTATCTTCAGCGTATTGCCGGCCACCGGCTCGATCCGGTCCTCCGCCACGCCGTCAAGCTCCACCCCTCTGGCGTCGGTGGTCGTAAGAATTGTCCCATTCTTGCCCTTTAAGTATTCTTCGTACTTGACCTCAAGCCCGATGATTCCCTGATTGTCCCCTCCGGTAAATCCAAGAACCTTGGACGCAAGCTCATTATACGGGTAAAAACGTTTGAAATCCTCATCCACCTTCACACCGTCAAGCTCCATCTCCCGGATCCGGTCGCCCGATGCCTTCTCCACGTTCGTCTTGATCCGTTCCATGGAAGATACCTTCTCCACTTTCTTCCTGACCTCGTCCTCCTCAAGGCCAAGCTCTGCTGACAGGGCTTTGATGATCTTTTCCGGCTCCTTGATCTGGCTGTGGATAACGGATATGGTACAAACCGTCTTGTTGGTGGCAAGGACTGTCCCCTTTGCGTCCACGATCTCTCCCCTCGCCGCCTTGATCTCCCGCTCCCTCTCGTGAAGCGCCTCCGCCTTCTTCTGGTAATATTCTGCGTCAAATACCATCAGATATACAAGCCGCCCCAATAGGCCGAGAATAACCGCGACTGCACAGAAGAATACGACTAAGATCTTCCTCCTGTTATACGTCTTATTTTTCATCCCACACAAAAACCTCGCAAAAGCTTTTGTATAACTTATTATTGCTTTTACGAGGTTATTCGCTTTTTGACGCTTTTTCCACGCCGAGATACGGGAATATCTCTTCCATGATGTCCGCCGCCATCTCTACCGCAAAGCCGCTGTTAGCCTGCTGTCCTGCATTTGGCTCGTCGATCACCACATAGACTACTACCTGGGGATTTTCCTGGGGCGCGTAACCGATAAAGGAGACAAGGTATTTCCCGTTTCCTCTCGGAAGCTTCTCAGCAGTCCCGGTCTTCCCGCCTACTTCGTATCCTTCCACTGCAGCATCCCCGCCGGTTCCTTCCTCCACGACGCCGAGCATATATTCCTTGATCAGGTCGCTGGTCTCCTTCGAGATGGTGCGCCTTGCCAGTACAGGATCCTTATTCTCAGTCACATTGCCGTTCTCATCCTGGATCCGCTTCACGATGTGAGGCTCGTAATAATCCCCGCCGTTGATGAGTGAGCAGAAGCCCGCCGCAAGCTGGGTGACCGTGACGTTGAAGTTCTGGCCGAAGGCGTTGGTCGCAAGACTGGCGGGATCCATATTCTCAGCCGTGTACAAAAGGCCGTCCGTAGCCGCTTCGCCCGGAAGGTCGATACCGGTATACTCCCCGAATCCGAAAAGTCTCTGGTAGCGGCAGAACTCCTCTTTGCCGATGGTGTTGCCGATATGCATCAGCGCCACGTTGCAGGAATTTTCCAGGGATTTTTTCAGGCTCTGAGGGCCGTGGCCGCTCCGGTTGCTGCAATGGATGTCGTGATCCCCGATATGCAGCATACCGCCGCAGGTATATGTTTCATCGCCCGTAAGCACTCCAAGTTCAAAACCTGCCGATATGGTAAAGGGCTTAATGGTCGAACCTGGTTCATAGGTTCCGCTTACGCAGAAGTTATTCCAGAGATTGTTCAGTATATCAAGCCTCTCTTCGTTTGTCATCTCCTTGATCTCGTCCTCGGAATAATACTTCGACAGATCCCTTGGATTATTAAGGTCATAATTCGGATAAGAAGCTTCCGCGAGTATCTCGCCGTTCTGAGGATTCATGACGATCACCGCCGTGTTCTTGCTCCCCTCTCCTTTCCTTGCCTGATTCTTATGACTTTCGTTGAATTTTAAAATGTGCTTTTCCACAATGCTCTGCACCTGGACGTCGATGGTAGATACGACGGTATCTCCGTTCTGTGGCTCCTTCACTGTCCGTTCCACGGAAGAAATGTCGTCCAAATACCCGTACTCACGGCCGTCCGTGCCGTTTAAGACGGAGTTATAGGAGGCTTCGATCCCGTTGCTTCCCACATTGCCGTCCACCGTAAATCCGATAACGTCGCTGGCCAGTGTCTCATAAGGATATTTCCTGACGTAGTCCTCTTCAAGCCAGATGCCCTTCACATTGGGATAGTTCTTATTATCAGCGTCTATCTTTTCAAACTCCTGGGCGGTGGCGTAATCTACGCCCTTCATCATGATGTTATATCTGCCGGAAGGATTTTTCTCAAGCACCTCCCGGATATCCTCTTCCTTAATGTCAAAACAGGATTTTAACACATCGATGGTCGGCTCTTCATATTTCTTATCACTGAGCATCACCTTCGCGTCCAAGATCACGTTGTAGATCCGTTCGCTGGTGGCAATCTTCGTGCCGTTGCGGTCTACGATGTCCCCTCGCTTGAAGGGGATCACCCGGCTGTCATACTGCTGCTGGTCAAGCACTACCTTTGTGTATTTATCGCCGCTGGCCGCATTAATATAGGTAATCTTACCGATCAAGAAAACGAAAACCAGTACAATTGCCGCAAAGGACATGACCAGCTTCTTCTGCATTAACCTGTTGAATTTTTTTTTCCAAATCTTTTTTCTGCGTCTTCTCATCTGCCCCACCCGACTTACTTTTTATCCGACTGTGCCAATACGCCGTCCTCCGGAATATTCTCGTACTGCTTCACATAATCTGCAGAAGGCCTCTGGTATCCAACTACCTGATCCGGTGTGGCATACACCATACCAAGTCCCTCCTGCGCCTTTTCCCGGATCTCTTCCAGGTTCACGGAATCCATGACTGCATTATACTTTGTGTGGTTCTCCTCCCTCATGTCCGCCAGTTCCCCCTGAAGGGCGGCGATATTTTTCGAATAACTAGTCAGGCGTGACTGCAGCTTTACATAATTTACGCAGATAACCAATGCAAGAATCGCCGCAGCGCTCAGGAACACTACATATCCCGGGCTCATGCGCAGCGCTTTTTTGCGGTTCTTTTGTACCTGACGGCTGACCTTTTTCTTCGGCCTCTTAACTCTTTTTCTCTCTGGTGCCTGTTCTGGCTTCGGAACCGCATTGCCATACACATACATCTGCCCTGCCGCTCCGTTATACCTCTGTCTGCTGTCTGCAACTGGTGCACGTCTTGCCGCCATATACATTCACCCCTTTTTTCGCCTTATCTGCGTTCAAAGATACGAAGCTTCGCACTTTTCGCGCGGCTGTTCTCCTCCGTCTCCTTTGCGCTTGGCAGAATCGGCTTTTTTGTGATAATACTCCCCTTTGAAACATTTCCGCATATACATACCGGAAAATCACTGGGACAGGTGCACGGATTCTCATTCCTGCGGAACGCGCTCTTTACGATCCTGTCCTCTAACGAGTGGAAGGTGATGATGCACAGCCTCCCGCCCGGATTCAGTATATCGATCATGTCATCCAGCGATTCCCTCAACACGTCAAGCTCACCGTTAAGCTCGATGCGGATCGCCTGAAATGTCCTCTTTGCCGGATGTCCTGATTTCTTCTGGTATTTCATCGGTATCGACTGCCTGATGATCTCTGTAAGCTGACCGGTAGTCTCAATAGAACATTTACCGCGTGCCTGTACGATGTGCTTTGCGATGTTCTTCGCAAATTTATCCTCACCGTAGTCCCTGATCACGCGGTAAAGTTCCATCTCACTATAATCATTGACGATATCCCTGGCCGTCGTCTTCTGACGTCTATCCATCCGCATGTCCAAAGATGCATCTTCGCGATAGGAAAATCCCCGCTCTGCCGTATCTAACTGGTAAGATGATACGCCCAGATCCAGTACAATTCCATCGACCTTGTCAATGCCTATGTGATGGAGCAGCGACTTCATCTCACAATAGTTGCTCCTCACTATCGTGACCCTTTCCCCGAAGTCTTTTAATCGGATGCCCGCAGCCTCGATGGCCGCCTCATCCCTGTCTATTCCTACAATACTCCCCTTTTTGCCAAGGCGTGTTGCGATCTCGTAAGCATGTCCCCCTCCCCCGAGAGTTCCGTCTACATAGATGCCGTCTGCCTTAATGCCTAATCCGTTAACAGTTTCGTCAAGTAATACTGATTTGTGTCTGAACTCCATATCCTCTCCCTCTAGATACTGAATCCACTTGCTTCCATATCCGATGCGATATCCTCAATGCTAAGCTCCACTTCAGCATTCTTTTCATCCCATCTTGCCTTGTCCCAAATCTCAGCACGCTTCCCCATGCCGATAAAAACTACTTCTTTATCTAACTTTGCATAGTCTCTCAGAACAGACGAGATTAATGTTCTGCCTTGTTTATCAAGATCCCCGTCTATCGCACTCCCCTGAAAGAAATATGCAAAAGCGCGGGCTTTTTTATCCGTGGTGGTCGGTAAGGCGTTAAGTTTCTCTTCGAAAGCGTTCCACTCTTGTTCCGGGTATACATACAGACAATTCTCCATGCCCTTGGTGATGACGAAATGCTCCCCCAGATCGTCACGCATCTTTGCAGGAATGATAATTCTGCCTTTGGCATCGATATTATGACTGTACTCCCCCTTCAGCACTGGAACTCACCCTCTTTCAAAGTGGGCTTCCACTTTTTAAATCATTCGCACCACTTTCTTCTACTTTTCACCACTTCCTACCACTTGAACCCATTGTAAACTACTTTTTGGGTGATTTCAACCCCTTTTTTGAAATTTCTCCCGGCGTCTCTTTGCCCAGGCAGAGAAAAAAACACATCAAAATAGCCGGCAAACCACGGTTATTCCGCAGTTTGCCGGCTAGAGTGATCTTACTTTACCGCCAAAATTTTTCTTCATCCTTTTATTACTGTCTTACTGTCCCCTCTGCGACCGGCAGCGTCTGCTATTCAGCTTCATCTGCCGCCTCATCGAGCTCCTGGGAAAAATCTGTCAATGCCGAATAGTCAATCTCCACCTCTTCCTTGGACTTCTTCGATTCGTAGGTCCCATAGGCCGAATAACCGATCCAGCCGATCAGCAGGATTGCAACAACGCCCACCACGCACTTTCTAAGGACGTTCTGTACCTTTTCCTTCTTCAACGTCTGCTTGCGTTCTGCTTTTTCCTTTTTATATCTGTCAACCTTTTCCTGACTCATGCTCCTGTTACTCCTTCTGTAATAAATTACTAATAAAGCCTGCAAAGAAGCTCCTTCATGCAAGCTATACTAGTACATCGAAAAATAAGTATCTGGCCATATCACGCAGGATGATTTTTCAGATACAAGCCAGATTTTCGACGGCGTAGCGGTGGCTACGGTTAGAAAATCTAACGCAGTAGCTGGAAAATCAGACAAGTGATATGGCTGGTTACTTATTATTTCTAGTATAAGTCTATCACAAATCTGAAAACTATACAACTACGATTATTCCACCATCCGATGCATACATACTGCTGATCCCCGCCGTGTCAAGGACGATGATATCCTTAAACTCCGCCTTCGTCTCCAGCATATGCTTCACCTGCTCTGCACGCTCACGGCAGTTACAGTGAGAAATGGCGAGAATCCGCTCCTTCGAACCCTTCAGGTTACCAATGACCGTATCGCACATCTTCGCCAGCGCCTTCTTGACCCCTCTGGCCTGGCCGAGCTGACAGATCATCCCCTCCGCAGTCGCTCCCATCACCGGCTTGATGTTAAGGGCAGTCGCCACCACTGCCTTAAGCCCGGTAAGCCTGCCGTTCTTACGCAGTGTGTCAAGGGTCTCCAGAACGAAATAAGTATTCTGGCCCTCGATATAATCCTCCACCGTCCGGACCGTCTCTGAAAAGCTCATCCCGCCCTCCTCGCACTCTGCGATCTTCAGCGCGATCAATGTCTCCCCGACGGATGCCGAACGGGAATTGAACACATAGATATCCTTCCCGCCGTACTCTTCAAGATAAAGCTTTCTGCCAAGTTCTGCACTGTTGTAGGAACCGCTGAGTTCCGCTGAGAGCGTCACCGCGTAGACGTGTTCCTCCTCCCCGCAATACAGCTCCATATAGCGTTCAGGCGACGGGCAGGAAGATCTGGGGCACTCCGGCGATTCCTTCACTCTCCTTAAGAAATCTGCCTGGTCAAATGTCTCGTCATCCACAATATGATGTCCTGCCACCTCAATACTCAGGGACGCTGTCATAAAATGTCCCGATTCCTTCATGCTGCTGCTCAGCTCTCCGCAGCTATCGACAACAACTTTATAGCTCATATCCTTCCTCCCGATACACCTATATCAACGTGCTTTTCGCATGTCATTCATTTCTATAATACGTAGTTTTGAATACTACTTAATCATCATAGCATATTTATGCCGGAAAGGAAAGCATTTTATTCACTAAACTGGATTCTCCTTGAAACACCCAGGGCAATACCCATCTCCACCATCAAAAACAAGATGGACGTACCTCCGTAGCTGATAAAGGGCAGGGTGATTCCTGTCGTCGGGATCAGGTTGATCACCACCGCCACATTCAGGATCACCTGAAGGGCAATATGTACAAAAATTCCTGTCACCACCAGTGAACCGTAAAGATCCGGCGCGTTCTGGGCGATAAACAAAAGCCTGTACAAAAGCATTCCGAACAGAAGCAGGATGATGATAGCGCCAAATACGCCAAGCTCCTCGCAGATGACCGAAAGGATCATATCGTTCTGCACCTCGGGGATGATCATCTTCTGCGCGCTGTTGCCCAGCCCTTTTCCGAAAAAGCCGCCGGAGCCGATGGCATAGAGCGCCTGCATGACCTGAAAGCCTCCCTCCGATGCATGGGCCTCCGGATCGAGCCACACCAGGATTCTGCGCAGGCGGAAGCTTTCCATATGAGTAAGGCTCGCGGCAAGGATCTGCACAGCGGCAACAATCAGGATAAGTCCCCCCACAGCCACAGCGATAAAAGGCGCCGTCTTCGGATGCACCACAAACACCATAACGCAGGAAATCCCCATAACGATAATCGCCGTACTCAGGTTATCGGTCAGCAGATACACGCAGGCGGCAGATATCCCGCCCCACACCAATACCTTTATCACTCCGTCGAGAGTCGCGATCTGCTTTCCGATCTTGCAGATCAGAAGCGGAATGAAGAGGATCACCGCAATCTTCGCCAGCTCCGCCGGCTGGAACTGCTGCCCTGCCGGAAGCCTGATCCAGCGCCTGGCTCCGTTTACCTTCTTCCCCAAAGGAGTCTGCACAAGCGCCATCAGGAAAACAGATACAAAATACAGTCGCTTTGCAATCTTCGTATACCAGCGGTAATCGATCTTCGAGATAATATAAACGCCCGCAAACCCTGCCACGCAGAACACAAGCTGCCGCTTAAAATAGTACATACTGTCGCCGTGGCTTGCCAGCGCGCTGTACGCGCTCGTGCTGTACAGCATGACCAGCCCGAAGCACACGAGAAAGATCAGTATCGCCACCAGACTGTAATCGTAATACCTGATCTTCTCCGGCCTTTTGCTTTTTTTCTCCCTCGTTTTCTTATTTGCCATATCATTTACACTCCAATCGCTATTATTATACTTGGATGCAGGCATAAAAACAACCTTCACTTTTATTTTCGGACACCTTTTGCGGGGGTTGCTATTCACGGCACAGAGGCCGCCCATAGCAGCGATCCGTGGCGGCATTCCAAGTTTTGCTGCGCAAAAGCCGCCCCTCACTCCTGTATCATGTTCGTACGGAATGCGCCGCCAGTGCGCATTCCTGACCCGTGAACCAATGTCAGTTAGTTAAGCCCTTGGCTTAGATTCCCATGCAGGGTCTAACAAAAATTTTCTGAAAAATTCACTCAAATGGGTTGACACAGAGTTCAAAATGTGTGGCCGCTCTCGCTACTGATTGTATTTTAAGAGACAGCGAGAGCGGCTCTTGTAATTTAGAAGTATATTATTTATCTGATTACAAGGAGGTTTCACCTGTCATTTGCACAACAAACCAAACACCGTTTATTTGAAATTATTTCAGAAATGGCTTCTCATCCAGGAGATTTCTCTAATCACCCTGAAACGGACCTCTCGAGAAACAGAAAACTGGATTTTCACAATTTACTACAGCTTATCGTTTCTATGGAGGCGGGCTCTGTAAAGGATGAACTGCTAAAGTTCTTCTCTTTTGCGAAAGATACTGCCTCTCATTCTGCTTTCTTCCAGCAAAGAGCCATGCTTTCGGATGATGCGCTGCCTTATCTGTTCCATTCCTTTAACTAACTTTATCCATACACTTTCTATAAAGACAAGTACCAGCTTCTCGCTGCGGATGGGTCTTCCTTTACTTTTACCAGAAATCCGTTGGATATTGATTCCTATTTTGCTCCGGACGGCAAGACCACCAATGGTTACAACCAAGTTCACATCTTCCCCCTTTTTGACCTTATATCAAAAAGATATACCGACTGCGTGGTTCAGCCAGTCAGGAAAAAGAACGAGTTTCGTGCTCTCTGCACCTTAATTGACAGGCATCAGACAGTTCCCGGCATAGTTCCTATCTCTATCGCGGACCGGGGGGCATTCGTTCAATGTCTTTGCACATGCCGCCGAACATCATTTTCATTGCATGATTAGAGCTGCTGACATTAAAATGCAGCGCATCCTTGGTAACGACTTCCCGGCTCAGGACTGTTTTGATGTTCAGGTTAATGGTATACTCACCAGGTCCAATTCAAAGAAAAAACGCCGCCACCCAGAATTGGAAGAACCGTACAGATTTATCTGCAAGAATGTCGCCTTTGATTATATCGATTCAGATAAAACGACGGAATATCCTATTGCCCTGCGCATTCTCAGATTCAGAATCTCAGAGGATGGTTATGAGAACATTATCACAAACCTGTCTCCGGAAGAATTTTCGGTCGATGAAATCAAATACCTTTACCATCTAAGATGGGGAATCGAAACTTCTTTCCGTGAATTGAAGCATGTGCTCGGGACTTCGAACTTCCATTCCAAGCAACGCAGATTCATAGAAATGGAACTATGGGCGCGGCTTCTTCTATATAACTTCTGCTCCATCGTTACCAGACAGGTAATCATCAACCGCAAGGGCAGGAAGCATCAGCTTCAGGTGAATTATTCTGTCGCCTACAAAGCATGTCACTATTTCCTGCGCCTTCAACGTGGAGAATCTCCGCCAGACATAGAAGGCCTGACAGCAAGGAATACCCTTCCCATCAGGCCCGACGAACCTATGCCGCCAGCATAGGTTCCGGGTTCCGGTCAGCTTTACCTATCGTTTTGCGTAAAGCTGGCTAACCCAACACTGATAGTATAACACATTTTCAGACGGATGGCTATTCGTCTACTTGGTGTGCAAAGAAAACAAGTTACTTTTACCGGAACATATCAAACAAACGCCGATGTTCCGTTTATATCCTTTACGTTCCCCCGATTGTAGAAAACGATAGGCTTAGGGTTATTCAAAAGCGTCCCTAACTAACTGACATTGCCCGTGAACAGTAACTTTGCGGGGCGCTATGCTGCTATTTACTCCGTGACTGGCAGCGTGCAAAAATCCATTTAAAATTGCCTTAAGTAAATGCACTAACCTGTGTGAGCAGTAACCCTTTTATCATATTTTCATACAATAATATTGCAATTGATTAAGGAAGGAGAAATCTATATGCCAAATTTCCGTTACCAGTCACCTGACTATATGAACATGCGGCGCGGAAACTGCCGGAACTTAACGGCGCCTGCGCAGGCTTCCTGCCAGACTTCCTGCGAAGCTCCCTGCCGCGATGCAGCGCCGTCACCCGTATGCTGCAATGACAAAGGCGGTTATGATGAACTGCGGGGAATGCCTCTTGCCATGGCATACGTACCGTGGCAGGAGTGGTGTGCACTCTATGAGGCCGATAAAGCTTTTTGCCGCGGTACCATTTTTGAAGAGCTTGACAAACCATTTCGAGGGATAGGAGGATGCTGCAAATGAGCGAACAGAAACCTTGCCGGCGCGAATTACTGGAATGGATCAATACCGTAAGCTTTGCCGTGGATGACGTCAAGCTGTTTTTAGACACACATCCATGTAATGCGGAAGCTCTGGAATATTTTGAGGAATTCAAGAAACAGCGTGTTCAGGCTTTAAAGGAATACGCAAAATATTATGGTCCCCTGACCATCGATACCGCCAGCCCGTGCGAAGACCACTGGACATGGATACACGAGCCGTGGCCGTGGCAGAAAGGAGGATGCTAGTTTATGTGGAATTATGAAAAAAGATTACAGTATCCGGTAAACATCACACAGACAAATCCGAAGACCGCACAGGTGATCATCAGCCAGTTCGGCGGGCCTGACGGAGAGCTTGCGGCTTCCATGCGGTATCTGTCGCAGCGGTATACGATGCCTTATAATGAAGTGACGGGGATATTGACTGATATAGGTACAGAAGAATTAGCCCACATGGAAATCATCTGCGCCATCGTCCACCAGCTTACCAGGGATCTCACCCCGGAGCAGATCGAAAAATCCGGCTTTGACAAATACTACGTGGACCACACCCTCGCCCTCTGGCCGCAGTCTGCAGGCGGCACCCCCTGGACGGCCACTTACTTCCAGTCCAAGGGCGACCCAATCACAGATCTGCATGAGGATATGGCAGCAGATGCTGCGAGCATGTAAAAACAACAGCCAGACTCAAAAATCCTTTACCGGACAGCAAAACTTAAAAAACCACTGCTCATTCCGCATCCGGCAGCCTCAAAAATTCCAATAGATTTTGACTGGAACATCGCGGGTACCAGGAATCCGCCTGCCCACAGCAATATGATCAATCAGCTTTTCAACCATCTCCCTGTCCAGCTTCTCAACCTTAGTATACTGCTCAATAAGCTGGCGGCGGCTGTTTCCCCTCTGCTCATTTTCCCTGAGGGCAGCAAGTTGCTCCCCGGCTCCTTCCGCCAATCTCTCAAGCCGCTCCTTCTCGGCAGAAAAATCCCTGGAAAATTCCAGATATTCCCTTTCCGATATAATGCCCCTGACCTTATCCAGATAAAGTTCACGGATACAACCGGCATATTCGCCGGCCTTTTTCCGGTACGCGGCAGCATCTTTTTTCAGCCGCTGTTCCTTTTCCTCCAGGTTATGATGGAATTCAATCTTTTCCTCCAATTCATCCTGGTCAAGATATTCGTCAAAAAAACGATTGAGCGCAGAGACTACCGCCTGCGCAAGCCCCGTCACCGAGATAAAAGCGCCTGCGCAAGCCTCCTTTGACACATGACGGCTGGAGCAGGTAAGATAGCGCCGCCCGTCGGACATTTTACGGGAGCGCATGGTGCAGCCGCAGTTGATACAGCAGGCTTTGCGGGCAAACAGGCCGATCTCTCCGGTGGAGAAAGGTTTTGTCCTCTCCGCCATAAGTACCTGGACCTTTTCCCACAATTCGCGGCTGATCACCGGCTCGTGGGTGCCTTCCACAACGTACCACTGCTCCTTCGGCCGCGGCCTGTTCTGCTTCGTCTTATAAGACACACTCCCGTACCTGCCCTGCACCATATTCCCGATATAGATCTCATTGCTCAGCATCCTGGAAATTGCGGAATAACTCCAGAGGGTGCTCTGCTTCTTTTCCGGCTGCCGGTACCTCAGCCCCTGCCGCCGTTTGTACTCGGTAGGATTCGGCACTCCCCGGTCGTTCAGCATCCGGGCGATCGCAGTCTTTCCATACCCCCGGGAAAATAAAGTGAACACTTCCCTGACGATTCCCGCCGCCTCCTCGTCAATGAGCAAATGTCCCTTCTGCCCGGGGTCTTTTTTATAGCCATATAATGCAAACGCCCCGATATGCAGCCCGTTTTTCCGGCGGTTTGTCAAAACGCTCTTGATATTTTCAGACATATCCTCCAGATACCACTCATTGACAAGACCGTTAATCTGCCGGGACTTTTTATTTCCCTTGTTGGCCGTATCTGCATGGTCAACGACACTGACAAAACGGACTCCCCATACCGGAAACAGACCGTGGATATATTTTTCCACAAGCTCCAGCTCGCGGGTAAAGCGGGACTGGGTCTTGCAGAGGACCACGTCTATTTTCCGCTGCTGCGCATCCGACAACAGTTTCTTAAATCCCGGGCGGTTCCGGTCCGCGCCCGCGTAATCATCGTCACTGTAAATTTGATAAATCTCCCAGCCCTGTTCCAATGCATACCGGATCAGCATGGACTTTTGATTCTGAATACTGCCCGAATCATCTGTCCCGGATTGCTTATTTTTGTCTTCTTCAGATAAACGGCAATAAATCCCTACCTTCAGCGCCATCAGCTGACAGCGGTACTCCCCTTATCCTTTTCATGCGGATTGGCCAGCCCGCCCCATCTTCTGGTAAATTCCTTCTTACGATTCTTTTCATTGCCGCTTTTGAAGATGTCTGCACAGATTACCTGTGTCTCTTTCATCATGCAATCACCTCTTTCTGCACTAACAGCCTATGCAGCAACGCTTGTACCTTATGTGATGACAAAAAGGTCTGAAAAGAAATCATCTTTCATCCACAGGAATAAGCCTGCCTATCCGGCCGACATAGCTGCAGATCAGGTCTGCGGCAGCCTCCTCGCCCACCGATGCGTCAATACACAGCTCGTAGCCATGGGGATCGCCCCATTCCTTCCCGGAAACACTTTTGTAGTAGGCGCCTCTGGCGGCATCAGACCGGGCAATGCTCTTTTTCGCCGCTTCCGGGCTGTCCCCATACATCTCCATTACCTTCTTCTCACGGTAGCTTTTGGGCGCATAGATAAAGATACGCACCACATCCGGATAATTTTGCAGCACATAATCAGCCGAGCGCCCGATGATGACGCAGGAGCCCGCATCCGCAATCCGGCGGATCGCCTTTTCCTGCGCGGCGATGGCACGCTTCACCGGGTCGGCCGTGAGGTAGAGTTCCTTCATAACGGCATTTTCATCGGAATTGATGCCGGAGATAAATTCCTCCGCCAGGCCGCTTTCCTGTGCAGCGACTGCCACCAGCTCTTTGTAATAGCAGGGAATGCCCAGCCGGGCGGCTGTTAGCTGGCCGATCCGTTTCCCGGCAGAGCCATGCTCCCTGGCAATCGTGATGATGGCTCCCTGCCGGGACGGCTGAATGACCGCCGCAGGCTCTCCGGCCTTAGTCCCGCGCCCTAATTCCTCCCATACCCGGATCATGACAGCCCCAGTAGCCAGTACAGCCAGTATATCCGCAATAGGTGCGGCCCAGAAAATGCCCGTAACGCCCATGGGAACCGGAATCAGCAAGGAAAAAACGATTAGCAGCACATCCCGCAGGACAGACAAAGGCGCGGCTGCCCTGGCCTTGCCGATAGACTGCAGAAAGATGGCGCAGACCTTCTGGGCGCAGGTGACCAGGATAAGGGAAAGGTAGATCCGCAGGCAGAGCACGGCGAAACCAAAGTAGACCGGGTCGTCCGCCGAGCCGAACATCCGGATAAATACGCCGGGAAGAGCCTCGAAGAAAATTGTGCAGGCCAGGCCCACGATCACCGTCCACCGGATCATCAACCGCAAAAGCTCCCTCACCCGGCCATAATTTTTTGCACCATAGTTATAACCCACGATCGGCTGCGCACCGGCGGCGATACCGATGGCAACGTTCAATACGATCTGGAAAAGCTTCATAATAACTACAAACGCCGCCAGAGGAATATCTGCACCATAGGGCGACCTGGCGCCGTACTTCACCAGCAGGATATTGTTGACTACGGTAATAATCACGATGGAAAGCTGTGTAAGCAGGCTGGACGTGCCCAGAGCCATCACCGGTTTCAAAAGGGCGATACTGGGCCGGAAACTGCCGGCGCTCACCCAGAACGTCTTCGCGCGCCTTAAATAAGCCGCACAGATCAAGAAGCTGACAAACTGCCCCAGAACCGTCGCCCAGGCCGCACCTTTGATCCCCATGTCAAGGACGAAGATTGCCACCGGATCGCCGATGATGTTGATGACCGCCCCAGTGAGCATGGCGGCCATGGCATACTTCGGGCTTCCGTCCGCCCGGATAATGGACGCCAGGGTATTCTGGGTCATGGCAAGGGGCATCATGGCGAAGATGATCACACCGTAATCATGAGCCATCGAAAGATTAGCATCCGTTGCTCCGATCAGGAGCAGCAGGCCGTCCCCCCACAGATAGGCAACAGTGGTCACAGCCACGCCGGAGAAAAAGGAACCGAAGACTGCGCTGCCAACGCTCCTGTGGATCTCGTCAGTTTCCCCGCGGCCCAGAGAAACACTCAGTGCGGCCGCCGCCCCGTCGCCAAAGAACAGGCTCAACCCCCATCCTACTACCGTGATCGGAAAGATCACACCGGTGGCTGCATTTCCCAGATAGCCTACGCCGTTGCCCACAAAGATCTGGTCTACGATGTTATACAGACACGAAATAATAAGGGAACATATGCAGGGAACCGCGAACTGCAAAAGCAGCTTCCCCACTTTTTCTGTGCCAAGATATTTACTATTTTCCATAAGTCCTCCTTCAATTTGCGCAAAAAAAGACACCTATAGCACCCATACCGTAATCAGATTTACGCGCGGTGCGCCACATGTGTCGTTGATTTTGCCTAATATAGTTTCTAGTACATTATAACTTTTTTCTCCTTTAGAAATCAAAGGACATTTTCTACAAAAAACCGCAGAGTGACGTTCGGATAAAATGCACAAAATCCTGCAAAAGGCTTATGCTAGTTATCTGGCCGGCAAAAAGTCCGGTCCCCGGCTAATCCAGCAGATTCTTCATGCTGTTTAAGCTGATCGCCAGCGTGGACGCATTATGCACGAACGCAGATACCGTGGGCTGTACCAGACCCCCGATCCCAAACAGTATCAGCCCCGAATTAATCCCGATAATGCTAAAATAGTTCTTTCGGATCCGCACGGACAGCCGGTCACTAATGGATTTCAATGTCACAAGAGCGGACAGCCTGTCTGCGTCAATCGTAATTCCCGCAACATCCCTGGCGATCTGCGCGCCGTCGCTGACAGCAATCCCCACATCCGCAGCCGAAAGCGCCGGCGAGTCATTCATGCCGTCTCCAACCATGACCACCTTCTTGCCCACTGCCTTTTCCTTTTCCACAAATGCCGCCTTATCCTCCGGCAGCACTTCAGAATAATACTCATCCACGCCGATCCTTGACGCAATAGTACGTGCCGTCCTCTCACTGTCCCCCGTCATCATAACGATCTTTTTAAAGCCCGCCTCTTTTAACGACGCGATAACCTCCCCGGCCTCCTCCCGCAATGGGTCTTCAATACAGATGACCGCGGCCAGCTTACCTTCAATCGCAAGATACAGGTGGGAATATTCCGCCGGAAGGCGCTCAAACATCTCCTGCATCCCCTCTGGCACCCGGCAGCGCTCATCCTCAAACACAAAATGATAGCTCCCGATGATCACCTTTCTGCCGTCCACCACAGAGGATATCCCATGAGCCACAATATACTCTACTTTAGAGTGCCTTTCTTCATGGACGATCCCCCGCTCCATGGCTGCCTGGACAACTGCCCTGGCCATAGAATGGGGAAAATGCTCTTCCAGACATGCCGCCAGCCCTAAAAGCCCATCCTCGCTTTCCGAAACAAATGGCACAATCTTTGCCACAACAGGATGCGCCTTCGTCACCGTCCCTGTCTTATCAAAAACAATCGTGTCCGCCTCTGCGATCCTTTCCAAATATTTCCCGCCTTTAACGGTAATCTGATATGTACCCGCTTCCCTGATCGCCGACAATACTGCGATCGGGATAGACAGCTTCAGCGCGCAGGAAAAATCCACCATCAGCACGGACAGTGCCTTTGATGCATTTCCCGTCAGAAGATAGACTAAGGCTGCCCCAAACAGAGTATAGGGCACCAGCTTATCCGCCATCTGCAGAGCATTTCCTTCCATAGAAGATTTTAACCGCTCTGATTCCTCGATCATACGGACGATTTTTTCATATTTATTCGAACCGGACGTTTCTTTTACCTGGACAATCAATCCCCCTGCTTCCAGTACCGTCCCCGCATAGACATATCCTCCAGCTTCCTTTGGAACCGGCAATGCTTCCCCGGTTAAGGATGCCTGGCTGACTTCACCGCTCCCCTTAGTCACCACCCCGTCAAACGGGATGACGCTTCCCATGCGGATGACGATGGAATCGCCCTGCTTTACCTGATCTGTATCCACCGGGACCTCCCTGCCATCCTTCAGAAGCCATACCTTGCTTATATTCAGCGACATGCTCCTTGCCAGGTCATCCACGGATTTCTTGTGCGTCCACTCCTCCAGGATCTCACCGATATCGAGCAGGAACATAACAGAGCCTGCCGTATTAATATTGCCCCTGAGCAGCGATACCGCAATTGCCGTCCCATCCAGGACAGACACATCGACCTTCCCCTTCCCCAATGCCCGGATACCTTTCCAGATATATCTCACCGACTTGCCGATCACGATAACATTCCTGGCCGGCACAGGCAAAAACAGCTTACTTCCAATCCTCAATACGACCTTCCTGACGATCTTATCCCAGTACCTCCGGCTCGTCTCCCTCCCCGAATTCTGCCAGACATGCTCTGGCACCGCCGGATCATGGAAGGAAAACCACTTAAGGATGCGAATGATCTCCTCCCTCGTTCCGTCATAGCAGATCGCTGCATCCTGATTTCTTTCATACACCTTTACCGCTGTGACAGATTCCTGGTTCAAAAGATAATACTGGAGTATATCTGCCTCCTTCAGTGACATCCGCCCGCAGGCGAAACGGACCCTCATACGCCCCTTTATCTCATGTACAATCTTAAATTTCATCTAAACCTGACCTCCCCTCGCAAAAAACACCTGCAGTATCCCGCAGGTGTCCTGATCCTCCATCCATGACAGCATTTTATTCTGTGCTGTCTGTTTCCTTGCATTCTTCATCCTCAGAACCGCTTTCATCCTCAAATTCCGTCTCTCCTGCAGCTCTCTCTTCATTAAGCTGCACAGCTTCCGCATAGATATCCTCCGCATTCTCCTGCACGCATGCAGCCGTCTTCAGGACACATTCCTTCGCCCGGAGCACCGCAGCCGTACAATGGGTATATACCTTTTTCGCATCCTTGCTGGATAAGATCTTAATGCCTGCCGTACCAAACAGCACCCCTGCTGCAAAAATCCCTGTTTTTTTCCCGTCAAGCTTACACAACACATCCATCATACCAATATTCCTCCCTCGTCTATTTATGATTGTAACCTGTGTAGAATACCATAACCATACAGATCACCGCAGCCCACGCCCAAAATCTGTGCTTTTTCATATGTAGCCCTCCTTTATCCTCCAATTATACTTTCTGGATCCCCTAATTTCCAATACATTCATCTTATTGACAAATTTTCTCATTAAAAGGTACTGCCGCTCACTCCGTGGCCAGCAGCACGAAAAATCCCGCCGGACGCCCGGGCTTAAGGATCATTCTTTAGGAATGGTTCCAGTGTAATGCTGACAATCTGCTGTTCATCCGCATATCCGCAGGCTCTCAGCCCTTCCAGGACAACCATGAAACAGCGCTGGGCAGAAAGGCAGAAAACAGTATGGTCATCCAGCTCGATGACACATGCATTTTTCCTGCCAGAATCCATGCAGCAGGAGATTTTATACATATTTCCCCTGCGGATCGCCCCTATTTCTTCCAGAAGGTTGATCATCCGGTATACGGTAGCCGCGCCTATACTGCTGTCCTCTTTTTTCGCCTTATAGTAGATCTCCTTGCAGCTGGCGCATTCTTCCTGTAAGATCACATCCAGAAGCATCTGCCTCTGCTTTGTGATCCTGTATTTCTTTTCCCTTAGCCGTTTAAGGATCAGCTCCTTTTTCATTTTTGTACTGCAGAAGCCCTCCGGCCTCTTTTTCTTCCTATATGCCATCCCTGCTCCCTCCCGCTAGTAGAAAAGCCTGAAAATCTAACGCAGTAGCGGGAAAATCAGACAAGTGATATGGCTGGTTCTTCTTTTCCCCTGATTTTCTTTATCGTATACTGCTCCCCCCGTATCCATCATTGTCAGCGGCGTCATTCGTTATTCTCTCTTCTTTCTTTTGCATAGTAAATCTCCTCTTTCAGTTAGTATATACTAACTGAAAGAGGTTGTCAATTTCCTTATTGAGAAAAATTATCATTATAAAGCACTCCGTCCGGCTCATAAACCTTTGGCAGAGCAAGCGCGAACCCCACACCGAACACGATCTCCCTGACCATGGAGAGCATGGTTGAGGCATACGCTTTCCCCATTGCCTCCATATCTGTCTCCTTTCTCCTTAACTGGGCAAAAGCTAGTACTACGTTGCGTAATTAACAGTAACTTTTGCCCCTGTACATAAAAGAAGCGCATAACCCTGGCTGCTGGATTTAGGCCAAAGGCTACACGCTGGATGCACTACACTATTTTTATCGAGAAAATCACATGGCAGGTAACTGGATTTACGCAGTATAAACCACACATTCTTGTTTATTATACATCTTTTGCAGGAAAAATTCAAAGGAAATTTTGCACAAAAGATTTTTCGGGGAACTCCTTCGATACTGTTCATGGGTCAGGAATGCGCACTAGTACAGCGAAAATTAAGTTTTGGACAGTTTGGCGCAGAATGTTTTCTGAGCGTGCTGCTTCACAAACGCAGGCGTAGCGATGGCTACGCCGAGACTTGGGGAGTAGTGCTATCAGGAAAATCAGCAGGCCAAACTGACAATTCCTTAATATTCGCTGTACTAGCTGCGCATTCCGTAAGAATATGATCCAGGAGTGTGGGGCGGCTTTTGCGCAGCAAAACTCGGAATACCGCCACGAATCGTTGCTATGAGCGGCTCCTGGGCCGTGAATAGTAACACCCCTTCACCGCACATTCCCATGGTGCCTGTGGCCATCACGGCGTCCATGCCCATGGCCGCCGTAATGACCGTGATGATGCCCGTGTTCGTGACCATTCCTATCCCCGCCGTAACGCTCTCTCCAATCCGCACAGACTCTTTCCAGCAGCGACAGCAATTGCCGGCTCTCCTCTTCCGAGAGACAGGAAAACATCTCTTCATGCCGTTCTTGGCGCTGCACCAGCGCTTTTGCTGCAAGCTCCCTGCCGCTTCCGGTCAGGAGGAGATCTGTTATCCTACGGTCGGCTTTATTCTTTGTGCGGACGATCAGTCCTGCATTCTCAAGCTTAGAAAGGATTTCACTGGCCGAGCCCGGCATGATTCCCAAACGCTCTGTCAGGTCCCTCTGCGTCATCCCTTCTGACTCATTCAGGATGATCAGGATACGCTTCTGGCTTGCTTTTCCCTCATACATCTGGCGCATCATATGACTTAAATCCCGCAGATTGATGATCAGCTTATCATTCCTGTCTGCGTTGTGGTCATACGCTGTACCTCTCTCATGGCCATGCTCTTTTGCATGCCGCTGCTTTTGAATGTTCCCGGTGCGGCCATATTCCTCCCCTCTGCCGCAGCGCGGCTCACTCAGATCACAGTGCCTTTCGCATCCTGGGCATATATTTTTTTCTGTCATAAATCAATCCTCCTTTTCATTAGGTACCTTGATTATATCCCGATCCCACTATTTTGTCAAGGTACCTAGAAATATTTTTATGTTGAACACCCAATGGATTGCTGGTCACGGTGTGAACGTTAATCGCCAGATCCCCTTAGATTCTCCGGTGGTGTATGTCCGCTTTGGCAGGAATGTACAGCTTTTGTACACTTCCCGCAGCTGAATCACAACCCGAACTACAGTCTGAACCACAGCCTGAACCGCAATCCAAATCCCGGACCGGAAGCGGAAAAGCGATGAAAAACAGCCCCTGAAGCGGATCTTTCCACTCCAGGAGCTGCCATTACGCTTATGTCCAACCCTGACACCCTGTTAAATTATACCAATCTGGATTCTACATATCACGCCTGTTTCTGTCCTCCTCTGATAAGCAGCAATAAATCCCTGCCTTCGGTATACTGTCAGCCGGCACTGTTATATCCTTCATCCTTTTCCCGCTGATTGACCAGTTCGATCCATCTTCTGGTAAATTCCTTCTTTCGCTCTTTTTTATCGACGCTTTTGAAGACGCTTTCACAGATCACCTGCGTTCCTTTTGCCATTCAATCACCCCTGCTTTCTGCATTAACAGCCTATGCAGAAACGCTTGTACGTTATGTGTATCATGTTCTTACGGAATGCGCAGCCAGTGCGTATTCCTGACCCATGAACAGTAACCTTAGTACGTCATTGCATTATTCGTAATAATTTAAAATATTTACACGTTGGTTTCTATATGATAAAATGGCACTTAAGTTTACGCAAATTATGTTTCAAAAAAACAAAAAATATCTTCCCTCTTTGCACTTCACTTCAACTATATAATCCAAATTATTTTCTAACATCTTTAGACTAATAGACTGCCCTGCATGCAGATACAGGAAGAAGTTTATTTCTGTCAGGTCACGCACCGAACTTGGGATGCTATCCTCCATGCCATAAGGGAAGCGCACAAGGACGATACGAACAGTACGGCGGACGGCTCCAATGCCATGAAACTAATCAAAGACGCAAAGAAGGCACTGGCTGTGCCGGGTTCCTATCTGGATGTGTTCATCGCCCTTATGTGTACGCAGCTTCAAATCCGATATGAGAAGCTGTCGGAGCAGGAGCGTATGGTTTTGAAGAATATTATGAAGAAAACTCCGGCATATAAGGATTCCCCGTTGAGCAGGATGAAGCGGAGATAAAGAAATACCGTTGCTTGGGTTTTTTATCCATGCAACGGCATTTTGTGGTAGTTCTAATTCAGTTGAGAAGCGAACTATCAAGAAATTGAAAAGGATTCACCAAGATTTCTGGTTATCAATTCTTTTCTATAGGTATCCAGATTTCGCTGTAATTCATATCTTTCGTATACATCTCAATATTATAATTACCTGCAAGCTTATATACCTTACAGGAGGGAAGCCACTCGCTCCATATTTTTGTATTCACATCCTGTAAAGATTTCGGCAATGCTCCATAACAGGGAAATACTGCCCATGTCCCGGCTGGAATTACTTTTGTTTCCAATCCCTCAGGAACTTCGCTTGCCGGACTGTAATTATCAGCTATCAAATATTCAAAGTTTTGACCTTCACTGTCCATGCAGATCCCATACATTCCACATACGATTTTCCCATTCTCGCTTTTCATATGTTCCTGCCAAAACTCAGGAATTTTTTGATAGGAAGTTTCCGAATTGAATTTACGAGAAACTCCCATAACTGTGAACTGTTCCTTTTCCACAATTTTATACTCTAACATAGTACCACCCTTCAATGTAAGTTTTATTTTCAGCGGAGCAACAGAATTTAGGCTGCAATTCTTTTCTCTTGCCTTGGAAGGCGTTATCCCATGAAATTTAGTGAATGCTTTTGCAAAGCTGTCAGGCGAACTGTATCCATACTTCAGTGCAACATCAAGCACCTTGATATCGGATGAACAAAGTTCTTGGGCAGCTAGAGTCAGACGGCGGTTTTTGATATACTCCCCAACTGTAAATCCACATAATACATTGAATATTTTTTGAAAGTAGAAACTTGACACAAATGCTTTGCTTGCGATTTCACTTACATCAATATCTTCGGTCAGATGCTCTTCAATGTAACAAATTGCATTACGTATACCGCTATTCCAACTATTCATGGGTATCCTTCTCCTTCCTGTGTCACTGTAATTATATTGTACAGGCAAAATCTTAAATTTTCCCGATATTTTGTGTTCTCTAGTGTAGGATGGCTCCATTATACTACAATAACTTTTCAGAATATTCAAAGCTACAGGGTATGTCCATAATTCCCCTGTCAGGATAAGGGAGCTGTACCGTGCCGGGTGTTCTTGCTTGAGATAGTCCCGGTGTAGTCGCCTACCAGAATATAATCAATGCCGTTCTCTGTGATTCTTTCTTTCAGTATTTCCATTGTCGTTCCCTTCTGTAGTGGAAGGCTCGTCACTGACCAGCTCAATCACGTCCATAATTCCACAATCCAGCGTTTCGCAGATTCGTGCCAGCGTGTCCATGCTGATATGTTTCCCCTCTTTGCCCATGTTGGCTATCATATTTGTGGTCAGGCCAGCAGCAAGCCTTAAATCTTCTTTCCTCATGTTGCGCTCTATCAGTGTGTGCCAGAGCGGTTTGTAGCTGATGTGCATGTTTATCCCTGCCTTTCTGCCCCGGATGGGCGTTTATCCCCATTATATCAGGATTCTTGCTAACTCACAAATATTTCTTGACGGTATCGCCGATTTCGTCTGGATTGTACTTTTCCTTTCCTCTTTTGCTTACCTCTAATTAGCCGCGACCTGCTTGACAGGCTAAAGGACGACACTTATCAACTGATCATTCTGCCATACTGCCCAGATGAGGACAGCTTTTCCTCTGCCCGCCTGTGCGAGGAGCAGCTCGGGAAATTCAAAGGGGTCTTCAGTGCTCCCTTTTAGCCGGCGTACGGCCAAAGCTTTACACGGTCTTCTCAAAGGCAATATCCCCGCGGATGTATTCATAATCGTCAAGCTGTATCTCCTGAAATCCGAACTTTTCATAGATATGCAGGGCCGCCTTAAGCTTCCGGTTAGAAATGATAAACACTCTTGCCGCGCCGTGTCCAATGGCCCACTGCATAGCCGCCTCAAATACTGCGCTCCCGCACCCTTTATGGGGACGGTGCTTGTTGGAAGCCAGCTTGCAGATCTCCCATGTCGCATCCTGCATATGCTTTGCCATACACACCGCAAGAACTTCATCCTCCTCAATGGCAAAATAGATCATCGCGCCGTTTTTGATATCCTCTTCAATATTTTCAAACGTCTCCTTATCCTCTTTTTCCAAAAAACCGAAATTGTCAACAATCCAATCTGTATTGTACTCTATAAATTTGTCCTTGTATTTTGGATCATACGGTATCACTTTCATCTTCATCAATTCCTTTCCTCTTTATTGCCGGACGCCAGCTTGGGCATCCTCCGGAACCGCCGCCAATATTCTTTCGATAGTTTCCATCGCTTCTGCCAGCCGGACATACTCTTCCTTTGGCACATGCCGGATGGCTTCCCTGATCCCCTGATTGGCCTTATCAGTCAGTTCTTTTGTCATGTGTTTTCCTTTTTCCGTCAGCCGGATCTTGTATGACCGAGCGTCAGTCTTTGACCTTTCTCTCTCAAGAAGCTCTTCCTTCTCAAACCGCTTAATGATCCGGCTCATGTATCCTTTATCGATACGAAGCTCCCTGATAATATCATCCGCAGCACATTCCTTCCGTCTATACAATTCGTATAAGACACGGGACTCTGTCATGGAATAATCGGAATGGAGATAACTGCTCTCATAAAGATTCATGACCGGCAGATAAAATCGGTTAAATCTTCTAATCTTCAGAACGATGTCGTCATTCATCCTGCCCCCCTATTTAGTTGCTTTTGTCAACCATAATCATAGCCTCAACAGTTGCTTTTGTCAACTATTTTCGTAAAGGGCGAACAGTCACCCCATAATCTCCTTGTCCTATGCAAACAGCGCTCCCGCTTTTTCGTATAATTCATGCAGGCGGCCATATGCCTCAATTGACGGCTCCGCGCCATAAGTTACACCCCAGTCGTTGAGCTGCGGCGCAGCTATGATCATATCCGGCTCATGGTCCTTTTCCGTAAAGCCGAGTTCCTCCGGCATAAGATTGCCCCGTCTCCTGGAAATACAGCCCCCATATCCCGGCAGGGTGAAATAAAGCGCAAATGCATCAGCCATCCCTCCTCGTCATGAATCTGTATTTCCAAAACATGCTGTTAAAAGCTTAAGAGCCCCAGAGTTATGTTCATTCACACCAGCCTGAATTCCATAACTCTGCGACCCTGTATCATCTTGCTATCTTAACACCGTATTCTCAATATAATCCCTTATCTCACGGCTATCCTTGGTAAACAGCCCGTCGTCTACCTGCGCCCCCTTCGCGCAGTCCCGGATAAATGCTACGGACTGGCGGTACTGGAAGGTATCCATGGATGCCGACTGAGATACGGGATAAATCCTTTTCCCGGTCAGATCATAGCTTTCCAAAAATATCCCTACGGTCATCGACGCCATATGCCACCATATTGCGTGACCAGATTGATACAATCTTTGAATGGGTGCTATCGTTTTTTACATTTACCGCAAATGCACCAAAATCAACACTTTTCAGAAAGGCAGATGCACCCATGCATGGGAGGCTATCGCTATTTTTTGCACCCAAAAGATTCTACTGTTTTATCACTCCATTCGATCTTTTTCCGTAATTTCTCTAATAACCCTGCACGGATTGCCCGCAGCAAGGCTGTGTGGCGGTATATTCCTTGTTACGACACTGCCAGCCCCAATAACAGAGCCTTCGCCGATTGTTACGCCTCCACAAACAACTACGTTAGCTGCTAGCCAACAATCTTTTTCAATAATAATAGGCTTCGCATATTCAAGGTTATACATACTGCCATCTTCACGCATCCTGCAGTTCCGCTCTTTAGGGAGCAACGGATGCATAGGTGTAGCAATAGTGACATTTGGACCAATCATCACATTATCTCCAATGTGGACGGGACAGACATCCAGACAGGTAAAGTTAAAATTTGCCCCACTGTATTTTCCGAAATATGTATTGCAGCCGTAATCAAAGTAGACTGGTGCCTGTAGTCCAGGTATTTCCTGAGTATTCGAAAGCAATTCTTTGAGGATTTCATACTGCTTTTCACTTTCATCCTCATCAGTCAAATTATAGCGTCTTGCCAGTTTACGTGCTTTCAGGCGCAATTGATCCAACTCAGGATCAGATGGATCATAAAGCTGTCCTGCAAGCATTTTTTCTTTTTCAGTCATTGACTACACCTCTTTCATGATAATCTTGCTTTGTTGGTCATACCCGACATTAAAATTATACCTCAATTCTTTGCAGATTTCCACGCAAAGTAACAGTTGGCAGGCAATCCTTACTGTACTGGATCAGGTACTTGGCATCCCGGTACAGAGATTTTCCCGCCGCAGTCACAAAAAGCCCCCGGTGCGTCCGCTCAAATAACCGCACAGTAAGGCTTTCCTCCAGAGAATTGATTTGCTTGATGACCGCCGGCGAAGTGTTATACATCTTCTCCGCAGCCTTGCTGAAGCTCCCGGAATCCACCACACAGATAAACGTCTCAAGCTGAGGATTATACATCATACTGGCATCTCTCCTATCTTTATCACAGCATATGCATATCCGCACATGCTGTGTAAGCTTTTATAAATGCAAGAATGAATTCATCCAAAAGATCAGCTTCACTGTTACCGTTTTGCAGGTTGTTCTTACAAAATCGCAGCAGAGCAGAAAGCGCGCACAACCTACGACAACATCCTGCGGCTGGTAAAGGATCCGGAGATCTGCGAGCCGATCAAGTTCTTAAGGGCGCGTGAGATCGTGCACTATCAGAGATTTGGTGAATCTTTAAGGATCGTCCAGGATCACTTAGACAGCAAGAATTTCTATGCCATCAATCCGGAATTCGATCTGAATCCGAACTGCAAATAAGCGGGCGCAGACCAACCTGTCCAGAATCTGCCTGAAGCACCTGCAGTCAAATACAGGCCGGAGCACAACGCCCCGGCCTGCACAGTTAAAGCTATCCCCTAAAGAAAACCATATACGCGATCACTGCAGCTACGACCACGATCGCAATTCCGAGTATGATGATCGGTGCCTTGGACACTCTTTCCTCATCATCGTAATAATCATCGTCATCATAGTAGTCGTCATCCTCATAGTCTCTCTGACGCTTTTTCGTACTTACCTTATCCTTCGTCTTTTTCTTTCTGCTCTTCCCGTCGCCTACCGCAAGCATCTCGTCATAAGCTCTGCGCATCTCATCCTCACGTTTATCACGGACCTTTTTCGGGGGAACATTGGAATACCTCGGCTCCTCCTCTTCTTCATGAACCTTTGCTTTTTTTGCTTTCATCTTCTGCTTCGGCGCACTGCTCTTAGAAGCCTTTTCCTCCTGCTTCGGCGCACTGCCCTGGGGAGCCTTGTATTTCTTCTTACAGTTATAACATAATAGATAATTCGGATCTTTCTTTCCCGGCCGTAACTGTTCACCACATATCGGACACTTCATTTGTACTTCCTGCCTCCTCGCCTCGTAATCTGTTATAGATTATACTACAAGAATATGAAAATAGCAAACATTTGTCTGATTTTATCTGTTCTTTCGTAACAGTTCAGCCTTGCGACTGGCAAAAGAGAGAAATTGAAAAAGTTTTTTCTTCTGATTATCCACATGGAAACACGTAATTTTACGAATTTAATTGCTTTGTGATTA
>CAJTDK010000021.1 GCA_910575105.1 Lachnospiraceae bacterium
GATTTCTGTGTGGCTATGCTCGCACTCTCGTTTTCCGTGCCATCGTCTTTCGATAGGCGGCAGTAAATGCCGACTAAATAGATTTTCTTTTCTTCTTTGATTCCTGCCATGCGGATTTGCTCAATGACCGCTTCATCAACGCCATGCTCACGCAACACTTTTTCCTCGGCTTCTTTCCAGATACGCCATTTCCTGTCCTCACGTCCGTGGTTATATGCCATTCCTTATTTCCTCCAATCTGAATTTTTGAAAATGTAAAAAATCCAGATTGGGAAGGCGGCGAACGACAGCCAACAGCGGAAACAGCCCTGTGGCATAATCTGATAAAAAACGACAAAAGAAAAACCGCAAAGGCTCTGTGACCTCTACGGTTATAGGAGATACATATTCTGTTGAGTGGAGATTCTACTTCTGGTTTCATGGTGAGAAATAGCGTTGCATAAGCAGGGATTTTTTTAACTGGCTTCCTGCCATTCCCCGATATGCTATGTATAAGTCAAATTTGCGTTGCATGAGCAGATGGATAACTGCCCGAAAAAAGAACATAAAAAACCCTCCAAACTTCAAAAACAGGTCTGGAGAGTGTCTGTTAAGTCTTTTCGGGCATAGCATAACCGCCCACCAATACACCGTTTTTTTATATGGTGGGCGTTCGCCTTAAAACCTTATGAAATAAAACAAAGCCGACAAACTGTGATTTTATTTCACAAATTCATCGGCTCTGCGTCTGTGCGTCTGGCTCTTTCATAACAACTACTTTTAATGATTTTACATTGATTAAACTTTCTTGTCTGCATTTCGGACAATACAGAGGGAAGTTCCTTATTTCTGTATCTTCCCTTATTTTCATGCGTGTCTTATTATCGCATATAGGGCAATATATCCAATGATACCGTTCCATATCTTTCTACACTCCAAAACTATTTTACAATCACTGTTCCACTGTTACTCATGATAGATAAACTGTTTTCGCCCTTTCCGATGCTCCCATCCTTGCATCCGTCCGTATCGGTACTGAATTCCGCATTTTTAAGCTGTACGGTTACATCGTCCGAACCACTGGATATATGGCAGGATAAATTATCTGGCATCGCTTCATGGGTCAATGATATATCTCCCGAACCTGTTTCTACAGACAGGGAATCATAGCCGTTTATGTTGCTTATATTCACTTCGCCAGAATCTGTCGAAACAGCGGTCTTTCCAATAACTGTATTTTTCATGGTAACATATGCGGATTCTGTATTGATATTAGAATCCGTGCATGAAGCGTCTGTTATTTTAATATCGCCTGAAAGAGATTTTATTTTTGCGCTTTCAGCTATGAAATCAGACATCGTTATATAGCCAGACTGGTTGTTCAAGGACAAAGTGGAAATGCTGACCGCTTCCAACTCCATCTCTCCCGAACCATTGTTAATGGCTAAGGAAAAAGCATTATCTTTAGGAATATACAATATTATCTTCCCTGCTTCGCCAAATGAGAATTGCTCCGCCAGATTTTTGTCCGTATCATCATCCTGCTGTACCATTAGTTTTCCATCTTTCTGCACAACCTGCATATCACGGTCATCTTCGACTTTTCCCTCGCAGGCTATGTGTACTTTGTCATCGCTGGAAGCCATCACTTTTAAATTCCAAGAGGAAATATCCAATACAATTTCTGAAATACCTTCCGCCGAAAATTCCTCGTTAGAATCTATTTTTTCTTTATTCCCGCATCCGCATATGCCAAAAGCTATCACTAAAATCCCCGCTAACAGTATTCTTTTCATATTCATAACCCCGCCCCCTACATTAAATCTTTGCTTTCCACATTTACGATTGACAAAGCGGCAAAAAGCAAAGAAATAGCCGTCAAAATAATGGGAAATACTGCGTTGCCTGCCATTGTGAAATCGCCAATGTTCGCCTGTGTGAGAAAAATCAGCAAAAATGAAGTGACAATCGTTGCTTTTGAAGATTTTAAAGCCATCCCGACAAACAGGGCAATAAAGCTCATGCTGACGATTACCACTGATTTTAGTATCAGTTGTATATAAAATGACAGGCTGCCTATTGAAAAATCAACAGCAAAGGATGACTGCATAAATTTTGCCCCAAAGAACACGCACATATAAATCGCCAGTTTTGTTAAAATGAGTGCGGCAAAATTAAAAGTCCAGACCGCAATCATTTGGGAAGCTAAGATTTTCTGCCGCTTAATAGGGTAGGAAAACATCAGATTCATGGTCTTGTTTTTGTATGCGCTTACAATAAAGGATGCCAACATTACACTGGTGTAAATAAGAAAAGCCATGCTGGTAAATAATTCGATAGGAGCGGAGATTACATCTGTCCCAGGCGCAGCATCCAGTGTCCCGTCTGGGTCGTTGGCAATGCCCAAAAACGCTAACGCAAAGACAAATAAGCCAAGCAGAGCCGCCATAATGATTACGCCCCCTAAATATTTCCCGATATTATTCTTTTTCCATTCAAGTCTGACAAGCTTTAACATGATTTTCCCACCTCCGATGTGATTTTTAAGAAATAGTCCTCCAATGTTTCGGTATGTTGGCTGATGGAAGCAATCTCTACATCATTTGCCATCAATTCCCTCGAAATCTTTTGTGTGGTGACACCCTGCTCATAAATACGAATCCCCGAATCGTTTACGATTTTAAAATTACTTAACTGCATTTTTTCAGCTAAAACATACGCCGCTTTCTTTGTATCCTCTACGGCAAGCTCGATATACGCCGTATTTGTTTCCGCAATTTCTTTCATGGATATTTCTTTCATCATCTTTCCATGATGGATAACGCCAACCGTATCGGCAATACTTTCTATTTCTGGGAGAAGATGACTGGATATCATAAGCGTCATTCCATACTCGGTACATAGCATCCGAAACAAATCTCTGATTTGCTTCATTCCTGCGGGGTCTAAACCATTTGTCGGCTCGTCAAGGATAACTAACTCTGGCTTGCACAATATGGCACGGGCAATCCCCAGACGCTGCTTCATTCCTAAAGAATAGCTGCCCGCAGGCTTATCCGCCGCATCAGAAAGCCCAAGCATCTGAAGAGCTTCCTCCACGCTGCCCTTGTTGTAATACCCCATATACTCACAATGAAGCTGTAAGTTGTCCTTTCCGCTCATATGGTCATAAAATGTAGGAAATTCAATGATGCTTCCCATACGCTTCAGCACCTCGTAAGAAGTTTTTTCCAATGCTTTCCCAAACAGCGCAACCGTGCCGCTTGTCGGTTTCCAAAGGTTGGTAAGCATCTTCATCACCGTGGTTTTTCCTGCCCCGTTCGGTCCTAAAAATCCATATACCTCACCTTTCTTTACATGGATATTCACATCTGTGACTAACTGTTTTCCATCTATCGTTTTGCTTAGATGGCTTGTTTGCAAAATATAAGACATTTTTTGCCTCCTTTCCTTAGTAACGCCTTTCTCGGACGTAGCAATACGCCCAAAGGTGTTTTATGAATATCATTATAGCGATATAGATTTTCAAAACTCTTGACTAATTCTTACGAATTTCTTTCGCAGGGAATTTAATAAGTTATTTTTTTGAGGCTTACTGTAAAAGTTGTTTTGACATTCGCTATGCTGTCTAAAAATATATCGCCCTCTAATTGCTTTGCAAGATTCTTCGCAATCGTTAAGCCTAATCCGTTCCCTTGTATTTCCCTGTTTCTGGAATCTTCCATTGTATAGAGCCTGTCAAACACATTCGATGCAAATTCCTGTTCAATCCCTTTCCCTTTATCAACCACATCAATATATACATTGCTCTTGTCTTGACGCAAAAAAACTCCTAAATATTTTCCGTCGGAGCCGTAGCGTATTACATTTGACAATAAATTGTATAAAATCCTTTGCAGGGCTTCTTTCTCCCCCTGCACAAAAATAGCTGTTTCTGGAATAAACAAATCAACATCAAAATCTTTCTGCAATAAAATATCATAAAACTCCAAAACATTCTCCCTGCATATCTCGTTGATATTGACTTTGCCAAGATTTATATTTGTATCGCCAGATTCCAGTTTTGCTAATGTAAAAAACTGATTGATAAGATTCATAACTTGATTCGCTTTTGTTTCTACTTTTTTCAACATCTCATTATCTGCATGGTTCAAACGCATAATTTCCAGATAACCCAATATGACCGTTAGAGGTGTTTTTATGTCATGGGAGATATTCGCCAACATCTTTTTAGATGAAATTTCTTCCCTTTTAAAATCTGCCCTTATTTTTTGGCGGTCTATCAGCAGGCGGTTGATTTGTCCCCCTAATTCCATCAAAACAGGGTTATCCGTAAATACCATTACTTTCTCGTCACTTCCAGTTTCTAAAATTTCCTCCAACTTTTTATTCATCCTTTTTATCTTTGCCTGTATTCCCCTGCCAAAAATAAAACGCTGGTATAAAACCACAAGGAATAATAAGCAGACAACAACTGCCAAAAAGAATATGATTGTTTTATCGCTCATCATTTCACTCCCCCAATTTGTATCCGATTCCCCATACCGTAATCACATACTGCGGTTCACGGGGATTATCTTCTATTTTATTCCTCAATCTGCTGATATGGACATTGACAGCATTTTCATCACCATAATAGGTATCATTCCAGACAAGGGAGTAAATCTGTTCTTTCGTATATACTTTCTTTGGATTCTGCAATAACAGCTTTAAAATTTCAAATTCTTTTGATGTAAGCTCTATTTTACAGCCGTTTTTTGTTACAGAATACTCATTCAGATTCATGACAAGGTTTCCCGTTTGAAGTATTGGCTGCTGTTCTGTGGCACTTGCAGCATACTGTGTAGTTCTTCGGATATTTGCTTTTATCCTTGCCAATACTTCTGTGACGGAAAACGGTTTCGTTATATAATCATCTGCTCCCAAACCTAAACCAAGCGTTTTATCAGAATCGGTATCTTTTGCCGAGATAATAATAATCGGGACAGTGCTGTTTTCTCTGATTTTTTCCATGACTTCGATTCCGCTTATCTGAGGAATCATCAAATCAAGCAAAACCAGACTGAAACTATCCGAAAAGAACCTGTCAAGGGCACTTTTGCCATCATACGCTGTAATTACCTCAAATTTCTCTGTGGTCAAAAAATTCTTTAGCATGGTACTGATTTCCATATCATCTTCAACCAATAAAATCTTACTCATTGTCCGATTCCTCCTTATCTCTTTTCTTAAAACGCCCATCTTTTGGCTTTGATGCAGTCTTTGGAATCAGCCACACATTGCTGATTCGCATTACATCGGGGATTCGGTTTGTAGCACATAATACCTGTATTCTCCGTTCGGACAATCCCCATTTTTCAGCCGCTTCTTTTACATTCATGTAATCAAACATTGAAATAACCTCCTTCATAACTGATATTATAATGCGTCAAAACGAATAATACAATCAAGAAAATGATTCCATGAACAAGAATCGTTCCTCATTAAAATACGGCAGGATTTTTGATATTGATATCCTACCGTTTCTTCACTAATTATAAATAATTTCCTTGTTCACAGTCTCCCTTGCACAAGCCCTTATGTTATTTAAGTGTTGTACCCATTCTAAGGCGTTTTCTTCCTTTAGGCGTTCCGTTATGCCCTGTGCCTGTTTCATGCTCTCTATGAGCCTTTCAAAGCGTTCCTGCGCCTGCTTGTCGATGTCGGCAAGGTATGTATTCAGTCTGCCGCTTGTGAGAAGATTGGTGTATGTAACCTTGCGGTACTGCTTCAGATAGTCCAGATGCCGTTGCCCCCATGTGCCTATCGGCTGTTCTTCTTCGGCTGGTAAAGCTATGCACGGTATTAGATAATCTCCCTGTCGTTCGTATTTTCCACCCAGTTCCTCAAAAATCGTCTTTGCCATTGTCTGTTACCTCCACTTTCTTTTTTATTTTGAATGTCCGCAAAATCCGTCCTACATCCGAAGGCCTCCAGGGACAGTCGCAGTTGTGGATAGCGATGAGCCTGTCCTGACAGTTCGTCCCCGCGCCCATCTTCTGGGTGGAGCCAAACAGCACCCTCACCTCGCCGCTCCTTACCTTCGCGAACAGTTCTTTCTTCTGCGCATCAGTTTTTGCCTCGTGGATAAAGCGGATCTGTTCTGCGGGGATGCCGCGCCGGACCAGCTTCTCTCTCATATCATCATAGACATTAAAGCTCCCGTCATTTTTCGGCGTGCTGATATCACAAAAGCATAGCTGCGCTGCTTTGGTATCCGCATGCTCCTCCCAGATCCGGAAGATATTGCCGGCACAAACGTTGACCTTGCTGTCCGGGTCATCGGGCAGCATGGGATCAACAAGCCTCTGGTCAAGGGCAAGCCTGCGGCCGTCATTGGTCACTTTCAGCATGTTATCCCGACTGGGCTCCACAAGCCCTGCCCGGATCTTTTCCGCCCTCTTCGCAAGCCCCGCTACCAGTTCCGTCTGGATGCTGCTTGGCTTTGTCTTGATATTATGATAACATACTTTTGGGACAGGAAGATTTAACATTTCCGCAGTCTGGATATCCGCCACTTCCTTGAACATCTGCATCAGCTCCGGCAGGTTGTAGAACTTCGCAAACCTTGTCTTGGCCCGGTAGTTCGTGCCCTCCGGGGCAAGCTCCAGCGCTGTTACTGTCTCCCCGAAGGTGGACGCCCAGCTGTCAAAATGCTGCAGGCCGTTCTTTGCAAGGGTATCGTACTGCAGGTATCTCTGGACTGAATAAAGTTCCGCCATCGAGTTGCTCACAGGAGTTCCCGTTGCAAAAACGATTCCCCGCCCTCCGGTGATCTCATCCAGATAACGGCATTTCATAAAGAGGTCTGAGCTTTTCTGGGCCTCCGTCTGGGCGATACCGCCCACGTTTTGCATCTTGGTATAAAGGTAAAGGTTCTTGTAAAAATGGCTCTCATCGATAAACAGCCTGTCCACACCCAGTTCCTCAAAGTTTATCACGTTGTCCTTCCGCTTCGTATCATTAAGCTTATCAAGCTTCGCCTTGATCGTCTTCCTCGTCTTCATGAGCTGCTTGACCGAAAACTGCTCCCCCTGAGACCCTTCCGCCTTCTTTATGCCGCACTCGATGTCATAGAGCTGCCGCATAAGCTGCTCCCTCTGGCGTTTTTCACTGATGGGGATCTTCTCGAACTGACTATGCCCAATGATCACGGCGTCATAGGAGCCTGTGGCGATCCTGCCGCAGAACTTCTTGCGGTTTCCCGTTTCAAAGTCCTGCTTCCTGGCCACAAGGATATCCGCGCTCGGATAGAGCCGCAGGTATTCTGACGCCCACTGCCCCACAAGGTGGTTGGGCACGACAAACATGGATTTCTGGCACAGCCCCAGCCGCTTGCTCTCCTGCGCGGCGGCGACCATCTCAAAGGTCTTTCCGGCCCCCACTTTATGGGCAAGGAGCGTATTCCCCCCGTAGAGGATATGGGCGATGGCATTGACCTGGTGGGGCCTTAAGGTGATCTCCGGGCTGATGCCGCCGAAGGTGATATGGCTCCCGTCATACTCCCGGGGCCTTATGCTGTTAAAGGTGTCGTTGTAATAGCGGACCAGGCGGTTCCGGCGCTCAGCGTCCTCCCAGACCCAGTCCTTAAACGCCTGCTTGACCGTCTCTTGTTTTGCCTGCGCCGCCATCGTCTCTTTTGCATTGAACACTGCCTTTTTATTTCCCTGCTCATCATAAATATAGTCAAAGATCCTTGTATCCCGCAGGTTTAACGTATCCTCGATGATGCGGTAGGCGCTGGCCCGCTTTGTCCCGTAAGTGCTGTCCGCCCGGACATTTCCAAAATCCGCGCCTTTATTCTCAATGAACCAGTCCCCGTTCACCTGCGTATAGCGCACCTTTATCCTTCCCGCGGCATACGCTGACGGCTGTAAGAGCTCCAGCACGAACTGCTGGATATCCTCCTGGGGGATCCATGCCGTACCCAGGCGCACGGAGATCTCTCCTGCGGCCAGGTCTTTGGGGATCACCTTTTCTAAGGTCGCTGCATTGACGGCGAACTCCGGGTCTGACTTTGCCGCTGCCTGTGCGGCCTTTAGTTTCTCCCGGACATTGCCTGACAGATATTCATCCGCGGCCACATACCTTGCGGGTTCGGAAAACGGCACTTTAAAGATGACTCCCTGAAGGTCCTTTACAATCTCCCCTTCCGTCTTCCCGGAGAGCTGTGCCATATATCCCAGGTCCACACGGGCCTTTTCCCCGATGGAGACGGCAAGCGCCTCTGCGGAAGTCCCCACGGAGGTCACTTCCCTGTGGGGCCTGATCGTCCGCCTGGTGAACATGTCCGCTTTCCGCTTAAACCTCCCCTCGTCGTCAAGCACCTCAAGGGAGCATAAGAGGAAATAGCTCTCATCCGCGGCAAAGGCAAGGTAGTTCCCCCGGCTGTTAATCAGACCGTATCTTGCGGTAAAGGCATCGTACAGGCTGTCAAGCTCCTCCTGCCCGGCCCGGATCCTTTCCTCCGGGAAGTCCTCTGCCTGGTACTTAATGAGCCTTCGCACGCAGTCCCGGAGCTCCACCAGCCCTTTGATGCGGTTCTCCGCAGTCAGGGATACCTTTGCCGGGGTCATCCTGCTGTTCTCCCGGAAATATACCCGCCCATCCACAAGGGTGAAGGAGAAGTTCCTTACCTCCGGGTCTGCTTCTATGGATCCCTCCTGATCAGCAGCATCAGAGATCCGGTCGATTTCGTCATCAGCCTGTTCAGCTTCTTTAAAAAGCCCGGAGACCGCGCTGCCGATCCGCTGCACAGCCCCCTTAAGAAGCTCCTGCAGGGGCATATCCGGACGGGCCTTACAGACAGTATCCATGCCGAACCGGGTGCTCTCAAGCTTCATCTCCCCGAGGACCATCTCCGGATGCTCCGTAAAGTAGCGGTTCATGGTAATGCCGTTCTCATCCGTGTCAAGGTAAACCCAGTCCGGCTCCGCGTCGATGATCCGGTCACGTCTCTGCAGGATAAGGATGTCGCTTGTGACCTCCGTCCCCGCATTTTCTTTAAAGGTATCGTCCGGCAGACGGACGGCTCCTAAAAGCTCTGCCCGCTGTGCGAGATATCTCCTCACCGCGGGGCTTCCCTTATCCATCGTCCCCTTTGAGGTCAGGAACATCACCACGCCGCCTGCGCGCACCTTATCAAGCGCCTTTGCAAAAAAATAATCATGGATGAGGAACTTATGGGCATTGTACCTGCTGTCGTTGACCTTGAAGTCGCCGAAAGGGACATTTCCGATCACCGCATCAAAGTATCCGTCCGGAAGGGCCGTATCCTCAAAGCCTTCAACGGCGATATCCGCTTTCTGGTAGAGCTGCCTCGCGATCCCGCCCGATACAGGGTCGATCTCAATGCCGTGAAGCTTTGAATCCGCCACGCTTTCAGGCAGCAATCCGAAAAATCCGCCTACGCCGCAGGACGGCTCCAGGATGTTCCCCCTGGTAAATCCCAGACGGCCAAGCACTTCGTACATTGCCTTGATGACAACGGGCGGCGTATAAAAGGCGGTCAGCGTGGATTCCATCGCGGCCTGGTATTCCTCTTCGGAAAGTACCGACTTTAATTCCTTATACTCCTTTGCCCACGCCCTGTCCCTTTCGTCAAATGCCATGGGAAGCCCGCCCCAGCCGGCATACTTTGCTAAGACCTCCTGTTCTTCTGGCGATGCAGGACGGCCTGCTGTCCGGAGGTCGTGCAAAAGGCGGATCGCGGAGATATTATTCCAGAACTTTTCTTTTGCGCTTACGGCGGCGGGAGTATCATTGGTAATGCGGAAGTTCCAGCGTTCTTTGGAATGGGCGGTGATCTTTTCCTTAGAGGCATCCTCTTCCGGTTCATTCTGCAATGAAACATTTCCCGGTTCATTTCCCGCCTTATTCTCTGAACGCTTATTCTGTTCCTGGTTCTTTTCCGGCTCATCAAAACTAAGCTTTTCAACCATTATATCATAGGGCAGCCCGTTTTTCACGGCAGGATATTTTGCTATGGTTTCTTTTAAGGGATCTATCTCAGCCGTATCCTCCGATTGCTTTTGCTCCTCCTGGTCCTGTCTCCCCTCCTGCGCTTGAACCTGCTCTTGCTTCTGGTGCTCTTGGTGATCCTGGTCAAACTCTTCTCCGTGTTCTTCCCCGCCCCTTTCTTCTCCCTCCCGGTAAAATGGCTCAAGCTGCTCCTCCGGCACATAGACCAGCTCACTGAAATCCAGCGCGGAAAGGGCATTTTCGATAAGGTCGGCAAGGTCATCATACTGCGTATATTCCACAAGCAAACCATCAACATAGGTTTCCATCCGGCAGCGGATAAGATCGGCCGCAGCCTGTATCTCATGCTGCCCGTCCTCTGTAGTGGTATAAGCAAGCCCGATCCCTGACAGATCAGTATAATCCACATCTTCAAGAGAACCGTATTCCCTCTCACAAAACCCGTCAATATACTCCTTCGCCTCCTCTAACAGCCGCTCCTTTTCTGACCCTTCCTCCCTTTCCGGCGCTTCCTGCTCTTTTGATTTTTCCGTCCTGCGAAACCAGTCGTTTTCCGTATCCATAATCTCAGCAAAAAGCCTCTTATCCTCCGGCATCAGCTCCGTATGCTCCATAAGAAACGGCACGAGCACATCGCGCCCTTTCTGCAGGGATTCCATCTGTTCCTGGTATACGGCTCCTCCTTTCGGCGCTGCCTTGATGGTGTAATGGATGGTGTCGCCGATCTCATACTCTTCCTTATCCGCAGTCTTTACCAGGTCAATGTCGGAGACAAACACAGCCTGCTCCTTATCATCGATATCCTTATGCTCGATCTCCAGCCCGCTCCAGGACAGTGTCTCAAAAGTGACTAACGTCTCGCCGCCCAGGTTCGAGGCGTTGAAGGTAAACGAAACCTCTGCCTCCCCGTCCGGCTCCTCCGGCGTAAACGTGGCAGTCCCGGTGATCTCATTTCCGTCCGCATCCTTCGCCGGCTTTCCATTTTTCTTTAACATCTGGATACCGTCAAGCTTCATCTCTTTCCCGACCGGGAGGTTGGTGTAGGAAACCGTATCAATGATCGTCACCTCTTCCCCCGCGTAGATACTCTGAGCCTGCGTATCCTTTCCTGCCGCCTTCGTTCGGATGGACGGGAAATGAATAGTCTGCTCGGCTGCGCTGATATCCTTGTGGGATGCCAGCAGGTTCTCCGTCGTCAGCTCTGTGCCAAGATAAAGTTCCTCAAAAAATACGACATCCTTTCCGGAAAGCTTCGATGCGTCAAAGGTGACCTCTGTCCTTACTGTGCCATCCTTCGCCTTTGGCTTGAACTCTTTTATTGCGGTGACCGCATTGCCTTCTTCATCAAGGACAGGCTCTTTCGTCTCCCGGTTCATCAGTGTCGTTTTCAGCGTGTGGACGAGATTTTTCTGGAGGCCGGTGTAGTCTACCGTATCCTGGAGCGTTACACTTTTTCCTGCCGCCGTATACTGCGTCTTACTCTTTTCGTCATGGGCCATCGTGGATGCAGGGAATTTCCGCCTTCTCTGCCAGCTCGCTCGCCATCTTCCGCCTGTGGCCCGCTACCATCTCATAGCCGCCTCCTGGTTTCTCACGCACCAAGGCAGGCACTAATACCCCGTACTCCCGGATGCTCTCCGCCATCTCCAGCATACTTTCATCCGCCTTTACCTTAAACGGATGATCCGGGAAATCACTGATCTCCGTAAGAGGAATCTCCCTGACCGATTCCCTCTTTGCTTCCTCCCGTTCCTCCTGCGTACTGAACAGGTCATCTACAGAGGGAAGATTTAGATTGATGCCTTTGTTTTTCGCCATCCCGCACCACCTCCTTCGTAAATGACGCATATGCTTTCGCCACCGGGCTGTTCTTATCATAGCTGTAGATACTCTCCCCTGCCGCACTGGTTTCCGCCGCCTTTACCCCCCCCCCCCACAGGGATCACTGTGTCATACACTTTGATCATCCTGCCATAGTTCTGTTTCAGGCTTTCGGCTGTCGCACGCGCAAGGTTCGTCCGCATATCCGCCAGGGTAAGGACCACCCCGTCTATCCTTAATCTCGGATTGATCTGCCGCTGCACCTTATTGATCGTCTTCACCAGCTGGGTCATCCCTTTTAACGGCAGGTAGTGGGCCTGGACGGGGATGACCACGCTGTCTGCCGCGGCCAGTGCATTGATCGTGAGCATACCGAGGCTCGGCATACAGTCGATCAGGATGTACCCATAATCTTTCCTTAAATCGTTCAGGTAGGATCTCATGGTGAATTCCCTGCTCATGGCATTGACCAGCGACATTTCCATGCTGGACAGTTCAATATTCGCCGGGATCAGGTCCACCCCCTCCTTATGGTGAAGGATTCCCTCACCTGGTTCAAACGGTTCATCCCGGATGATCTTTTCCATCTGTGTTGACAGGGTGACAGATAAGCTGTCCTGGTCTGTCCAGCCTAAAGATGTGGTCAGATCCCCTTGAGGGTCCGCATCCACAAGCAAGACCTTTTTCCCTTCATTCGCCAACCCGATACCCAGATTGACGGTGGAAGTTGTCTTACCCGTTCCGCCCTTTTGATTGGCTATGGCCAGCACTTTGCATCCTGACATTGCTTTTCCTCCTCTCTTTGGAAAATATAAAAATAACCATCCCGGACGATACTGGAATGGTTATGTAAATAGAAAAAACTACCGCAAAAACGGCAGCTATGTATTTTAAATATGTAGGGAATATATCTCATACAGACCGTATGAGCTTCTGAGGGATACCATGCAATGACCTGCATATATCCAGTAGATATGTACTCCGGCTTTCGGTTAACAGACCTATGGATGATTTTTTTCGGTTAACAGCCGTATGGTGTAAAATTTTGAATTTTTTCTCTTATTTTTTACATAGCAAAAACCCGCAAACACTGATGCTTACGGGCTTTTTCAAGCTCCCCGAGCCCCGCTCGAACCAACAATCCCACGGTTAACAGACATGTTCCCTATCGTTAATGCAGTCACCCACCGAAGAAATAGAATCTTGTTATGCTCTTTTTTCCATCCGATCTTTCGCCGGATTTACACGTCTGAACTTTAGAGCTCTTTCCGGAGTTGTTTCCGGGCAATCTTCATCAAAAACAATTGGTTTCTTTCTCGCCTCTGCAAGAGATGCTCTTTCATCTTCTGAAAAAGCAAGAGATGCTACCATTTCTTCCGTCATTCCGTCAATATTTACCATAATACAGCCCCCTTTCAAAGCTTGTTGCAAATCTGGCGGATATTAATCTCACAACATCTATTTTTTCTTCATTTCTATCAATCTGCACTCTCTCTGTATAAACTACAAATATAATATCATTTATTTCTCCCATAAATGAATCTATGTTTCCAATAACAGTTCCTTCTGAAGAAACATTCACATATCCTGCTGACAAATCTCCTATTGTATCATAACGATCTTCGACTACACTATTCTCTTCATCGTAAAATTCAATTCGGTCGTAATCGAAAAATACACGAGCAGCATGTTTAAAAGATATGCCATGATGTTCAATATTATACTCATTCTTTTGTTCATCATACTCAAATATCATATCTCCCAGCGTAAACATAACTGTTCTTGATTCTTTTCTATTAATCGCTCCCACCTCACTTATAATCTCAACTAAAGGTAATATTTTATGAATCCATTTTTTATAAATATATTAGCATCTGAGAACACCACCGTGTCTGATATATAATCTTTTCGTAAAACAAGTCATCTGAACTATCCTATTTTTATCTTTCTCTGTATTTTTCATTATACTAGAATAAAGACTTCTTTTCAAGCATTCTCATCTCAGTAAGCCACACATCATTATCTCCGAAAATAGCCATTTGACATTTACCGCTATAACTGTGCAGAAACTCATAATGTATATTTATACTTTTTTATACATTTTTCTTCCCGATTATTGGTCAAATTTGGGTCAAATACTAATAAAAAATCATAACGAATTATAAAACAACAAAAACGTCAAACAACGATTTTATGCCATTATAACATGTTATAACACCATACAAAACGGCAAGGCAGCCCCTCATACCTTTCTTCCTTTCCTGTCAGCATCTTGATCTGTTACGTTATTTCACCGGTAAAATAGATTGTTTTGTGTATCATAATCATATCATCCGCAGGGGATATACAAAATAGACAAAACCAAACTAATTATTGCATTATTTTGAACTATCTTGTATAATGACCTCGCAAGGGAGGTACATAAAAATTGAAAAAACTACCCAAACACTACTCGCAGACTTTTTACCTTTTTGTGGTTTATGGCTCATTTATCCTGCTTTTGCTTACTATATTTTTCACTTTTGCATATTCCTCCTACAAAGAAAACACCCTGGAGAATGCAGAAAATTCTATCGAAAACCTATGTGCATCTGTCCAGGATTCTGTAGCTGCCCAGATGGACAACCTGTCTACTATCTCCATGAATATCGTGTATTCCAATGCGATAAAGGCGAATTTCAAAGATTTTTCCAGACTGTACCAGGACACAGGGATGGATCCTGAAACAACAGTCGCTTCCCGGGAAAAGGCAGAGGCTATCCATGAGATCGTCACGGCCATCATCGGCGCGTACCAGAGCGCCTCCGAAATCAAACTGTATACGATGGACGGCTCCTGCGTAGAGTCCGGCTTTAACCACTCCACCGGCCATGAGGACATACAGGCAAAGCCATGGTATGACGATGTCCTTGCCCTAAACGGCCACAAATATATCACCACACCAAGGACCAACACTTATCTTCCCGCAGGCGGAAATAACCGCAGTTCACAGAAGTTTATCTCTCTGATCCGGCTGTTTTTGGACAGTGCCGATAAGCCGGAGGGGATCGTCGAGGTCATTCAGGACTGCAGCAAGGTCTTCGGTCTTGCCGAACAGCTGCAGCAGAGCAACAAAGAGATCAGCGTGTATGTATACAATTCCGAAGGCCGCCTGATGTTCCCTTACAATCAGCCCGTTGATTCCGAGGATTACAGCCTGCTGGCCAGAAAAAACGGTGTCACTGACGGCCAAAGCCAGCTTGTTACCACTTCCTCTGACCGGACGTTCCTTCTCTCAACACAGAACATCCCAGGCTATCAGTGGACGGTGATTGTGACACAGACCGAGGAATCCCTGTACCTCCCTCTCCGCATTTTCCGCGTATCCTTTTTGCTGATCGCGGGCTTTTCCATTCTTTTTACCCTGCTGGTCTGCTTTTTGCTTTCCAGACGGATTACAAGCCCGCTTAAAAAACTGACTGCCGCTGCCGGAAAGATCACTATCAACCGGATACTGGACGCCGAAAAAGTCAATCTCACCTCCGCAGACAGCAGCATAAAAGAGCTGTCTATCCTGTGCGAGGCCATCCGTAGCATGTACGAAAAGCTGCGCTCCACCTCTAAGGAGGTTCTCCTCTCACACAACGAAGAGACCCGCGCCAAGCTGCAGGCTACCCAGTCGCTCATCAACCCTCATTTTCTCTACAACAGCCTGACGAGCATCAGCATCATGGCAGAGGAAGAGATGAATGACGACATCATCCGGATGTGTCAGGCTCTCTGCGGATATTTCCGCTATATTTCCTCCTCGAAAGAGATGGTCGTTCCGCTGGAAGAGGAGATCCGCTATACAAACCGGTATCTGGAATGTATGCAGCTTCGCTTCACTGATGAGCTGGATTACCAAATTCATCTTCAGGAAGATACGAAAGGCATCTATATTCCCAAGCTGATCACACAGCCTATCGTTGAAAATGCCTTTAAATATGCATTCACCGGCAAACCGCCATGGCATCTTTCCATCTCCTCTATGACCAGGGACGGGCACTGGATGATCCGGATAGAGGACAACGGCGGAAACTTAAGCGATGCCCGCAAAGATGAACTCCTCAGCCTTTATGAAAACCTGGATTTCAACAAAGAAGTGAAGTCTTTAAAGATCGGCGGCATGGGCCTTAAGAACGTATATCTGAGATTAAGATTAGTCTACGGAGAAAACAGCATTTTTAAAATCGATAACAGCACCGCCGGAAGAACCGTATTCATTCTGGGCGGAAATGTTCTCTACTCAAAGGAGGAATACTATGAAAACCTCGACTTATAAATACATCATCGCGGAGGATGAAAGCCTGATCAGGAAAAATCTCGTCAAAAAGATAAACGCGCTCAACCTCCCTCTGGAATCCGCCGGAGAGGCAGCCAATGGGCTTGAGGCTATCGGTCTTATCGAAAGGCACTGCCCGGAGCTTGTGATCACCGACATCCGTATGCCTCAGTGCGACGGCCTTGAGCTGATCAAGTACCTCCACGGCAATTATCCTCGGACGAAGGTTGTCGTCTTGAGCGGATACGATGATTTCTCCTATGCACAGACTGCCTTGCGCTATTCCGTCAAGGATTATCTGCTGAAGCCTGTTGCCTCTGAACATCTTCTGGAGGCTCTTCAGCGCGTCCTCATCACCATGGGTGCAGAGTCCGAAGAACTCAAGGCATATCATTCAAAGGAAAATACATTAAATCAGGAGGCCATCGCTAACCTCCTGCAGAAATATTTAAGCGAAAATTACCAGAAAGAAATCTCCCTCCGCGAATTAGGCGACAAATTCGGCTTTACACCGGAATATCTGGGAAAGATCTTCAAGAAATTTACCGGGGAAACCCTGTCCAAATACCTCATCAAGCTGCGGATGAACGAGGCAAAGCGGCTGCTCCTCAACAGCCCCGAGATGAGCATACAGAAGGTTGGGGAACTGGTAGGCTATAAGGATGACTTTTACTTTAGCAGAGCGTTCAAGAATTATACCGGATTCCAGCCAAGTAAGTTCAGGATCCAGGATTAGCTTTATATCCGCTTAAGCGCCTCATTGGAGCCTACCAGCATCAGGATCATCCCCCGCCCAAGAGGAAGCTCTGGATCTGGAGTGATCTCCACGCGCTCCCCTTCCTTGATTCCCACTACGTTCACCTCATAAGTCCTCCTTACGTCCAGCTCCTTAAGCGTCCTTCCGATCCATTTCTGAGGTACTGCAGCCTCGACCACGCTGTAATCCGGCGACAGCTCGATCCAGTCTGCAAGATTGGCTGACACCAGATTCTTCGCGATCCGCCTGCCCATCTCCTTCTCCGGGAACACGACGGCATCCGCCCCCACCTTCCGCAGGACCTCGGCATACCTCTTGTTATGCGCTTTGCACAGGATATAGGGAATCCCGGCTTCTTTTGCGCCCAGTACCGCCATAATACTTCCCTCCAGATTCTCCGACGAAGCGACCACGATCCCGTCAAAGCTCTTAGAACCCAGAGCCTCAAACAATTCCGGATTGCCGATATCCGCCTGCATGGCGTAAGTCACCTTATCCGCCACATCCTCGATCCGCTCCATATCCTGGTCCACCGCTACGACATCACAGCCAAGCTGCTGCAGCGCCACTGCCACACTCGCTCCAAAGCTGCCCAGTCCCAGCACAACAAACTGTTTTTTCATCGTCCATCCTCCTCGTCTTCTATCTCCGATATTTGGCAGTACAGGATTTTATCCATCTCTATTCTGTGGATAAATCCTGCTCATCTCAAAAAAGCAAAGAATTCCTTTACAGAAATATTTCCAATCAATTTCTGAAATCTATGGCCAGATACTGCCAGATAACCAGACACCTGCAAGGCTCTCCAAGAGATTGTTACGATTCACTCCATGATCAGCAGCATGCAACAATCCATTTGAAATTGCCTTTACAGTCTCACTTAAGCAGTCAGAAAAGTACTTAAGTGAGACTATTCACCTTAATATTGTGTAAATTACAAGCTTTTTCCGAAAGCTCACCCGACCATAACCTGTTCCTTAGGAAGGCTGCGCACCCGGTCCCTGGGATGCTGCTTCCCTGCGAATGTAAGCACCAGCGTCAAAGGCCCAAGCCGCCCCATATACATCATGATCATCAGGATGATCTGGCTTGCCCGGCAAAGACGCGGAGTCAGATCCGCCGTAAGCCCCACCGTCCCCACCGCCGACGCCGTCTCATAGAGCACATCGACCATGGCGACGCTGTCCGGCTCTATGGTAAGAACCGCGATAGTCCCGGTGATAAACACGGCAAAGGCCACCATCACAACGCAGAATCCTGTGCGCAGATTGGCCGCCGAGATCTTCCGGCCCATGCACTCCGTATCGTTCCCTCCCCGCGCAAAAGTGCGGCAGGACAAAAACAGCATGGCAAAGGTCGTCGTCTTCACTCCGCCCGCCGTTCCTCCCGGCGAACCGCCGATAAACATCAGGATAGCGCAGAACAGCTTTGTTTCTTCATGCAGCGCCCCCTGGGAAAATGTGTAAAATCCGGCCGTCCTCGTCGTCACCGACTGGAACAAAGACGCCATCAGCTTCTGCCCCGTATCCATGCCACCGATCGTGGCAGGATTGCGGAACTCGGAAAAGAATATAAAGACCATCCCCGCCGCGATCAATATAAATGTAGTCACAACCGCCAGCTTCGAATGCAGCTTAAGCCTCCCAAAGCGCCACCGCCCGGCCGTCTCCCGGCACATAAGCTCCCTTATATTCTCCGTTACGTCAAACCAGACTGTGAACCCGATACCACTCAGGATGATCAAAAGCATAGTGGTAATATTAACGATCGGATTCGCCGCATACCCGGCAAGGCTGCGGTTTCCGAGAATATCGATCCCCGCATTGCAAAAAGCCGAGACTGCATGGAAGACAGCGTACCAGACGCCCCGCAGCAATCCATACTCCGGCACAAACTGAAGGGCATACAGCGCCGCTCCCGCGCCCTCCACTATAAGCGTCCCGGCGATCACCTTTTTCACCAGCCCTACGATGCCGCCGAGATGCTGCGCGCCGTACGCCTCCTGCAGCACGATCCGCTCCCTCAACTCAAGCCTTCTTCTAAGCAGAAAGAAAAACAGCGCCGCGCACGCGATTACGCCGAGACCGCCGATCTGTATGAGGATGAGCAGCACCACCTTTCCAAACAGCGTAAACTGGCTGGCCGGCGTAATCGTCACCAGCCCTGTCACGCACACCGACGTCACCGAAGTAAACAGTGCGTCAATAAACGCAATAGGCTTTGTGTTGCTCACCGGCAGATATAAAAGAACCCCGCCGAAAAGTATGACACTTAAGAAACCAAGTGCCGTAATACGAAGTGTATTCCATCTGATGCTTTTCCTTTTCTTCACGATCATTCTCCATATACTTTTTCTAAAATGGCGCAGATAATCTTTTGCTCCTATCATCCGCGCCATCCTGCATTCTATGAATTATTTCTGCACAATATTAATGATCTTCTTCGGAACATAGATCTCTTTCACGATAGTTCCGGTAAACTTATCTGCCACCGCCTCTTTTCCGGCAGCGATCGCGTCCTCTTTGGACGCATCTACCGCAATACTGATGACCGCTCTCGTCTTCCCGTTGATCTGCACCGGAACTTCGATCTCGTCATCCTTCATCGCCTCCTCGTCAAAGACAGGCCATCCGGCTTTAAATACGCTTCCCGTATGTCCAAGCTGCTCCCAGATCTCCTCCGCCATATGCGGTGCAAAGGGTGAAAGCAGGACTGCCATGACGGACAACGTTTCAAGATCCACTCCCCCTGCCTTTTTCGCGATCTCAATCAGGTTGTTATTGTGCTCCATGAATCCGGAAATCGCGGTATTTAAGCTAAAGCTCTCCAGACGCACCGTGATGTCCTTAATGAGCCTGTGGCGCTCCTTGATCATCTCCTTCGTCGCCTCAGCCTTTGCTTCCTTGCTGTCCATCACCAGATTCCACAGACGCTTTAAGAACCGGTTCACGCCGTCGATACCGCGGTCATCCCACTCTGCGTCAAGCTCCGGCGGCCCCACGAACAGCTCATACATCCTGAGGGAATCACAGCCGTAGTCTCTCACCAGGTCATCCGGCGATACTACATTGCCTTTGGACTTGCTCATCTTGATCCCGTTCTTCCCGGTGATCATGCCCTGATTGAACAGCTTCTGGAACGGCTCGTCAAAATCAATGGCTCCGATATCGCACAAAAATTTCGTATAGAATCTGGAGTACAGAAGATGCAGCACCGCGTGCTCCACACCTCCGATATACATATCCACGGGCAGCATAGCATCAGCCTTCTCCTTGGACACCAGTTCCTTGTCATTATGATTATCCACGTAGCGCAGGAAATACCAGGAAGACCCTGCCCACTGAGGCATGGTGTTCGTCTCTCTCTTCGCGTCTTTCCCGCACTTCGGGCACTTGCAGTTCACCCACTCGTCAATAGCAGCTAACGGCGACTCCCCGGTTCCGGTAGGCTCGTAGGACTCTACCTCCGGAAGCCGCAGCGGCAGCTCCTCCTCCGGCACAGGCACATTGCCGCACTCCGGACAGTGTACGATCGGGATCGGCTCACCCCAGTAACGCTGACGGGAGAATACCCAGTCCCGAAGCTTGTAGTTAACGGTGGCGCGGCCCATGCCCCACTCCTCGATCATATGGGGAGCCTCTTTTTTCAGGACCGCGGACTCCATGCCATTCCATTTGCCGGAATTGATCATCGTGCCGCTGGCCTCTGTGTAGGCTTCTGTCATCTGTTCAATCTCTTTGCCGTCCTTTGCGATGACCTGCACGACAGGGATGTTGAATTTCGTGGCAAACTCAAAGTCGCGGTCGTCATGAGCCGGTACGCACATGATGGCCCCGGTACCGTAATCCGCAAGGACATAATCGGAAAGCCAGATCGGCGTCTTCTCGCCGTTTAACGGATTCACCGCATAGCTTCCCGTGAACACGCCGGTCTTTTCCTTATCCTGCAGACGGTCCACATTAGACTTCATGGATGCGTCGTAGATATATTTCTCCACTGCCTCTCTCGTCTCGTCTGTGGCAAGAGATGCCGCCAGCTCATGCTCCGGCGCAAGTACCATAAAGGTAGCGCCGTACAGAGTATCCGGACGCGTCGTATATACCGTGATCTTCTCATCGCGCCCCTCCACCGGGAAGTCAACCTCTGCGCCGTAGGATTTTCCGATCCAGTCGGTCTGCATCTTCTTTACCTTCTCCGGCCAGTCAAGCTTGTCGAGATCATTAAGCAGGCGCTCTGCATAGGCGGTGATCTTAAGCATCCACTGACGGAGATTCTTCTTTGTCACCTCCGCGCCGCAGCGCTCGCATTTCCCATTTACCACCTCTTCATTGGCAAGGCCCGTCTTGCAGGAGGGACACCAGTTGATGGGGAACTCCTTCTCGTAGGCCAGTCCCTCCTTGAACATCTTCACAAAGATCCACTGGGTCCACTTGTAAAACTCCGGATCTGTCGTATTCACTTCCCTGTCCCAGTCATAGAGCGCCGCGATCTCATTGATCTGGTTCTTGATATTCTTCACGTTCTCCGCCGTGGAAATCGCCGGATGGACACCCATCTTGATGGCATAGTTCTCTGCCGGAAGCCCGAAAGCGTCCCATCCCATAGGATGGATGATGTAGTATCCCTGCTGCAGCTTGTACCTGCTCCACACGTCAGAGATGACATAGCCTCTCCAATGCCCTACATGAAGGCCGTTCCCTGACGGATAGGGGAACATATCGAGACAGTAATACTTCTCTTTCTTGCTCCCGTCCTCATTCTCTGTTACATTCACCGGATTCTTCGCCCAGTTTTCACGCCATTTCTTCTCAATCGCCTTATGGTTATAAGGTATCTTCGACATGATCATATTCCTCCTGCCTTAATTACTTGGTGAGGTTCTTTTGAACCTGATAAAAGCCCTCTCATCTCTAAGAGACGAAAAGGCTTAACTTCCGTGGTACCACTCTTTTTCACGCAGCCCTATGCCGCATGCACTCATTGCTTCTGTAACGGGAAGGAAACCGCCCGTACCTACTTACCGCTTTCGGAAAATGTCTTCCTGCCGGCAGCCGCACCTTCAGTCCGGGAACTCCGAGGCGAGTTGGGAGATTTCTGCCTGCTGCCTCGCACCCTCCGGCAGCTCTCTGAAGACATCCGTCTCTTACTATTCCTCTTCATCGCTTTTTCAATATACGATAAATATTATAGGTAATATGTTAAAATAAGTCAACCCCGAAGAAATTATTTTTTACGGTTGTTCCATACCCCGCTTTAGTGTATAATGAATATAAGTAAAGTTACTGGATTTTCAGTAGAATATGATACATAAAGGAGAGTTTGCTATGGTATATTTATTGACAGGTCCGAAAGGCAGCGGAAAAACGCAGCAAATGATTGAACAGGCTAACAAGAAAGCAAAGGAGTGCAACGGGAACGTGGTTCTGATCAAGAAGACACACCGTGATACCGCCAGTGTTGCATTCAACATCCGTACCATCTGTATGGATGACTACCCGGCGATCATCAACATTGACGGATACATTGGATTCTTATATGGGATGTACAGCTCTAATCACGATATCGAGTGCGTATTTATCGACGGCATCTTAAAGCATGCGGATATCTCCCTTGAGAATGTTCCTGCATTTATCGACAGGCTGAACCGGATCTCCAAGGACTGCGGCATCGAATTCTATGTAAGCATCAGCGCTGCAAAGTCGGATCTGGCGGGTGTAAATTCCGAACATTGTGAGTATCTTAACTAGTATGATCCAACTTAAATGCCTTAATGTTTCACGTAGGATAAATTTTCAGATGCAAGGCGGCTAAATGAGGCGATGCCGGTAACATCGTCGATTGAAGCCAACGCAGCAGATGGAAATTTAGACAAGTGAAACATAAGGTTATTTAAGTTGGGTTATGCTAGACTGAGTCAGAAAAGCAAAAAGGAATCCGGAGCGGAAGTGCTTCGGATTCCTTCTTTGTTGCTTTTTCGCTATTTTTATTTCTATATTGCTCTTTTTCTTTCCTCCCAGTTCCAAAGCATACCGCCTTTTCTATTCACCGCAGGCTCTCAGGCCAGCGTCTCATAAAGCATGACCATCAGCGGCATCGTCACAATGCAGAAAATGATGGACATCACATTGATGACACTGGCGTACTTGGAGTCCCGGTCATAGATCTGCGCAAGCTGCGTCACCATGGCTGCCGCCGGCGCTGAGGTTGCCAAAAATACCACCAGTAGGATATCCTTCGCCTCCCTGTGAATCCCCAGCCCCGCCAGAGCGGAAAAGATGACCGCCGTCACTGCCGGATACACAAGCAGCCGGATAAAGCATACAAAGTAAGGGCGCTTGCGGCTGAATACCCACTTAAGATCCATATTCCCGATGACCATGCCGATGACAAACATCCCCGCCGTCCCGATCATGCCCCCAAATCCCTCAAGGCAGGTGCCGATCACTTCAGGGATATGGATTCCCGCGGCAAAGAAGAACGCGCCCGCTATCATGGCGATGATATTCGGATTCATCAGGATCTTTTTATAATCCCAGTCCTCCGTCTGCTGCCCGATCATGCGGCTTCCGTGAGTCCAGATCAGCATCGTCTGGACGATATTGTAAGCATTGGTATAAAATACCCATTCCATCCCCATGACTGCGGCTACCAGCGGGATGATCAGATTTCCCGCATTCGTGTAGATCAGCGAAGCCCTCTCGATGCTGTTCAGGTTAAGCGGCCTGCGAAAGAGGGCTGTCCATGCGATCATCAGGATATGTACCAGCACAGCGGCCGCAATTGCTAAAAGCAGCCCCTGTACCTTATCCTTCGTCAGCTCAATCTGAAAAGAGTAGACGACCATGCAGGGCGAACAGATATAGACGACCAGATTAGAGATTACCTTACTGTCCTCGCTCTTAAACAGCCCCGCCTTGACGCTTGCATACCCCGCCGCCACAAAAAGAAACAGTGATATGATCTGTTTTGCAAGCAGTATACTTAATCCCATGGCTCTTCCTTTTCATCCTTCTCATCCTGATTATCGTCAGACGGAAGATCCCCGGCGATCTTCAGAGACATGACCGTATTGGCTTTCTCGTCTTCCTTATATTCCATCGTGATCTCCTGTCCGGTCTCGCACCTTACCACATCGATGAAGTCTACAACTGACGCATCAAAAATATCATCCGACCCTTCCACCATCAGATAATAGTGGGATGTCCCGTCGATGACAGCCTGCGCGATCTTCGTAATCCTTCCCGTGACTGTCTTGATCTCCCTGGTGTCCTTTTCCGCTTCCTTCACCCCGCTGCTAAGGAGCAGCTCAAGATAATTCTCCTCACACTGGCTGACACTATCCCCGACCGCTACGATCTGGTACTTCTGTACATTTACCATCGCATATTTTTTCACAAGCCCCGCGTCATCCTTAAGGGCGATAAAATATGTCGGCTCATCGGATATATTGAGAAGCAGCGGAAATGTGGCCGTATACTTGAGGTTCTGCACCTGCCCTTCCGCCGACGACATGGCAGATGCCTCTGTCGCACCTTCCACCTTATAATATTTCGTCTCCATCGTCCGCTGATTGGACAGCATAAATCCTACGTTGGACTGGTCGCCGTTTACCGACGTGACCCCGGTGTACATCCACACATCATCATCAAGGGCAAGATAATTATAGCCGTCCGTCGTCTCCAGGCAATCCTTCTGGCTCAGCACGCTGTTGATAAACCCATGCTTTAATGTCCCGTAATAGTCAAACAGCTCCACAAGCAGATCCGCCGCGTATGCACGGTCGATCCATGACGGCGCATTTTCGATCTTATAAGTCTTGGTCTCACCGGTGATGGCATTGCAGAGAACGACCTTCCCTACCGTCTCGCCGCCGAACAGCCCGATATTATACTTCTTTACCGGAGCAACCCAGTAAGGAGTACCGTTATCGTCGATCTCAAAGCTAAGTCCCCCGTAGATATAGGTCGGGTGGGCGAACCTGAGATGGCGGTATATATTCCGGTTAAAATACTCGCTCGTCGTATACTTCATCCCCTCCTCAAGCTTCACAAGCTCCGTAGTCTGGGTCGCCATATTGATCCGGATATAGGCCGGGATCCCCTCCGACTGGTTCGTAAACCACTTAACCAGGCTTGCGTACCGCAGCGGAGACACTCTCACCGGATTATCCTTGTAGTTGATCTGGGTATAGATATCATCCACCTCGAACTGGGAAACCATATCCACCATGCTCCCCATCTTCCGGTCCCCCAAAATCACCGCCGTGTCACGGTCCAAAAGCGGTATCTTGTCAAAGGAAAGCTCCTCTATATCTTCCGTGAACTCGCCCTCATCTACCTTCATCAGCTTCTGGTACTTTTTCGCATTGATAATCGGAGAGGACAAAAGGCTGCCCGCCAGGTAGAAAAGCCCCAGCGCCACGATCACTGTGCCGATCGCGCGCAGCCCCCTGTTCTCCTTCGCCTCACGGAACGACCGCATCTTTTTTTTGCTCATATAGACCAGAGCCGCCGCGATCAGGACCACAAAGATAAAAAACCAAGTATCCGAAGAGTGTATATTTATCGCAGGCAGTGAAATATAATAGTATATCCCGACTACGGCGACTGCCGCGGCCACTGCCAAAAGCTTCCATTTAGATTTCATAAATACCTCCTGTCTAAAATTGTTTTCTCCATATGGGGACAGCGAACAGCATCAGAAACGGGAAAATCTCCAGCCTTCCCGCCAGCATGTCAAAGCAGAACACCAGCTTGGAAAACACGGAAAACTGGGAAAAATTCCCCGCCGGCCCCACGCCGCCGATTCCCGGCCCGATATTATTCAGCGTCGCCATAACCGAGCTGAACGTCGTCGCAAAATCCCGGTTATCTATCGCTATAAGTAAAATAGACACGATCATGATCGCCATATAGGCCATCAGATATGAGCAGACCTTCCGCACCACATCCGTGTTCATCTTCTTGCCGTTCACCCGGATAATACTTACTGATTTCGGGTGCTTCATCTGCTTGAGCTCACGCTTGATGCTCTTCAAAACGATCAGCACTCTGGACACCTTAATACCGCCTCCAGTGGACGACGCACACGCGCCGCAGATCATCAGCATCAGAAGGATGCACTGGGAAAACATAGGCCACACCGCAAAATCCGCAGTGGCAAACCCGGTAGTCGTGATCACCGACCCTACCTGAAAGACCGCATGACGAAAAGCCTCAGGAATACCCGGGTACCGGCCGCTGATATTCATCGTGATCAACACCGTGGATATGGCAATGATCAGCACATATGCCCGCAGCTCCTCATTTTTCCACACCGGCTTAAAGTCCCGCAGGATCAGCAGAAAATACAGGTTAAAGTTGATTCCGAACAAGATCATAAAGACCGTGATCACCCCGTCGATATAGGCGCTTCCAAAGTGCCCCACACTCTCCGCATAATTGGAAAATCCTCCGGTCCCCGCCGTGCCGAACGCATGGACCAGGCTGTCAAAGACATTCATGCCGCCAAGAAGCAGAAGCACTACCTCCAGCGCTGTCATCCCGAAATAGATGCCGTAAAGGATCCGCGCCGTGGATGTCATCTTCGGAACCAGCTTCTCCTTCTCCGGCCCCGGCACTTCCGCCATCATCAGGTACATCGTGCTGCTCTTATCAAGGCTGGTGAGCACAAGCACAAACACCAGCACTCCCATCCCTCCTACCCAGTGGGTGAAGCTTCTCCAGAAATGCATACACTGGGAAAGCACCTCCACATCTGGAAGGATAGAAGATCCCGTCGTCGTAAATCCAGAGACCGTCTCAAAAAGTGCATCGATATAAAGCGGTATCTCCCCGGACAACGTGAAGGGAAGCGCCCCGAACAAAGACCACAGAATCCACGCCAGCGCTACGATAACAAGCCCTTCCTTCTGATAGATCTTCGTCTTCTCCGGCTTCTTTAATCCGGCAATCAGGTACACAACAAGCAGTACCGCAGACGGGATCAGGAAAGCAAGCCCCTCATGCTCCCCATACAGTGCACCTACAAACGCCGGGATGAGGAGCAGAAGCGCCTCCACTCCCAGCATCTTCCCTAATATATACCATATCATCTTTACGTTCATATCTGCAAGGCTCCTAACCTAAAATATCACTGAAATTGCTGACAATATGATCTTTTGTCACCACCATAACACTATCTCCCACCTCTAAGTGGTCATCACCGTTAGGTACGATCACCTTCCGCCTCCGCCCGATACATGCGATCAGGTTATTCTTCTTGATCGGAAGGTCCTTTAACGGCACGTTCGTATATGCGCATTCCTTCTTAATGATAAACTCCAGCGCCTCCACCTTGCCCTGCACAAGCCGGTACATGGTCTCAACATTGGCACTGCTGTAGGAATTATTCCGTGCCCTTACATAGCCCATGATCGCATCCGCTGTCGCGCTCTTGGCAGAAATAATACTGTCAATTCCCAGTCCTTCCACCATCTGCGCCCTGGTATCGTCATTCACCTTGGCAATGATCTTAGGCACGCCAAGAGTCTTGGCAAAAAAGGACATGATGATATTCTCCTCATCCATCCCGGTAAGCGCCACAAAAGCATCCGTATCCGTAATCCTCTCTTCCATCAGAAGATCCTGGTCCGCCGCATTGCCGTTAATGATAGTCGCCTTGGGGAGCAGCTCACACAGCTCCTCGCACCGCTGCTCATTGCGCTCGATGATCTTTACCTTCATGCCTACCTGCAGAAGCTGCGATGCAAGATAAAAGCAGACATGCCCTCCTCCGCAGATGAGCACCTTCTTCACCTTGACATTCTTGCGCCCAAGGGATTTGAAAAACGTCCTCAGATCCTGGTGGGCCGCCGCGATATGCAGGCGGTCTCCGGCTCTCACCACAAAGTTTCCGTCCGGGATATACACATCTTTCCCCCGCTTCACCGCACATACCAGTATCTTGATCTGAAACTTGCGGTAAACCTCCGCAAGGGAGATATCCGTCAGCGGCTGGTCCGCGCCCACCGCATACTCTACCAGCTCCACACGTCCCTTCATGAACGTCTCCACCTTGCTGGCCTCCGGGAACAGCAGCACCCTCAGGATCTCATTGGAAGCCGCAAGCTCCGGATTTACCGCCATAGAAAGGTGCAGATCCTCCTTCAGTATCCCGATCTGGCTGTAGTAGATCGGATTCCTCACCCTTGCGATCGTATGCTTCGCCCCAAGCCTTCTTGCGATAAGACAGCTTAACATATTCATCTCGTCGGCCGAGGCGCAGGCAATGACCAGGTCCGAATGCGGCACGTCCGCCTGCTTCATGATCTCTGCATCCGCTCCGTTTCCTGTAATACAGAATATGTCCATCTTATTCAGCGCGTCTTTAAGTTTCCCTTCGTTCTGGTCAATCAGCGTGATATCATAATTTTCTTCTGACAACTGTATTGCAAGCTTATGACCTACTTTACCGTCACCAATAATTACAATTTGCATCTTCGTTCCTCTTTAATCTACATAATTTTATATTAAGCATAGTAGAGTATAGCACCTTTGCAAAAATAAGAAAAGCCCTCTCGGGCTTTTCTTGCTTTTTCTTTTCTTAACTTTTATCCTGCTGTCCGCTCCGTGACAGGCAATATGCTTATTCCTCTGCTGCTCTCTTGGCGATCTCTGCCTCCTGAACATCCGACGGAGCCTGCTCATAGCGTGCAAATTCGTACTCGTAGGTTCCTCGGCCGCCGGTCATGGACCGGAGGGTCGTACAATAGCCAAACAATCCGGTCATCGGGATGTCAGCCTCAATCACCTGACAGCCGCCGGCAATAGGATTCATCCCCAGCACACGACCGCGGCGCTTATTCAGGTCTCCCATGACATCTCCGGTATAATCATCCGGAACAGTTACTTTAATCGAAGCGATCGGCTCAAGAAGAACCGGGCCTGCCTCCATGAATCCCTTCTTGAACGCCTGGATGGTCGCTGTCTTGAACGCCATCTCAGAGGAGTCTACCGGATGATAGGAGCCGTCATACAGCGTAGCTTTTACGCCAACAACCGGATATCCCGCCAAAGGCCCCTTGATCACAGACTCCTGAAGTCCCTTCTCAACTGCCGGGAAGTAGTTCTTCGGAACAGCTCCGCCTACGACTGTCTCTTCAAATACATATGGTGTCTCTAAGTCTCCGGAAGAAGCGAACTTCATCTTGACATGGCCGTACTGTCCGTGTCCGCCGGACTGCTTCTTATACTTCGTATCCACATCAGAATTCTTGCGGATCGTCTCGCGGAATGCAACCTTCGGCGTCTCTAAGGTAACTGCACATTTATATCTCTCCGCCAGCTTGCTCACGGCGATCTCTAAGTGCTGGTCACCCATGCCGTAGAGAAGTGTCTGACGGTTCTCGCTGTCATTAACCGCCTTAAGAGTGATATCCTCAGCCATCATCTTCTGAAGCGCCTGAGATACCTTATCCTCATCCCCCTTATTGGCTGTCACATACTTCATATAAGTATAAGGCTTGGAATACTCTGTCTTTCCAAAAAGAAGCGGCATTGTCTTAGCAGAAAGGGTGTCGCCGGTCTTCGTATTGCCAAGCTTGGCAATCGCTCCAATATCGCCGGCAAACAGCTCGCTGACCTCCACCGGCTTATTTCCGATCATGGTGTAGATCTTTCCAAGCTTCTCATCCGTCTCAGAGGAGGCATTGTAAAGAACATCCTCGCCTTTCAATACGCCGGAGCATACCTTTACGAAAGAATATTTGCCGATGAACGGGTCTACCATCGTCTTGAACACGTAAGCAGATTTTGCCTTTGCAAAGTCATAGTTAGCCTCATAGATCTCATTGGTCTTAAGGTTCACACCCGCGCACTCTCTCCAGTCTGGACTCGGGAAGAATCTTACAATGTCAGATAACAGGTTCGCAACGCCCTGAGCCTGAATATTGGATCCCATAGCAACCGGAACGATGCTTCCGTCCATAACCTCTGTACGCATCGCCGCGCGGATCTCCTCCACAGAGAACTCCTCGCCTGCAAAATAACGCTCCATGAACTCCTCGCTGGTCTCTGCAACCGCCTCAAGAAGCTTCTCACGGTAACTCTCCACATATTCCATACAGTAATCCGGAATCTCGCACTCCTCCCGCTTTCCGATACCGGTGTAGCGCCTTCCGGCATTCTTGATAATATTCACATATCCGATCAGCTTCTCATCCTCACGGATCGGAGAAAAATGAGGTGCGATCACTTTTCCGTATTTCTCTGTCAGATCCTCAACAACCTGACGGAAGCTGGCGTCATCCACATCCATCTCCGTCACATAGATCATACGCGGCAGGCTGTACTTGTCACACAATTCCCATGCCTTCTCTGTCCCTACCTCTACGCCTGCCTTTCCCGATACAACGATCACCGCAGCATCCGCAGCACTGACTGCCTCTTCCACTTCTCCGACAAAATCGAAATATCCCGGAGTATCCAGCACGTTGATCTTCGCCTTCTCCCATTCAATCGGAATCAGGGCTGTGCTGATGGAAAACTCACGCTTCTGTTCTTCTTTGTCAAAGTCACTGATCGTATTCCCGTCCGTAACTTTACCCATCCGGTTCACCGCGCCAGATACATAGGCCATAGCCTCTGCAAGACTTGTCTTCCCGCATCCGCCGTGTCCTAAAAGAACCACATTTCTGATTTCGTCCGTTCTATAAACTTTCATATCTTGCTGCCTCCTTGTTCTTTAGAAAAATCTCATATACACATTGTACTAAAAATTCACGCACATTACAACTTATTTATTCAAAATATCCATCATTATAGCCATAGTACATTGAATAATAAGTATCTAGTACATCGAGAAATAAGTATCCGGCTATATCACGCAGGATAATTTTTCGGATACATGGCAGATTTTCGACGGCGCAGCGGCGGCTACAGCTAGAAAAGTCTAACGCAGTAGCCGGAAAATCAGACAAGTGATATGGCTAGTTACTTATTATTTGATGTACTAGGCATCCCGGCTTTCATTGACAAAACAGGAAATTGAATATAGAATGATATTCGTAAAATGCAGCTGACCCGCGGACAGCATATCATTCAGGAGGACTATTCATGAAAGAGAAGGTTGGTTTTATCGGTCTGGGATTAATCGGAGGCTCTATCGCGAAGGCCATCCGCCAGTACTATCCCGAATACGAGATCGTAGCTTTTGATAAGAATAAGGAAGCGCTGGCGCTGGCGACCCAGGAATCCGTCATCGATGTGGCCGCCACCACCATAGACGGTAATTTCCATCAGTGCAGTTATATTTTCCTGTGCGCGCCCGTTGTCTACAATGCGGCATATCTGAAACAGATGAAGGAGTACCTTCACGACGGCTGCATCCTGACCGACGTAGGCAGCGTAAAGACGAATATACATAAAGAAGTGGAAGCTTTGGGCATCGGGAAATATTTTATCGGCGGACACCCTATGGCAGGTTCGGAAAAGACCGGATTTACCAACTCCAAAGCCATGCTGATTGAAAATGCATATTATATCCTGACCCCCTCCGACGAAGTGCCGCCAGATAAGATCAGCCGTTTTGAAAAGCTTATCCAGAGCCTGCGCGCCATCCCGCTGATCCTCGACTATGGCCAGCACGACTATGTGACCGGCGCCATCAGCCATCTGCCCCACATCATTGCCTCCAGCCTGGTGAATTTTGTAAAGGATAATGATACCGGGACAGAGCTGATGAAAAATCTTGCGGCAGGCGGTTTCAAGGACATTACCCGCATCGCCTCCTCTTCTCCTACCATGTGGCAGCACATCTGCCTCACAAACCGGGAGAATATCTCCGGGATACTCGGTAAATATATCGAATCCCTGCAGGATTTTAAAGCGCTGATCGACAGCTCCGACGGGCAGAGCCTTTACCGGAATTTTGATTCTTCCAGAAATTACCGGAACGCAATCCCCTCTGCCTCGGCAGGCCCTATCAAAAAGGCTTACGCGGTATACTGCGATATCATCGACGAGGCCGGAGGAATCGCCGCTATCGCCACTATCCTTGCCTCCAACGGACTGAATATTAAGAATATCGGGATTGTAAACAACAGAGAATTTGAAGAAGGGGTTCTGCGTATAGAATTCTATGATGAGGCATCTTCCAAAAGAGCCGCACAATTACTGCAGAAATTCAGGTACATTGTATATGAGCGTTAGATCTATCCGCCCGTTGTCAGGGCTTAAAGGTGAAATCAATATCCCGGGGGACAAATCCATCTCCCACCGTTCCATTATGCTTGGCGCGATCGCCCAGGGCACGACTGAGATCACACATTTCCTCAAAGGGGCAGACTGCCTGTCCACCATCAGGTGTTTCCGTGACATGGGGGTTGAGATCGAGGAAAAACCGGACTGCATCCTAGTCCACGGCAAGGGGCTGCACGGCCTTTCCCGGCCGGCCCGGACATTAGATGTAGGAAACAGCGGAACCACCACCCGGCTTCTGTCTGGAATCCTCGCCGGCCAGAACTTTTCTACCGCACTGTCCGGGGACGAATCCTTAAATTCCAGGCCCATGGCCAGGATCATGACCCCGCTGAACAGCATGGGCGCAGACATCACAAGCCTTGAACACAACAACTGCGCCCCTCTTCTTATCAATCCCGGCGCCCTGCATGGCATCCATTACCAGTCGCCGGTCGCATCTGCGCAGGTGAAGTCCGCCGTCCTTCTCGCAGGACTTTACGCCGACGGCGCAACCTCCGTCACAGAGCCTGCCCTCTCCAGGAACCACACAGAGCTCATGCTGCAGAACTTTGGCGCATGCGTCACCTCTACCATGCACAAAGGCGGCAGCGCTACCGCGCAGATTGAGCCTTGCAGCGAGCTTTACGGCCAGCAGGTCATCGTTCCGGGAGATATCTCCTCCGCAGCATACTTTATCGCTGCCGGGCTTTTGGTCCCCCACTCGGAGCTCCTGGTGAAAAATGTAGGCACCAATTTCACCCGCGCCGGCTTCCTCAGCGTGTGTGAAGCCATGGGCGCCTCACTCACTATGCTGAACAGATCCTTTGAAGGCGGGGAGGGGAGAGCAGATATCCTCGTTTCCTCCTCCTCCTTAAAGGGAACGGTCATTGAAGGCGGGATCATCCCCACGCTCATTGACGAGATTCCGATAATTGCCGTCATGGCAGCCTGCGCCGAAGGTACGACCATCATCAGAGATGCCGCCGAGCTGAAGGTGAAGGAGACGGACCGGATCCGTACGGTCACGGAAAATCTAAGAGCCATGGGCGCATGTGTCACCCCGACAGAAGACGGCATGATCATCGAAGGAAATGCAGGCGATCCCCTCGCCGGCGCCCACATCAAAAGCTGTCTCGACCACCGCATCGCCATGTCTTTTGCCGTAGCAGGACTTGCCGCGGCAGGTGAGACAGTGATTGAAGACAGCCAATGCGTAGATGTATCCTATCCGGAATTTTTCGCTTCATTAGAAAGCCTGAATTAGATCGTATAGAAGAGAAAAGACAGTCCTGTGGCAAGCATTCCTGCCCAGACTGTCTTTTTTGCATAATTCTATAACCCCAGCGTCCATAGGGACAGCTCAGATCATCCCGCACAGCGCCTCCACATCTTCCTTCTTCGTCGCCCAGCTTGTGGCAAACCTCACTACCGTACGGTTCTCATCATATTTTTCCCAGAAGCCAAACGCCACCTTGCTCTTTAAGCGCTCCATCGCCTCATTTTCCATAATGATAAACTGCTGGTTTGTCGGCGATTCAATAAAAAATTCATAGCCCTTTTTCTGAAATTCCTTCTTTAGAAGCTCCGCCATATCAATAGCATGTTTACTGATCCTTCCATACAGGTTATCCGTAAACAGTGTATCGAACTGGAGGCCCAGAAGCCACCCCTTGGCAAGAAGCCCGCCCTGCTGCTTCACCATAGTCATAAAATACTTTGGCATGTTCTTCTTCGTGAACACGACCGCCTCACCGAACAGCGCGCCCACCTTCGTTCCGCCGATATAGAAGACGTCACAGCAGCGCGCGATGTCAGGCAGCGAAACATCCGTATCCCTGCTCATCAGCCCGTAGCCAAGCCGCGCCCCGTCCAGATATAAAGGAATGCCGTACTCCCTGCATACCGCTGAGATCTCCTGCAGTTCCTTTAAGCTGTAGAGCGTCCCGTACTCCGTAGGATGGGAGATGTAGACCATACCCGGAAATACCATATGCTCATGGTTGCCGTCCTCCCAGAAGGTCTTAAGATAATCAGAGAGCTCACCGGCTTCCAGCTTTCCGTCATGCCCGGGAAGCTCAAGCACCTTATGCCCGGTGTATTCAACCGCCCCCGCCTCATGGACGCTCACATGCCCTGTCTGCGCCGCCACAACACCCTCGTACCGCTCAAGACATGAAGCGATTACGATGGAATTCGCCTGGGTACCCCCTACAAGGAACTGGATCTGCGCCTGCTCACACTTACACGCCTTCCGGATCTTTTCCTTGGCGCTCTCACAGATTGCGTCCCCTCCGTAGCCCTTCTGCTGCACAAGATTCATCTCCTGCATACGGCTCAGTATCTTTTCATGGGCTCCCACTGTATAATCACTTTCAAATGATATCATCTCTTTATTCTCCTCTCTGCCGGACGCTCTCCCGGCTTTGTCTGCTCATGGATATCCGGAGCTTTAACCGATCAGTCCCTCATCCATATAGCCCGCAAGCTCCTTCGCGTAATAGGTCAGATAGCTGTGCACCCCGGCGCGGAATGCTGCAACGGCTGTCTCGCACACAATGCTCCTCTCGTCGATCCATCCCTTTCCTGCCGCCGCCTTGATCATCGCATACTCCCCGCTGACGCTGTAGGCCGCCACCGGAAGATTCGTCGCCTCCTTGACCTTCACCACCATATCAAGATACGACAGCGCCGGCTTCACCATGATAATGTCCGCTCCTTCCTCCTCATCCAGCAGCACTTCCTTGATTCCCTCCCGGCTGTTGTGGTAATCCATCTGATAGCTCCTGCGGTTGCCGAACGCCGGCGCAGAATCCGCCGCATCCCGGAAGGGCGCATAAAAACCGGAGGCATATTTCACCGCATAGGACATGATGGGCGTGCCGGTAAACTGATTCTCATCCAGGATCTGCCGGATTGCCGCCACTCTTCCATCCATCATATCCGACGGAGCCACCATATCCGCCCCCGCCTGCACATGGGAAAGCGCCGTCTTCGCCAGCACCCTGAGGGTAGGATCATTGTCCACCTCCTGTCCGCAGAGCATACCGCAGTGTCCGTGGGAAGTATACTCGCACAGGCAGACATCCGTGATGTAATAAAGCTCAGGAAATGTCCTTTTCGCTTCGCGAAGGGCGCGCTGGATAACTCCGTCCGCAGCATACGCCTGGCTCGCCTGCTCATCCTTATGCTCCGGTATCCCAAAAAGCATCACTGCCCTTACGCCGGCCTCCCTGATCTCTTCCAGCGCATAGGAAAGACGGTCCACACTGTAACGGTACTGTCCCTCCATGGAAGGTATCTCTTCCTTTATCCCAGACCCATCCTTCACAAATATGGGATAGATCAGCGACGCCTTGTCCACTCTTGTCTCCCGCACCATCTTTCTCAGATTTTCACTGCCTCGTAACCTTCTTGGTCTTTTAATCATAAATGCTTAATTCCTTTCCGGACAGGCTCCTTCTGTCCTGCGTTACCGCTCACCTTGCGAAAAATAAGCGCTGTATTACTCTTGATGTCCTGCTGCCCGTGCCTGCCTTGTGACCGTTCACTCCCGGCGCGACGCCAGCTCCAGTACCAGCTCCGTCAGTGCCTCAAGGGTTGCTTTTTTTGCAACGTGGCACTGCATGTGATGCTTTGCGGCCGTCTGGGCCGTCTGCCTCCCGATACAGGCCGCCCTTATCCGTGAACAGTCCAGCCCCGCCGCCGCCGCAAAGCCCTCCACTGTAGAGCTGCTGGTAAACACGACGATATCAATCTTCCCTTTCTCGATCTCTTCTTTTAGAGAAACGGCCCCTCCTGCATGAAGGTCAGTACGATAGACCGGGATATCCTCCACCGCTGCTCCCGCCTGCAAAAGAATCGGCACAAGCTGCTCATTGCCCTTCCCGGCGCGGGGGATCAGGATGCGGCCGCCACGGACTCCCTGGCCTGCAAGAGCATGCCCCAGGGACTCCCCGTCGTAGACCTCCGGCATGACCTCCGCATAGATCCCTCTCTCACAAAGAGCCGTCCGGGTTCCTTCCCCGATCACGGCAAATCTTGCTCCCGAAAGCCGCCGGATATCCATCTTTTCCTTCTTCATCTGGTCAAAAAACACCTGCACACCGGTCTGGCTGGTAAAGACGATCCAGTCATAGCTCCCGATCTGCCTAAAACAGCGGGAAAGCTGCCGGCCGTCATTAACCGCCGCAGTACGGATCGTCGGAAGCTCCAGCACCTCGGCTCCCCCGGCTCTTAATCTGTCAGCCAGAGCCGGCATGAAACGTCTTGGTCTCGTCAGCGCGACCCTTACGCCAAAAAGAGGAAGCTCCTCCCGCCAGGAAAACGTCTCAGCAAGCCTGCACACCTGCCCCACGACGATGACCGCAGGCGGCCGTATCCCCGCCGCTTTTGCTTTCTTTGGAAGATCCTGAAGATCCGCCGTCACCTTCCTCTGCCCCGCAGTCGTTCCCTCCTGCAGCACCGCCGCCGGCATATCCGGGGGCATCCCCGCCGCTAAAAGCTCCCCTGCAATATCCGGCAGGGCGGTAACGCCCATAAGAAATACCAACGTACCCCCGGCCCTGACCAGCGCCCGGTAATCCGTATCCTCCTGCCAGCCTTTTCTTTTATGCCCGGTAATGATATGTACCGAGGACGCATAATCTCTGTGGGTGACCGGAATCCCGTTGTAGGCAGGTACTGCCAGAGAGGATGTAACACCCGGCACCACCTCAAAAGGGATCCCCTGCTCACGGAGCGCTGAAAGCTCCTCCCCGCCACGGCCGAATAGAAAGGGATCTCCGCCCTTAAGCCTTACTACCCTCTGCCCTTTCTTCGCCTCCCTGGCAAGAATCTGGTTGATCTGCTCCTGGGGAATGGGATGATGCCCCGCCAGCTTTCCCACATTGATCAGCTTCTTTTCATCATCCAGCGAAGAAAGAATTTCGTTTCCCACAAGATGATCGTAGACGATCACATCCGCCTTTGCTAAAAGCGCCTTTCCCTTCACCGTCAGAAGCCCTGTATCTCCCGGCCCGGCCCCCACAAGCCATACCTTTCCTTCCATCTAAAATCCTCCTGCCTTCTGGAGCTTCCGAAGCTCCCTGCGCTTCTCTGCCTTCAGCCACTCCTGCCGCTCCTCTTCCGTCTCCAGAATGAGCCTCGGAACCCGCACCGGCCGGTCGTCATGCCCCAGGGCGACTTCGGTAAGGTACGCCCGGTTGATCAGCGTGCGCTCCCCATTCTCATCCTCCACATAGGTATCCACCTTCACCTCCATCGATGTATTCCCTACGTGCGTAAGCTTCCCCTTGATGACGATATCGTCCTTCGGGTATGCTCCCTTTATAAAATGAAGCTTATCCACCGACACTGTCGTCACATTTTTGCGGCAGTGTCTTTTCGCTGTCAGCGCACCTACCTCGTCGATCCACTGCATCAGAATCCCCCCGAACAGCCTGCCCGAGTTGTTCAGATGATTCGGGCGCACGATGTGCACCGTCTCAACGACGGAATCAGACACCCTTCTTTCCTCTGCCATCACCGCTCTCCTTTCGTCTTACCCTCTGTTTCTTCTTATAATCTGCCCATCCGGCTCCCTCTGCATTCGTTACTATGCACGGCCCAAGGGCCGCTCATAGCAACGATTCGTAACGGCATTCCTAAGTTTGCTGCGCAAAAGCCACCCCTCATTCCTGTATCATGTTCTTACGGAATGCGCAGCCAGTGCGCATTCCTGACCCATGAACAGTAACCTACATTCTCCTTTTTTTCACCACAGCCACGCAGATGACCTTGACCGCCGCGTACAGCACTCCTGCCACTGGCCAGATGATCCAGCTCTTATGCCATTCCTGCGAAGAAAAGCTGTAACCCAGATATATCGCTGTGGCGATAAGCCAGTATGCCTGGCAGACAGGCTCAAATGCCTCTTCGCCTTTCTTATTCACCGCCGAATAAGCGCCCTCCTGCAAAAGCTTCTGCATACTCTCCCAACGTACCCCTGCAAAAGTAAAGATGAACACACCCACCGCCACGATAATGAGCAGCACGCAGACTGCCAGCGTCATCATAAAATCATCCTCAGTAAAGATGACCACGGCAAAAAGGGGCGTTACCGCCAGTATACAGCAGCATGTTCCGATAATATTGCAGATCATGTAAGTACTCTGGAATCTCTCCTTCTCCTCCTTCACCATCCCGGTCACGCCGTACTCTGTCTCGAACCTGCTCTTCTCCAGATATTCATACGGCTCTGTCTTTACCCCGCAGAAGATGAATACCCCCACTGCTGCCGCCACCAGCAGAAGCAAGATCATGACTCCCACGCCCGCAGCCATATTTTCCGTAACCGGAATCTTCCCGGCCTCCTGCGCCGAACTGAACAGTATCAGACAGACAGGCGACACAATGCACAAAGAGACAGCCAATGCGATCCTGCCCGCCAGCTTCTCTTTGATATCCAGAAATTTCCTGGCCTCCTCCATAGATACCCGGCGCACCGGCCTGGCTTCCTCCAAAGCCCTGTCAGGTACATATCCGGTATCCTGCATCTCATCCGTCTCCTCCAGCTCATCCTTTAGCAGAAAATCCGTACTTACCTCAAAGATTCGGCTCAGCAGCAGGATCTTATTCAGATCCGGAACTGACTGGGCGCCCTCCCATTTCGATACGGACTGCCTAGTGACATTAAGCTTTTCCGCCAGTTCCTCCTGGGACCATCCGTTCTTTTTTCTCAGTGTGATTATCTTGTCCGCTAAGATCATATGTAATTCCTCCTATTCTTTTTCTGCATCTGATCTATCCTCTGTGTGTCTGCCGCATCCGGTATAGCCAGCCCTCTGCATATGCCTTGCATCTGATCTATCCTCTGTGTGTCTGCCGCATCCGGTATAGCCAGCCCTCTGCATATGCCTTGCATCTGGTCTATCCTCTGCATCCTTCTGCATCAGGTGTCGCCTCTGCATATGCCTTGCACCTGGTCTATCCCTTCCGCTTTGCAAAATCAGGATACTGATATTCGCAGTTGCACACCAGAAATCACACCCGTCAATTTGTCAACTGGCAGTTGCATCTTCCCGTTTTCTGCCGTTTCCCACCTTTTTCTTCTCTTCCTGCTTTCTCTTCCTGTCTCATCCCGCCCTGTCCTTTATCTGATCTTCAGCGTCCTCAAATACCCCTTCTGCTCATCCGTGATCCGATAGCTTTCCACCGCTTTCTGGATCGCCTTGTTGTGAGTCCACTTATCAAGGCGCCGCTTTTCGATAAAAGGAAGCACTGCATCGTACTGCTTGGCAAGAGCCGTCGCAAAATACCAGGCAATCATCATATTCACATAATACTCCTCTGACCGCACCTCTGCCACCATCTCCGGATACTTCAAGCCAAACTCCCCGTCCAGATAAAAGCTCATCAGCATCCCGATGCCGAACCGCACCGTATACGTATGCCCCGAAGCGATCCACTCCTCGATCTTCTTAAGCAGTTCCGGCAGATGCTTTTTAAAGATTTTCGGCGACGTCAGGTCGCAGGTCGCCCAGTTGTCCACAAAAGGGAGGAATCTGTCCAGCTCCTCTACGCACTGTTCATAATCCTTCATGCCTGCCACCAGAAACCCATGAAGATTATTTTCCTCGTAATATCTGTGGGGCAGATGCCTTAAAAATTCTTTTGCTCCTTCTGTCTTCCCGAATTCCTTCGCGAATTTTCGAAGGGCAGGCGTGCGCACGCCGATGATGCACTCCGGCGAAACGGTGGGCATCAGCTTCGCTTGAAATTCCCTGTACTTCAGATCCTGAAGCTCAAATAATCTGTCCTGAACATACCGTATGATATCCTTTTCTTCCATAATGATTACCCCTTCTCTATCTGGCACTTTTTTATTTCTTCCTATATTATATCTTCCTGCCATACTTCTCTGACAGCTTCCTGGCCAGCGAGATTCCAAGCTGCTCTGCCTCATATACCGGGCCGCTCATGCTTTCTACTGTGTAAAAGGAATCCTCTTCCCGGTAGAAAAGTCCTCTTAGATGAAGCACCCCGTCCTCCGCCTCTGCGTAGGCAGCCACCGGCGAGGAACATCCTCCGCCAAGGCAGCGCACAAATGCCCGCTCTGTGCACGCTGCCACTGACGTCTCAGGACAGCCAAAGCCTTGAAGGAAACGATAATCTTTCCCCGCTCTTCCCTGCACAGCCAGAATACCCTGCCCCGCCGCCGGAAGTATCTCCTCCGTCGAAAAGTACCGGGAGATCCTCTCCTCAAGCCCCAGGCGCTTTAATCCCGCCGCCGCTAAAATCAGGGCATCATATTCACCCCGGTCAAGCTTTTCAAGCCTGGTCGTCACATTGCCCCGGATCATCTTAAACTCAGCCTGCGGAAACACCCTCTTCGCCTGGATCCTCCTGCGGAAGGACGAACAGCCGATAACGCCCCGCCCTCTCCACACCTTTACGCCTTCCGGAAGCACCAGCACATCCCTGGCATCCTCTCTCTGCGAAAAAGCAACGATAGGAAGCTCACCGGATTCCTCCATAGGCATGTCTTTAAGGCTATGTACCGCCAGCTCGATGCCGCCCGCCAAAAGCGCCCGGTCTATCTCCTTCACGAACAGCCCCTTGCCGCCGATCTTATCCAGCGTCACATCCAGCCTCCTGTCTCCTGTCGTCTCGATCTTTACAATCTCCGGCTCCATATCCGGACACCACTGTCTTATATAAGAAACCAGTTCCTCTGTCTGAATGACCGCCAGCCTGCTTCTGCGGCTGCCGATCCGTACCTTCTTCTTATCCATCCATATCCTCTCTGCCGCCATACATTTTTTGTATCTTATTCTTTTATATCCGATCTTCCGGCGCCCCGTCTTTCGGCGCCCGGCCTGTATTTTCAAGGATGTCCTCTATCTGTTCCCGTACCCTTCTTGCCTGCGCATGATCCAAGCCGCCGGAGGTGATCCCCACAGTCACATTGTCCTTGACCACAACGGCCGGGAAATAGAAGTCACACAATTCTTTCCTGTGGGAGACATTGATACAGATCCCCCGTTCCCTGCAAAAATGCATGAGCCGTTCGTTGCATGTGCTGTTACTGGTAGCGGCAAGCACCATATCCGCGCCCTCGAGAAACTTTTTCGTTTCATCCCCCCATGCTTTGTCTTCCCCGCATACTTCTTCCGGGATCCAGCGCACCTTCGCCTCCTTCACCCGTTCTTGGAGCTTTTCCGTCACCTTTGGCGAGATCACCGTGATATCCTCCGTGAACTTAAGGAGCGTCTCCACCCTTCTCTCAGCGACCCTTCCGCCGCCGACGATCACGATCCGCTTTTCCGACAGGTCGATAAACATCGGAAAATAAGGCTTTTTACCACACATCACAACACTCTCCTGCCTAAAAGATTCCTTTCCCACTGCCCCGTCAGCCAGAAAGCATATATTCCTCCGTCTGCCAGGGTACTTTAACAGTTTACCACATCCTGCAAAATTTACAATTAAATTATCATTTTGTAATACTATTGTTGCTGTTCATGGGTCAGACGGCTTCTGGGCCGTGAATTGTAACATACTATTTAGCCTCCTTGACACCTGTCTCCTCCTGCTGTATGATAAAGGCAGATTGAATGCAGTGAGGTGCCTTACCGGTGCGTGCTTTGCCTATAGACTCAGCAGAGCCTTACCGGACAGGATAATAGACAAACCGGGTGAGATTCCCGTACGGTCGCGCCGCTGTAATGGAAGAGATGCGAAGGGATGTGACAAAGACATCCTGCGCAGGCGATGTCCCAATATGTCACTGGGCAACCGGGAAGGCGAGACATTGCGACGACGCCTGAGTCAGAAGACCTGCCCCTGCATACAGTTTACACGTGGTTACGCCGTATAGCCAGGTGTTTTTTTCATACTTTCAATCAAAGGAGGAGTTTGTCATGACTCAGAATCAAAAGAAACTGATCGCTGCCGCCGCCGTATTTTCCATCGCATGGGGAATCTGCCCGGCAGCCAACGCGATGCATATTATGGAGGGCTATCTTCCGGCAGGATACTGTATCGCATGGGGAGTTCTCTCCCTTCCGTTCCTTGTGGCCGGTTTTATGAGGATAAAGAAAACTCTGGACGAAAACCGCAGGGCACTGACGCTCCTTGCCATGTCAGGCGCATTTATCTTCGTCATCTCATCGTTAAAGATCCCTTCCGTTACCGGAAGCTGCTCCCATATGACAGGCACGGGGCTCGGCGCTATACTCTTCGGCCCGTGCACAGTCAGCATCCTGGGGCTGATCGTACTGATCTTTCAGGCGATTCTCCTTGCCCACGGCGGACTGACCTCACTGGGAGCCAATACATTTTCCATGGCGATAGCAGGACCGTTTATCTCCTATGGAATCTACATGCTCTGCAGAAAATGTAAGCTGAGCCGTCTGGCCACCGTATTCTTAGCCGCATCCGCCGGCGATCTGTTTACTTACTGTGTGACAAGCGTCCAGCTTGCCCTTTCCTATCCTTCAGAAGCAGGCGGTATATCGGCTTCTGTCCTGAAGTTTCTCGGTGTATTTGCCCCGACCCAGCTCCCTCTCGCGGTAGTGGAAGGTCTTCTGACTACAGCGATCGTCCTCTGCCTTGAATCCTACGCAAAGCCGGAGCTTAAGTCTGTCGGCTATCTTAAGGAGGTGTAGAAGATGGAAAAAAAGCAGAAAAAGATACTTTTCGCGTTGATTGCCGCAGCCGTCCTGATCGCGGCGGTTCCGTTTCTGGCACTTAGGGGCGCGGAATTCGGCGGTTCGGACGATGCCGGAAGCAAGATGGCAGAACAGATTCACGGGGAATATGAGCCGTGGTTTACCCCAGTTCTTGAGTCCCTGACCGGCGGTGAGATCCCGGGCGAGATCGAGAGCCTCCTGTTCTGCGTGCAGACAGGTATCGGCGTAGGCATCACCGCGTTTTTCATGGGACGGCTTTACGAGCGCAGGAAACTCGGGAAGGATGATGAAGAGCTATGATCATTATAGACAGGCTTTGCTACTGCTCAAAGCTCCGGTATGTCAATGCAGGGGAAAAATCCGCGTTTACCGTACTGACTCTTGCAGCATGCATCTTAAGCCGCTCATGTGCCGTCGCCCTTTTCGTGCTGGCGGCCACAGGAGTCCTCACGGTATATAAGGGCGGGCTTCCCCTCTTTAGATACTTAAAGCTGATGTCAATGCCGGCAGCTTTTCTGCTTCTTGGCACAGCCGCGATCTTCATCAATATATCGAAGGTTCCTCTTGGCGCCTTCGCATTTTCCGCCGGTTCTTACTACATCACCGGAAGCTTCCAGGGCTTAAGGCAGGGCGCAGAACTTATCCTCACTGCACTGGCAGGCATATCCTGCCTGTATTTTCTGTCCCTGAGCACTCCGGTGACAGATATTTTAACTGTTCTTAAACGGCTTCATGTACCGGCGCTGATCCTGGAGCTGATGCTGCTCATCTACCGTTACATCTTTGTGATGCTTAAGCTGGCGGAAGATATCACCGTCTCCCAGCATGCCCGGCTCGGGAATCGGAATCTGGCTGCTTCACGGAAATCCTTTGCCGCTATGGTAAGCAGTATCTTTATCCTGTCTATCCGCCGCTCCGGCCAGCTTTATGACGCTTTAGAGTCGCGCTGCTATAACGGGACGCTCCGGGTACTCCCGGAAGATCACCCGGCGAAGGCCTCCGAAGTCTTTTGTATCGCAGTCTTTGAGCTTTTTTTGTATCTCGCGGTCATTTTTCTTAAGCTGTCAGGAGGCATGCCATGAAACTTTCGGAGGATCACAACATCGATAGGGAGATCCTGCTTGAAGCAGAGCGTCTCTTCTATACTTATGAGGGGGAAAGCACGCCTGCCTTAAACGGCCTCTCCCTCACCATAAAGCGGGGAAAGAAGATCGCCTGCATGGGCGCTAACGGTTCTGGGAAATCCACTTTCTTCCTGTGCTGCAACGGCATATATACGCCCTCTTCGGGCTCCCTGTATCTGAGCGGCAGGCCCGTTGGCCGCACGAAAAAGGATCTGCTTATGCTGCGCCGGAAGGTAGGCATCGTATTCCAGGATCCGGACCGCCAGCTTTTTGCCGCAAGTGTCCGCCAGGAAATTTCTTTCGGCCCGCTAAACCTCGGTTTTTCCGAGGAAGAGACGCGCAGGCGGGTTGACGCGGTCATGGAGGAGCTTGGAATCACTGCCTATGCCCACAAGCCGGTCCACGCGTTGAGCGGCGGGCAGAAAAAACTAGTGTCCATCGCGGATATCCTGGTCATGGAGCCGGAACTTATCATTCTGGATGAGCCTGCCGCCGCCTTGGACCCCTTTTACACGGAAATGGTCCATCAGATCACCCGGCGCATTACGGAACGGGGAATTACGGTGATGATGGCGACCCACGATGTCAACTATGCTTACGAATGGGCTGACGAAATCATCCTGTTTGACGAAGGCAGGATATTACGGCAGGGACATCCCGCCGGACTGTTTTCTGATCATGCATTGCTGAAAAAGACGCATCTTACGCCGCCTATGCTCCTGACAGTTTTCCATCAACTCCAGTCCAGAAATCTGATCAGGGAGAAGTCGCCGGCGCCGCGGAATATGGAGGAGCTGAAAAGCCGCCTGACTTCCCCGCCGGATACACAGGAGCAAAACGGCTTCCCGGCTTCCCCGCCGGATACGCAGGAACAAAACAGCTGCCTGGCGCAGCAGGAGGAATTATCAATATGAAGATAAAGAAAGGAATCCTCGTGGTGAGCTTCGGCACCAGCCATGAGGATACAAGAGAAAAGACAATCGGCGCTATCGAAGCCGCCGTCTGTGTGGCACATCCCCAGATCCCTGTCTATTTTGCCTGGACAAGCGGAGTGATCAGAGCGAAGATCTTAAAAAAAACGGGCGAGAAAATATGCGGCACTAAAGAAGCCCTGGCGCAGATGAAGGCGGACGGGATCACCCATGTCTATATCCAGGCCACTCATATCATCAACGGCATCGAATACGAACTGCTGAAGGAGGATACCTGCAGATGCAAAGACTTTTTCTCCGCTATTTCCTTTGGGAAACCGCTTCTATCTTCTACGGAAGACATGAAAGAGCTCACCCGCATCATTGCCGGGGAATTCTCGGATATTCTCGCCTCCGGCGGGGCGGCCCTTGTCCTCATGGGACACGGCACAGAACACCATTCCAACACAGGCTATGCGGCGCTGGATTATATGTTCCGGGAGACAGGTCATCCGGATATCCACGTGGGGACTGTAGAGGCATACCCTTCCCCCGCGCAGATCATCCCTCTGCTTGATCCTTCCCGGATAAAGACTGTCCACCTGGCTCCCTTGATGACCGTAGCCGGCGACCACGCCAAAAACGATATGGCAGGAAACGCCGAGGATTCCTGGGCATCCCAGTTTGCGCGCGCCGGATACCATGTGGTCTGCCATCTTAAGGGCCTGGGGGAATACCCGGCTGTCCGCCGGCTGTTTTTACGGCATCTTGATGAGATCCTGGACTGACTGTATCCTTCTAACCTCCCCCGGATGCCCTGATCCGCCGGCAGACTTCACCAGCTTATCCGTTAACGACGGCAATCTGGCAGGCCTTCATGGCTTCAAGGGCCTGCCGGTGGCTTTCCGGCGTCACACCTGCACAGCACGACGCATCCACGATGATCGGCACCTCCGGCAGGCTTGCCTTGATGATCATCGCATTGGATATGACGCAGATATCTGTGCACAGTCCTACTAATGTAACGCTCTCGATGGCTTCCTGCTCATGGCACGCCTTCAAAATCTTCCCTAACTCCACGCTTCCGAAGGTTACCTTGTCAACCGGCTCATCCGCTATCAGCGGCCCGATCTCCGGGCAGATCTCCCACCCTTTGCTGCCGCGGATACAATGCCTTACCGGAAGGTTCCTCCCTTCCTGGGTCTCAAGATAATCCTCTCCGTGGGTATCCCTTGTGGCAAATACTCTGCCGTCAAATCCCCTGATCTTTTCCGCCACCCGCGGCACGATCTTTAGCGCCTCCTTAGTGCCAAGCGCACCGTCGATAAAATCATTCTGCATGTCAACTACAACTAATACGTTCATACTTCCTCCTTTTTAAAGGACAGTCGGCACCCCGCCGATCTCGGCAAACTGAAGCTTCTCCGTCTCGCAAAGCCCTGCCTGTCCATTGGTTCCTTCTGTAATCTCTGCTTTTACCTGCTCCTTAATGTCATCCGCCAGCAGCACCTCTAACCGGACGGTATCTGTGTACTCCGAATTCAAAATGCAAATCCCCCTCTGCCCGAGAATGTACTGGATCTTCCCAAGCCCGGTATAGTCTGTGGAGATTACCAGTTTAACACCCCGCATTCTGGTTATAATCACAGATGAGGCAAGCCCCGCCTTCACTGCGCCGGAATAAGCGCGCACCAGGCCGCCTGTCCCAAGAAGCACGCCGCCGAAATACCTGGTCACTACCACTGCTGCATTGTGGATCCCTTCCCCCAGAAGCACGTCAAGCATCGGCTTCCCGGCGGTTCCCTGAGGTTCCCCGTCGTCGCTGCAGCGGGCAAGTTCATTCCTGTCCCCGATGACATAGGCAAAGCAGTTGTGCCTTGCGTCCCAGTATTTTTTCCGCATAGCTTCGATAAAGGAAAGTGCCTCCTCCTCCGTCCCTGCCGGAACGACCGTGGCGATGAAACGGGATTTTTTCTCCACCAGCTCACCCTCGCCGCCCTGATATACGATTTTACATTGTTCTGTCATGTTACGCCCTCCTACATAATACTAGTATATTAAATTTCTTAAGATTTTCCTACTAAAATGTGAAGTTTTCATTTTTTTCTTTATTTCAACAAGTTTATTTGCTATAATGACTGCGTATAAAGGAGGCAAGCACTTATGAATTATAGTAAGAAAAAAGCTGCTCAAAAACAAAAAAGGATAACATCCAAGTCTACCATGCAGGGCAAGCGGGTCGGACTCAGACTGGTTAAGGCCTTCTTCCTCTGTATAATCGTCATAGGTGTGGCAGGCGTGATCGGCGGCGGCTTATTTGTCAAAAAGATCATTGACGACGCCCCGAAGGTATCTCCCTCCGATGTCAAGCCCCAGGGCTATACGACCTTCGTATACGCTGACGACGGGAAGAAGGAGATCGAACGGTTCGTAGCCTCCGGCTCCAACCGTATCTACAAGTCCATCGATGAGATTCCGGAGGACTTACAGCACGCGTTTGTCGCCATCGAGGACGAACGTTTTTACGAACACAACGGTATAGATATACGGGGTATCGCCCGTGCCGCAGTTGTTACGCTCACCGGCGGCTCTGAGGGTGCAAGTACCCTGACCCAGCAGCTGATCAAGAATAATGTCTTTCCGAACTTCGTCAACGAACAGACTTTCTATGACAAGCTGCAGCGTAAGTTCCAGGAGCAGTTCCTTGCCCTGCAGATTGAGAAGCAGATGAGCAAGGAAGAAATCATCGAAGCTTACATGAATACCATCAACCTCGGACAGAACTCTCTGGGCGTACAGTCTGCGGCAAAGCGCTATTTTAATAAGAACGTCAACAAGCTCACCCTGTCCGAATGTGCGGTAATCGCGGGCATCACCCAGAGTCCGTCCGGCTTAAACCCGGTGACTAACCCGGAGAAAAACGCACAGAGACGGAAAAAAGTCCTGAAGAATATGCTCGAGCAGGGCTATATCACAGAGGCAGCCTACAAGGAAGCCCTAGAAGACGATGTCTATGCGCGTATCCAGAAGGCAGCGAAGAAGACGGACAAGAAGAATCCTTACACTTATTTTGTAGATGCTCTTTCCGACCAGGTTCTTGAAGACCTCAAGTCCCAGCTCGGCTACACGGAGACGCAGGCTTACAACGCACTCTACAGCGGAGGCTTGAGCATATACTCCACACAGAACTTAGACATCCAGAAGATCTGCGACGAGGAGATGAATGACGATTCCAATTACCCGTACCTTAAGGAGTACGGCCTGGATTATGCGCTGACTGTCACAAGGGCAGACGGCTCGATCGAGAACTACTCCTCCGGTCATATCAAACAGTACGCCAATAAAAAGCATGGCAAGACCCAGGGGCTTTTATACTCCAGCCCGGATGACGCCAAAGCTATGGTAAAGGAATGGAAGAAGACCATCAAGAAGAAGGGGGACACTTATGACGAGGTGATCAATATCACCCCGCAGCCCCAGGCTTCTATGACACTTATGGACCAGAAGACCGGAGAAATCAAGGCTATGGTCGGCGGACGCGGCGAAAAGAAGAGCAGTCTCGGCCTGAACCGTGCATACAGAGGTTCCAAGAGACAGCCTGGTTCTACTTTCAAAGTACTGGCAGCCTACGCCCCGGCGATGGATGCCTGTGACAAGACCCTCGCGACGATCGTCCGCGATGAGCCGACCAAATATAAAAACGGCAAGCAGATCAAGAATGCCAGCAGAGGCTACAAAGGCGATGTCACCTACCGCAAAGCCATCGCCAATTCTATCAACGTCTGCGCCGTTAAAGTCAGCAACGAGATCACCCAGCAATTAGGCTTCGACTACTGTGAGAAATTCGGTATCACTACACTGGTCAAGAGTAAGAAAGCCAACGGCGGTATATACAGCGATATCAATGAGACTCTTGCCTTGGGCGGTCTGACTGACGGCGTGTACAATTACCAGCTATGCGGCGCATATGCGGCGATCGCCAACGGCGGCAAATACAACAAGCCCATAATGTACACCAAAGTCCTCGACCACGACGGCAACCTCCTGTTAGAGGGCGGGAACCAGTCTCACCGTGTGTTAAAAGAAAGCACTGCGGCCCTTGTCACCAGCGCACTGGAAAGCGTTGTTACGGAAGGTACAGGGCGCTCCTGTTCACTCGGCAGCATGCCGGTAGCGGGAAAGACAGGTACGACCACCTCCAATAAGGACTTATGGTTCTGCGGCTTCACCCCGTATTACACCTGTGCCGTATGGGGCGGATATGATGATAATAAAGAATGTAATACCGATACCAGCTTCCGTTTCCGGCTGTGGAAAGGCATCATGGAACGGGTGCACGAGGATCTCGAACCAGAAGAATTTGAGATGCCTGATTCCGTTGAGAAGAAGACGGTATGTAAAAAGACTGGTATGCTGGCAAGAGCAGGCAGATGTCCGTCAATCACCGAATATTTCGATACGGATGTCCTTCCTGACGAGGTGTGCACCGGACACGGCGATGTCGATGACGGAGACGACGATGACGACGACAATGACGACGACGAGAGCATAGATACCGGCGGAGATGATCTGGAAGATCCGGATAATCCGGATAACCCGGGCGGCAATGATAATCCGGGCGGCAACGATAATCCGGGAACTACGGATCCTACTACGCCAACTAATCCATCTAATCCGTCTAATCCAACCACACCGTCCAATCCGACCACTCCGGACCCACCGACCACTCCGGATCCGCCAACGACTCCGGATCCGCCGGCCACGCCCGATCCACCGGCTACGACTGATCCGCCGACCACGACTGATCCGGCGAATCCGACCGGTTAACGGCTATAGCGAAAAAGATAACCCCCGCTCCATAACGATGATCAATTATGGAGCGGGGGACTTTTCATACACATATCATTTTCTCACGGTTTGTGCAGTTAATGCACAAACCAGTGTCAACAGCAATATTTTTATTCCTGCCCTTTCTATCTATTAACTTGTCTGTTTACGCATCTATGACTACCTTTTTACCTTATCGATCACCAGCTTCGCAGAACCGCAGATTCCCGCGTCATTTCCAAGCTCCGCCAGGATAAACTTCGTCTGTCTGTTGGCAAAAAATGCTTTTTCCTGATAGTATTTTTCGATATACCCGAGGATGATCTCTCCCGCCTTGGATACTCCGCCGCCGATTACGATCACCGTCGGGTCGGTAACTGCCGCAAGGTTCGCCATGGCATGTCCGAGATAAGAGCCAAACTCCTCCACGATCTCTTCCGCCACCTTATCCCCTTCCTTCAGCGCATCGAACACGGTCTTCGCCGTGATCTTTTCCATCTCACATCTGCGCAACGCTGACGGATCGTCATTCTTTACCAGACGGATCCGCGCAAGTCTGGCAATCCCGGTTGCAGACGCATACTGCTCAAGACATCCTGTCTTACCGCAGCCGCAGGTATCCTTCTCCTCATAATTGACACAGAGATGGCCGATCTCGCCTCCTGCCCCGCCGCTGCCGACGATGGGCCTGCCGTTGACGATGACCCCGCCGCCCACTCCGGTACCCAAAGTCACCATGACCAAATCCTGCTGCCCCTTCCCGGCGCCCAGCCACATCTCACCGAGAGCCGCTACATTGGCGTCATTACCCACTTCGGTCGGAAGATTCATCAACTCTTCCATCTCCCGCTTAACCTCCTTGTAGCCCCAGCCCAGGTTCGCTGTATTCTTGACGATACCTTCTGCATTAACCGGCGCAGGGACACCGATTCCGATCCCTTCCACCATCTCTTTCTCTATGCCGTGCTCCTTAAGCTTCTCCGCAAGCGACCGCGCAATATCCGGAAGGACAGCGCTGCCGTGATTGGCTGTATCTGTCTTGATCTCCCACTTATCTGCGATCGTCCCGTCCGTCTGAAACAGCCCGATCTTTACCGTCGTACCTCCTACGTCCACTCCAAAGCAATATCTCTTATCCATCCTCGTCCTCTCCCATCCTGTTTATCTATTTTTTAGCCAGATTCGCCTGCACTCTTCTATACAGCTCCTGAGCCGCGTTGTATCCCATATTCTTCTGCCTGTGGTTAATTGCAGCAGTCTCGACGATCACCGCAAGATTGCGCCCCGGGCGGATAGGAAGCTGATGGCATACTACCTTATTGCCGAGGAATTCCGTATGCTGCTCTTCAAGGCCCAGACGGTCATATTCCTTATCCCGGTCCCAGTCCTCCAAGGTGATGACAAGGTCGATATTCTGCGTCTGCTTCACACTAAGGACACCGAACAGATTCTTCACATCTACGATGCCGATTCCCCGAAGCTCGATAAAATGCCTGGTGATATCCGGCGCACTTCCCACCAGCGTCTCATCGCTGACCTTGCGGATCTCTACCACATCATCACTGACCAGCCGGTGCCCGCGCTTGATCAGCTCCAGCGCCGCCTCGCTCTTGCCGATGCCGCTCTCTCCCATGATCAGCACGCCCACACCGTATACATCCACAAGCACCCCGTGTATGGAGATACAGGGGGCAAGCTCTACATTCAGCCACCGGATGATCTCCGCCATAAACTGGGAAGTCTTCATCTCCGTGGAAAATATAGGGATATTCCTCTTATTCGCCTCCGCCAGCAAAAGTTCGTCCGGCCTCTGGTTCCTGCAGAAGATAATGCAGGGTATCTCATATGACATAAAGGTCTCATAGATTTCTTTTTTCTTATCCTCTTCAAGGGTTTGCAGGTAAGAATACTCCACATACCCGATGATCTGCACGCGCTCTGAGGCAAAATGCTTAAAAAAACCCGAAAGCTGCAGAGCAGGACGGTTAATATCCGGCAGCTTCACCTGCTTCTTGGTATAATCCACGTCAGGAGTAAGATTCTTGAGATTCATCTTCTCAACTACTTTACTCATCTTTACTGTACTCATCTCATCGTTCTCCTTTTGCTTTTATTCTTTTTAGTATACCACATTAATGGAAAAAGCGGTACACGTCATTGGCTGATTTTTCATTCATGGACGGAAGACTCTTAAGCTCCTCCACTGTCGCATTCCTGATGGCCTCGATGTCCGCAAAATGTCTCATCAGATCCTTCCTTCTCGCTGCGCCTACTCCCGGGATATCATCCAGAATAGAGTGCACCTGGTTTTTGCTGCGGAGCTGCCTGTGGAAGGTAATGGCAAACCGGTGCGCCTCATCCTGGATCCTCGTGATCAGCCGGAAGCCTTCGGAGTTCCTGTCGATGGGAATCTCCACATTCTGATAATATAGCCCTCTCGTGCGGTGGTTATCATCCTTGACCATGCCGCAGACCGGAATATCAAGGTTCAGCTTACTAAGGACCTCCAGCGCCACATTCACCTGGCCCTTCCCCCCGTCCATCATGATCAGGTCAGGAAATGCCGTGAAGCCGCCAAGCTCCTTTCCCTCATCCTGCTCCTTAAGCCCGTGCGCAAACCGCCTGGTCAGCACCTCTTCCATACTGGCGTAGTCGTCTGCCCCCTTAACTCCCTTGATCTTAAACTTGCGGTAATCACTGCGCTTAGGCTTCCCCCGCTCATAGACGATCATAGAGCCCACCGAGTCAAAGCCGCTGGTATTAGAGATATCATAAGCCTCCATGCGCACCACACGGTCTAATCCCAGAAGCTTTTCCAGCTCCTTCACGGCGCCGATGGTCCTTCCTTCCTCCCGCTTCAGCCGTTCCTTATCCGTCTTAAGGACCAGAGCAGCATTCTTTGCGGCAAGCTCCACCAGCTTCTCCTTCGTCCCCTTCTTCGGCACCCGGATATGTACCCGGTGCCCCCGCTTCTTGCCCAGCCATTCCTCGATAATACCTGCATCCTCGATCTCCTCCGGAAGCATCAGCTCAGAAGGGATATAAGGCGTCCCTGCATAGAACTGCTTAATAAAGCTGGACAGGATCTCCTTTCCGGTATCCCCCTTCGCGATCTTCAAGTAAAAATGATCACGCCCGATAAGCCTGCCGCCGCGGATAAAGAACACCTGCACCACCGCATCCTCCTCCTCGACGGCAGCCGCAAGGATATCCCGGTCTTCCCCGGCAGTATCCGTAATCTTCTGCTTCTGGGCAATCTTCTGGACGCTGGATAAAAGCTCCCGGTATTCGATCGCCTTCTCAAACTCCAGATTATCCGATGCCTCCTGCATCTTCCCCTCCAGCTCCTTTAAGATCAGATCATAGCTGCCATTCAAAAACTGCAGCACCTCCTCCACCGACCTGCCGTATTCCTCTTGGGAGACATACCCCTGGCAGGGAGCCTTGCACTGATGGATATGGTAGTTAAGGCAGGGTCTTTCCTTCCCGATATCACGCGGAAGCTTACGGTTGCAGCTCCGGATATAATAAAGCTTGCGGATCAGCTCGATTGTATCCTTGACCGCCCCGGCGCTGGTATAGGGGCCGAAATATTTCGCCCTTTCCTTCACCATCTTGCGCGCGATCATGACCCGCGGAAATGCTTCGTCCACAGTCACCTTGATGAACGGATATTCCTTGTCATCCATGAGCATCGTATTATACTTTGGCCGGTGCTCCTTGATCAGGTTGCACTCCAGAACCAGCGCTTCCAGTTCAGAATCCGTAACGATATATTCGAATCGGGTGATGTGGGTCACCATCTGCTCAATCTTGACCCCCTTATTGCGGCTGCTCTGGAAATACTGCCTCACCCGGTTCTTAAGGCTTATGGCCTTTCCCACGTAGATGATCGCGTCCGCTTCATCGTGCATGATATATACGCCCGGCTTCCCCGGGAGTTTTTTCAGTTCCTCTTGAATGTCAAACATACCTTTAACCCTCTCTGCCGCTCATTCCTGCATGTCCTGCCGCGACGGCACAGCATTTCCTGCAGCGCCATGTATGAAAAGTGCTGCGAAATCCCGAGACTTCGCAGCAACCTTTATCTCATACCGATACGTTCTTCCGTTTCTTTTTTCTCCTCCGGGTCGATTCCCTCCGACTCGTGGAAGATCTCCATAAACTCTTTACCTGTGATCGTCTCCTTCTCGATCAGGAAATCCGCGATCTTATCCAGCGACTTCCTGTGCTCCGTCAAAAGCTGCTTCGCCTCCTCATAGGCACCTTTGAGAAGCTTCATCACTTCCTTATCAATCTCGGACGCTGTCGCTTCACCGCAGTTAGCGACTGCCCTTCCGTCCAGATAACGGTGCTGCACGGATTCCAGCCCGATCAGCCCGAACTTCTCGCTCATGCCGTACTGGGTAATCATCGCTCTGGCGATCTTCGTCGCCTTCTCAATATCATTGGAAGCTCCTGTGGTCACCGTGTCAAATACGATCTCCTCCGCTGCACGCCCGGCAAGGGCGCCCACCAGCATCGCCTCCAGCTCCTTTTTCGTATTGAGGAACTTCTCTTCCTCCGGCGTCTGCATCACATAACCCAGCGCTCCCATCGTACGCGGGACGATCGTAATCTTCTGCACCGGTTCCGAATCCTTCTGAAGCGCGCTCACAAGGGCATGGCCCACCTCATGGTAGGACACGATTTTGCGCTCCTCCTGGCTCATGATCCGGTCTTTTTTCTCCTTACCTACCAGTACGACCTCCACAGCCTCAAACAGATCCTTCTGCGAAACCGCATTCCTTCCGTTCTTTACGGCTGTGATCGCAGCCTCATTGATCATATTGGCAAGATCGGACCCTACAGCTCCGGAAGTCGCTAACGCGATCGCCTCCAGATCTACAGTCTCATCCATCTTCACTTCCTTGGCATGGACCTTCAGCACGTCCACACGGCCTTTCAGATCCGGCTTTTCTACCACGATCCGCCGGTCAAACCGTCCTGGCCTGAGAAGCGCGGGGTCAAGAATCTCCGGACGGTTGGTCGCAGCCAAGAGCACAAGCCCCTTATTGCTCTCAAAGCCGTCCATCTCCGCCAGAAGCTGGTTTAGGGTCTGCTCTCTCTCGTCGTTGCCTCCCATCTGGGTATCCCTGCTTTTTCCGATGGCATCCACCTCATCGATAAATACGATACACGGCACCATCTGCTGCGCCTGCTTAAACAGGTCGCGCACACGGGAAGCACCAACGCCCACATACATCTCCACGAATGCCGATCCGGAAAGAGAGAAGAACGGTACGTTGGCCTCGCCTGCAACCGCCTTCGCCAGAAGTGTCTTACCGGTTCCCGGAGGTCCCACGAGGAGCGCGCCCTTCGGCAGCTTCGCGCCGACGCTCGTATATTTGCCCGGATTGTGAAGGAAATCCACGACCTCCTGCAAAGATTCCTTCGCCTCATCCTGCCCGGCAACATCCTTGAAGGTCACGCCGGTCTGCTTCTCTACATACATCTTGGCATTGCTCTTGCCGATACCCATCATACCGCCGCCCTTAGACATCTTCCTCGTCATGTACACGAACATGCCGACGATCAGCGCAACCGGCAGTATGGTCAGAAGCACATTAAGCACCATCATGGAAGTGGTATCGGGTATGGCGTGCTTATACTCGACTCCAGCCTTATAAAGACGGCTGGACAGATTGGCGTCGCTCACGATACCGGTGAAATATTCCTTCCCGGCCTTCTCGTCACCCTCCTTCTTCGCTGTTATGACAAGCTTATCACTCTTGATCTCAACCTTCTCGATCTCGCCCTTGTCCACCATCGCGAGAAACTTATCATACGAGATCTCCTCTGAATTGGTCGCACCCCTGAACTGATAGAGCGCCAGCACCATAATCGTGGTGATGAGCGTCACCAGTATGACAAAGGAAATCCCCTGCTGATTCTTATTATTGTTTGGTCTCTGGTTATTTTGATTATTCTGGTTGTCCATCTTTTCCTCCTGTATTACCTCTTATATTATAAAGACAGGCTTGTGTGAAATCAATAAAAACATTATGAAAAGATTGTAAACTTACTATCTTATGTAGTATACTTGATAGTGGATCTATCCATGCAGGTTTATAAGATTTTTCTGAACACACAAGAGGAATGAGAGATGAAAAAAGGATTTGACAACGAAAAATATCTGAAAATGCAGTCTTCCCACATCAAGGAACGTATCGGGAAGTTCGACAATAAGCTCTATCTGGAGTTTGGCGGCAAGCTCTTTGACGACTACCACGCTTCCCGCGTCCTCCCAGGCTTTCAGCCGGACAGCAAGATGCACATGCTCATGCAGCTTTCTGACCAGGCGGAGATCGTCATCGTCATCAGTGCCGAGGACATCGAGAAGAATAAGATCCGGGGAGACTTAGGGATCACCTATGACGTAGACGTGCTCCGGCTGATGTCCGTCTTTAAAGATCACGGCCTGTACACAAGCAGCGTCGTGATCACAAAGTTCAGCGGCCAGGAAAGCGCATGTCTGTTTCAGAACCGCCTGGAAAAATACGGGATCAACGTATACCGCCACTACCCTATCTCCGGGTATCCTTCCAATGTTCCCCATATCGTGAGTGAGGAAGGCTATGGCAGGAACGACTATATCGAGACCTCCCGCCCGCTGATTGTCGTGACCGCGCCGGGACCGGGAAGCGGCAAGATGGCCGTCTGTCTCTCCCAGCTCTACCACGAACATCTGCGGGGCATCTGCGCCGGCTATGCCAAATACGAAACGTTCCCCATCTGGAATATCCCGCTTAAGCACCCGGTGAATCTGGCCTACGAAGCCGCCACCGCCGACCTTAATGACGTCAATATGATTGACCCCTTCCACCTGGACGCATACGGGGAGACGACGGTCAACTACAACCGGGATGTGGAGATCTATCCCGTGCTGAATGCGATGTTCAAGCGCATTTACGGGGAGAGCCCGTACAAATCCCCCACCGATATGGGGGTGAATATGGCGGGGAACTGCATCTGCGACGATGACGTGTGCCGCATGGCCTCCTGCCAGGAGATCATCCGCAGATATTACGATTCCTTAAGAAGACGCCTTATCGGCTCCTGCCCAGATGAAGAGGTCTATAAGGTGGAGATGCTCATGAACCAGGCTGATATCACCGTCCACGACCGGGCGGTTGTAGACGCCGCCATGCGGCAGGCTGAGGAGTCTGAAGGCCCCGCAGCCGCATTAGAGCTTCATGACGGCACCATCGTCACCGGCAAGACCTCCAACCTGCTTGGAGCCTCTGCAGCGCTCCTTCTCAATGCGCTGAAGGAGCTGGCAGGCATTCCCCATGAGCGCCACGTCATCTCCCCGGAGGCCATCGAACCGATACAGAAGTTAAAGACCCAGTATCTGGGAAGCAAGAACCCGCGCCTGCATACGGACGAGGTGCTTATCGCCCTGTCTGTCAGCGCCGCCACAGACGCCACCGCACAGCTTGCACTGGACCAGCTTCCGAAGCTTAAGGGCTGTCAGGCGCACACCTCCGTCATGGTCAGCTCCGTGGATATCAAGCAGTTTAAAAAGCTGTCCATACAGGCGACTTTTGAAGCGATGTATGAAAAAAATACTATTTTTTTTATGGAGAAAGGTGTATAATTGGAAAGTATTTTTTTGAAAATAACCCGTACACAGCTTTCAAAAGGAGGATATTATGGCAGTTAAATATGTATTCGTTACCGGCGGAGTGGTATCCGGTCTCGGCAAGGGGATCACGGCAGCGTCCTTAGGGCGCCTTCTCAAAGCACGCGGTTACAAGGTGACCATGCAGAAGTTCGATCCCTACATCAATATCGATCCGGGAACTATGAATCCGGTACAGCACGGGGAGGTATTCGTCACCGACGACGGGGCGGAGACAGACCTGGATCTTGGGCATTACGAGCGGTTCATCGACGAGAGCCTGACGAAAAACTCCAATGTCACCACCGGGAAAATCTACTGGTCCGTCCTGCAGAAGGAGCGGCGGGGAGATTTTGGCGGCGGAACCGTCCAGGTCATCCCCCACATTACCAATGAGATCAAAAGCCGCTTTCACCGCAACCCGGCGGCGAAGGATACAGAGATTGCCATTATTGAAGTCGGCGGAACCGTCGGCGACATCGAGAGCCAGCCCTTTCTTGAAGCCATCCGCCAGTTCCAGCACGAAAAGGGGCGGGATAATGTGGTGCTCATCCACGTCACTCTCATCCCCTATCTTCGCGCGTCCCAGGAGATGAAGACGAAGCCGACCCAGGCCAGCGTCAAGGACCTGCAGGGGATGGGCATCCAGCCGGATATCCTTGTCTGCCGCTCCGAATACCCGCTGGACAGCGGAATCAAAGACAAGATTGCCCTGTTCTGCAATGTCCCCTCCAGCCATGTCCTCCAGAACCTGGATGTGGAATACCTGTACGAGGCGCCTCTTGCCATGGAGGAGGAGAACCTTGCCGGCGTCGTCTGCGAATGCTTAAAGCTTGACTGCCCCCATCCAGACTTAAAAGACTGGCGCGAGATGGTGGATTACTTAAAGCACCCGACCACCGAGGTGACCGTGGCTCTCGTGGGCAAATATATCCAGCTCCACGACGCCTACATCAGCGTTGTCGAAGCCTTAAAGCACGGCGGTATCTTTAACCATGCAACCGTGAATATCAAATGGATCGACTCTGAGACCGTCACCCCGGACAATGCTGCCGGAGTATTTTCCGATGTGAGCGGAATCCTTGTGCCCGGCGGCTTTGGCACCCGCGGGATCGACGGAAAGCTCGAGGCGATCCGGTATGCCCGCACGAACCATGTCCCCTTCCTGGGCCTTTGTCTCGGCATGCAGCTTGCCATCGTAGAGTTTGCCCGCGATGTCATCGGATACCGGGACGCCCACAGTGCGGAGCTTAACCCTAACACAACCCACCCTGTCATCCACATCATGCCGGAGCAGATCGGCATAGAGGATATCGGCGGAACCTTAAGGCTCGGCTCCTACCCCTGTACCCTTGATTCGGATTCGAAGGCATATGCGCTGTACCAGGCAGAACAGATCGAAGAGCGTCACCGCCACCGCTACGAGGTGAACAACGACTACCGGGATGTCCTGGCCGAACACGGCATGAGGCTTTCCGGCCTGTCCCCTGACGGCGCCATCGTGGAGATGATCGAGATCCCCTCTCACCCGTGGTTTATCGCGACACAGGCGCATCCGGAGCTGAAGTCAAGACCCAACAGGCCCCACCCGCTGTTCAAAGGATTTATCGAGGCAGCGTTAACGTACAATTCCTGACCATCCTGACACACGCTTCATATCGGAGGAACACGGCGCGCACAGCAGACCGCCGCAACACAGAATACATTCCGAAGGGAGAAAACCATATGGCCTATGAAGAAAGAGTGAAAAATAGTGAACAGAGCTACCGCGTCGCTGCCACCTTCCGGCTTCTGTGCCTGGTTCCAGAAAACACAGAGCTTTCTCTCACGGTCTGCGGGATCGAACGCTGCGCCCCGGCCCAATCCTACGGCCCCTGCCGGAGAGATGACTATCATCTGCATTTCGTCCTTGCCGGCAAGGGAACCTTAAGGATCGAGGAAAACTACTACTATCCCCACCGCGGACAGGTATTCGTCGTGCCGCCCGACGTAGAGATCCACTATTACTGCGACGATGCAGAACCGTGGCACTACACCTGGGTATCCTTCACCGGAACCAAGGCGGCATATTACCTGGAAAAAGCCGGGATCACCATGGATGCTCCGGTCCGCGACTGCTATATCAAGCCCGAAGAATTTCTTGCCTACACAGAAAAGATCCTGAACTGCCACGAGCTTACCATCGCCAACGAGCTTCTCCGCAATTCCCTGCTCTACGAGATCCTCGCACTCCTGGTCAGCTCACAGGACAAGAAGCTCACCGACAGCCATCAGCCGGCCGAACACAGCTATTCACCGGATGTCTACGTAGATTACGCTGTTGAATATATCCATTATAATTACGATCATATCCGTGTCAGTGACATCGCAGACTACATTGGCATCACCCGCTCTTATCTGACGCACATTTTCAAACAGAAGCTCAACGTATCACCCCAGGAATACCTGCTTACCTACCGGCTGGACCAAAGCTTACGGCTGCTTCGGTCCACGGGCCTTTCCATACAGGAGATCTCAGAAAAGATCGGCTATGAGAATCCGCTGACCTTTTCCAAGATGTTTAAAAATGCTTACGGCTTAAGCCCGAAAAACTACCGGCTTCAGATGGTGGATCCCACGCCTGACAGCCCGAAAAAGGCGTCCCCGGCTTCTTAGGGGACGCCTTTTTCGGGATATACACTATATGAATTATCCCGTCGCCATTATAATTTTCCGCCGGAAGTTGCAATACCCTCAATGAACTGTTTCTGGAAAATCAGATACAAAACGATCATCGGGATACATGCCAGCAGCGATGCTGCCATAAGCTGCGGATAATTGCTTGCGTACTGTCCCTGCATCTTTGCCAACGCTGCGGACAGCGGCATTACGTCTTTGTTACAGATCAACGGCCACATCAGGTCTTTATATGCAAATACTGCGGTAAAGATTCCAAGCGCTACCATGGACGACCTTGTAAGCGGCGCCATGATATACAGGAAGGTCTGCGGAATATTGCATCCGTCAAGTCTCGCTGCTTCCTCTAAGTCCTTCGGAAGCCCCATGTACGCCTGTCTGAGAAGGAACGTACCAAACGCCGTTACCAGTCCCGGAAATACCAGGGCGAAGATCGTGTTAAGCGCTCCTAACTGGCTCACCATTAAGTACTG
>CAJTDK010000022.1:0-35200 GCA_910575105.1 Lachnospiraceae bacterium
GTTTTTAATATCTCTGTCATCGCCAAACACCACCTTTATTGTAAGAATACCACAAATTTCCTGTAAAGGTGATGTCTGTTCACAATTTATTCATTCATGCGTTTGTCCTGTTGCTATATTACTTCATCGGTTATCGTGATGAAGCAATCGGCAGACTGTACAGGCGTTGCAGAAGTACGATAAACCACAGAAGAAATGTTGCGCTAAAACAGTTACGGAAAGAATGGGAGAGATTGGAACATGAGGAACAAGAAGCTGATACCTTATGAGGTAATCGAAAAAGCTGTTGCCGGAGAGTCGGAAGCGGTAGACGCAGTATTGCGATATTACACTGCTCACATCAAATATCTGTCTATGTATAAGGGGCATATCAACGACGATACGCAGGAAAGGTTAAAGGCAAAATTGACAGAAGCCATATTGAAATTCCGCTTCGACCGATAGGAAGTAGCAAAGACGGGAAAAGCTGTCAAGGGTAAACTTCGCGCTATGCGCCCTTGACAGCTTTTCCCGCCTTTGCTTGTGGGTAGTCAAGAGGGCGAAATCAGTAGACTGCTTTCGCCCTCAATTTATTATGGGGATTGTTACGCAGTAGAGGTTATTTTGTCCTTGATTTATGCAGCTTTACGGGTGTTAAAATGACGGGGTAAGTGTTTTGTATATCTGTCCTTAAAAACAGCGTTCTATTGCGTAACAGTTTATAATAATTTTTAATTTGACATTTTTTCTGATTTATGATATATATGTTATGTCTATAGAGCGATATTGCCCTATTAGATATCCAGTATCTTCTAAATAGATGTGGACGCGTAGCTATTTTAAATATCTATATTTATATTCTACGTTCCTATTCTGGCTAGGAGTGTAGATTTTTTTATGTCGAAAGGAGTATTTGAAATGGCAAAATTGGTATTTAGAGCAGAACAATTTAAAAAGATGACAGATCCCGTAAATCCAAGTGGCAAACATATAAAATATGTATGTTATGCGCAAGCAAAATCCATCCCTCAAGAAATTGAAGATTGGATGGAAACAAATCCACGTGAACAAAAAATGACTACAAATGTTGCAAAAGCTATAAATGATAGTTTACTGGAAAACTTAAATTTTCACGAGTTAAATCGCGGAATTTTGCTTTCTGCTGAAAGTATTGATTATGATAACCAAAAGAAAATAGTGACTATTGTATTGTCTGACTCATCAAAACATGGAAATATTGACGGAGGGCATACATTAAGAGCAATTCTTGAAGCGCAAAAATCAGGGTTACTTTCAGCTGATCGCTATGTATTCATGGAAATTTTTACTGGTTTAGAAACGCCTGTTGAATTAGCGGCTGCGCGAAACACCTCTGTTCAAGTAGATTTAAAATCTATTGAAGAATTAAAAGACAGTTTTGAAGTAATTAAAAAAGCATTTAGTACGTTACCTTTTTCAAATAGGATCGCATATAAAATGAATGAGCATTATAATGATCCGCAAATTATCCCTATTGATGTTCGTGAAGTTATTACTGTTCTAAATATGTTTAACCAAGCTATTTATCCAATGAGGAATAACGATGGACGGTTATCAGAACTACAACCGGTACAGTGCTATACGGGAAAGGAAGCAAGCTTAAAACGCTTTTTAAATTTGGGAAAGAATAAAAGGGAGCATATTATTTCCAATATGACGCCTATTATTTCTGATGTTTTTAAGTTGTGGGATGATATTGAATGTAATTTTAATGTTATGGCTAGTCGAGCAGGAAAAAGATATGGGACACGTAAATATGCAAAATATGCTGATGGTGAAATTGTAGGGAAATCAATTTACTCACAAAGCGATTTGCAGTATCTTGTTCCAAAAGGATTAATTTATCCATTATTAGGCGCTTTCCGTGCATTGGTAGATATAAAAGAGGATAAGTATTCATGGGTTGAATCTCCCAAAATAGTATGGGAGGCACTAGGTCCGCAATTAGTTTCAATTGTTTTGGAGGAAAAAGCGGAAACACCAGATGTAATTGCAAAAAATAGTAATTTATGGAGTAATCTATTTAAGGAAGTTTTTATTTATGGTCATAAAATGTAACTGATTTACGTTTTTTAAAGTTAAGCAGGTGTAAATTTATCTACACCTGCTTATTTGCACCCTGTTTGTCAGCGTTGATGATAAGTCAGTTTCTATACTTCCTTATCACTGTAAACCTCAGTGTTTGCGGGTTTTTGTCATATAAAAAATAAGAGATAAAACTCAAAATTTTACACCATACGGCTGTTAACCGAAAAAAATCATCCATAGGTCTGTTAACCGAAAGCCGGAGTACATATCTACCGGATATATGCAGGTCATTGCATGGTATCCCTCAGAAGCTCATACGGTCTGTATGAGATATGTTCCCTACATATTTAAAATATATAGCTGCCGTTTTTTCGGCAGTTTTTTTATTTACATAACCATTCCGGTATCATCCGGGATGGTTATTTTTATATTTTCCAAAGAGAGGAGGAAAAGCAATGTCAGGATGCAAAGTGCTGGCCATAGCCAACCAAAAGGGCGGAACGGGGAAGACAACCTCCACCGTCAATCTGGGCATCGGGCTGGCGAATGAAGGGAAAAAGGTCTTACTCGTGGATGCGGATCCCCAGGGGGATCTGACCACATCTTTGGGCTGGACAGACCAGGACAGCTTATCTGTCACCCTGTCAACACAGATGGAAAAGATCATCCGGGATGAACCGTTTGAACCAGGGGAGGGGATCCTTCACCATAAGGAGGGGGTGGACCTGATTCCGGCGGATATTGAGCTGTCCGGCATGGAAATGTCACTGGTCAATGCCATGAGCAGGGAATTCACCATGAGATCCTACCTGAACGATCTAAAGAAAGATTATGGGTATATCCTGATCGACTGTATGGAAGTATCCCTTGTGAACGCCATGAGCCGGGAGACGATCCTGCGCCAGTATCTCGATACGGTGAAACGCCAGTACAGCCATATCATTGTGGACTGCCAGCCCTCATTGGGGATGCTGACCGTCAATGCCCTGGCTGCCGCGAACAGCGTCCTTGTGCCTGTACAGGCGGAGTATCTCCCGGCCAAGGGACTGGAACAGCTTTTGCAGACCATCAATAAGGTGCGCCGCCAGATTAACCCGAAATTGAAAATAGACGGGATTCTCTTGACTATGGTAGATTCCCGGACAAACTTTGCCAAAGAAATCGCCGCCCTATTGCGGGAAAACTACGGCTCCAAGATTAAAGTCTTTGCCTCTGAAATCCCCCACTCTGTCCGGGCAAAGGAGATCAGCGCGGAGGGGAAAAGCATTTACGCCCATGATCCGGAGGGCAAGGTGGCCAATGCCTACAAAAATCTGACGAAGAAGGTGCTGAAGGTTGAAAAGCAGCGCGAAAAAAGTAAAGCTGGCCTCGGTCGCTGACCTGTTTTCCACCGAAGAAAGCCGGGCCGATGTGGGGCGCGAAAAGATCATGGAGATTCCCCTGGCAGAGCTGCACGCTTTTGAAGGGCATCCCTTCAAGGTAAAGGACGATGAAGCCATGCTGGAGACAGCGGAAAGCGTCCGTCAGTATGGCGTGCTTGTCCCTGCGATTGCCCGACCTCGTGCGGAGGGCGGCTATGAGCTGATTGCCGGACACCGCCGCCACCGGGCCAGTGAGCTGGCCGAAAAGGAAACCATGCCGGTTATCGTCCGTGACCTGGATGATGACGCTGCCACAATCATCATGGTTGACAGCAATCTCCAACGGGAAAGCCTTCTCCCAAGTGAACGAGCTTTTGCTTATAAAATGAAGCTGGACGCTATGAAACATCAGGGAGAGCGTCTCGATTTAACTTGTTCCCAAGTTGGGAACAAGTTGCAAGGCAAGAAGTCCAGCGAACAGCTTGCCGAACAGGTAGGCCAGAGCAAAAACCAGATTTTCCGCTTCATCCGTCTGACCGAACTGATCCCGCCCCTGCTGGATATGGTAGACGGGAAAAAGATCGCCTTTAACCCTGCTTATGAGCTGTCCTTCCTGACCAAAGAGGAACAGGCAACGCTCATGGAGACCATGGACTATGAACAGGCAACGCCCTCGCTCTCCCAGGCCCAGCGCATGAAGAAATTCAGCCAGGAAGGGAAACTGACCGGGGATGTGATGCTTGCCATTATGTCCGAGGAAAAGAAAAGCGATCTCGATAAGGTGACATTTACCTCGGACACCCTGCGGAAATATTTTCCCAAAAGCTATACACCCAAGAAGATGGAAGAAACCATTATCAAGCTGCTGGAACAATGGCAGCGTAAACGCCAGCACCAGCAGGAACGCTGAGGAAGGAGCTGCCTATGACGGAGATGGCGGCTCCCTTCCGGGAGCTGAAAGGACATGACATCCTGGCTGTGGAACGGTTTGAGGACGCGACCAGCCGCATGATCGAATTTATGGTATGTAAACGGAAAAAACCTTATGGCAGGCCCGGTGACGAGATGCGCCTGTTCCTGTCCGAAGCCGACTACCGGAAAGCATTGGAGAGCCAGGGCCGCAGGGAGATCCGGATCAGGAGGAGCGCCCGTATCATCGAGGGACATATCCTGTTAGAAAAAAAGAAACGGAGGCATGGAAATGTTTGATGGAAGAAAAATAGAAAGCGCGGTCAGGGAGGTCTATTCTTTCCTGTACCCCGACAAAAAGGAACGGAAAAAAGCCCTTGCGCGGCTGGATATGGAAACGCTGGTGCAGAGCATCCGATGGTGCGGGTAGCCACGCTGGACAAGACGGAGCATGTGGAGGGCCGCGGCGAGCGGACGATACAGGGACAGCAGATCGGGATTGTGCGCCCAGACGAAGGGCGGGTAGTCTAGCAGGTGAGAAGCCTGTCTGTGAAGGTCTAACCAACCAGCAGTAGCGAGTCTTGGGTGGGTTGCAGTAATGTTGCCTGCTCGTAGACAGCGAGAAAATAGGGAAAGTGATTGAGCCTCGAAATTTTGACATTTGGAGGGCTGACGCTCTAATTCCAGCGAAAAGCAACACAGGCGGCATTGCTACGGTGAGATGCTGTCAGTCTCTGCGGGGTCAAAGAGCTTTTCATGTTTTACATTGTGACTATCCAGTCAACTGGGGAGAGCCTGATGTCTCTTGTTTGTTTTTTCAAGTATGGCAGACAACGTTGAAACGGAGGATGCCAAACGGATATCAGGCAGTCGGATAGCCTCATAGTACCGAAGAAGCCGGGTAATTCCGGTGGAGGGAAGGGGGCTACATAATAACGGTCTCTCTGAGGGCACATCAGCCGTACTCAGGGGCGGAGGTACTGATGGAAACGAAATTGGAGAGAATAGCAGACAAATCGGCGCATGAGCCGAAACCGGAATTCACATCTTTGTACCATCTGATAAATAAAGAACTGCTAATGCAATGCCACAGGGAACTGGACGGTAGCAAGGCGGTAGGGATTGATGAAGTGACAAAGAAAGAATACGGAGAGAACCTGGAACAGAACATCGAGGGGCTTGTGGAAAGGCTGAAAAGGAAGTCATATAAGCCACAGCCATCGCTCCGGGTATACATTCCGAAAAGCAATGGGAAACTGCGTCCGCTGGGGATTGCAAGTTACGAGGACAAAATAGTCCAGTTGGCTTGATGGATACAGAGCCGGAGCAGGAAGGGGAGAGGCCGGGGAAGAAGAAGGAAGACCGGGAACAGTGATGGGGAAAGATAATATCAAGAAATGAAAATCTGTGAAGGGCTAACTGGAGTAAGAGCGGCGCTGGTGCAGTGCCTGCGCCGCTTTTATGAATGCCGGCCTATAGAAATGGCTGCGGAAGTGTGCTACAATCAAAAAGTCAATTAGAATTTATGGAGGAGAAAAATATGAGGAAAACAGTTTTATTTGTAATTTTGCAGCAATATGCAGATTGGGAAGCTGCTTACATTTCGTCTGCAATTTCTATGTTAGGACAAGGTAACTATGAGATAAAAACGGTATCTTTATCAAAAGATTACGTTCAATCAATCGGTGGATTTAAAGTGCTGCCAGACTATGACGTTGCATCTGTTCCAGATGATTATGAAGCTCTTATTCTAATTGGTGGGATGACGTGGAGAAGCGAAAATACACAACCAATTAAGGTACTGGCAAAAGATTGTTTCCAAAGGGGAAAATTGTTAGGCGGAATCTGTGACGCTTCTGCATTTTTGGGTACAGCAGGTATATTGAACCATGTTGTTCACACAAGTAATGACTTGAATGATTTGAAACAATGGGCAGAAACGAATTACACTGGAGAAGAAAATTATATTGTGAAACAGGCAGTTTGTAATAAAAATGTAATAACAGCTAATGGAACGGCACCTTTAGAATTTGCAAAAGAGATTTTGCTTGCATTACATGTAACTGATGAAAAAACAATCGCTGATTGGTACAACTTTCACAAATTAGGAGTTTATATCGCTCCAATGCCTAAAATGTAAATTCCAGTTTGTCTTGCTGTGAAAGCAGAATATGTAAAGACCAACTATTAAAAGTCAAGTAGATAATTGAAAAAATTCAAAAGAAATTTTGTAAAAAAGAGTATGACAATAAGGCCTGCTGTCAGGCAAGCCGGCATGGGTTAAAAGGATTTACACTTTTGGAACGTAAGGCCGATTGTTTTTTAGGACGGCATAAATGATGTTGCACATTTTTCTAGCAACAGCTCCAACACATGTCAAATGATGTTTGCCTTCTGCCCTCTTTTTCTGGTAATAGACACTTAATACGGGGTCTCTAAAAGAAGCGATTAGAGCGGACTGAAAAATGGCTTTCCGCAAATAAGGTGATCCGCGTTTGCTCATTACATTGTGGGCTGCTTCAAATTCACCGGATTGTGTAACAGTGGCATCGAGATCGGCAAAAGCCACCAGCTTTCTGGGGCTGTCAAATTTGGAGATATCGCCTATCTCGCTAAGAATGGTCGCTCCTGTGACAGTGCCAATTCCAGTAATGGTAGTAATGGGGGATTCCAGTTTTTCCATGATACTGGAAATTTCCGCTTCCGTTTCTGTTACCTGTTTTTCAATAAAAGAAATCTGCTCGATCAGTGATTTGAGCTGGAACGTGAAGCTGTTTTTGGCAAAGGTAACGCCGAAAGAAGAGGATGCAGCAGCTTTTAACTGTTCCGCTTTCGCGGCGCCGACTTTCTGTCTGCTAAGTTGTGCAAGAAGTTCCGCCAAGGTTTCAGATGAAACCGATTCAAAATCAATCGGTGAAGAAAACTGGAGAAGGATTTCTTTTGAGGTCTTGCCGAAAATGTCGGAAAAGATGGACTGGTATTCGGGGAATACCTGATCCAGAACACAGACAACTTTCCGTTTTAAATCACTGATGGATTCCACAAGATAAGTGCGGAAGCGAGTCAGGGTACGCAGAGAAAACAGAGCTTCGTCTGCAAGCCTGGTTTCCACGAACTGCCCATACCGGATCAGGTCAGCGATCAGGAGGGAATCAATGATGTCATTTTTGCGTTTGCGGATTTCTGTTCCCCTGCGCCATCCATCGGTTTGGATAGGGTTGATAACATGGAGAAGGAAACTTTTCTCAAAGAGGAAAGAGTAAACGGAAAGCCAGTAGTGGCCAGTAGCTTCCATACCGATCTCAAAATCAGAGGGGTTTAAAGAATAAGAAGCGAGTTTGGAAAACAACGCATTTCCGCCATCCGAAGTATTGGGAAAGGAAAAAGCTTTGAATACTACTTTGCCAGTATCATCCATCATGGAAGCAACATGATTATTTTTACCAATATCAATGCCCACAAAAAACATAAGAACACCTCGAAAAAGGATTTCAGATTGGGAGACCACTCAACTAATAAGCGCCACTACCTTGTGCTAAATACGGAGAGAAGCCATAAGGCAACCAACATCCAACTCATACGCGGAAAGCTTATTAGAGAGAGGGATCAGTCTTTCAAGTACGAGCAGAATCGCTCAAGGAGAAAACGATCATCCTCTCAATCTAATAAAACAATTATCTCCTATCAGACTGGAGATGTAAAGAAGTAGGTCTAAGGGTTTATAGGTATCCCTCGAACAACCTAAATACATTATACAAGGAGAAAGAACATCATATGTATCCAGATAAAAAAGAAGCGTTAGAATTACTGAAAGAAGCAGAAAAATTAAATCCCGGGCCGTGGGGAAATCATAGTAGGACGGCGGCACACTGTGCTGAAAGAATTGCAGCTTTATCCGGTATGAATCCAGACAAGGCGTACGTACTTGGATTACTGCATGACATTGGAAGACGGTTTGGAAAGAGACATTTAGGACATGTTTCCGATGGATATACTTATATGATGTCTTTGGGATATGGTGATGTGGCAAGAATATGCCTTACTCATTCTTTCAATGAACAGAAGATAGAAGGATATATAGGTAATTTTGATACTACAGAGGAAGAGACTGAGCTTATAAGAACTAAATTACGGGAAGTACAATTTGATGATTATGATAAATTGATACAGCTTTGCGATGCGATATCTGGTGCAGAAGGTGTAATGAATATTGTTGATAGGATGAATGATGTCCGGATGCGTTATGGTGCTTATGATCTGGACAAATGGAATACAAATTTGGCATTAAAAGACTATTTTGAGCAAAAAATGGGGAAGGACTTATATGAGGCAGTAGAGTTCAGATAGTAATAGACAGATGCAGAATCCTGGGCAGCGGGTGAAAAGTCACTTTACATCGTGCCAAGGCTAAGATATAATTATATCATAAAATTGATATGGAGGTGGCAGATGTGATAATCAAAGCATCAGCAGCTTTACGAAATGACTATACATCTATTTCAAATATGGCAAAAGAGACAAAAGAACCTATTTATATTACGAAAAATGGAGAAGGTGACCTGGTACTTATGAGTATTGATGCCTTTGAAAAAAGAGAACAGATGTTAAAGCTCCGGGAAAAAGTGCTGCAGGCAGAGCAGGAGCGTGTAAGCGGAGCAAAGACCGTGAGTATATCACAGGCAAGAAAGCAATTGGCGGAGAGGATAGATGACATATAAGGTTGAGATCCTTCCCACTGCGTGGGAGGATTTAAAACGTATAGAGGACTGGTATCTTGTGCAGTTTGGTGTGGAGACAGCCTTGAAGGTAAGCAGCCATATCCTTGACGCGCTTGAACGCCTGGAAATGTTTCTCGATTCCGGTTCGTTAACACCGGATGAATGGATGAACAAAAAAGGATATCGTATGATCATTTGTGAAAAGCATATTGCGATTTACAGGCAGATTGGAAATACAGTGTATGTATATCACATCGCAGATACACAGACAGAATACACAAAGCTGTTTTATTAAAAGCTGTGTGGAAATAGCCCGCGTATTTCCTAAAAAAGTTTCTCAGTTTATTTAATCTGCGATACGGCAATTCGCACATTGGAACTCTTCCCGTTTTTATGGTATGTTTAGCAGAAATAAATCTACGGGAAGGGTGAAAGTATGAGGACATTGTCTGGAAGATATGCTGTTCAGGTTTTGGAACGGATGCCGCACAGGTGCATAAAGATGCAGAAGCAGCGTCAGGCCGTCAGACTGCCGCAGAGGAAGATTATCGCTGCGGATGGGATGGAGGTGTCATGGGAGGAATGAAGCTGAAGGATTTTACAATCTATGACACTCCCCTGTGGCTCGGCAAGCTGCTGGAGGAGCAGGAGGAAAGATGCCAGAGGGAGCTTAAAGGTGCCTCGAAAGAGTATAATGAGATATTGGAAGAGAGCAGGAAGCTTATGGATAAGTATCCGTTTATCGAGGCGATGGCAGACAATACTGATCTGCGGGAGCCGCTGGAATTGGGGGATGAAGAGACAAAAGCGCTCACAAGGTTCATGTATCTGCAGGGCGAGAGACGAAGCTGGGAAGGAGTTCAGATGTACCTGATGGGATGCCATGACACGCTGGGGATCCTGCAGCTGGTGGGTATGCTATGAAAGGTTCCGGTAAAAAGATATTTTTTGATGTGATATTTGGGAGGGATAAGGAATGGGTTTAATGGAGACGAGTAAGTTTTTAAGCCTGATCCTGCGTCATAAGCCGGAGGTGATCGGGATCTCCCTGGATGAACACGGATGGGCCAAGGTAGATAAAGTTATCGAGGGGATAGGCAAAACCAGGAAGTTTGACCACAGGATACTGGAAGAGATTGTCCGGACTGACAGCAAGCGGCGGTATTCGTTCAACGAAGATAAGACGCTGATCCGGGCAAATCAGGGGCATTCTATACCTGTCGATGTACAGCTGGATATGACAGAACTGCCGGATATTTTATGGCACGGAACAGGAGAAAAGTATGTAAGTTCCATAGAAAAATCTTGTTTGCTTGCGAAAGGGAGACTTTACGTACATCTTTCAGGTGACGCTGAAACCGCACGAAGAGTAGGGCAGAGGCATGGGAAAGCTGTCATATACAAAGTGCTTGCCGGGAAAATGTGGGAGGATGGATACACGTTTTACCGCTCTGTAAATGGTGTGTGGCTGACGGAAGAAGTTCCGGTGCGGTATCTGGGGCGGGAGAAGGCAGGTTGTTGGGCTTGCTGATGCTAGTGTAAGTGAAATAAAGGTTCTTTCCAAACTTAGTTGAATTCAGCGTAGAAAAGCTCATGGAACAATACTTTTGCCTTTAGTAACACAAAACTGTTCCTACCATACATGATCCGTTTTATCACCTTTATCTTATTTACACTGCCTTCTGCCAAACCATTATTGTAAGAGTAGGAAATCCCATTTTGGGCAGCTTCTTTATCGTTACAGATACCTTCTATAAATGACTGCAGTTCAGGTATGTCATATTTTGGGGCGGATTTTATCCATGTATCTAGCTTTTCGGGTTTTTGCGAAAACATTACGGTATGGAATTCCTTCACCAGGGTATATAGCTGGCCTAACCGTGGATATTTTTCTAAAGCCTGCCCGTATTGCTCTGCTGTGATTGTTGCAACATCTTCCAGCTTCTTATAAATGAGCTGGCATAACGACTTCCTTTGGATAAATTCCGACTGGGGCTTCTTCAGTCCTTCCTGTTCCCACGGTTTTGCTTGTATGGTGCATCATGGTGGCGATCCGTTCGATTGGATACCCAGCTTCCGCCAGCTTCCGGGCTTCATCAACCTCATGCTGCTTCTGCTGCACTGCCAGCTGGTGCTGCCTTTCCCGGGAGATAGACCTGCTTTCCGGGATTTCATCTTCTGGTATGGCAAGGTATTTCCGAATGGTTGTGGGGCATGAATGCATCAATAGTGCAATATCGGATACGGTCAGCCCTTCTTTCCTTTTTTGATGGGCAAAGCGGATCCGCAGTGGACGGTTTGCCGTGTTATACAGGGCTTTCCTCTCTTCTGAAACCTCCTCCGTCAATGGGATTTCTATCCTGGCAGGAAATTCCCGGACCATATATTTATTTATGGCTTCTGAAAGGCCTTTTATCAAATGGAAGCGGTCGCTCACCTGGACTGCATCAGGGTGTGAGCCCTTTGCTGCCGATGAGTAAGTGGCNGCCCCATCCCTTGATATGACCTGGATATTAGGAAATGTCGCAAGCCAGTTGGTGACATCAGCGGTTTCCCTGGAAGGGATCAGGTCAATGATCCGATGGCTCTCAAGGTCGATCATGACCGTTCCATAAGAGAACCTTTTCCTGAGCGCAAAATCATCCACACAAACTTTTGTAATAGAAGACTTATCCACAATTGCCGGCATTTTTTTTAAGCAGGCTGCAAATACTGCTTTTACATACTGTGATATGTCCACTTTTTAAAAGCTTTGACGCGTTCAGGGAACTTAATTGTGCTGAAGTATGGAGGATATTTTTGACCAGACGGTCTGTCTTTTGGGCCTTTGGCGCTGCAAAAGGATGTACCTCGGCAAATGTCGTATGCTGGCACTGTGGGTTATCACAAAACATCTTCCGTGTAGTTACTAATAAAATAACCTTTTTCTCCTGGATCGGAAGATCCTGAATTTCCCTTTCATATACAGAATGGGTGCGCATGGACTTTGAACCGCAGAACGGGCAGGCCAGCTCTTTTCTGCTGGATTGGATATGGAAAATAATGGCCTTGTCCTTCATCTGATATTGCACTAATTCATAATCTTTGTGAAGAAGTTTGATAAATTCATCCATATAGCCACGTCCTTTTCTATCATCATTAGTTATATTATATGACTTTTGGAAAATAAAATCAACTAAGTTTGGAAAGAATCTATCTACCGTTTACCTAATAATATGATGAATACTGGATTTGGGGCGGGTATTATGATACCTGTTTTTTTGATACAGAGGGATTTCGCCTTCATAGTTGTCGACTCTTTCCAACAGAGGACCGATTGCGCCCATTGTAACAGCACCGCGTATTACAGCATCAAATGCCTCAGGAAGTTAGGTGATTTTACAATATAGTGTTGGTTGAGGTTACAGTCTTTGTTTGAAAATATTTGCAGGGAAAGTTGCGAATATATGAAATGGACGGCAAATATTACATCTCATTCAAAGATGAAGAGTGGGACAGGCATTTGGGGCAGTCAAGCCGCCGCCCCGTCCTGCTCATTCGAAATAATACAGGGAATTATTATAGCTCTACGGTTACAAGCGAACCGTTGTCTTGCTGTCAGCTTAGCTATGCAATCAGCATATATAAATGTAGATACGTATAACGGACAAACTGTCAGCCATACATATAAATGACAAGATGAGGAGCGCAGGTATGGCAAAGAAGAAAGTTATATATACCGTAGAACGGGAATTCTTAAAGAAGCATGAAATAAGACAATCGGTCGAGCTGATCATTGCTCAATATATAAAAAGTGGATGGGAGGGAAAAATCCCCAATCATACAGTTGCTGACTCATTTTTAAAGCAATAATATAGGATCAAACAAGGTATGGCGATTGAATGGGTAATTTTATTATGAGAAAGAACAGAAAAAAAAACAGATTAACATTCAAAGCAGCGATATATTTGAGATTATCAAGGGAAGATGGTGATAAAGAAGAAAGTGACAGCATTGGCAATCAGAGAAATTTACTGAAAAGTTTTCTTGCAGCGCAGGAGGATATGGTTCTGGCAGATATCTATATTGATGATGGATATACAGGCACTAATTTTAAACGTCCGGATTTTCAAAGAATGATTGCAGATATTGAAGAGGGACTTATTAATTGTGTGATCGTAAAGGATTTGTCCAGATTCGGAAGAGATTATCTGGAAACCGGAAGATATATTCAACGTTATTTTCCGGAAAAGAAAGTACGTTTTATTGCGGTTAATGACCATGTGGACAGTAAAGAATCTATTTATGACATGATGCTTCCGATAAAAAATCTTTTTAATGAGCAATATGCAAGGGATATTTCGATGAAAGTCCAATCCTCGTTCAAGGCAAAACAGAGGAATGGAGAGTTCGTAGGTGCGTTTCCAAGCTATGGTTATCAGAGAGCGGTTCATGATAAACACAAATTAATTATAGATCCATATGCTGCCAGAATTGTACAGAGAATATTTGAGTTGTATTTACAAGGACATGGAAAGGTAAAGATCGCCCATATTTTAAATAAAGAAGGCGTGCTGTGTCCGACAGCCTATAAGCGTGCGAATGGGGAAAATTATAAAAATTGCAACAAACTCCCATCCACGCTTTACTGGACATACGCAACGATCGACCATGTGCTGAAAAATGAGATGTATTTAGGCCATATGGTGCAGGGAAAAACCAAGAGAAATATGCATTGCAGACCGGAGTATGTGGAGGAAGAGGATTGGATTGTTGTGAAAAATACACATCCAGAGATTATTAGTAAGGAAACCTGGGATAAGGTGCAGTATTTATTAAAAAGAAACACAAGAAGTATAGATTTTTCACAGCATATCAGTGTATTTGCCGGATTTTTAAAATGTGGGGACTGCGGGCGCGCAATGTGCAAAAAGGGATATACCGATAAAAGCGGCAGACATTATTATTCATTTAGCTGCGGGACTTACTCGCGTAGCGGAAGCAAATATTGTACATCCCATACGATTCGGGAAGATGCTGTCAAAGAGATTGTGCTGGATGATTTAAACAAAATAATTCAGTCCGTAAAAGATCTGGAGCAATTGATAGAACAACAAGGCAAAACAATTCCGACCGCGCTTACTTTTTCTGAAATGGAAAAGGAAAAGCTGATGTCGGAGCTTGAGAAAATAAAAAAAAGAAAGAGGGAAATATATGAGGATTTTAAGGATGAATTGATTGGTAAGGAGGAGTATACTTCTTACCGGGAAGATTATCTGACGGCAGAAAAAAATCTGGAAAAGAAAATCCAGATTTCCAAAGAAGAAGTACAAGGGCATGAAAAAGAAGATATTTTACAGAATGCGCGGATCAGAAAGCTTTTAGATACGCGTTCTATTACGGAATTAACCCGTGGGATTGTGGTAGAAATGGTAGATTGTATCTACGTATATGAAGGAAAGAAAATTAAAATTGTTTACAATTTTTCTGATGAGTTAGAAAGCTTGTTTAAAGTAACTCATGAGTATATACCAGCTTGAAGAAAGCAGAAAAGATAATAAAAAAGTGATCCGCAATCTATACGCCGGGTGGGGCAATGAGGATACCAAAAAGCTCCTTGAGATATTGAAAAAGCATAAAGTACATGTCACGTTTTTCATGACCGGCGGATGGGTGGAGTCTTATCCTGACGACGTGAAAGCAATCAAAGAGGCAGGTCACGATCTGGGCAACCACAGCCAGAACCATAAAAACATGTCTCAGCTGTCGGATCAAGAAAAAACACAGGAACTGATGTCGGTACATAATAAGGTGAAGGAGCTGACAGGAGTGGATATGCAGCTCTTCAGGCCGCCCTACGGAGATTATGATGACAAAGTGGTGCTCAATGCCAGGGAGAATGGGTATTATGCAATCCAGTGGGATGTGGATACGAACGGTACAGAATGAAAAGTTACTTGACAAATCCACAATGCGAACTAAATGAAAGCATAACTAAATAAAAGGATGCTGGAACCTGTTTATAAATTCCGCAGGATCATTGGGGAAGATTTAATAATGCGTTCAGCGCTGTCTTTACATAAAGGATATGTTAAATAGAACAGCTCTGAACTATATTCCATTCGGTAAATCGGGATGGTATTGTAAGAGCCCTTAGTCCCTTCCGCCCGCAAATCGGATGGAGAGACTAAGGGCATAATCAGCCAATAATCAAAGCGGATGATACGCCGCACTAATCCCATGGATGAAGAACAACCTTGACTGCTTCTCCGCTTCTTGTCAGTTGGATGCCTTCATTGATCTTATCAAGAGGAAGAATATGTGTAATAAACTTATCAGAGGGGAAGTTCGGCGCAGTAGCAAGCTGGAAGGCGCGTTTGCTCTGGTCATAAGATGCTCCGAAATGTCCCTTGATCCAGATGTTATTGTAGTGGATAAGGTTGCAGTCAAGCTCGGTCATGGAGCCTTTCGGGACGCCGCCGAAGAATACGACAAGTCCGCCTTTCTTTACCATGTGGATCGCCTGGGCCTGGGTCGTGTTTACCGGAGTTGCAGAGATAACCTTATCTGCGCCCTTGCCGTTGGTCAAACGCATAACTGCCTCGATCGGATCCTCACTGGATGAATTTATGATTTCATCTACGCCGAATTGTTTTGACATTTCCAGACGGTTCTGATTAATGTCAATCATAATGACGCGCTGTGCGCCACGTATTTTAGAAATCTGGGCCATAAAATCACCAATCGGGCCGGCGCCGATAATGACCAGTGTGTCTGGATAGCCTGTCTTAATATTTTCAAGGCAGGCAAACACAGAGGTCAGCGGCTCTCCAAGAGAAGCTGCCTCATAACTTACTCCATCCGGAATCTCATAGATTCCTCCATGTTTGATCTTTTCTTTGCCCACTGCGATATATTGTGCGAAACCGCCGGTCCCGGCAAGCTTTGCAACGTGGGTATCCGAACAGTTTTCACTGTGTCCGCTCAGACACTCGTCACATTCCATACAGTAAGTCCCCGGAAAGAGGAAAAGCCGCTGGCCGATCCGGTATTTGGTCTGCGCGCTGCCTGTCTCACACACCTCCCCCACAATCTCATGTCCGTAAATGAACGGATAATCACCTTTTCTAGAATCAGTTGTCAGATTGCGGATATCAGAACCGCAAAGCCCGACTGCCATAATCTTAAGAACCAGGCCGTCATCAGGGCATGATGGCTTTTCCGTTTCTTCTACACGAATATCATTTGGTCCATACATAAGCGCTGCTTTCATTTTCATCATAATACCTCCGGATTTTTGCTTGAATTTTATTTTTGCTTCTGGCAATAGCTTATCGGGAGACACGAGAGAAGACAAACAGAAAATTTCCGCATGGAAAGGGAAAGACTTCTGTCTGTCTTTTTTCCTTTTTATATAGGAAATGTTCAATTTGAAGGAAGTATAAGTTATCAGCATAATGAAATTATCAATAAAACGGAGGTGACAAAGTGAGTTTAGAAAACACATATGTGATCGGCATGGATATGGGGACCACAAATATTAAGGCTGCAGTGCTTGGAAATGACGGCAGGATTGCGGCAGAGGCCAGTCTTCCCAATAAGTTTTATAATCCCGGAGCGAATATGCACGAACAGGATGCAGACGAATGGTGGCAGAATGTACAGTATATTTTTAATACCATTACTGAGCGGATGGGCAGGGATGAAGCCAGGCGGATTAGCGGTATCTGTATCAGCTCCCATACGGTATCTCTTCTGCCGATTGATAAAAAGGGTACGCCTCTTTACCGGGCGTTGACCTATCAGGATGGCAGGTCGGCGGGAGAACTGCGGGAAATCATTGAGAAGACCGGTTATGGGCAGTTTGTACGGACAGTCGGAGGACAGCCGTCGGTAGCGTTTTTACCTAATAAAATATTGTGGTTTAAGCGTCATGAACCTGAACGGTTTCAAAAAACAAAATATTTTATGCAGGCAAGCTCTTATATTAACTATAAACTTACCGGAGTGATGACTTCAGACATTGACCAGGGACTGCGCACACAGTGCATGGATATTGAAACTCTTGAATGGTCTGACCTTATCGGGAATGTTATCGGGGTAGATCTTAAGGAATTTCTGCCGCCGATTAAATTGATCAATGAAGTGATTGGCTATGTGACGCCGGAGGCGGCGAAAGCAACGGGGCTTGTACCCGGAATTCCGGTATTGGCGGGATGTTCTGATGCCATGGCAGCGATGTATGCCACCGGGATGAGCCGTCTTGGGGAGTGCGGGGAGTCTTCCGGCACTACATCTCTTGTCTTCGTGGGGAGTAATGTAAAAAGCCCCTCTGATGTACCGGTAGTAACGAGACCCTGTGCCATTGAAGGGATGCCCTGGGTATTTGACGCGCCGATCCAGAGTTCGGGAGCTTCAATCAGATGGTTTATTGATAAGTTCGCAAAAGAGGAAGCAGAGGCGGCGGCTCTGCAGGGAAAGAATATCTATGAGTATTTAAATGAGCTGGCGTACACGGCAAAGCCAGGATCTAATGGCCTTCTCTTTTTTCCGTATCTTTTAGGCGAGCGTGCGCCGCTTTGGAATGACCATGCGAGAGGAATGTTCATCGGAATGCGCATGGATATGGGACGTAATGAGCTGACGAGGTCAGTGTTCGAGGGGACGGCATTTGCACTCAGGCATGTAATGGAAACGGTAAAAAGGGAGGGCGCGAAAGCAGAGCTCCTCAGAATATGCGGAGGTGGTGCAAAGAGCAGGGTATGGAATCAGATCAAGGCCGCCGTACTCAATATGCCGGTGCATGTCCTTAGCCCGGAATCCGGCGACGTGCCGGTGGGTGACGCCATGATCGCGGGCCATAAAGTAGGGATGTTTGAAAATCTGACAGAGACGGCGGAAAAGATTATTAAGGTCCAGGAGATCATCGAGCCGGATCCAGAATGGGTGAAGGCCTATGATGAGCTCTATCCATATTATGTGAGTATGTATCAGCATTTGGATGCTGATCTGAAAAATATGCAGACGACTCTTGAAAATTTTGATAAAACGAAAGCCTGCTTATAAGAAAAATATTTTGAAATAAAAAGGCTACATTACTGCAGCAGCTGAAGCGCAACGGAAAAACAGGCAGAAGGGAATCGGAAATGATACAGGGAATCGGGGTAGACCTAACAGAAATCAAGGAACTAAAGAGGCTCGCAGAGACAATGGGCGGGGCATTTACAGAAAGAACCTTTACAGAAAGGGAAAGAGACGACTCGCTGAAGGCAGCAGACCGATGGGAATATCTGGCGGCCAGATTCGCAGCAAAAGAGGCTGTATTTAAAGCGCTTGCACATCTGACCAGAGAGAAAACCTTTGATTTTCGGGAAATAGAAACCTGGAATCATGAAGACGGCTCGCCGTATGTGGTTTTGTCGCCTAAACTTCAGACGGTGATGAAATCGGCCGGTGTTGGAAAGCTCCATATCTCTCTTACTCATGAGAAGGAATATGCCTGTGCGTTTGTGATTGCCGAATCTGTTGTGTGAAGAGATAAAGGCAAAGAAAGGAAAATCAGATGAAAAAATATAAAGTATTTGCGGTCAATCCAGGATCCACATCTACAAAAATCGCGTTGTTTGAAGGAGATACCTGCTTATTCTCCAAAAATGTCTCTCATGACGCAAAAGAACTGGAAAAATATGAAAATCTTTCGCAGCAGCTTCCGTATCGGAAAGATATGATACGAAAGCTTTTGGATGAAGCAGGCTTCGGCCTGTCTGATGTGGACGTATTCGTAGGGAGAGGCGGGGGTCTGCTTGCAATGGACGGAGGTACTTATGCGGTTACAGATTTAGTATTGGACCACGCAAGAAGCTGTGCAAATGGCGTGATCCATCCGGCCACATTAGGACCGCAGCTTGCCAATGAATTTGCAGAGGAATACGGAGCAAAAGCTATGGTGGTTAATCCGCCGGATGTGGATGAACTTCAGGATCTGGCAAGGATGACAGGGATCAAGGGAGTATACCGGGTGATCCATCTGCATGCGCTGAACCTCAAAGAAACAGCGATACGTCACAGCAATACGGTACTGCATAAAAAGTATGAGGAATGTAATTTCATTGTCTGCCATATTGGCGGGGGAATATCCATTTCCGCACACCGTGCAGGAAAAATGATCGACGGTTATGATATTGTCGGGGGCGAGGGGCCCATGGCGCCCACCAGGTGCGGCGATATCTCAGTGGCAAACGTTTTGGCCTATATAGCAAAAAATGATATATCAGTTAAGGAAATGAAGAGCCTGCTAACACGGAGAGGAGGATTTGTGAGTCACCTGGGTATTTCCGACGCAATAGAGCTGACAAAACGTGCAAAAAACGGGGACAAGTATGCGGATATGCTGTGGAATACCATGATCTATCAGATTGAAAAAGGAATCGGGGCTATGGCAGCAGTACTTCACGGAAAAGCAGACGGAGTCCTTCTGGGCGGAGGCATGGTACATAGTGATGACCTGGTGAAGCAGATCACGGAGAGCTGTTCATTTATCGCGCCGGTAACGGCTTATCCGGGCGAGTTCGAGATGGAAGCAATGGCAGCTGGGGCAATCCGTGTACTGAGCGGTGAAGAAGAGCTTAAGGAATATACCGGGCAGCTGGTTTGGAATGGTTTTGCGTGGTGAGATAAGGACATATGGTTACGGTAACAGAAGTATTAAAGAATGTGTATGTGCTGAAAGACAGGGCAAATTGCTGTGCGAACCTTGTGGTCGGGGACAATAAAGCGCTCCTTTTCGATACAGGATCGGGAGTTGACGATATGAATGAAGTGGTCAGGAGCATGACAAAGCTTCCGCTCCTGGTGATCAACAGCCACGGCCATTTTGACCATATCGGGGGAAATAACCGGTTTGACAAGGTGTACCTGTCAGAATCAGACTTTCCGGTTTTAGAAGATTATGATAAGGAAATGTTGAACCGGTGGATGAAAGAACTGACCCGGGAAGCTGCGCAGCCATTTCTTACAGCCCCGAAAGAGTGGAAGTGTATGCGGACGCTGGATTTTGATTCGTTCGATCTTGGGCATATGCGGTGTGAGATCATCTCGCTAAGAGGCCACACCGCAGGCTCTGTGGGAATATGGATACCATCGGAACGGTTGCTTTTGTCCGGGGATGCGCTGACGCCGGTTATGTGCCTGAATTTTCAAAATCATCTGTCAAAACAGGCGCAGTATGAAACATTAATGAGGGTACAAAGCCTGGAATTTGATTTTTATCTGACTTCGCATCAGGATATCTTGTATCCAAAGCGGCTTGTGGAAAGAATGATAAACTGTATTAAGAACAGCGAAGGAAAAAAATTCCACTTTTACCAGTATCCACAGCCGCCGTATGCAAAAGGGCGGATATATCTGGATTCATTAGGGGAGGAGCCCATAGCGCTGATCATATCGGAGGAAGAAAAAGAGTAATTCTTCAAATCGTATGTTAAATCGATATATCCGGCTGAGCGGTAAGCAGGTTAAGCAATTCGTCCCTGTTATGCACGGTATTAGCGATATCGTATTGTTTGTTCAGCACATGAAAGAAGTGCTTCAATTTGAACGCCAGCATTTTGTCAGAGGAGGTAAAGGCAGCGGTAACGATGACTCTGATCTTATGGTTTTTCCAGTTCATCCGGCGCGGAAGGACCGCAAAAGAAAGCTGTGTTTTTCTGGCAGATATCGTGGAAAATTGAAACAAAAGTCCAGAACAATATGCATTGCTGCAGAGAGACTCTCTTTGCAGTAATGCAGAAAGGTATTCCGTCCCTGCGATCCCTTCGCTGACAAATTCACTGCCTAATGTCTCTACGGCAGAAAAAATATTCTCAAATTCATACTCTTCATGCCAATAAGCTGTTTCCAGTAAAGAAAATACGGACGCCATATCGTGGTATAGGAATGAAATTCTTTTCGACTGCAGGTATGCTTCCAGCTTGCGGATGTCATTTGGAGAGATATAGGGGGAAATCTCAATGATCTTGCCAAGGGCGCTGTCCGCGATTTTTTTGTGTACGGTTAAAAGGATCAGGTCCGTATCGGAAAAATCATAGTTTTTCGCCTGATTGACGGGTATCAGGGCTGTAACCTTCAGATATTTTTCAAAGGCTCCCAGAATCTTTCTTTTGACAGACCAGGCTACGGCCATGTGTTCATGGCAGCAGATCACCGTGCTCAATTTGTATTCCGGATGGAGGTCGAAATGAAATTCGAGTGCTCCGGATATGCAGTAAGCCAGATGCAAGAGCTCAATTTCGTTCAGATAATTTCCGGTATACTTTAATGCGATATCCTGAAATGCCCATGCAAGTTCAAGCTCTGTGACCAGGTGGCTCTTTGAGACGGAGGCGTTCTCCTGCGTGCTGAAACGGTGTACCGGCGCCAGGATATACCGGATGTACTGAAGAAGCGTAATATAGAAATCATCATCTGTTGAAAAGTCAAGATGATAGGTTTCCCGCAGGAAATCTATGTATTCGGACGCCATATCCAGGACAGACGGTTCAAAGATACGGCATAGGTTATCCAGTGTGATTTTTGCCGGGTCGAGAATATGGGCAGAGGAAATAAACAGGTAGATTTCGTCGCGCTCCTGACAGGGAATGGAGATGGAAAATAATGTCTCCATGGTGGACAGGATTTCTTCTGAAGCTTTTAAAGCCGCCGCGTCTGGTTTTGAGGCAGGTGAAGCTTTGGGGAGTACGTAGCCGGAAGAGAGTCTTTCATACATGATGGTGCAGGTAATATTCAGCCAGACAATATTCGTATCTTCCATGCGGACGTGGTGTTTGTGGAGGCATTGGGAAACGATATTGATCATTTTATCCAGAGCCTCTTCACTGACATATTCATTCTCATATATCGCATTTTCCCGGGAATTGTAGTTCCAGTGTTCGTGAATGAGGCTGGTCAGGATATAGCGTCTTTTCTTTTCATCCCGCGCAAAGGACAGCATACTGTGTTCGTTCGTAATGTCTATAAAAGGACTTTTCAGCATGTAAAGTAATTTTAAGATATGGATGTCATTTTCCAGTGTTGTATGGCTTATGAACATTTCATCCTCCAGGTCATAGACATTGATGGGAGTATCCGTAAGGCATAGCTGGAAAGCAAGATAGCGGATGCGGTCCTCGCGGTTGAAGAAAGCGGTATTGATACGGTTGAGTTCACGGATCTTATCTGGATTTTGGGCAGTAAAAAAATACCCTTTACTCCGGACGGAATCGATTTTTGCGTTAAAAGGCTTCAGCTCCAGATTGATGGCAGCCACATCACTGCGTATCGTTCTGGCGGTGGCATTCAGCTGTGATGCCAGTTCGGAGCCTGTGATCAGATTCTCTTGATTCTGTAAAATGTGAAGAAGCTTTCTCTGCCTGAGTGTTAAAGATAAGGTATCCATGAACATTTCCTCCCTAAAGTACGGTATAACATGATATTGCCATTCTATCACAATTCATTTCCGTTTTAAAGCGGAAAAACGAAAATTGAGATAGACGGGTACAAATGGTATTTTTTACTTAACAGATAAAACAATCATATAGATTTTGGGAGGTTCAATATGAGCTACAATTTTTTTGTAAAAAGTAATATTAACTTCGGAACCGGTGCGGTCGCAGTATTGCCGGAGCTGCTTGGAAAGTATGGGCTGGATAAGATTATGCTTGTCTACGACGGCGGGGTAAAGGCTGCAGGCATTGCTGAAAAAGTTATTGGGCAGATTGAGAAAGCAAAGGTATCTTATGTGGTTTTTGACGGTGTGATTCCGAATCCGACTAATGAGGTGGTTGAGCGTGCGGCAGAGCTTGCAAAGAAAGAAAAGGTGGAAGGCTTTGTGGCAGTCGGAGGGGGCAGCAGCATTGACACGGCGAAAGCGGTGAATGTCCTCATGACGAATCCTGGAAGTATCGGGGAATATGGCGGAATGAATATGGTTAAGAATCCGTGCCTTCCATTGATCGCTGTCCCGACCACGGCCGGGACCTCCAGTGAGATTACCAATGTAAGCGCCCTGATCGACACAGAGAAGATCGTCAAGTATGTGGTGATCGACGACAATATTGTAGCATCGGATGTGATCGCAGACCCGGAGTTTACGAAGACCGCTCCGGCCGGAGTTACGGCTGCAACCGGAATGGATGCGATTACCCATGCTGTGGAAAGCTATATTTCCAATATGGCTTCTCCGCTTACAAAATATAATTCCATAAAGGGTCTTGAGATACTTTATCACCATGTAGAGCGTGCAGTGGAGAACGGCGCTGATATGGAAGCAAGAGAGCAGATGATGCTGGGATGTATCATTACCGGATTTGGGTTTTCCAATGCGAATCTTGGCCTTGTGCATGCGATCGCGCATACCCTGAGCGCGCATTTTGGCCTTGCACACGGCATGGCAAATGCCTGCGTGCTCCCATATGTGACTGCTTTTAATTCAGAGGCCGTACCGGAAGCGATGACAGAGCTTGCAAGGGCGGTCGGGCTTGAGACGGGAAATGATATAGAAAAGGATCGGCTTCTCCTTTCGGATGCACTTCTGGCCCTGACGAAAAAGCTGAAGATAAAGACACTATCTGAACAGGGGATTGAGAGAAAAGATTTTGACATGCTTGCAGAGGATGTTTTGAAAGAGCCTGTACTTGGCTTCAACCCGCGTCAGGGCGTGACAAAACAGGATATAATCGCAATTCTTGAACAGGCATATTAAATGAATGAAAGAAGGGGGAGGTGTATCTTTGCAGAAATACAACCGATTAAAACTGTATTTATCAATTGTTGCAATTTCATTTATCCAAGGGCTGCAGTACAGTGTTTCTCCGATATTGGGGGATATTAAGGAGCATTATCCGGATGTGGATGTCAGCCTTGTACAGATGCTGATTACGGCGCCGGGTCTTTTGTCTATGGCTGTCTCATTGGCGTCTGGCTGGCTGGTCCTTAAGATCACAAAAAAGCAGATGCTTATCTTCGGAGCATTGATTGCAGGAATCACAGGCTTTATCCCATTCCTCTCTGACAGTTTTGCGCTGCTGTTTGGAGCGAGAACACTTTATGGCATAGGGCTTGGTATTGCTACGACTATGAATGTCGCGGTTGTTGCAGAATTTTTTGAGGGAAATGAGAGAGTAAAGGCCATGGGTGTACAGGCGGCCAGTGTCGGTGCAGGGATGGTTGCAGCGACAACCGCCGCGGGGATGCTTGGGAAAGGCGGCTTCCGGAATGCATATTTTGTGAATATCATTGGTTTTATTTCGATGATCATTCTTCTGGCCTGCCTTCCCGAGACCGGCGTTTCAAAGCAGAATAATACGGAAAAAATCAGGCTGAATAAAAGAGTACTGCTTATGGATCTTTTTGGGATACTGGAATTTCTGTTTTTGATCACCTTTACCACGAATATTGCCATGCATCTTTCGGGAGAGATCGCGGGGGATTCATCGGTATCAGGAATTCTGACCGGCTGCTTTTCCGGCTCTCAGATCGTGATTGGGATTTTGTTGGGAGCGTTTACAAAGGTGACAAAGAAATATACGCTGTCGGCAGCGATGGCTAGTTTTTCTATCGGTGCCCTTATCCTGATCCTGTTTCCAGACAATGCGTTGCTTTTGGCTGCCGGCGCAGTATTCTGCGGATTCTCGCAGGGGATTTTTATTCCCACAGCTTCAACATATATTGCGAATGTTGTGCCTTCGGTAGCAACAGCGTTTGCGGCGGCGACCTTTACCGTTGCCATGAATGTGGGACAATTGATTTCCCCGACTGTTCTGAACGGAATATCAAAAGCAGTTTTCGGGGAAACAACGACAACAGGAGTGTATATCCTGGCAGCAGCCGGAATGCTGCTTGCAGCGGCGGCAATGGCCTGGTGGCAGAAGGCGCAGGCAGAGTAAGGGAAGTTAATAATGGCTTTAGAAGGGCTTATATTAAAGAACTAATTAACAATAAATTACGGAGGTAGAAAAATGGACAAGAAGAAAATGGCGCTTTGCACGCCGATCCCGGAGGATAAGCTGGACGTTATCAAGGAATACTGTGAAGTTACTGTCTGCGGGGAACTGAAGCACGGGAAAGGCAATGTTACGGAAGAGATGACGAAGGAAGAGTGCATGGGTAACGAGCTGGTAGTTCTGGGAGATGAATATGCGGGAGCACAGACGATCAAAGAATGGGCAGACGCAGGTATGAAATTCCTTGGAGTTGCCAAGGGAACGCCGGCTACAGTCGATTATGATGCGATCGCAGACGCTGGGCTAGAGCTTTCCTATACGCCGGGGCGCAACCGTGTCGCTGTGGCAGAATATACGATCGGGCTTATGATCGCGTCAGCCAGAAATATGACCTTAAGTGCAGCAGGGCTTTTAAAGGGAGAGCACACAGGAGAGGCCTGCGATATCTATGATGTCCCGGATGTAAAAAATGTTACCTTTGGACCCCTTGATGAAAAACATCCGTTTACAGATTACGGGGTTGGCTTTGAGCTATATGGAAAAAAACTGGGAATCGCAGGATACGGGGCCATCGGACGGGAGGTTGCGGTACGTGCAAAGGCGTTCGGAATGGAGATTCTTGCGTATGATCCGTATCTTGATTCGGAAAAGATCAAAGCAGACGGCGCTGTTCCGGCAGATCTTGACACCATGCTTTCCGAAAGCGATATCGTCAGCATTCATCTTCCGGTTATCCCGGCGACGAAAGGCACGGTGAATAAAGAGTGGTTCAGTAAGATGAAGCGGACTGCGCTCCTTATCAATACGGCAAGAGCGTATGTCATCGACCAGAAGGACTTTGTAGAAGCGCTTCAGAACAAAACGATCGGCGGGGCGGCCGTTGATGTTTACTGGAAAGAACCGGTACCTGCAAATCATCCGCTCCTTTCGATGCGAAATGTAGTCTGCACTCCCCATATGGCCGGCCTGACAACGGACGTTGACGGATGGTCCGGGAAAATGATGGGGGATGAGGTGATCGCCTACCTTAAAGGCGAACCAAGAAAATACCTGTGGAAACTTAGAAGATAAAAGCGAGAGAAAGAATAACATTCGGAGGAATAAAAATGGGAGCAAGATTTTGCAAAGGAAAAGAGAAATATTCACACCTGTTTGAACCAATCAGAATTGGCAGTATCAGACTTAAGAACCGTATTATTGCGGCGCCGACAAGCCCAAGCATGATCACCACAGAAGGGCATTTTACGCCAGAGATGATTGCCTATCTTGAGGAAAAAGCAAAGGGAGGAGCCGCAGTTGTGACCTACGGGGAAGCGATTGTACATTCGGAGACCGGAAAGTCCCACAATAAACAGCTGCAGCTTGATTCCTTCGGTGTAAGGCAGGGACTTGGCAATGCGGCGCGCGCGATTCACAACGCCGGGGCATATGCGAACATCCAGCTTTCCCACGGCGGAAAGTACGGCGGTCTTACCAGTGTCGGCGGTGATCAGGATACTTGCGCCGAGGCATGGGGCGTAAGTGATGAAGTGACGCCGGCTGGCACTGTTAAGGAGATGCCCGGGGAGATGATCTATGAGATCGTCGAATCTTACGGAAAGGCAGCTAAGATCTGCCAGGATTGCGGTTTCGACATGGTACAGGTCCATGCGGCTCACGGTTGGCTGTTCTCACAATTTTTGTCGCCGGTACTGAATAAGAGGACAGATGAGTTCGGTGGAAGCCTTGAGAACCGCGCAAGGTTCCTGATGCTGTCGCTGGATGCGGTAAGAAAAGCGGTCGGCCCGAGATTTCCGATTGAGTGCCGCATCTCAGGAGACGACCTTACAGAAGCGGGGCTTGATATGGACGGGTGTGTAGAAGTTGCGAAGATGATTGAAGATAAGGTGGATCTGTTCCAGGTATCCTGCGGAAACCATGAAGATCCTGACCTGTTCTGCCGCACCCATCCGTCAGCGTTTTACCCCCGCGGTGTGAATGTATATCTTGCCGCGAATATCAAAAAGCAGGTAAAGAAACCGGTTGCCTGTGTAGGTTCACTGAATGATCCGGCGCAAATGGAGGAGATCATTGCATCCGGGCAGGCAGATATTGTCGAGATTGGCCGCGCCCTTCTTGCGGACCCGTATATCCCGGATAAGGCACTTCATGACCAGGCAGATGATATCACACCGTGTCTGCGCTGCTACGAGTGCTTCGGGGAAACCATGAAGAGCGAGGCCGTAAAATGTACGGTCAATCCGCTTATGGGCCAGCAGCTTTCAGCGAAATATGTATCGGAGAAGCCAAAGACGACAAAGAGAGTATTAGTTGCAGGAGGAGGCCCGGCTGGTATGGAGGCCGCGGTTACTCTTGCTGAACGGGGCCATGCGGTGACATTGGTCGAAAAATCTGAAAAACTAGGAGGCAATCTGTATCCGGCAGGCGCACCGTATTTCAAAGAAGATATCAGAAAACTGTGTGAGGTCCTGAAAAAACGTGTTGCGCAGGCAGGTATCAAGGTTGTTCTCAATACCGAAGTGACGCCGGAATATGTACGTGATTTTGATCCGGATACGTTGTTTGTGGCAATTGGCTCAGATGAACTTCGCCCGCCCATCAAGGGAATGGATCTTCCACATGTGATCATGGCTATTGACGCGGAGCTTCATCCGGAGAAGCTTGGAAAGAAGGTTGCGATCATGGGCGGCGGCCTTGTGGGAGGAGAGGCGGCAGTTTCCTTCCATCATGAGGGACATGAAGTTTCTATTATAGAGATGAAGCCTGCGATCGCCATGGAGGTCAATTCTTTCTACCGCGGCGGGCTGATGCCAGAGATTGAAAAGGCAGCCGCAAGCTATGTGGATACAAAAGTTCTTGAGATAGTGCCAGAAGGCGTCAAGGTCATGAAGGATGGAAGGGAGTTTGTGATCGAAGCGGATTCTGTTGTATGCGCGCTTGGTTTCCGGGCGCCGTATGCGGCGGTGGACGCGATCTGCGCTGAGGTTGACGACTATTATATCGTTGGTGACTGCAGAAATGTCGGACAGATCTATCATGCAATAAATCAGGCGTATTATGCTGCGCTGAAAGTGTAAATTGCATATTTCCTAAAGAATTAGGAAATACAGCATTTGAGCAGGAGCGGGGAGTTATCTATACTGAAGTCAGGATAAAACAAATGTTAAAGGATAGTCAGGGAAGAAAGTGAAAGGAGTTTAACTATGAATTATGAAGGTACTAGAAAAATAGTTCTTGAAGCGATCATGGAAGCGGTCGAGCAGAAACTTATCAACGGAACGTCTGGGAATATTGCGATGAGGACGCCGGAGAATCCGAATATCGTGTGTATCACACCCAGCGGCATTTCCTATACGGGGATGACTGCGGAGGATATTGCGGTAGTAGAGATGAAAGCGGATGGAACAAATGAGTGGATCGAAGGCAATTACAAACCGTCTTCCGAGCTTCCTATGCACACGGCGGTGATGCGTGCCAGAAAGGATATCAATGCAACAGTTCATACGCATAGTATGTATGCAACCATCTGTGCGATGGGAGAAGCTCCAGAGCTTGCGCCCATCACGCCGCCGCAGTGCGAATTTACTCCGGTGGGAATCGTAAGCTTTACGATGCCGGGCTCTAATGATGTTGCAGACAAGGTTGTAGATACGCTTGGAGAGAGCGGAAGGGTTTGCCTGATTAAAAACCACGGAATGTTTTCTTGCGGAAAGAATATGAAGGGCGCTATGCATGCAACCGTTTATACGGAAGAAATGGCGCAGACGACTGTAATTGCCAAGACCCTCGGCGCTTATGAGCCGATGCCGGAAGAGGCGGTAAAGGCGATGCAGGCTCTGATCGCTGCAGACCAGGCCGTATAATCCATATAATTGACTATAGGTGAGAAGGAGAAAAAGACATGGAAAGAAATGAAGTATTAGCAAATATTATCGAATATGCTTCAAGAGCATATGAGAAACCGGTGGATGAGATCAATGAGAATACAAAAATATCAGAGGAGCTTGGCGTGCGTTCTATGCAGCGTGTAGCATTAAGCGCTTCTATTGAGAATGAATACGATGTTATGATTCCGGTGGCAAGGATCGGCCAGTTTGAGACGATCGGAGACCTTGTTGATCATGTAATGGACGAAATGTAAGGAGAAGATTATGTTGACAAATGTAAAGCTTGGAAAGAATATGCGCAGTGTTTCTATCGTAGGCGTGGGAGCGACACCATTCTTTAACGGTGTGGAGAATCCTGCTTATAAAGGGCTTACCAACGGAGAACTTTTTGGCTATGCGGCACTGGACGCAATGGCTGATGCAGGTGTAGAACCAAGAGATGTACAATATTTCTTTCATGGATCAGCGAATCCGCATGTGCTGAACGGCTGTATTACACCGAATCTGCAGGTTGCCGACTGGTTCGGGATGCGCGGGAAAGGATCTATTTCACATTCAGAGGGGTGTTGCACTGGTTATATCGGACTTGAAGAGGCCGTATTTGCAGTAGCAAGCGGAGCTTATGATATTGTGCTCAGCGGATGCAGCGAGCAGGGTACGGGTATGCCGGACGGAAATACACCGGATCATATGAGAACAGCACTTACCTCAGAGGTTTTGTTCCCAGACTTAGACTCCATTTTTGACCGTGCTTATGGAAGATACTTAGGCGGAGGCCCCGGGATGAATCATGATGACTGGATTAATTACTATGCGCATGAAAATGGATTGACAGCGGAACAGGTAGATGATGTGCTGAATCATCAGGCATACCATTTCAGGAGAAACGCGACCCTGTGTCCGAGGGCGATCCGCAGAAAACCGTATGATGAGATGGCGAAGGAAGCAGGATTTGATGATGTATGGGAGTTTATGAGATCGCCCCACAATCCAAAGATGTCTCAGTACCTCAGGACATCCAGTGATTCCTGTGTTGCAGACGGAGCCGCTGCATGTATCGTAGTTCCGACCGAGATCGCCCACAAATTCAATGCAAATCCGGTTGAAGTTCTGGGAACTGGTGCGTCTGTCCTGGATGCGATTGTTCCTCATCTGGAAAAGAAAGCGACTGCGGAGGCTGCGCGTCAGGTATTTGAAATGACGGGCCTTACCGCAGATGATATGGATCTGGTGTTTGTCAATGATTTTATCGGCTCTTCTGCATTTCTTGCAGCCGAGGAAATCGGGTATCTGCCAAAGGGAGAGGGCTGGAAATACGCAATTGACGGGCGGCTTGCTTATGACGGAGATAAGCCCATGAACACCAATGGAGGACGTACATCATACGGACATGCCTTTGGCGCATCCGGAATGGCGGACATCTTTGAAGCAGTAACGCAGATGCGTGGTGAGGCAGGAGAACGTCAGATTAAAAAACTGCCGAAATATACATTTTTAAGAGGATTCGGCGGTGCGCAGAACGTTCGGGCTACGATTCTCAGAGCAGGTTTTTAAAGGAGGACGGGCATGAGTACAGAAAAAATTACAGTAAAAACAGAGGATTTCTGGAACAGGGAACATGTAGTTGAAAAATTCTGGAACGGTTTAAAAGACGGAATTGTCTATGCAAAGAAATGTAAGGAATGCGGAGCGATAGAATTTCCGCCGCATCACGCCTGCAATACGTGCGGCTACCATGAGACAGAATGGACGACACTTAAAGGGAGCGGCGTTCTTAAGAGCTTTGTATTCACCGGAGTCTTAAACGCAAGACTCGAACTTGAGGACAGAAATCTGAAATATGTATGCGGCGAAGTAGAACTGGATGAAGGACCGGCGATCAATGCGGTTATCCTCGGAATCAACAGAAAGAAAGCAAAGACAATCCAGAACCAGCTTCCGATCCAGGTACGCCCGGTATTTTACGATATGGGCAGATATACGACTTTGTTTTTTGAACTGGATGAAGATTAGGTAACAGTACATGCTTAATGAAAAAGCTCCGAGTCATCTTCGGAGCTTTTTTGGAAAAGAAAAGCCGGGATTTAAAGATAAGGAGAAGAAAAATGAATGAATTTATTGAAAGTATGGTTGAAAAAGCGAAAAAGACACCGCAAAGAGTATGTTTTCCGGAAGCGTACAGCGTGGATATATTAAAGACGGCGGAAGAAGTGCTCCGCACGGGAATCGGTACTCCGGTGCTGGTCGGCAGCAAAGCAGATACGGAAAAACTGGCGTCGGAGAATGGGGTGGCTGCATCAGGGTTTGAATATTTTGATATAACAGATGCGGAATTTGTGGATGCATTTGCAGAGGATTATATTGCGAAAAATGAAGAAAAACGGAAGAAGCCTACAGTCAAGCGCCTGACCGGAGATCCGGTACGCTGTGCGATGTTTTTATTAAATATGGGATATGTCGATTGCGTCGCAGCTGGCAAAGAGTATTCCACAGGTGATGTGATTATGGAAGCAATGCAGGGTGTAGGCCTTGTGGAGGGAGTAGAAAGTCCCTCCAGCCTTGGTATTGCAGATATTCCGGGATTTGACGGGCCTCAGGGACAGATGCTGGGACTAGCGGACTGTGCCGTAACCGCGCAGCCCGATGCCGGAGCCCTTGCGGGTATTGCGATCTCTTCTGCGGATACAGCCCGTACACTTCTTGGATGGGAGCCCAGGGTTGCAATGCTGGCATTTTCGACGACCGGAAGTGCAGAGCATGAAACGATAGATGTCGTCCGGGAAGCCGTTGAACGGGTACATAAGCTGCGGCCGGAGATCCTGTGTGACGGGGAATTCCAGCTAGACTCGGCAATCATTCCGCAAGTGGCCGCACATAAGGTGAGACGTGAAAGTGAGGTTGCGGGAAGGGCAAACATATTGATATTTCCCAATCTTCATGCCGGGAATATCGGCGTAAAGCTGATCCAGATCTTCGGCCATGCGAATGCCTATGGCCCGGTTCTCCAGGGATTTGCAAAACCAGTCTGCGACTTTTCCAGAAGCGCGCCGGTAGATGAGATGCTTGGGAATGTTGCAATGCTGGTGATCCGGGCGGCAGCGGCAAGATAAAAATATATCGGCCTAATAATATGGAAACAGCTTTAAGCGATTGTCACCGCTGCGGTCCGGCTTTTCGAGAGTAACCTCCCCGGTTGCGGCCCATTCGCAGCCTCTGACAAACATCGTGATAAAATTGAAACGGTCTAAAGCTTCCCAATGGCCGATGGATGTTGCAAATACCCGGCCTTTGCCGTATTCATTTGTCCAGATTACCGGCGTATACTGATTTACCCCCGGCATCTTCGTAAGATCGCCGTCCGGGATCTCCACCGGATGGTGGGCAGGAGGAAAGCCGGGGATCCGATAGAAGTCAACATTATCATATACGGAAGCTAATACATGAACTTTAGCTTCCGGGTGTATGATCAGCTGTGTAAAAAGATCATCAAAAACATTCATCCATTTTGCATCAATATTTTTGGTAATTGGATGTTCCGGATCCGTCGTCTCTACGATATGGTCATCTTTTGGGCAGCGGCGGCAGCCCTGGTCCATAGCGCAGTATCCCCCAAGCAGCCTGCGCCATTCATCCGGCCAATGGGCGTCGACCCAGATGCTGGAGTGATAGAAGATAATTCCTTTGCCTTGTGCCACGAAGTTATAGATGGCATGTTCTGTCTGTTCGCCAAAACGTCTGGCAGGCTGTGTGGGCAAAAGTTTTCCGTCATAGTTGATCAGCAGGACATCGTACGGTTCGAGAAATTCCGGAGTGATATTGCGGAATTCTTCGACGATGGCTACTTGAAAACGGCCGGTTGCTTCGAGAAGTTCCCTGAGCCTTTCATTCATTTTTCTGCTTTGGTGTTCAATTGTAACGAGACCGGATACGAAAAGTACATTAATTTTTTTCATAGAGTACCTCCTTGCTATTTTTAATGATTCTATTTTATGGTTTTGAATAGAGCCAGGCATTCTGTGTTTTTCCTAAACCATTAGGAAATAAGGAAATTGAGGGGAAGCGGAAATTGGGGTTATAGTAAGGTCATAAGTAAACGGACCGGAACGTAAGCAACTTAGATAATAAGTAAACAGGAAGAAAGAGAGATTAGAAAAGAGGATGAGCATGGAAAAAAACAAAAAAGGATATGGAAAAGGCTGGTTGTTAATTATTTATGGATTTTTGGCTTATTTTACAGCAACTGCTGTCGGAAGCGCGATGAATGCTGCTTCAGGGACTTTGGCGGAGCTTCATGGATGGAACGCCGCAGTACTTACTAGTTTAATCTCTGCAGGATCCCTTGCAAATATTGTTGCTGCTTTTGTACTTGGTAAGTTGTCTGTAAAATATTCTGCAAAAAAACTTAGTCTTATATGTTTTGCTATTTATGCAATCGTGATGATCGGGCTTGGCGTGACAGGTAATTTTTTAATCTTTGCAGTCTGCCTGATCCTTGCAAACGGAATTTCATCTGGTATTGGGTATCAGCTTTCCCCGGTACTTATCTCCAGGTGGTTCCCTAGACGAAAAGGTGTGGTTATGGGGATTGCTACAATGGGTATTCCGCTTTGTTCAGGTGTAGCAACAATGATCTATCAGGCGGGTTACAGTTCTATGGGTTCCCTGGGAGGATTTCTTCCGTTTATTGGGATTGCAGCGCTTGCCGCTGTTATGATGATCGTTTTCCTCTCTGATAATCCTGCAGATAAAGGATATGTGCCGGATAACGGAGCGGTTATAGAGGGGGCGGAAGAAGAAAAGGGCATCAATAAGGACAGTATCTGGACGACCAAGAAGCTTCTTACAACACCGCAGGTCTGGATTCATGGTATTACATTAGGGATACAGCTGCTTTTTGCAAGCGGTCTGATGGTGCAGCTATTCCCAAGGCTTCTTGAGATAGGTATCGATCCTGCACAGGCAGGTATGATGATGCTTGCATCCGGGCTTCTTGCATTGCCGGGATCTTATATCTGCGGTCTGATCGATGCGAAGGTCGGCGCCAGAAAGGCAGCCTGCACGACGTATGTATTCGGTGTTTTGGCGATGGTTTTGAACCTTACCGGAACAATGGCTGGAGTATGGGCTTCTCTTGTTATGATCGGTATGGTGGTCGGCGGAGCCGCGAACTGGCCGGCATCGCTTTGCATCGAAGAATTTGGCGACAGCTTTGCGAATGGTTATGGAGTGATCCAGCCGATCATTCAGATCGTCGGAGCGGTGGGACCGGCATTCTTTGCAGCATTTTATGGCATCACAGGAAGCTATCGTATCCCGTATATCTGCGGGGCAGTGCTTATGGCAGTTGGTTTTGTTGCATTTGTCGGATTAGCCAAGGCCGGCTTCGTGAAAGAAGAGGAAGCACGGCAATAAGCTTAGAGAATAACAGGGCATTGTTCTGCGGAGAAATATCCGCAGGACAGTGCCCTTCTTTACTTTTATGATTAAGCGAAAGCCGGAGCAGAGATGTTCCGGTTTTTTGTGTGCAGAAAAATCATTGTACGATATATGCAATTTTGGACAATCTAAGAAGCATAACTTAAAAAAGGAGCTTCCTGTATAATTCAAGATAAGTCGTTATTTATTAAAGAATTTCTGGAAAAAAAGGATACGGCGGCGTTGATCACACGTCCGAGAAGATTCGGAAAGACGCTTAATATGACTATGCTGCGGGAATTACTCGATATAACAAAAGACGGCCGCGGACTTTTTACAGCATTAAATTGCTGCTGTTTTGCAAGGGTGGATATGTTTTTGACTCTCGCAGGGGAAATTTATTTTAATGAAGTAAACACAATCCCCGGCTTTACGGAGCATAGCCGTTATCCCAATATGTTAAAAGAAGCAGGTCTGCCATTTGATGAAGTAATCGGACGCTTGATTGAAATGGGGGTATCGAAGTGACACAGATTGAATTAACAAAAGACAACACTTATCATGGGAACTTAATACTTGTAACGCCAGATTATCCGCTTATGAAGTTCCCGTGTATGAAAGATATGCAGCCAGCAATTAAGGAACAACCAGAAATACAGATGAATGAGCAGGCGGCTAATTTATTACAGTTAATATTAGCAAAAATTCATTGCAAAAATGAAATTGTAGCTGTAAGCGGTTTCCGCACACAGGAAGAACAGGAAAAAATATGGAATGATACGTTAGCCAAAAGCGGTCTTGATTTCACAAAAAAATATGTGGCAGTACCCAGACATAGCGAGCATCAGACAGGACTTGCCATAGACCTTGCAGAGAACAAGGAACAGATTGACTATATCTGCCCGCAT
>CAJTDK010000022.1:35354-58874 GCA_910575105.1 Lachnospiraceae bacterium
AACCGTGGCATTTCCGTTATGTGGGGTATCCCCATTCTGTCAATATGGCAGAAAAGGATATGGCTTTAGAAGAATACATTTGCTTTTTAAAGGAAACTACCAATTTAAGGCATCCTTATATTTATAACAGTTCTAAAGCGGACAAAATCGAAATTTCGTATGTTTTTTTAGATGGCGGTCACTCTATAAAACTTGATGTATCGGAGATGTCGCCGTATATGATTTCGAGTACAAACGAGGGAGGGGCTATTTTAAGTAGATGGAGGGAATATTATGCGTCATAAAACATTTGCAGGAATAGATTATTTCCGCTTAGTGGCTGCTTTCATGGTAATTGCAATTCATATATCGCCATTGTCAGTCTGGAGTGAAGGAATTGATTATTTAATTACCTATTGTATTGGGAGAATTGCTGTTCCATTTTTCTTTATGACGACAGGATATTTTGTATTAGCTCCCTATGTGCTTAGCAATTTTAAAAAGAAATATCCTCTCCGTAAATACCTTGTTAAAAATATAAAGCTGTACCTCATTGTGACCGCTGTTTATATACCTATTTCAATATATTCTGGGAATATGCCAAAATCTATCTTGGAGTTTATAAAGCAGCTTCTTTTTGACGGCACGTTCTATCATTTGTGGTATTTTCCCGCCGCAATTATTGGGTGTGTTCTTCTTGCGTGTCTGACAAAAAAATCAGTTCAGGCAGCAGTTTACTTTTCGCTCATTGCTTATGTGATAGGAGTATTTGGAGATTCCTATTATGGTCTTATAGAAAACGTGCCTTTACTACGCACGTTATATACTGGCATTTTCTATGTCAGCAGTTATACAAGAAACGGTATTTTCTTTGCGCCAATTTATATCCTGCTCGGTATGCTGCTGGCTGTTCCCGAATTTCATTGTGGGGAACAGGTATGTAAATGGGGACTTGCGTTAGCATCGTTACTTATGCTTTTAGAGGGATGGATTACTTATTCTTTCCATATCCAAAAGCATAATAGTATGTATTTCTTTTTGCTACCAGTGATGTATTTTTTGTTTCAATTACTGCTTAAAGTTTCTGGGAAAGCCCCCGCTTGGATACGGAATGGTTCAATGGTGCTGTATATTATTCATCCTGCGGTAATTGTTGCCCAACGGTTAATCGCTAAAGTGACAGGACTTACAAAAATACTTGTGGATAATTCCTTTTTCCAATATATTTCGGTCTGTCTATTGTCATTGGCAGCCATGTTTATGATTCAAATGTTTTTTGAAAGGGGAGGTAGAAATGTATCAAAAAAGTAGGGCGTGGATTGAACTGGATATGGACAATCTGGCTTACAATATCAGGCAATTCAGAAAAATACTTTCTCCTAAGTGTGCGATTATGCCCGCCGTTAAAGCAAATGCCTATGGACATGGTGCTGTCCTCATTGCAAAAGCATTGCAGGATTTGGAAATTAAAGATTTTTGCGTGGCATCAGTAAATGAAGCGGTTGAGCTTAGAAAAGCAGGGATTTTAGGGCAGATTTTGATTTTGGGATATACCTCGCCAAATCAGTTTTCTGATTTGGTGAAGTACAATCTTACACAAACCGTAGTTGATTATCCCTACGCAAAACTGCTGAATGATTTTGGACAAGCCATCTTTGTCCACATTGGAATAGATACGGGTATGCATCGCTTAGGGGAAAGAAGCGAAAATATAAAGGAGATTTGTAAAATCTGGGAGTTTGATAATCTGAAGATAACAGGCGTATATTCCCACTTGTGTATGTCAGATGGAGCTAGTGATGCCCAACGGGATATTACTCTGAAACAAATTGAGGAATTTAATATGGTAATAAACTTTCTGCATAGAAAGGGAATACATCATTTTAAAACGCACATACAAGGAAGTTATGGCGTACTGAATTACCCCGCTTTAAAGTTTGACTATGCACGTTTAGGAATTGCACTTTATGGTGTATTAAGCTCTCCGAAAGATAGAATTATTTCTAATACAAAATTGAAACCAGTTTTATCATTAAAAGCTAGAATTGCGTGTGTAAAGCGATTACATAAAGGCGAAGCACTCGGCTATGGTCTGATTTATAAGGCTGGAAAAGAAATGCAGATTGCTGCTGTTGCAGTCGGATATGCAGATGGGATTCCCCGTGAATTGTCGAATAAGGGATTTGCTTTGATAAACGGGCAGAAAGCAGCCATTGTCGGTCGTGTTTGTATGGATCAGTTAATGGTAGATGTGACAGATATTAAGGGTGTGTCTTGCGGGGATGAAGCTATATTTATCGGGAAAAGCGGAAACAGTGAAATCATGGCTGCTGACCTTACAGATAGTATAAACACTATATCAAATGAGATTTTAAGCCAATTAGGAAGTCGTTTGGGCAGAGTATCAATAAAAAATAATAGCAGAAGATAGCATTTTCTTATAGATATAGCAGGAAGAGGTAACAGCTTATGGCGTACAACAAAGCCAGAGAAGAAAGAAAATAGCGTATATGGAAAGAAGCCGGGGAGAAGCAGCTTAGGAATTTGGGTGTCAGCGAGTTCCCCCGTTTATTTTAAGAAGATGACGGTCACGCCGGATGGGGAGCGGGCGTGGTTCAAGAAACACCCGCAGTGGTCGAAATCCAACAGGTAGGCGAGCATACCATACCGGGAAACGTGATGTCATTCATGATGCCGTTCATGCGGACGAGCATGAGCTGGTACAATGCAGAATCTTTTCCTAATCCAATCCCTCCCTTCGTGGTGTCGTATCTTACCTTTGAATTTGGAAGTTGGCAAGCGGAAAAATAAAAAAGCCGGAAAACCGCTTGTAGCGTCCGACATTTTCTGATAATATATTCGCATGGGGTGCTGCTATAACGGGTAGGCGGACAGTCCTTCTTTGCAGAGGGACTATCCCTCTGACAACGGGTAAAACCGGGAAAGGAGGGATTGCTTTATGAGTGACTATGAACTGCTGACGATTGTTCTGATGATTCCAAGAATCATCGTGTCAATCTTGATAGCATACATAAATCACACAAAAAAGTAACCGCCCTCGGCCAAAAGGATGCGGTTACTTTTTTAGCAACTAATTTCTAAGGGCTGACCGTCTATCGGCAGTATTCCCTTTTGTGTTTTCATTGTAACAGATTCCGCCGCATCTGTCAAACGCTGCGGAGTGTTCCGCTGAAACCATTCTATACCGGATTCCGCATAAAGGCAAGGAATTTTGGCGGTATGATGTGATACTGGAGCCGAAGAGAGAATGCGACGACGCAGTAATTCTGGAATTTAAGGTATTTAACTCCAGGAGAGAGAAAGAGCTTGCAGACACGGTAAAAGCTGCATTGCAGAAGATCGGGGAGAAAAATTATGAAGCTGTCCTGACTGCGAAAGGGATTGAAAAGGAGCGGATACAAAAATACGGGTTTGCATTGTGCGGAAATGAAGTGCTGGTAGGATCTTAAATATCTGGGAGAATAGTTACAGTTTTATATTGCTGATAAAATTATGGAGGAATAGATAGATGGAACTTATTTCATGTGAATATATCGTAGAACGTATTGATGGGGATTATGCGATGCTGAAAAATCTGCAAGACCCCGGCAGCGAGCTGAAACAGGTGGCGCGTGCCTTGCTGCCGCCGGAGATCATGGAAGACACAAAGCTGTTGTATGAGATGCTTCAATATCATGTGGCAGACTGAGCGGTCATATTTCTCTGAAACTGATAAATAAAGCTATATATATCTGCGAACTGATGGTTTATCACCCGGACGTTATATCTTATAATTATCTCAAAAATAAAAGGGGTGAACGGGTAATGACGTATGATTTACAAAAAGAAAAAAGAGAAGCCGTTGATGCCGGCTATCGGGCGTTAGACAGCCTTCGGGCGGCGCGGGAGAATCTGGACAGCGCGAAGAACTGGGGATTATGGGATATGTTTGGCGGCGGGTTGATCTCTACCATGCTGAAGCAATCCAAAATGGACAGCGCAAAGCAAAATATGGAGCGGGCGAAATACGATCTTCACAGGTTCAGTCAGGAATTGAGAGATGTAAGTATATCTTATGATCTGGATATCGAGATGGGCGATTTTCTTTCTTTTGCAGACTGGTTTTTTGACGGATTTTTTGTAGACTGGATGGTCCAGGACCGGATTAATAAAGCAAGAGAACAGGTGTCAGAAGCAATCCGCCAGGTGGAAGATATCCTAAGGAGACTGAACGATCATTAGCCGGTTATTATCAGTAAAACGGCGGGTAGTGGTTTTGGTGAAAAATCAAAATCACTGCCCGCAAATGTTATTTTAATTTATCTTTTTCAGCATTAAGAAGCTCAATGTTAATATTATTTTCACTGGCAGTTTTATCTACCCACAGGTTCAGGGAATCAATTGCGAGAGACACATCGTCCAGCTTTTTGCTGATAAATGCAAAATCCCTGATTTCGTCGTCAGTGATCTTGCCGTCCCGCGCGATCTGGATGAGACGGCTGGTCAGAGGATTGATCTCATTCAGGCTGGCTATGGTCTCCAAAATGATGTTGGACAATTCTGATATTTCAACCTCAGGGACGTAGCGGTCGCCGATGAAGCATTTGTGGGAACAGTAGTAATTGCACAGATCGGGCCTTTTGTAGCAATCCGCCATTTGGATAATGTCATAAGGCGTAGGTTCCTGCAGTTCGTATTCGATCTTTTCAATTCTTGACGCAGATACGCCGAACATCTTTTCACTGGCTTTTTCACGTGTCAGTCCCTGCGCTTCACGACATAGCTGATAAATGTTCTTGTTCTCTCTCGTAGATTGTTTTCCCATGATGATTGTCTCCCTTATATCCCGGAATTTGAGAAATACGCAAAGGCAATTCACTTTATTCAATGTGTATTTATTATCTGATATTCATTATAATAGAATCATAATAAAACGGCAAGGGTAAGTCGAAGGAAATGGGGTGACAGGATGGACACTGCAAAGAGAATGCGGTTGATCCGGATACTTGGGAAGATAAAGAACAATCCGGGGTTTAGTGAAAAACTGAGAATCAGAGACAAGTCAGAGTTCAAAATCGGAAAGACAGAAGGAGGAAGAAAAGGAAAATGTTATCGCTGATATTTTTTGTATGTATGATATGGGTGTTTGGAAAATTATTCGTCTTGGGATTTAGGGCAGCCTGGGGGATATCGAGATTTCTGCTGACAATTATATTGCTGCCGGTCGTGTTGATCGGGATGGTGCTCGGCGGGCTGATCTACATAGCATTTCCGATATTGATCGTGGTTGGAATCGTATCGGGGCTTGCTTCTGACTGAATGATAACAGGGCGCTGTTGTGCGGAAAATATCCGTGGAACAGTGCCCTGTTGCTGTCAGAATAAGGTTTCTGACAAATGTTTCGAAAAATGTGATTATTTTCACATAATTGACATTTCAGGGATTATCGCATTTAGTTTATTGCGTGTTAAATAAATTTATTGACAAGTAAAAAGCAAAGTGGTACATTAATAAGTGAAAATGGGGTATATATAAAATCTATTTTATCGGATTGATAATGAAGGAACTGTTATAAAAGGAGCTATTGGATGATTGGGAAAGCAGTTTGGATTTAAAAGATTCAGAGTGCGAATATTATGGACAATAATACATAGATCAAAATGAAGATAAGGAGGGGACAGACTATGAGCTGGACAAAAGAAGTGTTTGGGGTAGAAAAACCAATTATCGCATTACTGCATTTGAATGCATTTCCTGGTGATCCTATGTTTAAAAAAGGTGATTCTATGGGGAAAGCAGTAGAATGCGCGAGGGCAGACCTAAAAGCGCTGCAGGACGGTGGAGTGGACGGAGTTCTTTTTTCAAATGAGTTCAGTCTTCCATATCAAAGAAAGATTGACTATATCGGCCCTGCAGCCATGGCACGTATTATCGGAGAACTTATGCCGGAGATTAAGGTACCGTATGGAGTGGACTGCGAGTCAGATGCTATTGCGACTATTGATCTTGCAGCCGCAGTAGAGGCAAAATTTGTACGCGGCACCTTTGCAGGTGTATATGCCGGTGATATGGGGCTGATGCAGCCGGATATTGCGGCTGTTACTAGAAGAAAAAAGGCGCTGGGGTTAGAAGATCTTAAGATGTTATATTTCCTAAACAACGAGGCAGATGAGTATATTGTGGAACGCGATCTTTTATCTATTGCCAAATCAACTATTTTTAACTGCAATCCAGATGCGTTTTGCGTTATGGGTCAATATGCGGGAGAAGAGGCAAATTCAGACTGGATTGCGGATGTAAGGCGTCAGATAGATATACCTGTATTTTGCGGCACCGGCTGTAATGTAAAGAATATCAAAGATAAATTATTTATATCTGATGGTGCTTGTGTAGGAACCACATTTAAGAAAGATGGAGATTTTAAGGAGCATATAGACGGGAAAAGGGTTGCAGATTTTATGGAACAAGTGAGAGCGTACAGAGAAGGCAGATAAGCGGAATGGAGAAAGTGATGAAAAAATATTTTATGGGGATTGACGTGGGGACTACAGAAAGCAAAGGGGTTTTGACAGATGAGATGTGCAGGGTGATTGCTTCAGCCGCTACAGAGCATGATTTGGAAAATCCAAAACCTAATTATTTTGAGCATGATGCAGAGAAAGTGTGGTGGGGGGATTTTTGCAAATTGTCACATTTACTGCTCAAGGAGAGCGGAGTTTCGTCGGAGGATATTGCCGGAATTGGTGTCAGCGCCTTAAGTGCAGATGTTGTTCCTGTAGATGAGAACTGCGTGCCCCTTCGAAAGGCCATTCTTTATGGAATTGATGCCAGAGCTAAGAAAGAAATAGAAGAGATTACAGCATATTATGGAGAGAAGCGCCTAAAGGAGTTGCTGAATGGCAGAGAACTGTGTTCCTCTGATTGCATGCCAAAGATTTTATGGATTAAAAATAATGAACCGGATATTTATAAAAAGACATATAAGTTTTTGACAGCATCCTCCTATTTGACAGCAAAATTAACAGGAAAATATGTAATTGACAGATATTTAGCTGTGTCATCTTTTGCTCCTTGTTACGGCAAAAACTTAACAGTTGATAAAGAACTTACAGAAGAATTATATTGCAGCTGGGATCAGTTGGCGGAAGGAAGAGAAACACAGGATGTGGTAGGAACAGTGACTGCAGAAGCGGCGGCAGAGACTGGGTTATCAGAAGGTACGCCGGTTGTTGCAGGAACAGATGATTCGGGCGCGGAGGCTATTAGTACGGGTGTATTATCTCCCGGAGATACGATGGTGCAGCTGGGATCCACCTGCTATATTATCTGCTGTTCGGACAGGATGATTCCGGATGAGCGCATCTGGACTGAGGATTATCTGGTTCCCGGGACATATTGTCTGGATGGAGGTACGAATACAGCGGGATCTTTGACCAAATGGGTGAGGGATATTTATTATCCCGACTATGTAGAGGAGGAAAGAAATGGGGGTGAAAATGCATACAGCAGGATGTCAGAAAGTGTTAATTATATTGAGGCAGGTTCTGACGGAGTGATTGTGCTTCCTTATTTTGCAGGAGAGCGTACTCCAATTAACGATGACCAGGCCAAAGGGGTGGTGATGGGACTTTTATTAAATCATACCAGAGATCACATTTGTAATGCAGTGTTGGAAAGTGTCGGATATTCTATTAATCAGCATATAAAAATATTTGAAGAGCATGGGGTAAAAATCCGGAACCTTTACTGTGCGGGAGGTGGGACTAAAAATGCAAAATGGCTTCAGATTATTGCGGATATCACAGGTAAACCGGTAAAGGTTGCAAAAGAAACTATGGGGGCATCCTATGGAGATGCCATGATCGCGGCGATAGGAACAGGGCACATAGAGAATTTTAATAAGCTTTCAGATTATATTCAGATAAGCAAAATATATGAACCCGATAGAGAGAGATTCCAGATTTATCAAAAATACCAGAAACTGTACGAGAAGCTGTATGTTGCGACTAAAGAAATTATGCATGAACTGCCATAAGAAGTAGAAGAAAATGTATCGTTTATCTTAAAAATGATAAGCGGTACATTTTTATTATTGCAATATAGTTGTATTTTTTTCGGGAATAAGGTATAGTAGGAGATAAAATTGGGGGAGGTTTGGAGGAGCGGTATATGGCGAGGCATAATAATCTTTGCTTTGAAAAAGCACTTGATGCGATAGAGGAATATATCGATGTTCATGGGCTGAAAGAAAATGATGCTTTACCGGCAGAAAGAAAGCTGGCTGAGGAACTTATGATGAGCCGGGGAACAGTAAGAGAAGCCTTGAAAGCATTGGAATGCGAAGGGAAAATCTATAAAATCCATGGAAAAGGGAATTTTGTTGAGGCGGAACGACATAGCGTGGACATCAATGATATGCAGTCTTTTTCTGCTGCGGAGAAGAGGGAAGGGAATATACCCAGTAGCAAGGTGTTTTTTTTTCAAATGATGAAGGCTGGGGAAATGGTTGCAGAAAAGCTGAATATTTCGAGTGAGGATAAGGTGTATTCACTGTGCAGGATCCGTAAGATTAATGGAAAGCCTGTGATGATTGAGACGGCTTATCTTCCGGCAGTTATAGTTCCTGGACTTGAAAGATATGATTTTGAGGAAGAGTCCTTGTATCATATTCTGGAAAGAGATTATAAAATTGAGATCATGAACCAAGAGCTGAATATTCAGTTATCAAGAGCTTCAGATCAGGAAGCGGCACGGCTGGAGATCGAACCGGGCGATTTAGTGTATGTAGAGAAGGCAACGGCGAGAACAGTAGATAACCGGATTGTTGAGTATACGAAGAGTATTATCTCATCAAAACGAGCTAAATATCGGATTCGGCTGAGCAGAAGAGAAGATATTCTGATGCTGGATGAATTAAAGCTTAGTATTCTGTGTAATGAGGAGAAGATAAAACGGCAGGAGGGATATGCAGTAGATTCAATCGAAGATATGTATTGGGAGCATGTGGATCAGGCGCTTGCGCAGGTGAAAAGAAATAATTCTAAGATATGTTTTTATCTGGCGGATGATGTGATGGAATTGATGATGCGGTATATCAGTAATTATGCAGATTTTCTGATCCTGAACAGAATGGAGCGTGAGAAGGCAAAGATGTACGTTGATCAGGCTTTAGAAAGAAATGTAAGGGTGGCACTGATTGTAGAGGATGACTGTATTACAATCTGCAGTGAGGAAAAAAAAGAGCAGATATGTATAGGCACCAAAGTAATAGATATGGAAGAATTTCAGAAGAAATTCCTTTTTGGCGTTGGCAGGGAATGGGAACCAATAAAGTGTGTCAGATATGCATTGAACCATTTATAAAATCGAAGTTTAAAAGAAGAGTATATGAGGAAGAATCGATATGGCAAAAAAAGCATTGTATCTTCAGCTGTGGGAAAAATTTCGTATGCAGATTTTGGCTGGGGAGTATCAATATGGGGAATTGTTTCCTACGGAGAGAGAATTGGAAATACAATATTCCTGTGATCGCAAAACGATACGAAAAGCGTTAAATCTTCTTGTAGAGGAATCATTGCTGGTACGTATTACAGGAAAGGGAACTTTTGTATGCAAGCCAGATATCCGATTGTCTTTGGAAAATTTGAAAAGCTTTTCCGGGCTTCTTAGACAGGAAGGTGTGGAAACAGAAAAGAAAGTGTTGTTTTTTAAAAAGGTTGAGGCAGGATATCGTGTTGCGAAAGTATTGAATATTAAAAAGTGTGATGAGGTATATAAATGTGTCAGAGTGCTGTATGATAAAGAGAATCCCATAGTATTGGAGACAATCTATATCTGCGATATTTTTCCGGATTTGTTAAAGTTTGATTTAAACATTTATTCTCTTTTTGAAGTGATGGAGAGTTTTGGCCAGTTTCCTACAAAAGTGACAGAGGATATTCTTGCAGTTGAACTTCCGGAAACGGAGGCTCAGTATCTGAATAAAAAAACAGGGGATCCAGCTTATCTGATCAGTGATATTACAGAAAATCAGGAAGGGAAAATAATAGAATATAACCGTGCATATATAGCGAGTGAGCGTTTTGTGCTGTCTACAGATTTATTCTGAGACAAAAGTATAAAATGAACAGAAAGAAGAAGTTGAAAATGAATAGACTTCTTCTTTTTTTGTTGCTTATTACTAAAAAAGAAAAAGAAAAATTAGTTAACATTACGAAAAATGAGGATCTCTGGGAAATATATTGACTTAAAAGGGGGAAGTGGTATAATAAAAATCATAAATGGAGTATTTGATATAAAAATGAAGAGGAGGAAGAAAATGCGTATGAATGGATCAGCAATGTATTCTATGATTGGGATTAACAATTTCAACTATAGAAGATATAGTTTTGATTTTTTCTTGGATTCTGTTAACCGTCTTGGTATAAAGCATGTTGAATTATGTGGTTGTCATCCGCATTTTACGGTGTATGAGCATAAGAATTTTCCAGTAAGGGAAATGGCGGAAAAAATTAAAAATCATGAAATAACTGTAAGTGCTGTAATGCCAGAGCAAAATTTTCTGCCAGTCAATATTGCTGCTGTTAATGAATATCTGAGAAAGCAGAGTGTGGAACAGATGAAATTCTACATAGAGAACGCCAAGGCGTTCGATTGTGATAAAGTTATCATTTATCCGGGAAAGGCTTTTATGAATTACCCGCCGTCAGAAGCATGGAAGAGATCCAGGCAGTCCTTAGCAGAACTTTGTGAATTTGCAAAAAAGTATGAAGTCAATGTTCTTTTGGAGGGAGTTTCTAATTTTATCTCCAGTCTTATGACAGATTCTAATACTGTAAAACAGATGATGGATGAGGTAGGAGCGGATAATCTGAAATGCTGTGTCAATTCTTGTACGGCATATTATGCAAAGGAAACGCTTGAAGATTATTTTAAGATTTTTGGGGATAAGATCGAGATGGTCCAGTTATCCGACAGTGTGCCGGATAATGACCAGCTAGTCTGGGGTGAAGGAGAACAAGACTTTCGATACCATATGTCGGTTCTTGAAAAGTATGAATATAAGGGCGCGGTAACAATGGAACTTAATATGGAAGAATATGCAGAGGATCCGGAGAAATACTATGGAGAGAGTCTGGCATATATGAAGAATCTGTAGGAGGTAAGATATGAATCGGTTGAAAATGTCACAGTTTGGGGTAATGTCCGTTCTGTATCAGCAGTATAGCCTGGATTATTGTCTGGATTCATTGGCGGCAAATGGATTTAGATATGTAGATTTCTGGGGAGGAGCAACTCACTATTGCGCATTTGATACACCGCCTGGTGAAAGAAAAAGAAGGGTTCGGGAAATTCGGAAGATGATGGATGACAGAGGATTGAAGATGTCTGTATTTACAGCAGAACAGATTTGTCTCTATCCAATCAATGTTGCGTCATCGAATCCGTATGTCAGGCGGAACAGTATGGATATCGTAAAGCAGTATCTGGAGGATACAAAAGAGTTTGGAGCGGATTATTATTTTGCGCAGATGGGATACGGACTTTTTGATGAGGATAAAGAGGAAACTGTTAAACGGGCGGTTGAGTCCCTCTGTCAGATGACGGAATACGCAAAGGAGATTGGCGTAAAGATGGTAATGGAGCAGCTCCAGCCGTATGAATGCAACATCTGTTATGATAAAGAGACTTTAAAATATCTGATTAGCGCTGTAGATTCCCCATACCTGACCGCATGTGTGGACTGTGTGGCTGCAGCCGCAGCCGGAGAAAGCCCTTTGGAATATTACGATACATTCGGGGTGATCAATCATGTTCATCTGGCCGATGGAGAGCCGACAGGGCATATGTGCCCGGGGGACGGAAGTAACCCGCTGACTGATTATTTAAAGGTTTTTGCAGATAGAAATTATCAAGGGTCTGTTACATTGGAGATTAATAATCAGATGTATTTTGACAATCCTGATAAAGCGGTGCAGAGAGCGGCAAGATGGCTTAGAGAAAATCCGTATGTAGAAAGTGAGGAATAGAGGATGGGCGATACATACAAAGTCATTGGTTTTGGAGATAATGTGGCTGATCGTTACACGAATGTCAGGATTATGTTTCCGGGCGGAAATGCAGTGAATTTTGCCGTTTATGCCAAAGAGGCAGGCATGGATTCTTCCTATCTTGGCGTATTTGGAAATGATGATATTGCAGAGCATATCAAAGCATCGTTAACGGAGATTGGCGTAGATATCAGTCATTGTGTGACAAAAGAAGGTGAGAGTGGATTTTGTGATGTAAGGCTGGAGGATGGAGACCGTATTTTCGAGGAGTGGAACGAAGGCGGGATATCTACGAAGGAGCCTATGGTGCTTGACAAAAAAGAGATAGATTATCTTTCCGGGTTTGCATTTATTCATTCCGGATGTTATGCCAATCTAGAGAGCGAGCTTCCCAAGCTTAAGGATTTAAACGCGATCCTCTCTTTTGATTTTTCTGAGTATGAGGAATATAAAGAGGATGAATATCTGGAAAAAGTGTGTCCTTATATTGATATTGCCCAATTTTCTACAGATGATTTCTCAGATGAGGAGATGGAAACATTTGCGAAGCACGTATGCTCGTATGGAACGAAATATGTATTGATGACACAGGGATCAAAAGGACAGACATTTTATGATGGAGAAAGATGCTATAAAGGAGAGGTTCATATGGTAGAGCCGGTAGATACTATGGGGGCAGGAGATTCCTTTATGACTGCGTTTACCATGACATTGCTTAAAAGAGGATGGAACAAAGATACCAGACCATCGGAAAAGGCGATCAGGGAGAGTTTTGAGACGGCTGCAGAATTTTCTGCTAAAAACTGCCTGAGAGAAGGTTCATTTGGATATAAGAAGAGCTATTAATGGAGGGATAGGAGGATACAGGAATGTTGAGTTATTTAAAAGATCATAAAAGAAGAGCCGGTTATCTGATGGTGGCGATTTGTTTTGTCCTTGTAGGGATTTTTACAAAAAGCGGACAGGAAGTGTATGGTGCGTGGAGTATTTTGCCGCCGGTGATGCTGTTTGTATTTGCAATTATGACGAGGAGTGTGATTGAAGGTTTTATATGGGGCGGTGTACTTGCTGTATTTATGATTGAAAAGAGCGGATTTTTTACCGGATATATGGGAGGAATCCAGGAGACTCTTACGAATGCAGATAACGTATATTTGATCATGATTTTCCTTCTTATCGGTATTTTTATCGCCTTTTTAAAGAAAAGCGGTGCGGCTGCGTATTTCGCAGGATGGCTGGGAAGTAAGACGGATAATCCCAAGATCTTGCTTCTTATTGACTGGATATTGGGTATCGTATTGTCTGTAGACGAGTTTATGGCGGGATTTACGATAGGCGCAGCCATGACACCGGTAAATGACGAGAGAAAGATACCGCGTGAAATGACTGCTTATACTATCCGTTCAGTCAATGTAAATCCAGCCTGTATGAATCCTTTGAATGCGTGGGCAATTTTTATTGCAACTACGTTGGAGAGCATCGGGTTTGCGGCAGAAGGGCAGGGTCTGAGCGAATATATCCATGTGATTCCTTTCCTGTTTTTCAATATTATAGCAATGCTGATTTCTTTCCTGGTTATTATGGGTGTGATTCCCAAGCTTGGCGGTATAAAGTTGGCTTATGAAAGAGCGGAAAGCGGCGGGCCGATTGCTCCTGAAGGCGGACATGTTGAAGAATTGGAGGAATCCATTGAAGTTAAAAAAGGAGTAAATTTACTAAGCTTTATTTTACCGATCGTTTCGCTGGTTGCAGCAGCCTTTTATTTTGAGTTTGATATGGTAAATGGTATTATGGCTGCTATTGTAGTTGAGGTTATTTTATATGTAATACAGGGAATTGTTAAGGTTTCAGATATTGTGCCAATCGCACTGGAAGGAATTGTGGATCTAGTGGAACTCACTACGTTCCTGGTGGTCGGCATGACAATGGCGGCATTTGTTTCAAAAATCGGATTTACCGAATTTGTAGTTGGAGCAATCTCTGGATTTATGACACCATGGGCACTTCCGGTAGTGGTATTTGTAGCCTTTGCATTTACAGAGTACTTGGTAACGTTTAACTGGACGTTATATCTGATCGCACTTCCGTCTGTAATCGGGCTTGCACAGGCGGTTGGATGCAATGTATATCTTGCGATAGCAGCGCTTGTCTGCGCCGGTGTATGGGGAAGTAATGCAAGTTTCTCTTCGGATAATGGCGTTGTTGTAGCAAGTGCCTGTAAGATAGATCTTTACGAGCAGAATATTTCACAGCTTGTATATCTTGCGATATCCGTTGTATTGTCGGCAGCAGCGTTTTTGGTAGCGGGAATTATCCTGGCATAGTGAGGAGGGATTTAATGCAGACAGCAGATATGATTTTACGGTCGGACAGCATTTTTAATGCCGTTGATATGGAAGCTTTTAAAGGAACTGTAATTATAAATGATCATAAGATAACAGCTGTTCTTAAAGAAGATGACGGCGGTGAATATATCGGTGAGAAAACGAAAATATATGAACTGGGGAATCAGACAGTCTGTCCGGGGTTTTTAGACAATCATGTGTTTTTTGCCGGATACGTCTGGGGGACGCTGGGAAACAGTACGGAGAGTGCAGAAGAACAGAGCCTTCATATGAAAAGAATGTTTGATGACATGGATTTTATGGAAAAGGCTTATAAAAAGTTTTCAGAGCTTTTGGCAAGCAGAGGGATCACTGCGATTAAAGAAATCGGTTTTGATGATTATTGTGGCTTTGCCGAAGTGCTGAAGAAGCTGGAAAAAGAAGGAAACTTAATGCATAGGGTCAATCTGGTATCTCAGCCAGTGGATTCGCTTGTTGATTATGAATATGGTATAAAGTGTAAAAAAGAGATGACGGGAGATTTTCTCAGATTCATGGGATACAATATTATGGTGGACGGAGTAATTGCAGAGCACGACGGGGATATGCTGGAAGAATATAAGGATATGCCGGGCGTGAAGTGCGCCATGGATATTCCTTATGATGAAATTGAAGCAATGGTTCTCGGAGCGGATGCAAGAGGTCTCAGGTGTGCCCTTCATGCGGAAGGAGATGCGGCAGTAAGAAGGACGCTGGATATTTATGAAAAATGCCGTAAAGTGAATGGAGAGCGCGATGCGAGGCATGTGATCACAGATTTGGAGATGGTATCACCGGAAGATGTAAAACGTATGGCACAGCTTGGTGTTACTGCCAGCAATTATTTCCAGATTATGAAACTTACGCCATCCATGGATGAACTGTATGTGGAAGAAACTTGCGGAGCGGAGAGATTGGATGAAATCTGGGCTTACAGGAGAATGGCGGATGCAGGCGTGAATTTGTGTTCTGGGACAGATATGCCGCTGGACGTGCCGTGTATACCGGAATCTGTTTATTATGTATCCGGGAGATATTTCCCTGATGGAACACCGGCAGGGGGATTTATGAAGGAGCAGGGTCTCAGTATAGCGGAAGTATTAAAGGCATGGAGCTATGGCGGTCAGTATGCTAATTTCAGGGAAAAGGAACTTGGCACTTTGGAAGCAGGTAAACTTGCAGATATCGCAGTTTTTGACAGAGATATTTTTAAGGTTCCTATGGAAGAAATGAGAAATGTAGAAATTGCACTTACAATCTGTGATGGAAAAGTAGTATATCAAAAGAAAAAAGTTGCGTGTCTGGGAGATAATTGTGTTGATTTTTATTCTAATCTTAATCGCTATTACTGTACTGGAAATGCAGTGGACTTTGGCGTGCATATGAAACGCCTGGGAACTCCGGTTTCTATAATCAGTGTGACCGGAAATGATAGATTTGGCAGGGAAATGCGGGAAACGCTGGAAACAGAAGGTGTGGATTTGAGCCATTTTCATACAGTAGAGGGAAGAACGGCGGTTTCATACATGGAGCTGATTGATAAAGAAAGAACCTATGGCGATTATGTGGAAGGTGTTATGGAAGATGTGCAGTTTTCAAAAGAAGATATTGCTTTTGCAAAAGAACATGATCTGGTGCATACTGCATTTTGGGGAAATGCCCAAAAACATCTTCCGGAGATTCATGCTTCAGGAACAGAAATATGTTTCGATTATGCAACGGAAATGAATGATCCGCTAGTAGAAGAGACAATTCCCTATGTGGATTACGCTTTCTTTTCTTACGAAAAAGAGGATGATTTTATCAAAGGCTTTTTGAAAGAAATTGTCGGCAAGGGACCGAAGATAGCAGTGGCAACTTTTGGTGAAGAAGGGAGCATTGCGTGGGATGGCAAAGAATTTTACAGGTATGGGATTGAAGAAGCTGATTTAGTGAATACCATAGGGGCAGGAGATTCCTTTATGGCAGGGTTTATGAATGGAATTTTAAAGGGATATTCTATTTTGGACTGCCAGAAACAAGGGGCAGAGATTGCAGCTAAAGTAGTAAGTGTATTTGGCCCGTGGCCTGAAAAGGAGGTTTAGGATGAAGTATCCAGTTATTGATATGCATGTTCACCCGGCTTTTTATGAAACAGTGTGTGAAAGTGAAAAGCAGGAGAGATTTGCAAGGGATATGTATGGATTGTATAAGACTGGCATTTTCCCGGAAGAGGTAGTATTCCGGCAAATGGAATGTGCGGGAATTGATAAAGCAGTGCTTTTGCCGCTTGATCTTACTACAGTTTATCAGGGAGTTTTGGGCACTAATGAGCAGGTGAAGAGACTGGTGGGGATGTATCCGGACAGGTTCATTGGATTTGCCAGTGTCGATCCTCATAGAGAAGATGCAGAAGAAGTTCTGCGGGAAGCTTTTGGGAGACACAGACTATCTGGTTTGAAACTTCATCCTGCCAAGCAGCGTTTTTATCCTATGGATGATTGCATGGAGCGTATTTACAGCATATGCGAGGAATATCATAAGCCAATTATCTTTCACAGCGGCATGTCGGCGGCACCCGACGCACTGTCGAAGTATGCAGAGCCTAAGCTTTTTGAGGAACTGGCTTATCTACATCCAAAGCTGAAGTTTTGTCTTGCACATTTTGGATGGCCGTGGATACAGGAGACTTGTATGTTAATGTTAAAATATCCCAACGTTTATGCTGATACGGCATTGTTATATTTTGATAATGCTCCGGAATTTTATGCACAGTCTTTTACTGTTGATATGGGCAGACACTGGATTGACAGGAGCTTAAGGCATCAGATTATGTTTGGATCAGATGACCCGCGCCTGGAGATGATCCGAATGAAAAAAGCGATTGAGAAGCTGGATATGAGACAGTCTACCATTGAGTTGATCTTGGGAGGAAATGCGCTGGAGTTTCTCGGAATGGAGGAGTAGATGGTTGTACATAAGAAGATAGAGATATTAACAAAAGAATATAATGCGTTTGTAAAGATTACAGAGGATGTGAAACATGCCGTAAAAGAAAGCGGTATTTGTGACGGGGTTGCCTTTGTGATCACTGCCCACACTACAACTGGTATTGCAGTTAATGAAGGACTTGAGTGTCTGGAAAGCGATATTCAGAGTATGATGGAAAGACTGGTACCGGAGGACGGTGAGTATGTACATGGAAGATTCTTACATTCATATGGTGCGATGGCAGGAAATCCCACTGGACACCTAAAAGCGCATCTTACTGGAAACCATTGCGTATTTCCGATTATAGACGGGAAGGTAAAATCCGGAAGTGCTCAGGATATTTATTTGTGTGAATATGACGGGCCTCAGAACAGGGAAATTATGGTAACGATCATAGGAGAATAGAAAAAAGGAGAAAGTAATTATGTTAAATTTTGATAAAGAAGCATTTATGAAGGTGATGAAAGGAGCAGTTAACGTAAAGCCTGAAGTAGATAAAATTGTGAAGTCAGTTACTGAGAAAGGATACCGGACATTATTTTTGGTAGGGTCAGGCGGGTCTATGGCGATAATGCTTCCATTTGATTATCTGTTAAAAGCGCATTCTACGATTGATGTACGGACGGAAATCGCGGCGGAACTGATGGTAAGAGGAAGTAAGTTTTTAAATGAAAATGCGGTAGTGGTGTTATCCTCGCTTTCTGGAACCACAAAGGAGACGGTTGCCGCAGCGAAATACTGTAAAGAGCATGGTGCTACTACGATAGGGCTTGTAGGCGAACTTGGCACACCATTGGCAGAGATTGCTGATTATGTGTTAGTTAATTACAGCGAGAATGATTTTGCCGGAGATTCTATTTACATACAATTATTTGAACTGCTTTTTGGATTTATGGCAGCTAAAGGAGAATTCCCGGACTATGAGGAGATGATGGAGGAATTCAAGAATCTTCCAGAGGCACTTTACTGTGTAAAGGAATCATGTGAACCGAAGATGAGCGAATTTGCCAAAAAGAATAAAGATGAAACATATCACATGCTAGTTGGCTCAGGAAGCGTATGGGGCGAGACTTATTCTTATGGAATGTGTGTGCTGGAAGAGATGCAGTGGATACGGACTAAGACGATTCATGCAGCGGAATTCTTTCACGGAACATTGGAGTTAGTTGAAAAAGATACAAGTGTAATACTGATGAAGGGTGAGGATGAAACAAGACCTCTTATGGACAGAGTTGAGAGATTTGCTGAGCAGTACACAGAAAAATTATCCATATTTGATACGAAGGCTTATGAACTGCCGGGAATTAGTGATAAATTCAGGAAATATCTTACTGTACTGGTAATCTGCACAATGTTTGAAGTGCTGAGTAAACATTTGGAAAAAGAACGTGATCATTCTCTGGATCTTAGAAGATATTATCGCGTAATAGAGTATTAAAGGAAAAAGGATTGAGGCTATGAACTATGGGATATTAACACTGTTACCGCCAGCGGCTATGCTGATCTTTGCAGTTAAGACAAAAAAATCATTTGAGGCATTGGTGTTTGGTTCGTTGGTAGGTTATGTGATCATGTATGGTTACAAATTCATAGGGCCATGGTGTGAAATGCTTCTTGAGGAGTGCTGTAATTCGGATAATCAGTATATATTACTGATGTGTGGCCTGTTTGGCAGTCTGGTGGCACTCCTTAAGGAGGCAAAAGGGACAAGAGGATTTACACGCTTTGTAGAAAAGATTTGTACCAGTGAAAGGGGAATCCTCCTGACATCTTTTGTAATGGGTGTTGTTATATTTGTAGATGATTATCTCAATATTATCACTATCGGGACATGTATGCGGGAAATGTGTGATAAGAAGAAAGCGCCAAGAGAGGCCCTGGCATATATTATAGATTCAACAGGTGCACCAGTATGCGCGTTATTACCGTTTTCTACATGGGCGGTGTTCTATGCAGGAGTGTTTTATTCGGAGCAGGAAATTATCAATTTAGGTTTTGGTTCAGGCCTTGATACGTATATCCATACAATTCCTTTTATGTTTTACCCGATTGCTGCTCTGCTTATAGTTTTTTTGTTTGCAGCAGGGATTATACCAAAGATTGGACCAATGAAAAAAGTATATGATAATTGTCAGAATATTTCTGTGAAAGAAATTCAAGATGAAAATAAGGTAGATCAAGAAGGACATATCATAGATTTTCTGCTGCCAATGGCAGGATTGATCATTGTTACTTTGGTTACAGGAGATATGCTTATCGCAGTTGTGAGTGCATTGTTTGTGACATTAGTCTGTTATCTTCCCCGAAAGAAAATGACTTTTACGAAATATGGAGAATTATTTATTGAGGGTTTTGCGGATATGCTCCCAGTTAATGCGATTTTACTGTCCTCATTTTTGACCCGTGGTGCATGCGGGAAAATGGGGCTGTCAGAATATGTGATAGATTTGGTAAAGCCTGTTTTGAACGGGAATATTCTTCCGGTTGTTATATTTATCCTGATAGCACTTCTTACATTTGTAACAAGTTCTTTCTGGGGAATTGAGGCCATTGCAGTTCCGATTGTGGTGCCGCTTGCGATTGCGCTTGACAGTAATTTATTGTTAGTATTAGGTGCAGTGGTGTCGGGTGGGGTCTTTGGAAGTCATGCCTGCTTCTACTCGGATGCTACAGTGTTATCGTCTGTCACCTGTGAAATTGATAATTTATCACATGCAGTAACGCAGATTCCGTATGCTGTACTTAGCGCGTCAATAGCCATTGTTATGTATGCATTGGCTGGATTTGTTTTGTGATTTGCAGGGAGGATAATATGATTCAAGCAGTAATATTTGACATGGACGGTGTACTTATAGACAGTGAAGGCGATTATCTGGAATGGATTACAGGTTATGCAAAAAAACGGGGATATGATATTCCAAAAGAAACACTGAAAAAGACTATAGGTTTATCATCGTCTATGATTGCTGATTTTTTTATGGACTTGATGGGAAAAAGTGCGGGGAAAAAATTCTGGTATGAATTTGTGGAAGAAAGTTATACATATCCTTTTGACTATCAAAAAGCACTTAATCCTGGCGTGAAAACATTGCTTCAAAAGTTGAGAGAACATAGGATGCTGACAGGTCTTGCTTCGGTCTCTGATCATAAGGATATAGAGATGATGCTATGCTCGAATAATCTTGAGAAGTATTTTGATGTTGTGCTTAGCGGGGCAGATTTTGTAGAAAGTAAGCCTAATCCGGAGATTTATCTGGCAGCTGCCAAAAAACTCGGAGTTCTGCCGGAAACTTGTATGATCATTGAAGATTCGGAATATGGAATAGAATCAGGAAAAGCTGCGGGAGCTATGGTTATAGCTATTGAAGATACCCGATTTGGATTTGTACAGAATAGAGCAGATTATCTTGTGAAAAATTTGGAGGAAATATGGGATATTCTTCTATTAGACAGAAGTACATAGATAATAAAAATCCTTTTGTTCCCCTGAAAGAGAAGATGCCGGAAAACCGTATCAGGCGGTTTCTGGCATCTATTATGAATAAGCACATTCTGGAAAGATTGGTTTATGAAGACGCATAGCGGTGTGTTTTGGCCACTTCCAGATATCCTAGATTTATTGTGGTTACAGAAGTATTGTTAAAAGTGGTGTAGAAAACAGGAGATAAGAGGCTGCCATAGCATATGAAGTGGCAGTTGTTTTTTTGTTCTGAAAGATATAATACTAAGGAGAATGGGATTGCGGAAGGAGTGAGTATTATGATTCGATTCCCCATTCCAATCCCATGGAACACCAATTTGGATTTCCCGTAGTGGCTTTTGAATATCTTGGGTGAATGGCCATTTTTTTTATCTGTCAAAAAATCAGCTTTTTGATTTTTCTCATAACCGAGGGTAGCTTCGAACTCTGTTTCCATAAGCTTCTGAAGGATATTTTTGAAGCTTTCTTTGTGAAGAGAATACACATCTGCTACGCTGTTAATATTATTTTGTGAGATAATTTGTCAAATTTGCTCCTTAGCACCATAAAAATACAAACCATTTTACACTACCTAGAACAGCGCCCTTATACTGTCAGAAACAGAGCTTTTGCTAAATGTATTAACGGCATTTTCTCTTTCTGTTAGCCGCTGTGTTCAAATAAAACCTGGCAGAAGATTTCTTTTTAGAGCCGACCAGCTTTTTAAGCTGTCTGTTAAAAACGCTCTTGGAAATCTCTTTTTTATTGGAGTTATAATATCTCGTCTTATTATCAAATATTTCTTTGCCTTTCTGGAGTTTGTGAACAATTTTTCCGTTTGCTATTTTTCGGTAATTGTCAAAGACACCGCCATTTACATAGCAGGATATGAAGACGCCTTTTTTCTTGTAATAATAGAATTTCCCGCCATCTATATCCACGGCTCCCACACGTTTTACCTTGCCGTTTTTGTAAGTGAAGATTCGGCCAAAGCCGCCCGCATGTGCGGTGGAATTATTGTATAAAACTAATTCCGGGACATCATCTTTGTCGATATAGACAATTGCAAATTTGCACTCATCTGCCGGAACTTCCCAGTTTTCATCCCAGGAGATCTTCTCTTTGGCAAGAAACTCCTTATACGCTTTTACAGCCTTCTTTTTTGCAGGTGCAGCCTCCGTCTTTACACATGGAACTGCCAGAAATACGGCAAGTATGCATAACAATATGAACCATTCTTTTTTTCTTTTCAGCATTTTTTATCCCTTTCCTCTCAAACTACAACAGATTACCTGTTTATTGTAACATACATCAGATTGTTTGCGCAACCTGATGAAAAGTAATTGAAACTGACAAAAATTGAAAAATCGAGAAGAGTTGGAGGTATTATTTTTCCATAGCAATCCATATTATTCGGGATTTTAATATGGTTTCTATAGCTTCCTTTACAGACGGCTCTGGGACATCACATATTGCTTAAGAGCCTGTTTTGGGATCTTCCAGTCCTTCCCCTCTTTATAACCCTTCAAACTGCCTGAGCGCACGATTTTATAAGCCTGGGTCTTTCCTATTTTAAGGATCTCCGCCACTTTTTCTACAGTCAGGATATCATCATACTGTTCAAACATCATTATCCCTTCTTTCCACGGAATTGTAATGTTACGGTTTCACATGGATACCATCGCCGCAGGATATTCTGCAGATTTTCAAGACAGCTATGCATAAATTCCGGTGTAAGGACAGGATGATCCGGGTGATAGCTGAACGCATTTATGCCGAAATGCAGGTGAGGATTCCTCTCTTCCATATCCACGCCATAGATGATCTGGTATTCGGATGAAAATAACTGTGCAATATGGTCAGCAAGATTTAACAGCTCATTTTCACTCCACCGTCTGGAAAAGGTGATCCAGAAGTGCCAGATCTTCTGGTCGTTCATATGTCTGGAATAAGTTTCGCTTGCTTTAAACTGTTCGATAACAGAGATATCAGGACTGCAGTAGAATCCATATCCTCCCCAATAGGTTTTATTGGAAATATAACCGATCACATTGTTATAGACATCTTCGTTACCATAGGAACCATCAGAGGTTTCAATCCTTATATCAGACATATTTTCTCATCTCCTTTGCAATGATTTTTCTTAATTTTAAGGGTAATTCAGTGTTGGTCATTAATCCATTTAAGAATATATTTTCTGATAAGGCATGCTGCACCTGCTGTTCATGGGTAAGACTGTGAGCATCCTGTTCGATAAGGTTACGGACGTATTCGGAAGGTTTAAGGCCTTTTTCTTCCGCTGATGATTTCATTAATTCTTTTATCTCCAGAGGGAACCGGAAATCTACTCTTTCTGTATTTTTCTGCATATGGGATTCTCCTTTCAGATTTTATTATTTACATGTAGGTAATGCTGTGTTCTGTTAATTTTAATCAACGGATGTAACATAAAGGTAAAGCAAAGGAAGAGATACTATATATATTTAGGGATATATTTAGCCTGAATTATTCACGCTATCTTTTTCAACAGTGTTCAATGCCGTATAAACACTGTGTTTTGACCATTTTACTTTTTCACCTAATAAGTGAAACAATTTCTATACAAAAAAGAGCCTCAAGTTTGCTATGATTATGTTGGTAAGCAGCCACACATAAAGCAAAGGAGAAGCCCTATGCATAGTTTAAAGGAAATTCAGTT
>CAJTDK010000023.1 GCA_910575105.1 Lachnospiraceae bacterium
ATTTCGTACTGCTGGGAGGTGTGGTTGGCTTTGAGCATTTTCAGCTTGGAAACCTGCACATCCAAATCCATTTTTTCGCGGATGCGGTCGTCGCCGGTGGCAAGGGCTTTAATGTACGCTACTATTTGTTAGTGAAAAAGCCGGAAATAAGCCCTCAAAAAAAATTTTTAAAATATTTCAAAAAAAGGCTTGACGTACCGTCTTTTCAGAGTTACCATACACACACCTTAAGGGAACGGAAACAAAAAAAACGGAAGCAAGAAAGGCGGTAAAAATAAATGTTGGCATATGGTTACGAAGTAGAAGGAAGCCCGGAAGCTCTGACGGATGTATCTGAAATTCTGGAAATGAAAAATTGTTGGATCAACTGGAATAACTTCAATACTGGCGATCTGTACTGGGACGGAAATGGAAACGGTTATAAGGTAGAAATAAATCACGAAGCGAAGCAAGTAACGCTTAATGAATGGTAAGAAAGGGGATTCAATTATGAAAGCATTCGGGTATAGTGTTCGTGGAAACAGAAGGGCCTTAATTAGTGTATTGCAAGTAGTAGAGGGCGGTTATGAGCTTCACTGGGAATCCCTCAATACTGGCGATATCTACTGGGCGGAAAATGGCGAAGGGTTCCGGGTGAAAATAAATCATAAAACAAAAATAGTCATGCTTAACGAAGAAGATCAATCAAATATAACCGAAGAGGAATTGTACGATATCAATTAGCAAAACCGGGCGGCGTTGCTGCCGCCCAAAGAAAGGGGTAAATTATGAAGCTGAATAAAGAAAAATTTTTAAAAACGGAAGTAGGGGCGGAGTTAAAGTGCTGTATTATATCCTGGGATAAAGCTCTGGACTCCTGCCGGGTAAATGAATATTATACCGAAGAATATAAGCGCGAGCGCAAGGTTGCCGACTGGTGCCAGGCTCAATGGGAAGTATATAAAATGGTTCTCCTGCAGTTCTTCGGTATCGAATACAACTTTACCCGGACGGACTCTTACTTCGGGCTTGTAACTGCGGATGAGGAAAACTGGTTATTCAAAATTGAACGGGCGGCGGCGTAGCTGCTGCCCCGGCACTAAACCGCCGACGCCTGGTCCAAAGTCCAGGGGGAAGAAGTAAGGCAGGCTCCCCGGCCTGCGGTGATGGGTGCTGTATATAAAATAAGGCTTCCCGGCCTGCGTGCCGTTCAACAAGTTTTACTGATTTTTAATGTGAAAATCTTAAAACCGTTTTTCGGGGAAACGGTGCAACTCGTAAACCTCGTAGGCTCCGCGCCTGGCGCGTGGAAGAAAGGTTAATAGGTGATGTGAAGCCGAGCTATGCAAGCTCTACCCGTCGGGCCATACCGAAGGGCGGCCGGGAAGCCTTTTATATATAAAAATCGTTGCGACGTCGCAAAAAGGAAGTGCAAGAAATGAAGAAAATAAACGAAGGAAAAGAAACGCGGGAACTTAATCTGATCGCCAATAAGGGCGGCTCTGGCTCCGTTGGTTTCAAGCTCTCAATACCGAAGCCCTGGGCGGCTGCCCTGGGTGTGGATCTGAATAATAGAACGGTCGTAGCCTCTTTCGATGGCGACAAAATTATCATTTCTAAACCGAAAAATTAAGCCCCAACTGCCAACCGGCAGCGGGGCTTTTCCTGCGTCCTGGGGCCTGGGTTTTACCCCCTAAGACCCCCTCCGCCGCACATCATACTACAAGTTTTAAAATCAGTCAACCTTAAATTTTTTTAAGGATGGAAGGCTCCGCCCAGCCCTGCCGGACGCCTCCCTTTTTAGCTGCAAGGCCAATATAATATTTATACTTTGCCTTGTCTACCAGCTCCGTAACGTACATCGTCGCGCCGGTTTTCTTAATGGCTCCGCCGGTTCCGTTGCCGTTGCCGTAGAAAGTCCCGGTAACTTTTACTTTGTCCCCTGCCTTAAATGAAACAGGCGCCGCGCTGGCTCCTGCTCCTGCAGCGGTAATGTACTTCGCGGAAGCGAAGCCGTACTTACCGGCCTTGTTTTTAATGTAATACCAGCGGGAACCGTCCGCCGCCTGGATCTCGTCGCATACGCTTATTTCTTCCCCGTCCTTAAGCGGGCTAAAGCTGCACTCGCCGTTTTCGGTTCCGGCCCACTTCCTTACCTTCAGCGCGGTCGTGGTTTTCCCCTTCCACTTCGCGTCCCGGCTCAATCCGCCGCCGGTTGCCGTGCTGCCAGGCTGCGGCGCATCCGGCTCCTGCTCCGTTGCCTTGCTGGCGTAGTCCGGACAAATAAAGCCCCGGATATATCTGCCGTTGATCTGCAGGTTCCTCCGGCCAACAACGCCGCCGCTCATATTGCCCTCAATAACTCGGATCGTGCTGCCGCTTATCGCCTCAACCATTCCGACGTGTTCCGGCGCTCCCTGGTTGTCTGTGGTCGCGTAGTTCGGGCCGTCGTCCCAATCGTAAAGAACTTCGTCACCCGGCTTCGGGACGTGGGCGTCGTTCTCCTGCCAGATTCCCATGGCCTTGGCCTGCTCAATCAAATAATAGCAGGAACACTCAACCGGTATAATATCCGTGAAGCCTGCCTTAATCGCCGCCGCGCTGGTCGTGGTGGCGCAGTATGCGTCCGTGTAGGATACCTTGTACCCCCTGGGGCGCGGTGTGCGTCCGTTGTATGTGTCAATGATCGGGGCATGGCTCCGGTCGGAACGCTTAAGCCCCACCCAGCCCTGCATAATGCCTACTACCTTCTGCCTTGCCTGCGTTTCCGTCATGCCGCTTCCTCCTTCCTTGCTTTCCTCGTAAAGCTCCGCGTATTGCTGGCCGTAGCTTGCCCGTTTCTTTCGGACGGCTTCGCTCTGGTCCTTCGGTTTTTCAAACTGCAGCAGAACGGCGTCGGAAGCCTCCCGGACGCTGGCGGCTGTCTTAAGAACTTTAAGAACTGCCGGGAAGCTCTCGGAAAGCTCCTTGTAAATAAATTCCGCCTGCGTCAATGCGTCGCCAATAGATGCGCCCTTTGCCTGGTGGAAAGCAAGCATAGCCTCCTTCCGGCTCCAAAAGGTGCATTGATGAAGGCCGTAGCCTGCGCCGTCGTGTACGAAGTTTTTGTAACTCCCGGAGTCTACTGCTGCCGTGTATCTCTCGTCCGTGAAGCCGAGCTTTTTCTCAAAACTGTTTTGCAGGTTCTTCGGGTTCATTCCGCTCTCCGCGTAAATGTTCCCGAAAAGCCCGAAAATACCATTGTTACAAAATTCCCTGCTTTTAAAAAAGGCGTAAAGCTCGCGCTCTACGCCTCCCCAAACAATACCCATGATCCGCCTCCTACTCTCCGGCCTGGTCCTGGTCCGGGTCCTCAGCCTCAATGTTGGCCGCGTCCGTCAATCCTTCCCCGATAATGTAGGCAATCACGGAAGCCCCGGCCATAATAAGCGCCGTTACCTGCGTCGCGTGGTTCTCGGTTCCGCCGGTGGCTACGATCATCATGGAAACGAAGGAAGCGACCGCCGTCCAAAGTTTCCGGCTCGTAAGTTTTCTTACCCAGTTAATTTTCTTCATTGTGTTGTCCTCCTTTAAGGTTTATTTTTTTTTGCGCCGGTGCTGCTCTGCAATCCGGCGCGGCTGCTCTGTTACATCCCAATCTGCTTGAAAACAAAACCGATAACAATGCCAATAATGGCGGTCGCTATGTAGCCTACAACTTTCCGCCACATTTCTCCGTCTTTGGCTTCAAGGTCCCGAAGCTGCTTTCCCTGCTGCTCCTGTTCCCTGGCCATGCTCTCAATGCTTACGGCCAACTTTTCAACGGAAGCGGTAAGCGTCCCGATCTGCCGCACGGTTTCCTCCAGCTCGTCGATCCGCTTATTCTGCCGCTTGTTTTCCTCGTCCTGCCGTTTTGCAAACTCCTGATGCTCCGCCCTGGTGATGGGTGTGTCCATACGTCCTTCCCTCCCTTCCTGCAATAAAATAAGCCCCTTCCACGGCGCGTCCTGCGCCGTTTCCTGGGCCTTTTGCCTTTTAGTGTAGAAATATTAGTCTAAGCCGATTCCCGCCCGGATTTCCGCCGCCTGGTTTATCCTGGCAATACACGGAAGGCCGTCCGCTTCCTCTGCGCTTATGTGCTGCATAAGAAGTAAGAAAAGCTCGTCTATAACGCCGCTCTGGATTCTTATAATGGCGTTCTGCTGCTCTACTATCTCCAGCGGGCCGCTGCTCCTACTCTCCATATTCCTCCCCCGTGATCTCCTGGTAGTCGGCTTCGGTGATGGTTCCCTTCTCCGCCCTCTCCGCGATCTGCTCCTTCGTCACTCTGCCTGCTGCGTAAAGCCGCTTAAGGCTGTTTACTAAAATGTTAGCCATTATAAAAGCCCTCCTTCCATGAGCTGCATGGTGTACTCGTCAATAGCTGCCGTTACTGCTTCCTCCGTCCGGATTTCCTCAATGCTTTTAAGCATCTCGTACTCGCTTACGGGGATCTCCCTGCTCTCGCAGACGTAATCGGTGTAAGCTGCTGCTTCCTCTGTCGCTGCGTGTTCCTGCTGCTGAATGTTCCGGCGCTGGATGTAAGTGTCAGGCGCCACAAGCTGCAACTCTGCCGGTCTGCTGGCGCTTCGCTCCTTTGTCCACTGCTTCATTTTTGTTTGCCCTCCTTGTCAATTTTGAAATAATTTTCTTAAGCCGTCTTACGTTTATATGCGGCTTAATATAGTCCTGGTATGCGTCGTATGTGTCCGTACAACTGAACCACCCTATATAGCTTAACATTGCCTCTAAGTGCTTCTTAAAATATCCCCTCCCGGCCTCCTTCGCCCTGGCCAGCTTCTTTGCCAGCCTGGTAGCTGAAAGCATAATAGCCTTCCGCATGGTCGTCCGGTTGCGGAAGAAAAGAAAGCCCATGAAGTCAATTACGCGCCCTATGACCTTCCCGTTCTTTTTCTGAAAGTTGAACTTGAAAACCTGGTAATTTTTCTTTAGCTTCAAGCGGAACCGGCGCCCTATAAACTGCCTTGTCTCAGCTATGGCCTTGTGCAATTTCTTCTTGTTGTCGTCGCCCATGACTATGTCGTCCATGTAGCGTATAAGGTTTTTAATTCCTAATTTTTCCGTTATGAAACGGTCTAAAGGCTCCAACAAATAATTAGCCAGCCATTGTGAAATATAAAAGCCCAGGGGTATTCCCTTCTTAAAGCCTTGTAAGCAAAGCTCAACTATGTAAAGAAAAAGCTCGTCCTTTATTCTTATGCGAAGCTCCCGCATAAGAATGTCCAGCCGTATGCTGTCGTAAAAGTGGCGGATGTCTATCTTTGCAAAGTTCCGTATATTCTTTCCTTTGCGTATGATTTTTAAAAGTGCTTTCTTTCCGTAATGGGCGCCCCGCTTCGGGAAGCTGCCGCAGGAATATGGGTAAGCCGTGGCCGTTATAATCGGCTCCAAAATAAGGACTATTATGTGGTGTAGCCACTGCTCGTGTATCTCCGGCATAAAAATCTTCCGGAGCTTCCCCTTCTCTTTTATAAGTTTCGGAGTTCGTCTTTTCGGTCTGTATGCCAGCTTCGGGTGTTCGACGGGAACGTCCGGCGGCTTCGTGTTTTCTATCATCCGCCGCATGGCGGTTACTTCGTTATCAAGATCGGCGTCAATCTGTTGTATCTCTTTTCGCTTCGTTTTGCCCTTCCGCAGCTTCTTATATGCCTTCCGTATAATGTTTTCGTCAAGCATTTTGCGATACAAATATTTATATTGTTTTACGCCTCTTTTCTCCGTGGCTTCCGTTGCTTTTAGCCACAGCTCTTTCCTCCGCATAAACAATACTCCTATAAGAATATTTTTTCTTCTATCCTCTACGCACGGCAGGTGCGACCGCTTTACCGTGCGCCCTGTATCAAGTTAATTTACCACTTACCCTTCCAATTATGGCGGTTAAGGCGTATTTCAACGCCCAGGGGTGTAGGAATAGGGACGGCTTTAAGTTAATGCTCCGTATGAATAGAATAAAGGCGGCGCCGATGTTCCAGTTCGCATTCCCGGCTGTGTTGTTCCAATTCCGCGCCCGTGGGCCGCAGGTGAGGCCATTGTTGCAATTCCCGAACCGTAGGCAAACGCCCCCAGGTGACGCCGTCCCTATCCCCTTATATTTTGTTTTTATATTTTACGCTGCTTCAAAGCTCCGGTATCTCCTGGGGGAGTGCTTCGCGCCCCCAGGCCCCCCTATACGGCTACGCCGACAGGTGGTAAAAGAAGATCGGCGGCGCCGACGGTCCAGTCCGCAGCCCCGGCCGTGTCGTTCCAATCCCGCGCCCGGGGGCCGCAGGTGAGGCCACTGCCGCAACGCCCGAACCGCAGGCACGCGCCCGTAAACGTCTGCTTCGGGTCTTTTCTCCATAAGCCGTCGCAGCCTCCGGTCGCGCTGCTCCCTCCGTCCATTCCTAAAGCCGGGATACTGCCGTACCCCGGCACGGTTCTGAAATGGGCCGGGTAATCCAGGGCGTTGTGGTTACTGTCCCAGGTCTTGTTATCCGGTACGGCGATCCCGCTGTCCGTATACTTTGCCCCGGTCGGGTCGTAGGTGTAGTTTTTGCTTACCTTCACCCGCCCGTTTACAACTACCTCGTAAGGGTCGCGCATCCACTGCTGGTAGCTGCCGATCACAATGCTATGGAAAATCTTGTTAAGGCTGTGCTGATCGTCGGTTCCGTAGAACTGGCCGCCGCCTACTACGGCATTCCGCTTTACTCCGTAGGTCGGGGCCTGGCTGGCGTCGTATCCTGCACAATTTCCGTACCCATAGGCTTCCTGCAGGTTCGTGGTCTTTGCGAACATAATAAGAAGGTCGGTAATGGTTTCTACAATCGGCCCGCCGTAGAACACCGCCCGGTTGCTGAAATTTATAATAGCTGCCTTTTCTTTATCCGTGGTATTGTTATATGTGGGTTGTAAGTTCGCAAGGCTTACCATCTTCGGGCTGCTGCTGTCTGCTCCCAAAATGGAACCGTAGAACATGGGCAGCCATACGCCCTCCAGCTCCTGGTTGTTTAGGTCAATAAAACCCACCGGCTCGTAGCCGTCGCGGGCGGTAAGGGAAAAGCGCACGATCCGGTCGTTGCCGACCATTTCCTCGTTTTTATAAATCTTCATAAGCCAGGAAAAGGCGCCGCCGTTGTAGCTGCTGTTTGCAACGTCGGAAGCTCCGCCGTCCTCGCGCTGGGTATAGTCTGTTTCCTTCAGTCTGTAATCCGGCGTACCGTCCGCCCGTACCATGTAAGGCTTATTCGCCTTAATGACCGGGAAGTCCGCCCAACTGTTCAAGGCCATTCCGCCGCTCTGCTTATTCCTTACCAGGGGCGTAAAATTCTTATTAAGCCCGATATACTCGATCCGGCTGCTGGGGCTTAAAATGTCGTTGTGTTCAATGAAGCCGTAAACCGGATCGGAAGCCAAAATATTATAAACCTTGTCCAGCGTTTCCTTGTCTGCAATATAAATCTTTTCTCCTGCCATTACTCGTCTACCTCCTGAATATAAATCAAGCCGTTATCAATTCCCAGCTTGTACTTCTGCTTCGTGGCGTCGTCCCGGATCTTGTTGGCGTCCTCAACAAGAAGGGCCGCGCCGGTGCTGTTGATCGTTACCTCCGCGCTGTTGTTTACGGTAGCAAAATAATCCTGCGTAATCTGCGCCGGATTATATCCGTTGTAGGGCGGCATAAAGTCACCGTTGTCCCCGGCGGTCGTGGTGATGCTGTAAAGCACTTCGGTGCTGCTTGCCCCGTCCTTTACTTTGGCGTATAAGCCCATCTCGTTAATGTAATACCCGGCGTTTACGAGCGTCTGCCCCGTTACGGGGTCCTGGTTCGTAATAAGCGCCGTTACCTTCACGCTGTAATCGCTGAATATGTCAATATCCGAAAGGGGATAGCTATTCTTAAGCGATTTTAAGGCCGTGCGCTTCTGCAAGGCATCCAGCGTCTTTTCCGCTGCGGTGTAGCTTCCGTTTCCGGTGGCGATCCGGGTAAACTCTATTTTTATTTCCCCGGCCTGCGCCCTGGTAAGAAGCCGCGCCCCCGCGTTGGTCATTACTGCGTTGTTAAATGGCTGTGGCATCTTGTTTCCTCCTATTCTCTTACTATGTTTTTATATTTACTACCAGCCGCCGCTCCGGCTGAAATAGTCCCTCTTACGGTCTGCCTCTGGGTGCTTAAGCCTTCCCGTACTGCTGCCGGTTTCTGTGGCGCTCCTGGGCCTGCTGCAGCTCCGGCGTATGCCTGGGCCTCTATCGGTTCCGCGTGTTCCTCCAAACCTTCTATAATGGCCGCCTGGCGCTCTGTGGCCGTCACAGCGCCGCCTATATACGCCTCCCCTATGACTTGCTTACCCTCGAAGCTAAAACCGTCCACAATGGCCGCCTGGCGCGTCCTGGTGGCTCCTGCTGCGCCCGTGAATACTTCGCCGGTGATTTCCTTACCCTCAACCTTAAAACCGTCTACAATGGCCGCAGGGTGGTTCTCCTGGCGCGTAGCTGCTCCGGCGTGTATGGTCTGCTCCGTCCTCCGGTCTACGCTGTATCCGTCAATAACTGCAGGGGGGCGGTAGTTTGGGAATTGTCCTACGCCTGCGAAAAGCTCTTGCTCTATGGTCCGGTGGATATCAATCGCCCGAAGGTGTGACCGGGTATTCTTTACCCGCCGGATCATGATTGAAAAAAAGTCGTTCATCTCCGGCGTTAATATGGCGTTGGTGGCAATTTTGAAATAATAAGGCTTGTCGGCGTACTCGTACCACTCTTTCACTTCGCCTTCCCCGAAAACAACCGCTACAAGTTCCTCTACGGCCTCCGGGGTTCCTGCGCTCATATACCAAATAAGCGTATTTTTTACAAGCCGCCGTTTTGTGTCAAGGTCCAGGGTACTCCGGTAATACTGGGTACGAAGTTCCGAAGCTAAAAGGTCTATAACTTCCTCCGGCTGCTCGTCTAAATTTGTATAAATATATAAGCGCCTGCTGTATCGGTAAAGAAGGCGGCAGGCTTGCTGCAGCGCGTAGCTCAACGCCTTTACTTCCGGCTTTTTGGTTATGTTTCCGGGCAGAATGTCTGTTATTTGCCCGTCGTAGTAACTAATCATCTTCAAGCCCTCCGTAAATTACGTTTACGCCGGTACACTGGGCTTTTGCTGTTTCGCCTATAACGCGGAAAACCGGCGCCCTTACGACCGCCCTTTTGGCTCCTGCGTCGTTTATGTTGGCGATCAGCTCGTCCGGGTTAATGTCCCGGCCAACTTTGGAAGCCTGCCATAGCTTATACTTTTCTACGGCGCTTTCCACCTGCGCCTGGATGGCCGTGGCCGCGTTGCTATCGCTGGTGTTAATGTAATAAGTCACGTCTATGCTGTATTCCTCAATTTCCGGCTTCTTTACTTGTACCTGGTCCGTAAGCGGGCGCTTTCCCCGCTGGTTTACTGCCGCCGTAACCGCTGCTATTGTGGTATCGTCCGGGACCGTCCCGTCCGTCATAACAAAGCGTATATCTACAACGCCGGGGACCGGGCTGGTTATTTTAACATCCCCTATATTCGGGTTGCTGTCCTTTACCCAGTATTCGTAGGCGTCGTCCGGTCCTGCGGTTGAAAAGCTGGAAGGTGCAAGGTAAATTCTTTCGGCCATGTTCTGATCGGATTCCACCTCTGTCCCGCCGGTGCTTTTCTCCGTGTTTGAAACTTTGGAAACGAAGCCTATAGGGTCCACCAGCGTCGTAAGCTCCCCGGCTGCAAAGTCGTTTCCAATCGTCCCGGCCTCGGTGCATTCCGTCATAACTGTTATTTCCGTTTCCCCTGCCGGTATTTCTGCATACTCAATCGTAGCAAAGTAAACCTCGTAAGCCGCCGTTACCCTGGTCCCCTGGGGGATGCTGGTGGCTGCCTCCCTTTTCCCGGAAAGCGTGAACTTGACCGGAACCTGCGCGAACTTGGCCGGATTCCTTGTAACCTTCTTAAGCGCTCCCATATTCTCCAGGTAATCGTCGTAGGCGTATTTAAGAAAATTCATCTTGCCTGCCTTGTCTATGTTCTGCAAGCCCTGGTAAATTATCTGAGCGCAAGAAAGCATAATAATGCGGTTCGGGTCCGATTTTGAAAGCTGTATCTTCTTTCCCGTGACCTCCTGGTACTTCGCCACGAAGTCGGTTAATATCTTACTTTGCAAGTCCTCCAATGTAAGCCCGTCTATAAAGCTGATATCCGGTAAATTATCTATTGTGTTAAGAATGTCCGACAATGTCTACCACCTCCCTTATTCCTGGCTTTCCGTGTCGGCGTCCTCGCCGGTGTCGTCCGGCTCCTTCTGGCCGATAACTATTTTAGGGGTCAGGTTTCCGTCCTCAGCCTGCGTGTACTCAATGCTTAATACTTCCGCCTTATCCTCGTATATCTCCGTTTTCTCTATAACTTCCAATGCAAAAAGATTTTGCGCTACGTTGGTAGGGCAGCTTTCAAAAGTTTGATCTAAACCAAATTTACGATCCCCTGGGCAGGTTCCTTCTGCCGTGCTGTAAAGTAAATCAAGGTTTCTTTGCATTTCTTCAAGCTCCGTCGCGTTAAGGTAATCGAAGCCAATTATAACCACCTCCGGCGTGTTGAACATCTGGCCGCCTCCTTCCCCTTATAAGTATTCCTCTAGGGTAATGTCGCAAGTAATTTTTACGACCTCGCCCTTGTTTAGAATGGTTTCCCAGTTTTCGCTGATCTCCGTTATGGCGTATTTGTTGGAACCGACCTTTTTACTGCCAATAACTACGGTCTGCGGCTTCCCCGTCCGGATCAGCTTCTCTATGTTCTCTACGGTCTTTCGTGGCCGCACTCCGTGTTCCGCGTTTAATGTTATGCTGAAAGTTACTTGATCGGCGTCCGGCCCTAAAAACTGTTTTTTGGGTTTTTTGCCTATGCGCGGATGGGAAGCCCAGCGCCCTTTTACGGTTCGCTGCATTTTCGTAAAATTAAGGATCTTCCGGTCGCTGGTTTCAAATACAACCGTTTTCCCGATGTGTCCTATGGCCATTCAACTACCCCCTTCCCTACGCCTACGGCCTTCTCTAAAGCTGCAATCCTTTTTTCGTGGTCGTGGAGCTTTAAAAGAAGTTTCTCCGCCTCCGCGTCCTGGTGGGTTTCGCTGCCGTCTAAAGAAGCTATGACGGTATGCTCCGCCGCCAGGGTCAAAACGCCGTCTTTATAATTGATATAGGCTCCGCCGCCCAGGTCCTTGTGGAAGGTTCCGGGATTCCCTGCTGCGTTGTATTCGTTCCAATAGGTTCCTAAGATGATCCCCATCTCCCCGCCGTTGCTTAAATGAATAACGACAACCTTTGCCCCCAACTGCGGCAGCTTATATTCTTCGTTAAAGGTGGCGTATGGTAATAGCTCCGTGACCTCGCCGTCCCGGTCCTCAAAGACAACACTTACCATTCCCGTTTCTGCGTCTACGCTGCTTACGGTTCCGATTCTGTTTCCTCCGTCGCTCAATGCCTCCCGCCTCCTTATGCTTTCTTAAGGCTGCCTTTATCGCACCAGCCGTACCGGGTCCCGCCCTTACGCTTGGCCACGCCGTACTGGTACTTATAGCCGCTTCCTAAAATCTGCGTAATGTACATCGTCATGTTGCTGCACTGGTTCGCCTTGCCGCCGTTGCCGCCCCAATATGCCGGGCCATTTACGATAACTTTATCGCCTACGGCGAGCGCTTCCGTTGCTGCTGGCTGCGTGGTTGCCTTCTTTGTAGCAACTGCTTTTTTCTGTCCCTGGTACTCCTTCATGACCGTTGCCTTCGTTATGCGCTTTTGGCAGCGGTGTAATTCCAGGGTCATTGTGTAGGCTGCGTCCGGCCCTATGTTGTGCGTTACTTTATCAACAAAGTATTTCCCGGAAAGCTCGCAAAGCCCTTTAATCCTTATCGTGCTTCCTGCCGCGATCCGGTTATTCGCCATAATAGTAACGCTCATCGTTACTGCCTTCTCGTTTTCGGCGTTTACTTTGGCGCAGGCTTTAAGCTGCGCCTCCTGCAAGCTCTCGACCTTCTCGTTAATGTTAAGTATGCGCTTCCCGCTGCCGACAACGCATTTCATTTCCTTGTCGTCTTTGCCGGAAGTGTACTTTATGCGGGCGCCGGTGTAAGTGCCTACAAGGGTCGTATTGTAGGACCAGTCCTGCAGGTCTACGGGCTTTAAGGTTGCAACGGGTTTCTTTGCCTCAAATGCGCCCTTATCGTAAATTACAATTTTCCCGCTATAGATTTTTATGGCCATCCCGTAATCTTCACAAACCTTCTTTAAAAAGCTGCTGTCGGCCTCGTTGCTCTGTTCAATGGTTCCGAGCTTAATCGTCCCGCCGGTATAGTGCAGCTTAAGGTGGTACTTTTTAGCAATCTCCGCGCCTACCTCCTTAAGCGTTGCTTTCTTCCAGGTCTTACTCCTGCCGGTGCTTCTGAAAGCGTTACCTTCCGGGACGGATACTCCGCCAATCGTGCAGGTAAGCTGTGGGCCGGTGTAGCTCAAATCGTCAAGGCAGAACTTCCCGCAATAGAAAGTTTTCTTTTTCCCTGCCTTGTCCCAGCTCTTTTCAATGATTTTAGCTGTCAACTTATCGCCCTTTTTGGGCATCCATTTATTCGCCCAGCGTAAGTCTATATTTGTTAAGGTTATGCTTATAGTATCGCTTTCCCCGGATGCCGGGTCGGTATAAGAAAAGCCCTCGTTATACTCCGCCATGACGGAAGCGGGGCGTTTCTTTGCCCCGCCCGCCTTTTTGGATTTTACCTTTTTTTGGTATGTTACGTTTACGCTTGCCTGCCTGGGTGTTTCTTTTGTCATTCGTCGTCCTCCGCTTCGTCCTCGTCGTTAAAGTCGTCGTAAGGGTCCGGCTCGTCCCCGTCCTCGTCGTCCTCTGCTCCGAGCCTCCACGGTGGCAGTTCCCCGTCCTCGTCCTCTGGCAAGCCTGGAGTATTAAGAACGGTTCCCGCTGAAAATACAAGAATATCTAAAAAAGGGTAGTTGTTAGCCATAAGGAAAGCGGCGTATTCCTCGCCGCCGTATACCTTATATGCTATCTGGTCCCAGGTTTCCCCTTGTATCGTGGTATATGTTGCTGCCAACTTTGCCACCTCCTATAATTTCCGCCTCTGCTGATCTCTCTCGTACTGCTTCATCAGCTTGTTAAATTCTGCCTGGCTCAACTTGTCGGCCTCTGCGATCTCGTCCTTCCCGGCGCTCCCGTAAAGGTTGTAGACCGGGCTGTATTGAATTGTCGGGCCGCCTGCTCCTGCAAGCTCCGGCGTACCCTGGCCGCCGCCTCCGGTTCCTATGCCCTTCAGCTTTTCTATGAAAGCGTCAATAAGGGAAGCTCCGCCGCTGGCCGCTATGGCCTCGTTTAAGATTTCCTTCATCTTCGCCCATAATGTATCAAGTGGCAGAATTGCCTCCGGTCCCGCCTCTCCTACGCCCTGCATTCCTGCGGACGTGTTAAATATTGTCGGCTGGTCTATAATGCCGCCCAGCGCGTTCCAATTTACCGAAAACTGCGGTACGCTTACGCTTCCGCCGTCCCCGTAGGATACCGAGTTCGTTGAAACGCTTATAACCGGTATTCTTGGCTTCGGGATCGTTATGGTCATATTTTCAAATGCTGCTTTTACCGCGCTCGCTGCGGAGCGGGCCGCATCCGTGACGGTCGTTGCAAGGCGCTGCATTGCCGTCTGTGCGTTTGTGTTGGCTTTTTGCCATCCGCTGTCTAAAGCGGTGTTTATATCCGTCCCCAGGGTCGTTGCCGCCTGGGTTACTGCCTGGCTGTTTCCGGTCATGCCGGTTCCTATTGCTGCGGCTCCGTCCGTTCCCGCTGCCGTCATGGTAGTGGTAAGGCCGGAAGTATCAACCGCAAGCGCCCCGGTGTTTATTGTCGCCCCGGAAAGCCCCGTATTGAGGCCGAGCGTTAAGGCTGCCGCTCCGTCCGTTCCTGCTGCCGTCATGCTTGTATTGATTGCCCCCGCGTCTAAAAGCCCGCTTGTGTCTATCGGGGTAGCAAGCCCGGCGGTGAGGCTGGTGTTTAGCGCTGCCGCTCCGTCCGTTCCCATACTGGTCATGTTGGCGCTGAAAGCCGCCGTATCAAGGCCGCCCGCCGCCATACTCTCTGTTAAGCCCGTAGAGAAGGCCGTCCCCGCCTGGGTTCCGGCTGCTGTCGCGCCCGTGGTGTCCATGGTGCTGAAAGCGTTTGTTGCCATGCTGTTTGCCGCTGCTGTTACCGTTCCGGCGTTGCTGCTAATACCGGATGCATAGCTGTTTACAACTGCCGCGCTCTGGCTGGAAGTGTCCGGGATGTCAACCTCTCCGCCCGTGAATAGGCTTTTTATGGCGCTCCACAAGCTCTTTCCCGTGCTGAGTATTCCGTCAATCAATCCCTTTATAATCTGGATTCCAACGTCAAGCCAGTTTGTATTTAAAATCGTATCAATAATCGCCCCGACAAGCTGCGGTATTGCTGCTATAAGCTGCGGTATTGCCTGGATCAATCCTGCCGCCAGCGTTATTACAATCTGGACGGCTGCCTGCACAATGTTCCCCAAATTCGCTATAATTCCCTGGATAAGTGAAATTATTAGCTGTATGCCGCCCTGGATAATCATGGGTAGCATCTGCGTTATACCGGAAACAAGGCTTATAATAATCTGTACGCCCATCTGTAAAATAAGCGGCAAATTTGAAAGCAGCCCTTGTGCCAAACTCAAAATTAGCTGTATTCCAATTTGTAAAATCTGGGGCAGCATGGATAAAATTCCGGTCGCCAAATTGCCTATAAGCAAAATAGCCGCGCTTATAAGCTGCGGCGCATTCGCGCCTATACTGTTCGCCAAAGTCTGAACCAGGGTTAATGCTGTCGTTGCAATCTCTGGCAGGCGTTGAATAATTCCCGCTACAAAATTCGTGATTGCCTGGGTTCCGTTGGTAATAAGTGCCGGAAGCTGGCTTGTAATACTGCTCGCCAACTGGGTTATTATGTCGATTCCTGCGAGTAAAACCTGGGGAACCAACGAAAAAAGACCGTCTATGAAAACGGTCAATGTCTGCGCTGCTGCGTCTGCCAGGGGTCCCGCGTTATCTGCTATTCCCTGCACGAAACTGCCTATAAGGTCTACCCCCATAGAAACTACCTGCGGGGCGTAGTCCGCTATCGTGTTTACTACCTCGGCCATGCAGCCGCCTACTGCTCCGACCATGCCCTCCATGCCGCCGCTCTTGTACGCCTCGGAAAGCTCCCCGACCATGCTGGTGGCTAACTGGGTCATTTCCCTTAAAGGTCCGTTAAGATCCTGGTATATGCTGATTCCCAAATCGGAAAGCCCGGATTTTAAAATGTCAATATCTCCGTTAAGGTTGTCAAGCTGAATAGCATACATATTTTCGCAAGCTCCGGCGCTGTTCTCCACTGCTGCGCTTAATTCGTCGAAGCGGTCCGTACAATTTGAAAGCATGGCGTTTGCTGCCGTAAGGTCGGTTTTATTGAATAGCGTCGATAAAATGCTATCTTTCGAGGCGTTATCCATCCCGGCCATGGCTCCCTGCAAGTCCTTAAATACGTCGTTAAGGCCGCGCATATTCCCCTGGGCGTCGTATACGTCAACGCCTAAGCTCTGCAGGGAAGCTGCCGCCTTGTCCGTCGGGTTCTGCAAGGAAAGAATAATATTTCTAAGGTGTGTACCTCCTTCCGCGCCTTTTAGTCCGTTATCGGCCAAAATGCCGAGCGCTGTGTTAAGTTCCGTAGTCCCTCCGGCGAGTCCCTTTGCCGTTCCGCCTACTGTTAAAATGGCTTCGCCCAACTGCGCGACGCTGGTGTTCGCCTTGCTGGCCGTCTGCGCCAACTGATCGGAAAACTGCGTAAGGTTCGCTTCGGTCGCTTCAATGCCCAGGGCGCTCATGCTGTCCGTTACCATATCGCTGGCGGCTGCCAGGTCCATGGCTCCCGCCCCTGCAAGTTTTAAAACGGTCGGCAGCGCTGTCGCTGCCTTGTCCGCGTCGTAACCTGCAAGGGCTAAATAGTTCAAGGCTTCCGCCGCCTCCGTCGCTGAGAAGGCTGTACTTGCCCCGCACTCCCTGGCGGCGTTCTCCAATGTTTCAAAAGCCTTTTGCCCCTCCGCCGTGGTCTTGTCGATCAGCATGGTGGCGGCGACCTGGCTCATGGCTCCTTCAAACTCCCGACCGGTATTTATGGCAGCCATGCCTATGGCTCCTACGGCTGCCGCCGCTGCTGCTGTCGCCGCGCTGACCGCTTTCGTAATGCTGCCCAGGCCCTTTGTAGCTGCTCCGATGGCGCTCTTAAAAGAACTTTCAACCTTGCCCGCTATTTTAATAGCGATTTCCATTTCCTTGCCGCCGCTCGCTGCCATAAATCTCCGTCACCTCCTTCGCTATCTCCAATAATTCAAAAACGGACAGGCTCTCTAATGCGTCTAAGCCTGTCCGCAAAATAATTGAAAGATGTATTGTAAGTTTCCGAAGGCTGGAGCCGTCGGTGGGTTTTAGTCCTCGCCGTACAAAAAATTTGTTACGCGGTTTTTAACCTTGAGCGCCTCTTTCGGCGGTAATGCATTAAAAAATTCTACGGGCTTCCCGCTCGCCCTGGCGGAAATAAGGCAGGCGTATTCCAGGGACATCTCCGGTAATACGTTTACCGTTCCGCCGCGCTCAATGGTCTTATTTACTGCGATCATGTCTGCCGCGTGTAAGTCCTCTAAACCGCTTAAGTCCACACTCTCGTAGGATACGCCCTCAAAGGTATACGGCTTTTTAAAGAATACCAGGAAAGGGTTGTCCTCCATCTCCTGCTTTTTCCTTGCCTCAACTGCTGCCGCCTCTGCCTCTGCTGCCTGGGTTAAATTCTTCTCTTTTTCCATCAACACATTTTCCTCACTTTCTCTAATAAGTCTTTTCCGTGTACCTTGTAAACAAAGTTGAGCTTGTCAAGCTCAATCTCCGTTACGTTGTCGATCTCAATCAAAATATAAAGCAGCTCCAGCTTTATGCTGCTTCCCGTTCCGGTTCCCTGCTTCGCCTTGCCGCCGGTGATTCCCTTATTCTTTCCGCGAACCACTACGCGCATAGGCTTAAAGGCCGTTGCTCCGGTGTCGTTTACGGTATACTGGATCGAGCCTCTCAAAGTAACCGTAACGCTTGAAATGTCGTCGGAAAGAATGAATAAATCTTTATCCATGGTTCTAAAGGGGATCTCCATCTCCATGCTCTGGAAGTGTCCCAGGGTGGGGTCGTCAACCTCGCCCAAAATACCGGGGCCGCTTAAGGTTTCCGTTAAGCTCTCGAAGTCCGGCAGCGTTACCTCGTCGGAAATGCCGACCAGCTTCGTCCCGTCTTTGTATACGTTGAATGAATTTATTTTTGAAGGAATATTGTAAGCCATATTACTCGCCACCTCCTAACGCTGCCTCTAACATGGTCGGGTCAAACTCCAATACGTTCAGAATATCCTCCGCCGGTGTGTACGGCGCCAGGTACTGGTGAAACTGGATTTTCCCGTTTAAAATATCCGTGATCGGGTTCTCGTCCTCGCTGAAAGTAATTCTTGCGCCCGCGCACTTCCCCTGGGCTGCGTAAGAATTGCCCCGGATGTTCTCTGCGTCACAAATCGCCTCAATAAGCCGCGTATTTGCGGGATCGTCTACCTTCTGGAAATAGCTTAAAATAAAGCTGTTTCCCCACCAGGAAAAGAAACGCCTGCAACAAAACCAGCGGTCTTTCGGGTCGGTGGTTCCGGGGTAAGCTGCGCTATTGTTTCCCCAGGAACGGAAGCCGTTAAAATTGATCGCCGTGGAAACTCCGAAGCTGTTTACCAGGTTCGCCTGCTCCTGGTCTACTACGATCTCGCTGTCCTCGGCGTCGTCCAAACAAAGGCCGGTAATGGGGATTGCCTTATTGCTGGCTGAAAGGTTCGGCACGTCGTCGTTGCTGGCATCAACGTAAGCGATCAGCGCTGAATAAATGGCGCTGAAATAATAAACCTCGTCCCCGATCCTTACCTTCGGCCATACCACTGACATATGCTCGCTTATAAAGCCGGATTTCTCCTTTACGGTCTTTACGTCTGTATACCTCGTCGCTCCGTCCTCCGTGCTGTCAAGGTCTGCGATACATTCGCAAGTGAAAAGCCCGTTAATTTTAAGGCACTTCGCCGCCATAACCGAAGCAACAACGGGATCTCTTGAATATCCGGGCGCGGTAATAAGTCCGGGCGTCATGCCAAAAAGCGGGTAAACCTGCCGTACAAGCTCCAGGCCGCTTTCCTTGCCGGTGCTTACGTTGTAGCCTCCCACAATGTCGTCCCGCGTTACCTGGGACGGGTCGATCTTCTCGCCGGAAACGCTTAAGGTTGTCGCGTCTTTCCCTGCTCCTTCCTCCAGAAGCGTAATAACCGCATAACCGTCGTTGTCGAAGCCGGTAACGTAATCCGCATCCGGCTGCAGCGTGGTTTCCCCGCTCTCAACAACTAAGGTATCAAGCAGGACTCCCTCAACGTCTACGGTCGCCTGCAGGGCGTCTACCTGGTAGCTTTTTTTGGGGATTGCGTCCTTATGTTTCTTCGGGTCAAGGACGTTAATAAGCGCAATCGGCGCAACTGCAAACTTTTTAAAAGTCGCGCTTATGCTCTGGTTTAACGTGTAATCTTTTAAGTTGTTAGAATATCCAACCGCCGCGCTGGCTTCCGCGAAGCTGTAAGCCAGCTTCACTACGTTGGTAGCGTTGTAGGGGTCCTCAGCCAAATTTACCGGGGAAACGCCTACTACTACCTGGAAAGCCGCCGTACCGAGGATCGGCGCCGTGAGGCTGGTGGGGTTTTCTAAAATTCTTACACCATGGTTGTAAGCCATCTCTTTTCTCTCCTTCCGTTATTCTTTGCTTTCTGCTGCTCTTTTGAAGAAAACGCTTAAGGCGCTTCCCTCCTTTGCCAGCTCCGCGCTGGCCTGCGCCAATCTCTCAACCGGCACAATAAGTGAATTAAAAAAGGGCTGCGCTTTTGCGCGGTCCTTCAATGCATCCGGCAGGCCGTTGTTATATGTCGTATACTGCTTCGCTCCGGGAATATCCGGGCCAATATAGACCACGATCCCCTGCTGCTTCTCCGGCGCTTTTGCCGCCGCCTTCTTGGGCGTCTGCTTTTTCTCTGCTGCTTCGCTCATGCGTATGGGTCCTCCCTTCTTACTGCCGCAATCTCAAAAGTTAAATTCATGCCCCCAAAATAAAAGGGGTAGGATTCTTCGTCCTGCAAAGTCCATAATATGGGGTACTGTATCGTATACTTTCCGTTAAGCACCGGGAACTTTGCGAACCTCTCATAAATTTTGGCTATAATGTTTAAAATGTCTTTGTGTCCCTGCTTGTCGTAGTCCGGTTCGTATGTGCCAAAAAGCAGGGTTATGTTGGCCTCCTGGGCGCTGTTTTCGTCTTTTATTTCCCCGTCGGCAATCCGGACAACTATATACGGGTACGGGTCCGGCGCTGTCTGTTCTTCGGCCAGGCCGTTTTCTAAAAGCTCCGGCGGGATTTCCTCCTGCTCCGCCGGTTCCGGCATGGGTAAAAGCTGCTCAAATATATTAAGCTCGCTTTCCTCCCCCTGCGGATTCTTAAGCCGGAAGCCCTTAAAAATCTTCTTAAGCTCGTCGGCCAGCTCCTGCTGCAGAAATGTAGCAACCATCTTTTTATCCCTCCAAAATCTTTCTAACCTGGGCTTGTACGTTCCGCTTAAGGTTTTCTTTAATATGCGGCTTTACTACGCCGTATACCCGTTTTTCGTTCCCCAGCATAACCGGGATAGAGTTGGCGGAAAAAGCCTTAATCGGTTTACGCTCGCTTCCGCGCCGCTGCGCTACTGCAACATGGCCGCTTGCGAACTTTGTAACGAAGGCTTTAAGGCTGCCCATCTGCAGGGGCTTCATGCCGCCGGATTTTAATACTTTCGCCTTTACTACCTCCGGGCGGTTTTCTCCGGTCCGCATGGTGGCGGGGCTTACCTTAAAATCTTTCAGCCCCATAACCTTGCCCGTTGCCTTTATGGTCGCCTCCAACCTGGACGGGGTTGCGTTCTTGATCTTCATGGCCTTATTAAAGCGCCCGGTTTTTACGGTATAGGTTTTTTGTGCTTCGGTTGCCAGGTCCTTCCTGGCCTGCTTGGCCGTCTGGTTGATCGCGTTTTTTAATGCCTTCGGCGCCTCGCTTTTCATCCGGCCTAACCGCCGTTCAACCTGCTCCAGCATATTCCGGTCGTAGCTTATTTCTATCAACTTTTATTCGCCTCCAGGTGCAGAGAATATACCCCGCCTTCGTTTATGCTGTCGGTTACAATGAAAGTAACGCCGTCAATTTTGACCGGCTTGCCAATTCCCGGAAGTGGGCCGTAGTCCAAAGCGGAAACGTATATAAGCGTTTGCTTTTTGTATATCCCGTCCATGTTGCTTTTCATCCGCTTCTCGCGCTCCGTCAGCTCGTTATCGTCAATAATAATCTGCATCCGCTTTCCGTTTACGGTGTGTTCCTCTCCAAATTCCGCCGGGTTAAGAAAAACCGTTTTTACGTCCTGGCGCAAAAGCTCCTTAAAGCTCATCTTCTTAAGCACGGGATTTCCTCCTTCCCTTCGTCGGCTCCGGCGGTGCGCCTCTTGCGCTCCTGGACGGCGGCTTCCCTGCTAAATCCTGCTCCGGCCCGGCGGAAGGGTAAGCGTCGCCCGTAAGCCCTGCGGGCGCCGTCCGTGCCTTCCCTTTTACCGGCTTTTTCTCCGGTTCCTCGTCGTCCTGCCAAATGGCCGCGCCGTTCCCGATCCACGCTTCTACAAGCCCGGCGTTATGTGTCGGCAGCTCGTCGCCCGGCTCATAGTTTACGCTTTCAAAAAGTATCGGGGAAACGGCTATAAGCTGCTTCATCAGCCTGCCAACTTAACAAGGATAACCGTATCGCTTGCGGCGGCTGCCTGCGCCGCGTAGCCTGCCAGGACGGTGCTGTCGCCCTCGGTGTCTGTAATCCCCGTCCCGTCGTAATATACGTCGGTTCCCATCTCAACGGCTCCGGTTGCTGTCTTGGGCATCTCAAAAACGCCCGTAACATGAAGCGAGCCAACTTCGCCGGGTAAAATGTCCGTTCCGGCGATTCCGATATGTCCTCCGAAAGAAATAATTGTGTTCGCCTCAATGGTCTTTGTCCCGGTGTTCGTATAGTCGAGGGCCTCCCCTCTCTGCCAAAATGCGGCCTTACTCATGGTCTTGTCCTCCTTTTCTCTTTTATGCTGCTACGATCTTTTCTCCGGGGTTCTTTGCAATTCCGCGGAAGTCCCTTACGGCGATCCCCCAGTCAAGATAAATGTCCCACTGGAAGCCCAAAACGCCGGGCGTTTCCATGCGTCTTACGGTCGGGGTTTCCTGCCCGTTCAAATAGTCCACCTGGATGTGCTTCGCGCTGGCGGTATTTGCAACCATGAACCACGGTACGGCGTTTTCCCCTGCAAGGGCGTTAAGGACCGGCGTCTGAATAATATTGATCGGGTAGTTGTACAGCGGGTTAATATCGTTGTTATTGCTGCCTACGACCTGGGCGCTGTGCAGAATAACTGCAAGCTCAAACTCGTAGCCAACCGGCACAATAATGTGCTGCGGCGTAATATAAATCGCCTCTCCGAACTGGTCTTTCTGCCGCTGCATCTGTAAAATAATACTCTGGATCGAAGCCTGGGAAGGCTTGCAGCCGGTCTTAATCAGATTGTTGTGCTTCGCGTCGAAAAGGTTTACGCCGTCGAAAATCTTCCCGTTATTGTAAAGCAAGCCGTACACCTGCTTATCAATGGTTTTCTTCGCGGCCTGGGCGTAAAGTCCGGGAACCTCGGTTAAAAAGCCGATATCGTCGTTAATGAACGCCTGGCGGGTCATGCTGAATGTGCGCCCGTAGGTATCCAGCTTACGGTTCGGCAGCAGCTCCGTCCTCGGCTTGTCCGGCTTAAGCTCTCCGTTTTCGGGAACCAGTAAAAAGTCGCCCATGCCTCCGATCACGTACTCGTGGTCTGCCGTGGTCTTGAAGTCCTTCAGGCTGCCCTTCGTGGTCCATGCCTGGAAGGTCGTGGGTACTGCGTTGTAAAGCTGCACAATGCTTTTCCGGATCGTGTTGTCAAGGATCGCCGGAAAGGCCGACGTAGGGTTGTAGAACTGGCGGCAAAGCTCGCCGTACATCTCGTCGGGGTCCATCCGTAAAAGGGTTCTTACGTCGCGCCCGTCCCTGCTCAAACACTCAATACCCAGATCCCGCAGGCTCATGGATCTAAGCTCCTGCGCTCCGTCTGCCGGGTTCTCAACGGAAACGCCCGCCCGCATCATAAGTGCGTCGGTTGCTCTCTCTCTGAACGTGTCGCCCTCGTCCCTCGTAACCTGGACGCCCACCGGGCTGCCGGTCTGCCTCATGCTGTCAAGGATCGCGCTGCGTACCTGCTCCATGGTGGAACCGTTGCGGACGTACTCCGTAGGGTCAATGTCAAAATCTCTGCAAAGCGCCATAATCTCCGCTGCGCGGGTGCGCTCTGCCTCTGCTGCCCTCTGGCCGTCCTGGGGCGCCCCTGCTGCCGCTGTAGCCGTCTGGGCGGTGTTTCCCTGGGGTAATGCTGCCGGGGGCGCTGACGGCGCTCCTGCGCCTCCTGCAAGCCCTCTTTCCTGGGCGTCGATCTCTGCCTGGGCGTCGTCGATCTCGCGCTGCAGGTCGTTAAACTGTGCCTGCTCCTCCGCCGTCAGCGCCCGGTTCCCGTCCGCTTTGGCGGCGTTCACAATGGCCTGCTGCTTCAGCATGGCGGCTTCTTTTCTCTGTTTCGGTGTCATGTGGTCTACCTCCTATTTTCTGTTTTTATTTATTTGAAGCTGTGCCTCAAAGCAAGTTAAAGTTTCCGGAGCCTTTGGTTTCTGCTCCCTTAAGTTACGCCCTACTCCGACGGTAGCGTCCGCCGGTACGCTTACTATGCTTATCTCGTAAGGCATCCACTCTCTTGCGACGTCGCAAGGGCCGTTAAAGCGTCCGTCGGTGGATACCTTCCCCGGCATAACTTCCTCAATCACGCCGATCTTGTACCCAACGGAAACGCCCTTAAGCGTCCCGCCTTTTACCTTCTGGAAAATAACCTCGCTTTTTTCGTCGCTGTCAAATTCTACCTCAGCCATGCCGCGCTGGTTCTCAATCCATGCCCGGTTAATTTTGCCTATAACCTTATCCCGGTTATGGTTGAAAAGAAGGACGCCTATGCTGTTAAGCCTGGTAAGGTCAACGGCTGCCGGGTTATGGTCTAAAATCTCCTTCCCCCAGAAACGCTCGTAGGGTTCTTCCGAAGAAAAGGAAAGAATAAACTTTCGCTCGTTCCCCTCGCCCTCCATGGCGCGTATGGTTGCCGTACTAAACGCCCTTGTTTGATTCTCCCTCCTGCTGTCCGTTGCCGGCTGCTGGCTGTTCTGCCGGCTGGTTCCCTGGCTGCTGTCCTGCCGGCTGCCCTGGGGGCTGGTTTCCGCCGCCCTGGTCTGCGGGTACTGGTACGGCTGCCGGGTCCTGCTTGTCTTTTTCGTCTGCAGGGGTAAGGTCTGCTTCTGTTCTGTCAAATATAACACCTCCCATCTCTAAGCCTTTTTCCCTGGCGTATTCCAAAACGGCGACGGTTTCGTCTATCTGCTCTTTCCAGTCTTTGCCGTTCTCCGCCGCGATCTGCTGGTATGTCTTTTGTCCGGTCTGCAACGCGATCTTTGTTGCCATGGCCTCTTTGCTTGGGTCTATCCACTTTTTCGGGGCTGCCACCCATTCGTGCTTAAAATATTTCTGCTTATCTTCCCAAAATCCGGGAATATTGAACAGGCCGGAAAGAACGCCGGAAATTATGAAGGTTTCGTATACCTCATCCATCACAACCTCCTGCAGCAGCTCTATGTCCTCTATGTAGGTCTGGCCGTCCTCAATAATTCCCTGGCGGGCGCTGCTGTAATTGCTCTGACTCATGTCGCGGCTCGTGGCCTCGTAGCTTAAGCCCTGCCCGGCTCCTATGAGCCGCTGCTGCAGCTTGATGTAGCTGGCGGCGTCCGTCGCCTGCCCGGTCGGGTTTACGACCTGGATCTCGTCCCCGGCGTTAAGCTCCTTTATCATGCCGGGGCTGATCCGCTTCCCGTCGTAGTCCTCACGCGGCCTGCTGTCCTGGTTTATGCCCCTCGCAAAATTCCCCGTTGTGGGAATAATCTTTTTTACGAAAACCGCAAGGCAGGCGGCTATACGCTCCTTTACGCTTACGGCTGTCATAAACTCGTTTGCGTCCCTTACCCTGGTAATGGTGGGGGCCAGGTCGCTCATCTCGCGCACCTGGGATGGGCGGTCCTTCGTGAAGAAATAAATAATATCCTTCGCCGGAACGTATACGGGGTCGATCTGCCCGAAGCCGTCTACGTTATACTGCCTTATCCAATAGCCGACCGGCTTGTTATAGGTGTTAAGCTCTATTCCTCCAATAACGCGGCACTTCGGGTTATGCGGCGCCACTCTACCGGTGTCCAGCTCGTCAACCTCCAGCGCCTGCAACTTAAAGGGAAGAAGGCCGCCGCCGGTGTAGCATTTCTTAAAAAGGATTCCGCCGTCTACTTTCTTCCGGCGCTCCGCCATTCTAAGCATCTGGTTAAAGCTCTGCGTTTCGGTTACGTCGCAATTTTTCCGCTTGCACCACTCCGCCCAGGCTTCCTGGATTTTTTTATTAAGGGTTTCGCTGCTGGTCCTCGCCCGAAGCGTCCAGCCGTGGCCTACTACGTTCCGGCGGTAAGCCCCGATTATGCTGTTCGCCATGTCGCTGTTTCGTTCAAGGTCCCGCGCCCTTGCGCGGATCGTGTCCCTGCTGTAACGGTCCGTTTGCTCCGCGCTCTGGTTATAAGCCACCCACCCGGCGTTAAGCCGGTCGTAGCTTCCGGCGTCATAGTGGCGCTGTTCGTCCAGGTACTGCCGCCACGCTTCCCGCCTGGCTCCTGCTGCCGGGGAAATGAAGCCGATTATATTGTCTAAAAAATTACTCAACTTTTGCCCTCCTATCTCCGGTCAAATACTGCGACGTAGCAATCGTCCAAAAAGCCCGGCGTAGTTCCGGCGGCCTGCGCCATAAGGTCGTTCTTAATCTTGTATAGCGTGTTAAGGTCTGCCCGGTTAAGCTGCCGGGAACCGATTTTATAACTTTGCCCTCCTACGCAAATAGCGTAAATAGCGTTATTTACTTCGGTAAGCATTTCCTGCGCTGTCATCTGTTGTTCCACCCGGTTTCCTCCTTCCTATAGCCAGCTCTCGTTTTGGCTGATCCATTCTTCCTCCGGCGTGTACTGCTCCTTCTTTTCCGGCTGCGCCTGCTGCTGCTCGCCCTGCAAATGAAGCATCCGGACGCCCATGGTGTCGGCTGCTGCCATAGCGTATACTTCGGCATCTAAATAATGGTTGTCTGCGTGGCTGTGCTTCGGCACCCATTTAAGCCGGGGCTTGCTGTTTCCGTTCTTAACGAGGATTTTATGCTCCGCCGTTACCTGCTCGGCGTATTCTTCGTCGCAGCCCTGGTAAACCATCCAACTTGCCCGCCCGTTTTTCTTATGCATCCTGCTGGCGATCATGTCCTTATACTTGTCGCCGTCAACTATAACAAGCTCCATTCCGTATGCCCTGGATGCCTCTCTGTTTATGGTGCTTATTTTGAAATGGCTTTGCATGGGGTTACTGGAACCTTTGGCCGGTTTCGCCCAGTCCATATTGTCGACGCAAAAATCGTAAACCGCGTCGGCCTCGTAGCCGGAGTCTATGAAGCAAAGGTTTACTATTGCAACGCCGCCGCCCTCCGTCTTATATTCAAGGTTCATAATTTTCTCAACCTCAGCCAGGTTGTATGCCTGGCCGTGGGCTACGTTCTGGCTTGTAACGTAATCGCCCCAGGCTCTTATGGTCCAATATACGCAGCTCTCTTGAACATCTACGCCGCCGGTAAGTAGCTTCGCCCATCCTGGGACTATAAACTCCGGTAGCTCCGTCTGCCTATCTAAAACCAGCTCTTTGCTGGTCTTTAGCTTGGTATCTTCCCACGGTTCCGCAAGCCAGGAATTTACAAAGTTTTGAAGCTGCTCCGGATCGTCTTTACTGTCCATAAATTCCTTCGCAATTTCTGAAAAGCGGACAAAGGGGCTATAAAGCACGTTTATCCAAAAGCAAACCTTTTTTACGAACCGGGTTCTTTGCCTTACCGTTTCCCAGTGTCCCTTCTTTACGGCCTGCTGCTTCTGCGCGTCTGAAATAATGCAGCCGCATTCCTGGCAAACGTAAAAGGCAAACTCCGCCCGGTCCGCGTTGCTTAAGCCTTCCGACTCGTCTACCGGCTCCAATGTGCCGAGCTTCTCCTTTATGGCTTCCTCGCCGTATGCTTCCACCAGGTCCTTATCCTTGCCCGGCCACTTAAGGTTGTCAAAGATAAGCTCTATAAACTCCCCGCAGTGCGGGCATGGTATGAAGAAATGCTTTTCCGCGTCTGCCCCTTCCTTCGCCTTCCATATGTGGTTCGTGCGTATGGTCGGGGTGCTGGTTATGTAGACCTTGCTGTTTCGGAAAGTGTGTGTACGTTCTTTCGCCAGGCTGATCGGGTCGGCCTCCTTCTTGCTGGCTCCTGGGTACTTGTCTACTTCGTCAAGAAAAAGATACTTCATGGCAAAGGAAGCAAGGCCGGAAGGGCTGTTACTCCAAACAAGTTTTATAAACATATCATCAAAGTCAAGCTCCAGGTTGCTGCTGTTCTTGTCGTACTTTTTGTAAAGCGTCGGCGTGCTTTCAATCATGGGCTTTATTCTTTTTTCCGATACGCTGTTCGCCATGGTTTCCGTCGGGTAAACAACTTCAACCGGTGAGGGGTCCTGCTGGATCGCGTAGCCTAACATATTAAGCTCGACCTCCGTCCCGCCTACCTGCGTACACTTGCAAAAAATAATTTCTTCCGTTTCGTAGTTTAGAAGCTCATTCATTATCTCTACAAGGTACGGCGTCCGCTCGTTATTCCATGGACCTGGTTCCGCGCTGGTCCTGCTGTCAAGCATCCTGTACTGCTCCGCCCACTCGGATACCGTCATTTCTTCCGGGGGGTTTAAGTATTCAAGCGCGGCTTTTTGGTACTGCTTGCAATCGTATTTTCTTATGCGTAGCTGTTTAGGCTTCTGCACGGTTCTTCTTTGCCTTTTTCTCCCCCGGTTCCTCCGGTACGCAACCGGAAACAACAAAAGCCCGAAGCATACGCTTTACTTCGGCATTCATCTCCTTCTCTACGCGGCGGGCCTCCAACGGTTCCAGGCTGTCGCTGATCATGCTTACAAGCCGGGAAGGAATACTTAACGCGAAGCGCTTAAACGTAACAAAAAATTTCTGGTAATCCAGCGCCACTTCCTCAACGTCAACATATTTCCCGGCGGCGATCTCCGCCCTCATGCGGTGCATCTCTCCCTGGCTTTCCTTCAAGGCGATTTCCGCCTCCAGCTTCTGCTGCCTTAACTCCGTTTCCTTTTCGGATTTCCCCTTGCCGTATGCCTTATCGCTCAAATATTGAATGTACGTTTTAATGGTCGGCACCAGCTCGTAACGCCTGCCCTCTCCGGGGATCTCCGTAGTCTTAACTACGCCCTCCTGGGTAAGCTGCTGTACTCTCCGGACGGTAACGCCGAAAATCTGAGCTATGACCTCAACCTTTACGAACTGGCCGCCGTTGTTTTTTTCTTCCGCCATTACTCTCCGCCCTCCCTTACTCTTACGGCTTTCTGGCCGGTGTATTCCTCCCAACGGTCTAAAATAATATCGCAGTACTTTTCGTTGATCTCCATAAGGTACGCGCTGCGGTTTAGCTGCTCGCAAGCGATCAGCGTCGTCCCGCTGCCTCCGAAGAAGTCAGCTACGCTGTCCCCGTACTTGCTGCTGTTGGAAATTAGCCGCCCGAAAAGGGATACGGGCTTCATTGTCGGGTGCTTATCGCTGCGGGCTGGTTTCTTCTCGTATAAGACCGTTGTGTCCTGCTGCAGCTTCTCCCGGATGCCCTCAATGTATGCCACAAGCTCCGCTTTCTTCATGGCTGTAAAGTCTATGTCGTCCTCAATGAAAACGGTATCTTGCCCGCGTCCGCCTCCGAAGTAATGACCGGCGCCTTCCTTCCAACCGTAAAGAATAGGCTCATGCCGCCAGTGGTAATCCTGGCGGCCTATAACAAACTGGTTTTTCTCCCATATAAGCGTCTGCGCCTGGTAAAAGCCCGCCTCCCTCATGGCGGTTCGGAAGTTTATACCCTCGCTGTCGGCGTGGAAAATGTAAACCGAACAGCCGGGCCGCGCTGCTTCGTTGAAATTACAAAACGCCTTGTACAGAAAACTGTAAAAGGCGTTATCGCTCATCTTGTCGTTTTGGATTTCATTGCTGGTCCTGGTTTTATTCCGTTTATAGGAACGCTCCAGGCTCTTGTCTTTGGTTTCGTAATCTACGTTATAGGGCGGGTCGGTGATGATAAGGTCCGCCGCTGCGCCCTCCATAAGCCGCTCAACGTCGGAAAGGTCCGTAGCGTCGCCGCACATCAGCCGGTGGCTGCCTAACTGCCAAATATCGCCGGGGCGCGTCCGTATCTCCGTAAGCTCCTTCAGCTTCTCGTCCGGGTCGTAGCCGTCGTCGTTTGCCTCCTGGGTAAGCTCAACGGCTGCAAAGAGCTTTTCGATCTCGTCGCCGTCGAAGCCGGTAAGGTTCACGTTATAGTCTGCCTTATCTAAATCAATCAATAAATCTTTTAAGGCTGCCTCGTCCCATTCGCCGGTTATTTTGTTCAAGGCAATATTAAGCGCCTTTTCCCTGGTCTTGTCCATCTCAACAAGAATACAGTCCGCCTCCGTATAGCCTAAATCAAGCATAACCGTGCGGCGCTGGTGGCCGCCTATGATGGTATTGTCTGAATTTATAATAATCGGGTCAACGTACCCAAATTCTTCTATGCTGGCGGCTATGCGCTGGTATTCCGGATCGCTGGGTATCAGCGCTTTACGCGGATTATACTCCGCCGGTTTAAGGTCTGAAAGGTTCCGTTTTATCAGCTCCATGGTTCCGTTTTCCCTCCTTCCTATGCTTCGCGTAACGAAAAGCAAAATTTTTTTTCGATTTCAGCGCCGAAAATACTGCGCCTTCCCCGCCCCGCATGGCTTTTTAGGTCTTGGAAGTACCTTTTAATTTTTGTGCGGGTATACCTCCGCGCTGCGCTGTTCGCCTGGCTGCCTTGCGTCCTGGCTCTTTGCTTACGCTGTGCGCTGTGTGCCGTGGCTGCCCTTGCCTCCCTTGCCTCAATGCCTGCGCCGTGCTGTGCCTGCGTCGCCTGCCTTGTGTCATGCTCCTATGTATGCCTTGCCCCTTCTCTTGTGCCTGGCCTGCTGTGTCCTCTCTGTATGCTATGCTGCTATGCCTTGCTCTGTATGTATAATAATAGACGTACTTTATACCCTGCTATTATGGGGTGTGCATAAATAATGCCCCTATAATACGCCTATATAATAGGGGGTGTATAAAATAGGGGCTTATTTCCTGGCTTATATGCGGGGGTGCTGTTCTTTATTTCCCATGCTACTATAATAGCACACTTAAAAGTCCAATAGAGTCCGAACTTTAAAAAAGCCGCCGAAGCCTTGTATATACTGGCTTTCCTGCGCTTCCCCTGGGTGTAAAAATGCCCCGTAAAAATTCCCCTTGTAAAAAATGCGGGAAAAAATACGGGGTATTATATGAGGGTATCATAGGGGGGCTATATTCAACCGGCCTTTTTGTACTCCCTTAAAATCTGGCGGACCTTTTTATACTGCAATAGTTTTTCCAGCCCTTTATCCTGGTAGGAAAAAAGCGAGCTTCGGCTTAAATTTAACTCGCGCTCAATGGCCGCCCAGGGCTTGCAATCAATAAAGCGAAGCTCCAACACCATCCGCTCCGTGCTGCTTTCCTCTAAGAAGTCCATAATATCCATGACTTTCAAAAGGGCTTTTTCTACCCGGCTTTTTTGGCTCTCTATCCGGGTTTCGATCTCGCTCATGCGGTAAACGAAAGAAGCGGCGCCGGGTCCGACCTTGTTTGTGCCTCCGTAATTTACCGGAGAATAACCGTAGCCGCCTATAGGGGTAGCCATTTCTTCCTGGATATTTTTAAGCCGTCTTTCAAGCTGCGTTCTCTTAATGCGGCCCGCGTAATACTGGTTTAAATACTGCTTTAGCAGCTCCTTATCCTCGTTTCTTTCGTTTTTCCGCTGTTTATTTTTCTGATCCATCGGCTTCGTTCTCCTTATTCGTTTTTCTGCTCGGATCTGTCTAACTCAGCCGCCAAAAAATAAACCTTGCCGCCGAAAACCTTAAGCCGATACAATTCCCGCTTTTTCTGGTCCCAGTCTGAAATGGGAATACCTCTTTTTTGAAGAATTGCAAGGCTGTTATTGATTCCGGCCACCAATGTGGCAATAGGTAAATTTTCAAGCATTTCCTGCGCCTGCCTGGGGTCGTTTAAGTTCGGCCCCTTCGCCTTCCCGTGCTTTATGGCTCTTGCCTGCTTTCTGTTCACGCTTTTCCTCCTTCCTTTTCCGCTTCTCCTGCCGCCTTACGCTGGCGATTGCTGCTCCGGCGGTCGGGTCCTTATATCCTTCTTTATTTCTCAATTTCCCGGATCGCCTCCGATCTCTTTCTGCAATATCCTTGTTACCTCAGCCGTATATGTAACAACGTAAGCCTTCCCGCCCGCCTCCTGGATCTGCTTTATGGTCCGCTCCTGGATTTTGCTCAATACTCCGATAAAGGGCCGCTTTACCTCGAAGCCGTAAAACCTGCCATTTACTATGGCGCAAACGTCCGGTATTCCCTGGCGGCTATACGGCCCCGCCGCCGCCTTCCAAACGAAAGCGGAAGGCAGCAGCTCCTTTATGTGTTTTATGATCTTATCCTGGTAATAGCTTTCTTTTGGCAAGTGCGCCCGCAGGTACTTCTCCGCCTCCGTGGTCGTCCGGCAGGATATGTCCTTCGTGGTCTTAAGGTACTTTATGACCTCTGCCTTGGTTCTGAACTGTTCAAAATCAATCATCTTTTCTCCCTTTTTGTTGCGACGTCGCAACGGTTACGCTTTCTTCTGTCCGTTGTATTTGTCGTAAATGGGTTCCAATTTCTCCAACATCTCCATAGTGGCGTTGGCTATAACCATCTTTTCCTGCATCTCCAGCTTGCTTTTGTTTACCCTCTTAAGCCAGGCGTTAATCTGCTGCATTTTCTGTTCTGTCACTGTCGCTTCCCTCCTTTTTCCCAGGCTCCGGCTGCTGCGCTGCCAACTGTGCGAAGAAAGCCGCTAAAGGGTTTATTGCCGGTTGCTCCGGGATATTTGTGTTAATAACCATAATAACCGCCGTTGCTATCTGCGCCGCAAGGTTCGGATTTTTTACCTCCTGCAGTGCCAAATTGTAAGAATGAATATACGCCGTAGTAAGCGTTTTTGTTCTCTGTTCAATATCCATCTTATTCCCCCTTCTTATCTTCTCCGGCTCCCTCAAATACTGCCTCAATGCTGGCTTTTATGTCTGCCAGCTTCTTGGCTCCGATTCCCTTCGTATTCTCAATCGCTTTCATGATTGCCGTAATGTCAATGCCTGGGACGCTCTCTCTGCCGTCCTGGAAGCCGAAGCCGTAAAGGTCCGTACAGAACGCCGTGAACTGCTGGCGGTCGTACTTTTTAATACTCTTATACATATCCCTGGTAATCTCCGGCATTTTGCCTTTTCTATTTCTGTTCATGCTTCTCCGCCTCCTTACAAAAATTATCAATCAATTTAAAGAACGCCCGCGCCCCTTCCGGGTTCCGCTGTCCTGCCTTGGCCATCGCTATGGCGATCCGCTGCGCCTCAACGTCCAGCGCTACTACCTGGCCGCCGTCCGTGTTATCCGGGTCAAGCTCCGGCCATGCTGCAGGCGGTATGTTCCCGGAAGGGAAGGCCGCGCAAGTGTAACGCAAGATTCCGCTGGGATATGGCTCTGGATCTGTAATGTGAAGCGGGCAGCCCTGGCAGGTGTCGTGGTGGTTTCTGCAATTTTTTATTAAAATCTCGTATGCCGCCATAACTGTTTCCGGCTCAACCGGGAAGCGCTGCGGCTCTCTGCTTTTATTCATGCCTTGTCCCCCAATCTGAAATAAAACGGTTTACAATAGCTTCTTTTAATGTTTCGTTGTCGCTCCTGGCAATCCTCAATTCCTCCTTAAGCTGCGCCGCTATCTTCTGGGCTTCTTTCACCTGGCTTCCTAAAATGCAATTCTGGGCCGCCAACTGCTGCAGCTCTTTCTTCTGGTTCTCTATGATCTGCTCTTTGGTTAATTCCACCTTTTTGTCCTCCATGCTTATACCTCGCTGAATACCTCTTTATACTTTGCCACCTCGTTTAGAAATTCTTCGGTTTTTCCCACATTGGCGTGTTTTATGAATACTGGTTCCCAATTCCATAAGCCCTGCTTCCCGGAGGTCGGTATCGGGTTTTTGAATAGCTGCGGCTTTTCCAGCCTCCATGCGTATCTGCCGACCGTAAAATCGCCGTAAAGAAATTCTTCCGGACAAAGCTCTTTTATAAAGTCGTGGTATGTCTGATCTATCAGCTTGCAATCCGTCAAAATCGCCTTGCCGATTATGACTCCAGTCGGTATTTTCTCCCGCCAATTTACAAAACCTAATCCGAGGGTATCTCTTATCTTTTTCCGGCTCTCTGCTGTCATGAGCCGCTCGGTCTGTGAATAAGGTTTCTTCGCCGCATGGATCAAAATCTCGCCCCGGTAATTTGTCCGCCAGCTTCTCGTTTCGTCGTGCTTCTTGCCTTCCGCCAAAAGCTGCGCCCAGGGCTGCCAAACGGTTATAGCTTTCAATCTTCCGCGCCTCCTATCGCCTCAGCCTCCTGGAAGTCGCGCCCAGATCCGCCGTCGCCTCCCCATGGCTTTTCTCCTGCGTCTGCCTGCTCCTTGGTAAGCACCTTATTATCCTTTTCCCCCTCTAAAAGTGTACTTGCTTCCTGGTCTGCTTCGTGAAGGGCAAGTATAAGCGGATATTTGCTCATAGCCTGGGTAAGCTGTAAGTGCAGCTCCTTTGGTTCTGAAAATCCCATATGCCAGCGGATGGCGAAGCGTTCCGGGCCGGTAAGCCTCATAAACTGTTCAATCATCATAACACTCTTTTCTCCGTGTCCGTATGGCACCCGGTCGTCTACGGTGTAGCAGGGAACTGATTCCCAAATGAAGGCCCCGGCGTTATCCTTTTTTACTTGCCAGCGCTCCGCCGCTAATACCTTCTCCGGGTCATAGGTCTTTTGGTTCTTAAAATCGATCTTGTAAAAATGCGTTTTACAAAGGTCGTGAAGCAAGGGGCAAAGAATAAGGGCATCTTTCCCGGCATCCTCCAAAATACAAGCCCAGGTACTGTTTTCTTTTTTCCTCTGCAAGCAATCGTACACGTTGAGGCTGTGCTGCAATAAGCCGCCCTCAATGCTTAAGTGGAAGCGGGTAGAAGCCGGAGCCGTGTAAAAGTCGCTCTTGTCCCGGATGTACTCCAAAAGCTGCGCCAGCCCTTCCCGCTCTACCTGGTTTAAAAGTCCCTCAAACCTCTTTACGTTTTCTTCTCTGTTCATGGTGTTTCCTCCTTTTGCTCGGTTGTTTTATTTTTATTTTCTTTTATGAAAATCAATATTGCCGCCCCTGGGGGCTTCTCTTTGCTTATCCACCCACCCGCCGCCTCGTCGTAGAACATATCCACAATATCGTTGTAAATAAGCGGCGGCTGTGGATTATCCGGGTCCCAGGAAGGCCCGGCGGCGTAGATGCAAGTGTGGCGGTCGAAGTATGCTTTATATATCCCTTCTACCTTCTGGCGGTGTTCCTGGGCGATCTGCTTTATCTTCTCTAAGTCAAATTCCCGGAAAGCTGCCCGCCCCACTCGCTTTCCGATCTGCCCCTCTTTAAAAGCCCGGTTAATCTCGTCTACAAGCTGCTTCCCTTCTTCGTCGTCCCGGAAGCGCAAGCCGTCCAAAATGAAAAGCCTTAAATATTCCTCCAATTCCTCTTTAAGCTGCTGCTTCAATTTCTCAAACGGTTTTTTATATTTCCCTGCTAATTCCTCCGGCGGCACAAGCGTTTTGTTTTTCCGGTATTTTTCAAGTGTTATCGCCGCTTTTTCAAGGGCTTTTACTGCCTTTTCCGTAGCCGTTCACCTCCTATCGCCTTTTTCAACCTATCGCCTTTTACTTTTCCTTTGGCGATAGGTAAAAACCTTGTATTTATCGGGCTTAAAAGCATTTCCTATCGCCTATCGCCTATTTTTCGGAAACATACCCTTACTTTTTGGAAAAGGTCAAAAATTTTCGACCTTTTTTCTTTTCCAATAAGCCTATATAATAGGCGATAGGGAGATAGGATATATATAATAGGCTCTGAAAGCCGCTTGTTTTCGGGCTTTTTTACCTATCGCCTAACCTATCGCCTAACCTATCGCCTAATTTTTAGGCGATAGGAAAAAGCACAGTTTAGTACGGTAGTTCTGCTTCTTCTTCCGCTTCCTCGAAGGGCGATTTTGCGTCAAGGTCTAATTGCTGCCACTCTCCCGCTTGTGGTTTTTCCTGGGCGCCAGCCGCTTCCGCTGCCTCGTCCTCGTCCAATGGGTCAACGGCTTTTGAAAATCTCCCTAAATCAAATTCAACAAAACGGCTCGTCCTGTTATCAAACCATTTTGAGATGCTGTATTCCCTCCCGCCGTTTTTCTTTGGCTGGGAAGCAATAATATTTTTGTCTGCTAAATATTTCATGGTTTTCCGGGGGCTATATCCTGCCTTTGTTAATGCCTGGTTAAGCAAGGAAGGAAATATATAGGCTTTATCCTGCATGGAACTTATGAAGCCTAAGCAAGTCCCCATTGCCTTGTCCCCGAACTGGGCGCGGTTGCTTAATATCCAATCAACTATAAATTGTGTCGCGTTCTCGTTTACGTCGCTTACTCCTGCGGTAAGCTGTTCTTGTATAATCGTCTTTGCCATCTGTATGGCTCGTTTCCAGGATTCGTTTCGTATTTCAAGCGGTTTCTTACGTTTTTCGCTGTTCTGATAACAATTTTCGGCTTCCTGGTCACAATTTTGGCCGTTTTGCTCCGCTTCTGTATTTCCAAATATCCAGGTATCAATAATCGCATCTGCAAGGGCGACCGCGCTTATCCCGGCTATGTGGGCGCCGCTGGTTCCGTTGGCTGCTGCGTAAATTTCTTCTACCATCTTTTCGTACTGGTCCGTTATGGTGCGCTCGTCGGTTTCAAGAAGCCGGGTTATAAATTCCGGCCCGGCCCAGCCACAATTTACGGGCGCCTGCTGGTGCATAAGGCTGGCGGATTTTTCGTCGGTAAAAGGGCCGCCGTATATCTCCAGGACGCGGGTGCTTACGCCGGTCTGCGTCGTGTCTGTGCTTAAGGGTTCCTCGCCCGTGGCGATTGCTACGGTGCGCCATGTGTTAAGCGCCTGCAGGCCGCCGCCTTTGCTGCCCCTGGCGCGTCCGGTTCCGCTTGCAATCATGTAAACAATCTTTTCCAGGTTCTCCTGCTTCTGGCCTGCAAGCTGCCGCTCGTCAATGCCGAGGGGAAGGTCGTTATAAAAGCCCGCCATCCTCTCCAGGGCGACCTGGGTAGCGTTGAAATTTACCATAAGGCGCTCCGGATCGCCCCAGGCTGAAAGCGCCGCCTTAAGTGCTGCCGTCTTTCCGCCCTTGCTGCCGCCCCAGTTATATACAAAAAATATCCGCTGTTGCAATATCCGAAGCAACGGGGCCGCGAAGCTGGCCGCCAAAATAAAGCGGAACTTGTCCCGGCTCCGGTGCGGCTGCATGGTGTTTTTCCATCCCTCAAAGGTTCCGGCGGTGTGGTATGCTGCCGCCCATCCCCTTAAGGACGGCTCAATATCCAGGACTATGTCGTCCCCGTGTCCTGGAAGAAAACGGCCTTTTGTCTGCCATCCGAAGGTGGACGTAGAGTCTGCTTTTTGTATAATGTCTATGTTCTCCGCCTCCAATGCCGCCAGGAAGCTCACCACCTGCTTGGCGTTCTCGCTGGTGATGGTGCATCCTAAATCTGCAAGGGCGGTTATGTTCCGTGATGTGAATATGGTAGAACGCGGGTATATAGCGCGGCTCCACTGGCCGTCCCGCTTAAAGGCAATCTCTATTTTTTCCTCGCCGGTTTCCATGCTCTTTAGCCGCTGCGTTAATATGATCGGCGTCCTGCAGACCATGGTCGGTATCGCCTTCTTTTCGTCTATGTGGCTTATGCCCTTCTCTGAATATAGCCAGCCCTCCGGCTGTCTAAGGTTTACGGGGGCGCCCTTTATGGCTTCCGGTATCGCTCCGGCCAGGTCGTCAAGGTCCAGCTTCTGGGCGTGTTTTATGGCCTTCTGTATTTTCTCGGATGCCTTTTCCGCTCCGTCCCTTAAGTAAAGCTCCGACGGATCCTTGACTCCGAACTGCTTGCAGCTCCAGGTGTAAACCTCGCCTAAAAATTCTTCCTCCTTCAATATCCGGCAAACTTTAGCGAGGAACGTCTGGCCGCCCTGGTCTGGTTCCTGGTGTATATATAGCTTAATGTCATGCAACTTCGGAACCATCCGGGCGTTGAAGTTCGCCGCCCCTGGTGATCCGAGTGCCGGAACTTTCAAATACCATAAAGTTTGGGTATCGCTTTCCCCTTCTACAAGGGCCGCCCATCCGGTTTTCCGTATCTCCGGCAGCCGCCAGTCGCCGTATAAAATCAACTTCCCGGCGCTGCCCCAGCTCCACCTAAACTCCTTATCTCCGTAACGCTTCCGAAAGATCGGCGTTGTGTTTTCTTCGTTGAAGTATGGCGTTTTAAGGTACTGCGTCCCGTCCTTGTCTTTGGCGGTGCTGATGCCGCAGGTGTCCTTTAAGAAGTCCTCCGGCAAGTGCTTATTAAAGGTATACTCTGCAAGGGTGTAGCTTTTATTTTTCGGCTTGGCTGGCTTGTTTTTCTTCGGATCCGGCTCGGTCAGCTTTCCGTACTTCTCTAAAATCTGCTTATATGCTTCCTTGGTGTCTACGTTGTGAAGCTCCGCCCAGAAACTTACGAAGTTTCCCCCGCGGTCCTCTGAGAAGCAGTGCCACTGTCCGGTTTTTAGGTCTGCGCTGAAACTGTTCTTTTTGTCGTCGTGGAAGGGGCAGCGGCCGACTAAACTGCTGCCGCTGGGCTTCGCGCCTTTTATGACGCTTCTGTACTCCGCTTCGTAATTGACGAAGTCGTCTATATTAAGCTGTTCGGCGTTCATCCTATCACCTTCTTAATTTCTTTACGGGTCATATATACTACCCTTCCGCGCATCCTGTCCCTTGTAGCCTGGCGTATTTCCCGCCGCATCCCTTCGCTTATCCAGCCGCCTATAATAATTAAAAGAAACTCGTCAGCCTCTCGAAGCTCCTTAAGCCCTATTTCAAGCCCGATCTGCCGCTCTTTCTCCTGGCTCTCGTCCAGGAACTGCGTATAGAATAAATGCGGGGCGACCGGGATCTTCCCCTCTAAAACAATCTTTTTGCAGAAATACCTCGCCACCTTGCGGTTAAATTCCATCCCGCTTTCCGTGAACGCTCTATAACGTGAAATTATATATACCTTGTCCATGCGCTTATCCTCCAACCGTTTTTTAACTGGGGGGGGAGCGCCCCGCCCCCAGGTTCTGCCTTTAATCAAAGGGCAGCTTCTCGTCGCTCCCTTCCGGCACTTTCATAAAGCCTGCCTCGTCGGCTTTCGGCGCTGCCGGCTCGCCCTGGCTGCTGCTTCCGGTTGTGGTGTAGTCTGCGTCGTCTACGTCGATCTGGCGGTGCTGCTGCTTAATAAAGTCCTTCATGACTCCGGCCTCTTTTTCCTTTTCGGGGCTTAACTTTCCGACGAAGGTAAATACTGCGCGGCTGTATGCGATCCCGTTGGCGTTCTTTTCTTTCTTCAGTGTAATCTTGGTTACTACCTGCCAGCAACGGAAGCCCTTAAGGATCACCCGCTTGGCGATATAATCGCGCATATACTTAAGGCTGGTAGGCGGCAAGGAAAGCACTAGGGGTACGGGGTTCCCCTCTCTCAAAATAAATACCCTGTGTACGTTCTTACAAGCCTTCCCCTTGTCGTCGCTGCCGAACTGGTTATAAGGGCAAGAGGCACAGTCCTTAATTTCTCCGGTTTCCCTCTCTACGCCCTGCTTTCCGTCGAAGCTGCTGCAGTCCGGCTGCTCGTTGCCTCCTGCAAATTTATTGATCCAGTATGCGTTGACCGGGTGGTGGTCCAAAATAACGCCTACGATCTCCGTTGCGCTCTCCGGGTTTTCGTCGTCCTCTCCGGGAACCTCAAAGGCAAGGCCGCCGCCGGAAGGAATTTTAACGCGGTCGAAAGGAAGGGCGCCCAGCCCGTCCATTTCCTCCGCTACTGCCTGCGCTAAATCTCCGCTTATGGTCTGCAGGTCGAAGCTGTCTACTACTTTCAATTCGTTCTTTGCCATGGTGTTATATCCTCCTTTTTATTTATGCGCCCGGCGCCAAAAGCGGCGCGGCTGCGTCCTGTGCTGCTTCCTTGCCGGCCCCGTTGCTCTCCTGGGGCTGGATCTTCTCTACTTCCTTAATGCGGTAGCAGGTTTCGATGCTTGCCTGGCGGTACTTGTTTTCGTGCTGCCCGTCCAGGGTGGTGGTAACAAAGTAGCCGTTTGAAAGTCCGGCAAACCTGCAGACTACGTCCTCCGGGGTCCGCCTGCTTACCCGAAGCATAATAGCGTCGCCCTCTTTCAAGACCTGGCCGTCGCTGGCCTCTACCTCAACCTTTACAATTTCATTTACTTTTAAAGCCATCTCGTGTCCTCCTTAACTTTCTTCCGGATTCCCGTCCGGATCGTACCCCTCGGCTTCCTCCTGCGGCCCACCGTCGCCCTTTTCGTCCTCGCCCTGGGTTTCCTCGGCTTCCTCAAACTCGCCGCCCTCCTGGGCCTCCTGGGCGCTCATTTCGGCTATTGCCTGCTCTATCGGTGTCCGGCTGTCGTAGCCGTAATAAAGGTCGTTTAATATTCGGGTAGCGTCCGCCGCCATCCCTATCGCTTCCATGGCAAGCTCCAGCGCCTGGCTGTAAATATCGCCGCAAATACTCACGCCGTCCTCGCCCTTTACCTGCAATAATGCCAGGTAGTCATCCATTCCCCGCTTAAGGGCTTTCTGCTTCGCGCCGATCTTGCTGAACGCTTCCGCCGCAATCCCATAACCCTCGTGCTTGCTTTTTACCTGCTTAAGCGGCCAGCCGCTTTCCTCAGCCTCCATCCGGCGCTTATCGTAAAAGAACTTAATAACCTTCCCTACGTTGGTCTTAAGGTCCTTTTCCGATTCCAGCCTCACGTCAATTTCCATCTGCTCGTAATCGCTCATAGGCTCTTTTATTCCTCCTTCTTTTTCTTGGCGTTCTTTGCCGCCTTATTTGTTTCTTTTCTCTTGGCTACGTCGTAATACTGGTAGGGCTTAATAAAGTCCTCGAAGTCCTCCGGCAGCTCGCCGTCGTTTTCCTCTACAAGCCCCGCCATGGCCCCGTTCAAGGTCTGGGCGTTTACGGTGCGCTTAATAATATCGCCCAGCCCGTGTTCCTCCAATGTGTCATAAAATGCTTCCTCGTCGCAGTCCCCAATCTTGTTATACTTGGTCTTGTCCTGCAAACTGTAAAGGAAGCCGCCCCGGCTTACCTTCGGGCTTTCTGCGTCGATCATGGCCTGCGCCAGCTCTTTCCGCTTCGCCTCTAATGCCTTATTGTTTTCCGTTGTCGCATCCTTCAGTTCGTCCTTCTTGTCCAGAAGCTCCTTATACTCGTCAATCAATGTAAAAATATCTGCCACTTTTATTCCTCCTTGCGAAGCCGGGCTATAACCTTTGTCAAGTGTTCCGGCTTATAATTTTTGTAGGGACTTTCTTGGTAAAAACCGCCATCTGAATGGATTCCATACCGCCTGTAATACTTCTCCGCCTGCTCCAGCGTTATCTTTCCTTTGTTGCTTACTTTAATCTTTCCGCCGTCGCTATACTGAAAATTTATTTTCCACACGGCTGCGCCTCCTTCTGGTTAAGCGGACACCACTTCGGCGCCGTCTTTGTTGGTATCTCGCTTTCGCGGCTCCGGGTGATGATCCGGTGCGGCAGGCACTCGGTTTTTGCCTCCGGGTGCATACAATAAAACTGGTTCCGGCCGCACCTTACGATCTCCGGCTCCATATGCTGGCAAGTCTTACAAACTGCCTTTTCTTTGCTCGGTTTACTCATGGCTTTCCTCCTTCCTTTTTGCTATAATGAAAACTTTTTCCCCTTCAAGGTCCGCAAGGGCTACGCTCACCCTCTGATCCGGCTCGAAGCCTGCGGCCTCTCTAAAATCCCTCGGAAGAATTAAGCGCCCCTTGCCGTCAAGGTTCCGGGTTACTTTAATACCCTCCATCAACGCTGCCTCCTATTATTCCTCCGATTGTTCTGCTGCTCTTTCATGGTCGCCCACTTGCAATTATCCGGAGAATAGCCTTTATTATTGTCCTTACGGTCAATCGTCAAATTATGGGCATATCCGTTCTTTAAAGCCCAATCGTAAAACGCTTCAAAGTCCTTTTCCCATTCTTCGCATACTGTTATTCCGCGCCCACCGTAGTTATCGTACTCGTTGGCTTTGGGGTTTCCGCAGCGTTGTTTCATGCTTGTCCAAATATTATATAAGCGCGTATTCCTTTTTCCGTGTTTATAGTTTCGCTCTGATATCGCTCTGGACACGCTTTCGCTTCTTTTGCAACCGCAGCTTAAAAGTTTCCCGCTTGTAAAATCTGTTCCGGCTGAAACAAATTCTTTTTCACAATACTTGCAACGGAAACGCCAATAATAACGCCCATTTCTTTTCTCCGCAACTTCAAGAGCCGTAACTCCCCCGTTGCTTTTTCCGGTTAAATCTTTAAATGCTGGCATTTTGTTCGCCTCCTAAAAATAAGCCTTCCAGTTGTCTACAACTGTTTTTGCTAAATCTTCTTTTTTTGCAAGTGCTTTTAAAATAATCTCGTCTACGGTTTTCTCTACTACCAAATGAATATATGTGCAGGTGTTTCTCTGCCCTATTCTGTGAATACGGGCGAGGCTCTGGCTGTAAGCTGCGTAGTTAAAATTTTCGCTGTAATACACGCAGGTATCTGCGGCGGTTAAAGTAATGCCCAGCCCGGCGGTGTCAATCTGTGCGAGGAATACCTTTATTTCCGGTATCTTCTGGAAGTCTGCTACAATCGGCCCCCGGTCGTCGATCTTGATGTCGCCGTATATGCTCCGGTACTGTATCTTTTTCTTTTCCAGGAGCTTCTGTATTAAGTCAATCTCCGGGCGGAACCGGCAGAAAATAACCAGCTTCTTTCCCTCGCCTATAACGTAATCCTCTAAAATATCCTCCAGGGCGTTTAGCTTCCCCTTAAAGACAAGCTCCGGCTTCGTCCCTTCGTCTGCCTGGATAAAACCTCCGGTAAACTGCTGCAGCCGTAGAAGTTTTGTAAGTACGGTCGGGGCTGTTATCATGCCGCCGTTCTCCAGCTCCGCGAAGCTGTCTTTTTTAATTTTGTCGTAAAGCTGTTTCTCCTTCCCTGCAAGCTGAATATACCGCGTTAAAAATGTCTGCTCCGGCAAGTCGAGCGCTTCCGCCTTCGTTACCCGGTACGCTATGCTATGCTCCTTTTGGATAAGCTGATCTAAGTCCTTATAGCCTACAATCTGCTTTCGGTTAAAGCCGCCCATAATGGCGTAGCGCCCCCGGAAAGCGTAGAAGTTATAGCCGAAAATGTTAGGGTTTAAAAATCGGTACTGGCTGAAAAGGTCTATAGCGTCATTCTGTACCGGCGTACCGGAAAGAATAAGTTTATACTTCGCTATGTCCCCGATCTGGTGCATTGCTTTGCTCTGCTCCGCATCGGGCGTCTTGATCCGCTGGCTCTCGTCTGCTATAACCATATCCGGCTTCCAATCAATAAGCGCCTCAAACAATCCCTCGCGCCATGTGCTTTCGTAGTTTATGACCGCAACCTTAAGCGCCTTAAAAGGGAAATTGTTAAGAGCTTCCAACTCCTGCAGGCGCTTTTTCTTATCGCCTAAAAGCACGTTTACCTTGTATTTAAAGTCCGCGTAATCCTTAAATTCCTTCGGCCATACGCTGCAAACCGAAGTAGGCGCAACCACTAAAACCTTCTCAATGGCTCCCTTCTCGTATGCTGCCCCGGCGATTGCAATCGCGGTTAATGTCTTGCCGCAGCCCATTTCAAACAAAAGCCCGAAGCCTTTACCCTGGGCGGCGGCCTGCTGCCTCTTTACCATCCTTTTTCCTCCTACTTGCCAAATACGGCGGCCTTTAAAAGTTCTTCCATGGTCTGGTTAAGGGCATCCTTCTTTTCCTGCTCCGTAAGGCTGCTTTTAATTTCTTTGCTTTTCGCCTCCAAAATCTGCGCCGCCATGTGAAGGTTGAAGCCTGCCCTTACTGCGTTTTTACTGGATTTCTCAATCAAAGAAGCGATAAGGTTTCCTACAGTGTCCGCGTAAATTACGTCCGGGATCTCTCTGCCAATAAATGACGCCTGCGCCTCAATAATTTTAGCTTTCCCGTTCAAAAACTCCCCGGCCTTGCTTACCGTGAAGCAGATAACCGTATCGCCGTTAAGCTCCTGCTTGTGGCCGTCCTCGTGTTCAATCAATACTTTTACTTCGCTCATTCTGTTTATACCTTCCTTTTCGTTTTTATTTATATCAAGGCTCAACGCCTTAATAGCTTCGTCGAGGGCTTCTGTATCGCCCCACTAAATGCTGGCCGGATCGTCCTTGTCGATCATGCTTTTACAATGGTCCCGCAAGTCCTCCAACCGTTCAATAACAGCCCGCTTGTCCATGTATCAAATACCCCCCCCCCCGCGTTCTTCGCGCCCTATTGTTGCGGCTACTTCCTGGCGGATGCGCTTCCGGTCTTTCCAAAAGTCCGTTATAGAAGTCCCACCGCCCCTCATAATCTCTATGGGCGTTTCGCCCTCTGCCATCCTTACAAGGTGTTTTCTCTGCCTCTCCGTAAGCGCTGGCATAACCTCGCTTAAAAGGTCCTCTATGTTCTGCTTGGCTTCAATTTCCCGGATAACGTCGCGCTGGTCTGCAAGCTGTCCCAGGTACTCGTTGCCTTCCGCGTTAAGATCGTTAAGGCTGAATATTATGTAAGTGTCCCTCAGCCGGTCCGCGTGGTATTTCTTTATTTTCGCGGATTCCATCTTCTTAAAGGCAATCGTTGAAAACTTATACTTGTCCCGAAGCTCTGGCTTTCTGTGCCACTCTTTTACCGCCTGCAGGTAAGCTATGGCGCATATATCGTAATGTTCCGCTTCGGGAAGCCGGTAGTAATTCAAGAAAGAATATATAAGCCCGTGATTTTCCGCTGCAAATTCGCGCTCTTTACTGCTTAATGCTTCCATGGCCGCCCTCCTTATCCTCCGGCGGCGGCACTAAACCGAAAGTAATAAGCGCCATGTTTGCCGCCCTGGTCTGGTGCTTGTAAAGGGGAAACTTTACCGGGTATTTGTAAAGCGGTTCCGGCTCCGGCTTCATGCGCTCCGCGTCTACGGCCTGGGCTATAATATTAAGCCGCTGCCGCTCCGCCTCAATGGGCGCCGGAAGCCGTACAATCCCGGCCAGCTTGTTTAAAAGCTCAATCTCTGCCGGGCCGTAAAACATACGCTCTGCTTTGCTCCACTTCATCTTGCCCCAGCTTTTAATAATCGTGAATTGTGTGTTATCGGCGTCTTTTATAAGGATCTGCCCTTCCTTCATGGCCATCTTCAATTTGCTTTCGCCTCCTTCTCTGTATAAAATGTATGGTTCCCGTGTATGAAAAGCCGTTCAAGGTTCCGGCTGTGCCAGGTGCTTTCCCCGTCCTCCGGCGTCCGCTCGAAGTATAGCGCCCCCTGGCTTCCGTCCCAGCCCTGGATCTGTATCAAGTCAAGCGCCGCCCAGCAGTCCGCGTCCGGCTTTACTCGGTCGTATCTGCCGTTATGGTAAGAAGTAAAGGCGTTCTCCTGGGAAATAACGCCGCCTACGGTGTCCGGGAACTTCCCGGAGTGCTGCCGGTTATAAATTACAAGAATAACAAGCGCTTTCCCTTCGGTGTCCTCGCCTTCCGCCTCCGCCATGGCCATCTTTGCGGCCTTGTATTCTTCGGCGGCTGTCCAGCCTAAGTCCTTCCCCTCCTGCGCCTCGCTGGGCGCCGCTGTAGGCGTTTCCGGTGCTATGGTGGGCATTTCCCCGACCGCGTCCGTTTCCTCCAATGCTGGGCGCTCCTGGTTCGTCACAGCGTATACTGAAAAGAACACGCTTCCGGTTGCCAATAGAAAGGCGCTGCTTATTGCTATCCGCTTTATCAAGTACCGGCGCCGCGCCCTCCGCCTTCTCCGTCTGCGGTATTCTCTGCGCGTCAATCCTCCGCACCTCCTTCGGCGTCCATCTTTTCAAGTAAAAGGGTTAAGGCGTCAACCAGGATCTTATGCTCTTTAATGAACTTCGCCGGGCAGTCGGCCTCGCGGCCTCCGTCAAGGTAGCCTTTTTCTTTCTTAAGAATGGACTCAACGTCAAAACGGGCGTATTCCTCCGGGTTCGGTTCCGCTTCGGCCTCCGGCTCCTGGGTCTTTTCCTCGTACCCCATGCAGCCGTTCTCGTGGGTCTTTTTGCCTGCGCACTCTCCCTCATGCTCGCAAGTGTCGCAAAGTACCGGCTCCGGCTCCTGGGTGGTGATGGGCTGTTCTTCGCTGCTCTCAACCTCCCGAAAATCGCCGTCTATGATTTCCGGCTTTCCCGGTTCCTCCGCCTCTGCCTGCAGCTTCGCGGCGGCCCTGGCTGCCTTCTTTTCTTCGGCTTCAATCCGGCGCTTTTCCTCCTGCTGCTTAATAAGGTCGCGGACGTTTTTCTGCGCCCCGTTGGAACGCTCCACAAAGTCGGCCTTCTTTTTCTCCGCCTCCTGGATCTCCTTAATCCGTTTAGCAATCTGCACCCAGGTAAGCTCCTTTTTGTGGTTGATCCGGATGCCCCTGGCGCTCCCGGTGTAATCCTGCAGCGCGGCTCCCCTGCCGCCTCCGCCTCCTGCGTTTTTGTACCGTTCCTTTAAGTCCTCCGCCGTGATGTTGTCCGTGGTCTTAATACCGGCCCAGTCGTAAAAGGCTTTTATATCGCGGTCGGAAGGTTCCGGCCTCTTTGCTTCGGCCTCGCGCTGCTGCTTCCGCAGTTCCTCCTGGGCCTGCTTTTTCTCGTCCTCGTCCTTTTTCTTTGCGACGTCGCAACGGTTGAAGCAAGTTTTATTTGTGCAATTAAGGCAGCAGGGGTCTGGCTCTTTGTCGCCTTCCCGTACCGGGGCGAGTTCCGGGTGTAAAAGCTGGCACTCGTCTTTGTAAAGGCTGTAGGCTATATTCTTTTTCCATTCTTCGTTGTTTACCCTGGTACAAGGGAACGGGTTCCCCAGCGGGGCGGTTCTGCAGTGCCTGGGTTCCTGCCTTATGGCGCACTCCCTGCAACATGAAAAGCAATCGTATTTTCCGTCGCCGCATCCTGGTGTGGTAAGTAAGGAACCTTCCGGGCGCTCCGTTTTCGGAAAGCCGTAGAAGGAACGCGGCGCCTCCTGCCTTTTCTTCATGGCGCGTATCTCCCGGACCGTTGTTTCCTGCGTTACCTTTTCGAGTTCCTCGTCCGGCAAGCCTAACATTTCCTGCAGCTTGCTTACGCCCATCCCGATGTACTTCTCCGCCATATGCTCCCCGCCGTCAATGGAAAAACGGGCGTTAATGGCCATGAAACGTGAAGCGCTGGAAGTGCTTAAGCCGTACTCGCCTTTTGCGAAGTCCCATATATTTTTATAGCCGTCCTCCGTGAAAAGCGTGTTTTCGCTGATCTGCCGAAGGAAGTAGCCAACCATAAAGAAGTCTTCGGCGGCGTCGTTTAAGTGGTTCCTTATCCCGCTTTTCAAGTCCTGGTATTCCATCTTATCCCTCCTTGTCTACCTGGCTTCTTTTTCCCTATGCCCGGCTGGCTTTCGGTTCCTCTGCCGTCCGGCTGGGTCTGGAGCTTATAAGAAGCTCCGCAATCAATCTATATACGGCTTCGGTTTTTCCAGTGGGCGGTATCGTCCGCCCCTCTATGCTCTTAAGCTCCGTACCGTCCGCTAAAATGTGTTTAATCAATCCGCCCCGCCTCCCTTAATCCGCTCCCGCCAGTCTGAATAAATGCAAACGTAACGGCGGAAGGTTGCGTTTTTCTCCGCCTCGTAAACGGTGCAGGTATAATCTACTTTGCCTCCGCTCTTTACTGTCCGGATTGCTTCAAGTTCTGCCAAATGCTTTCTTACGCAGCGGGCGCTTAATTTCTGCTTGGTGCAATACTCGTTAAAGTCGCTTACCAGGATCCGGTACTCCCCGCTTACTGGCTCTTTCCCGGCGGTGATGTCTGTTAAAAATTTCTCTGTATCAATGAGGAAAGCCTGTTTTGTAAGGGCCTTCCATTCTGCCATTTCGTCTATGCCTCCAATGTCAAGCCCGGCCTGTTTGAATATGTCCCATATAATGGGCATTCGTTCCTCTGGAACCGTAACGACAATCTTTGCTATCTGGATAGCCGTTTTAATATCAATGCTTTCTTTGTCCATGTGCTGCTCCTTTTTGCTCGTGAATGTTTATATAACTGCCGAAGCCGCCCCGCCCGCCAAAGCGTAAGCCGCCCGGTGTCCTCATACTGCCGCCCCTTCCATCTCCCTGGCAATCCGCGCCCCGGTTTCTACGCCGTCAATGTAGGCGGTAGCGACTGCCGTAAAAAGCGGCTGCTTTTCTTCCGGTACTCCCATCAGAACGTCAATAAGGCGCTTCGCGCTTCTGATCTGTTCTTCTGTGTAGCCCTCAACTCTTTTAACTGCTGCCATGTCCTTACCTCCTTCTTAAGAAATCAATGTTTCAATGGTTACGCCCAACACCCGCGCCAACGGCTCCAAATGCTCCACCCTCAGAAGCCTCCTATTGTTCAGAATGTCTGTAAGCTGCTGGTCCGTCAGCCCTGCCTGTTCTGCTACAAAAGTCTGTTTAAGGCCCTTTGTGCGGATAAGGTGTCTAATGTTATCAATAGTCTTTTGCTGGTTTTTCGCGGCCATCCGTTTCCTCCTTCCTTGTCAGTTAAGGGTTTTTATAATTACTTACTTGTCAATGGTTTTTTATTGGCAAGTAAGTAATTATGTTGTACCCTTCTGTAAGGAGGGTACGTTTTATTGATTCTGCAATAATCATATATTGCTTAGTCCATCTTGTCAATAGCTTTTTGTTGATTTTGAAATATTTTATTGACTTTGAAATATTTTCAATATATAATCGTGGGGAAAGGAGGAAAATCTGAATGAATACAAGGATTAAGAAGCTACGAAAAGCTCTGGATCTTACGCAACAGGTATTTGCTGAAAAAATAGGATTAAAGCAAAATTCTATTGCCCTTATTGAAAGCGGAAAAAGAAATATTTCCGATCAAGCTGTTCTTTCTATCTGTAGGGAATTTAATGTAAATGAGGAATGGCTTCGGACTGGCTCTGGAGAAATGTTTAGGGCTGCGCCCAGCTCTGCGCTGGATGCTCTGTCCAAAGAGTACGGCTTATCAAATGCCGCCTATGTTATGGTTGAAAAGTTTGTGAACCTCAAACCGGAAGCCCAGGAAACAATCTTTAATTATGTTCGGGAAGTTGCGGCGGCTTTTCAATCTGGGGAAATTTCCCCGGCGGCTCCTGCTGCTCCGCCCACTGATTTTTCAAAACTATCTGTAGACGAAAAAGTCGAACTTTACCGCCAGGAACTTGAAAAGGAAGAAAAAGCGGCGGAAAAGTCCGAAGTATCTTAGTAAAACGTATAGAAAGGGGATTGCTTTTATGAAATACTTAAAATTTTTCAATAAGTGGAAACTTGCGCTTGCCGCCTTGTTTGCTATCAGCGCACCCTATAGTCTAATTACCCCCCCCCCCCAGAACAACCGTTCTATGAGTCGGTAATTGTTGCTATAGTATGCCTTTTAATTGCTGCGGCTCTGCTTCTTTCGGATATTTTATATATTAAAGCTCCGGCAGAGAAGCTCTGGAAACGCTGGGCTTTTGTTGAAGGTGAAAAAGCCCAGGCACGAAAAGAAAGGGCGGCTTATGGTGAATTAACGCCGACCTACATAGATACCGAATTAAAATATGGTTTATTTGCTGGTGCTACTGATGGGAAATACCGGGCAACGCTCCGTCGCTGCTCCTGCCCGGATTTTAAGAAAAGAAAAGTTCCTTGTAAGCATATGTATTATCTTGCTTCAAAATGCGGCGTAGAAAGTTTGAAATAAAAAGGAACCCCGCTCCCAGCCATTGGCGTGGCTTACGGGGACGGGGCGGCTTGTTGGCCATGTTATAAACATTCCGAGCAAATGTATTATAGCATGGTCCGGCCAAAAACACAAGTACAAGGCGGGGCTATTTTTGCGCCCGTTTTTAAGGAGGTCTATGCTATGAAACAAAAAGAATTAAACCATACTCCGGCGGCTTTCTCTCTGGATAACGTCGCCGACCTGTATATCCGCGTGTCGACTACGGAGCAGGCCGAGGAAGGTTATAGCGTCGGGGAACAAGAGGCCCGGCTCCGCTCCTACTGCTCCGCTATGGGCTTTACTGTAAACGCGGTCCATATAGATCCGGGGTACTCCGGGGCTACGCTGGACCGGCCTGGTATCAATAAAGTTATAAAGGATGTCCGGGCCGGTTATGTGAAAAAGGTTATCGTCTGGAAGCTGGACCGGCTTTCCCGCTCTCAAAAAGACGTTCTTGTCCTGCTGGAGGATGTCTTTTTAGAAAATGGCTGTAACTTCGTTTCCCTTATGGAAAGTTTCGATACGGCTACGCCCTTCGGGCGGTGTATGGTCGGTATACTGGCGGCCTTCGCTCAAATGGAACGGGAAAATATAAAGCTCCGCACAATGATGGGGAAGCAAGCCGGGCTTAAGGAAGGCCGTTACTTCTCCGGACGCGCTCCTATCGGGTATCAATACCAAATGCAACCAAACGGCAAACTTGCCCTTATTGTCGATCCGTATGCCTCTAAAGCTGTCCGGGATATGTTCCGGCTTTATGCCTCCGGGAAAAGCGAGAGCGCGGTCGCTGGGTATATACAAGAAAATTACGGGCTATTCCCTGGGCTTGACCGCCACTCCGCCGTCGGGCGGATAAGCCGTATTATGCGTAATCCGGTTTATATGGGAAAAGTAAGAATGAAAGAAGAATGTTACGAAGGGCGGCACGATCCCCTGGTGGCTCCCGATCTATGGCAATCTGTCAATGATCGCTTAAGCCAAAACCTGCAGGCGTTCAAACGCTCCTACGGCGAGTCAGACGGGCTGCTCTGCGGCCTTCTGTTCTGCGGGGACTGCGGCGCCCGGATGGCGATCCGCTCCTGGAAGAAAAAAAGCGGGGAAAAAGTCAAGAAATATATGTGTTATTCCGTAAGCCGCGCTACTCCGGCTATGATCCGCTCTGAAAACTGTAGCAACCGTAAAAAGCATCTTACCCTGGCGGAACTTGACGCCCTGGTGCTGGAAGAAATTAAAAAGCTCGCCCTTGATCCGGCTGCCCTCGATCCTCTTATCGAAGAAAGCGCCGAAGAAGCCGCGCCCGACCTTCCGGTGTTCCAGGAGCGTATGGCAAATGTGGAAAAGCAACTTACGCGCCTTCTTAATCTGTATCAATCCGGAGTCATGGAACTGGAAGAAATACAAGGCCGCCTTGCTGCTCTTAAGGAAGAACGGGAAGCGGTTCAGAAACGGCTGGACGAAGCCGAAAAGGCAAATACCGGGAAGCTGTCAAAAGAGGCAGCTATAGCCTCCCTCGCAAGCCTGGGGGCTGTTATAGAAAGCGGGGACAACGCTGCGCTTTATGACCTGGTGCATACCCTTATAGAAAAGGTCGTGTACCTCAACGGGGATATAACTATATACTGGGCTTTCTGCTGAAAACAAGCGGCTATTGTTTTTTTACTAACAAATAGCCGCTTACTTCTTGACCTCGGCGTAGGAAAGAGCGGTGGCGTCCACATCCTCGGCGGAGCGGGCGGGGCTTTTGGAGGTCATGATCTGGCCGATAAATTTCTGCTTGTTTTCCACCAGCCCCCAGTTGTAAGCGTCGAATGTCCCTTTGGTGACATACTTGAACATTTTCACAGACGCATTCATGTTTCCCTGGCGCAGAGAACGGCCCGCCCGCTGCTCCAAATCGGCAGGACGCCAGGGGCAATCGAGATCGTGGGACGCGACAATGCGGTTCTGCACATTCGTGCCTGCGCCCATTTTTGCCGTGGAGCCGATTAAAACACGCACCTGCCCACGCCGCACCTTGGCGAACAGTTCCGCCTTTTGGGTTTCCGTGTTGGCGTCATGGATAAAAGCGATTTCCGCTTCGGGGATGCCCTTGGCAATCAGCTTTTCCTTGATGTCGTCATAGACGTTGAATGAGCCGTCGCCTTTGGGTGTGCTGAGGTCGCAAAACACTAACTGCGTCCCTAAAATCTCTGTGCTGGCCTGCCATTCCTGCACGATGTTTTTCACGCAGGCATTGACCTTGCTGTCCGGGTCGTCGGGTAGGAGCGGGTTTTGCAGCCGCTGATCCAGCGCCAGCTTGCGCCCGTCCGAAGTGATGCGCAACATATTGTCGATATGGGGGTCAACCTGGCCTCCGCGCACACTTTCCGCACGCTCGCCAAGTTCCTCCACCATTTCTTTCTGGAACCCGCTGGGTTCGGTAGTGACGGTGATGTATTCTGCTTTTGGCACGGGGAGGTTGAGCATCTGCTCCGGCTACCGCCACTTAATCCATGACTGCACCATGCACCATATCCCCACGGCGAAGATTGAAGCCGCTATCCTTGCCGTTATCCAGCGCGTGAGCTGGTATGTGCGGCACAATGAAAAAGAGTTTGCCGAGCGTGTCCGGGAAGCGTCCGACCAGAACCAAGAGAAAACCGTCAAGGAATGTAAGCAGAAAATCAACAAGGCACAGAAGCGGCACAAAGAGCTGGACGGGCTTGTGAAAAAGCTGTATGAGGGCAACGCCACAGGCAAGATACCCGACAAGCATTTTACTCGGTTGCTAAATGAATATGACGAGGAACAGACCGGGCTGGAAACGTCCATAGCGGAATGGCAAAGGCAGATTGAGAACTGGAACGCCGACAGGCTGAAAACAGACCAGTTTATCCAGCTTGTGAAACGCTACACTGATTTCTCTGAATACACAGTGCCTTGCAGATGTTGCAGGAGGAAATGGAGGTGCTTTTGCATGGACTACCGCCAGCACCGGGCGGCGTGTCGGCTTGTGCATGAGTGTTGCAACTACGATAACGGCAACTGTATTGCGCTGGACTATGGAGAGCCTTGTGTATGCGTCCAGAGTATCAGTTATTCGCTTCTCTGCCGCTGGTTCATTGCCGCCGTGCTTCCCCTTGACTGGAAGCTGGAAGCCGCTCTTTTGCACCGGGCAGAACTGAAACGCTGTACCGAGTGTGGCGGTCAGTTTCTCCCCAAATCGAACCGGGGGAAATACTGCCCGGATTGCGCCGGACGCATGAAAAGAGCCAGAGCCGCACAGCGCAAACGGAAACAGAGGGGGAAATGTCACGCTTTAGAAAATACAGAACCCCCGTAAAACAAGGCTTTGCGACTACTGCTCAATGGGTATGTGATACTTTTATCCTTTACCCCCGGAAAAGCTGTTTTAAATGCGTAACAGAAGCCACAGACAGGAGGTGAAAACCATAGCTGAATACATTACAGCCAACACTACAATGCCGCCCTTTTTCCCCTATCCCCGTTTTCTGCTGAAAATGGACTTGTCACAGACTGCAAAGCTGCTCTATGCGCTGCTCCTTGACCGTTCCACCCTCTCACAGAAAAACGGCTGGCAGGACAGCGAGGGCAGGACATACATTGTCTATCCCATTACGGAGATAGCGGAAATACTGGATAAAAGCACCATGACAATACAGAACTCCCTAAAAGAACTGGATATTGCCGGGCTTTTGGAGAGGGAACGCCGGGGATTTTCCGCGCCGAACCGCCTTTATGTGAAAGTGCCGGAAGTAGTAAAGGTTTCTTTAGATATGACACAAAGAAAACTTGATGTCAGTCCTACAGAAAACTGTACATCAGACACAAAGAAAACTTTACCTATGATACAAAGAAAACTTTACCCTAACCAACTAAATATAAACAAACTAAAAGAGAGCCAACGAATGGGAGTGAGTGGAGAGCCGCCCGCGCCCTATGGCAAATACCAGAATGTTTTCCTCACTGAAAGCGAATATGCGGAGCTGAAGCAGGAATACCCGGACTGCCTTGAACGGCTTATCGAGGAAATGAGCCGGTATATTGCTTCCAGCGGGAATGATTATGTGAGCCATGCCGCCACGCTTTACAGGTGGGCGGACAGGGAGAAAAAGGAGAACCCGAAAAAGGGAATCCCCGATTATTCCTACAAGGAGGGCGAGAGCCTTTGACGGCAGAGATATAACGCCCCGTAAACAGGGCGTGAAAAAGACCATGAACAAGGAGGACAATTTATGAGCGATTATGACAACGCTATTTTCCGGCTTGCCACGGCACAGGAAGCAGAGCCGGAGGACTACACGGGCGAGGACGGGCTTTTGTACTGCGGGAGCTGCCGCCAGCCCAAAGAAGCCTACTTCACCGAGGGAAAAGGGCTTTTCGGACGTGACCGCCACCCCAAAGAATGTGACTGCCAGCGCAAGCGGCGGGAAAAGCAGGAAGCCGCCGACCGGGAACGCAAGCACCGTGACACCGTGGAGGAATTAAAACGCCGGGGCTTTTCCAACACCGCCATGCGCCAGTGGACTTTTGAGAACGACAACGGCAAATGCCCCCAAATGGATAAGGCTTTATTCTATGCGGCGAACTGGGAGGAAATGAAAGCGGAAAATATCGGCTATCTGCTATGGGGCAAGGTAGGCACAGGCAAGAGCTATTTTGCCGGGTGTATCGCCAACGCCCTCATGGAGCGTGAGATTTCCGTGTGCATGACGAATTTTGCCCTTATCCTCAATGACCTTTCCGCCAGCTACAATGGCAGGAACGAATACATAGACCGCCTTTGCCGCTTCCCCCTGCTTATCCTTGACGATTTTGGCATGGAGCGCGGCACGGAATACGGGCTTGAACAGGTTTACAACGTAGTTGACAGCCGATACCGAAGCCGCAAGCCGTTGATTGTCACAACAAACCTCACGCTGGAGGAATTGCAGCACCCGGAGGACACCGCCCACGCCCGGATTTATGACCGTCTGCTTGAAATGTGCTGCCCGGTATTCTTCACCGGGGAGAATATCAGAAAATCCACGGCACAGGGGAAAATGGAACGGTTAAAAGGATTGATGAACGGAAAGGAGAGCCTATGAACAATGACACCAGCAAGACCAGCCGTACCGCCGCCCCTCTGGACGCGAAGCCCGACCTTGTGAAGCGGATAGGGAATACCACCTTTGACATACACATCCATTTCAGCGAAACAAGCCGGGAAACCTTTACGAACAAGGTAGTGCGGCTTATTGAGAATGACAAGGACAGTGTAACCGATTGAAAAAAAGATACATTTTTTCTTTTTCCCTATTGACTAATGCCAAAAGGCACTGTCTTAATCGAGTGCGGGAAGCTCTTACAGCGGGGCGGCTATCGGATAAAAGTGCTGAACACAATCAATTTCAAAAAGTCCATGCGCTACAATCCCTTTGCCTATCTGCGGAGCGAGAAAGACATTTTGAAGCTGGTAAATACCATAATCGCCAACACCAAAGGCGACGGGGAGAAATCCGGGGAGGATTTTTGGGTAAAGTCGGAACGGCTTTTTTACTGCGCCCTTATCGGCTATATCCACTATGAAGCCCCGGAGGAAGAAAAGAATTTCACGACGCTGCTTGAAATGATAAACGCCAGCGAAGCCCGCGAGGACGACCCGGAATTTCAAAGCCCTGTTGACCTCATGTTTGAACGGCTGGAAGAAAAAGACCCGGAGCATTTCGCTGTCCGGCAGTACAAGAAATTCCTGCTGTCGGCGGGCAAGACGCGAAGCTCTATCCTCATTTCCTGCGGTGCGCGGCTTGCGCCCTTTGACATTCGGGAGCTGCGGGAGCTAATGGAAACGGACGAAATGGAGCTTGACACGCTGGGGGACAGAAAGACCGCCCTTTTCGTCATTATCAGCGACACCGACGACACCTTTAATTTCGTCGTGAGTATTCTCTACACCCAGCTATTCAACCTCTTGTGTGACAAGGCAGATGATGAATACGGCGGGCGGCTTCCCGTCCATGTACGGTGCTTGCTTGATGAATTTGCCGTGCGCTCGTAAGCGGAACCCATTTGTTCCGCGCGGGCTTGTTTGTAATCTATCTTTAGCAAGATAGTAGGTTCAATGTGAGGGCTTCATTTGAAGCCTAATTCCTATCA
>CAJTDK010000024.1 GCA_910575105.1 Lachnospiraceae bacterium
AGGATATTTTCTTTAAATGCAAAAACTATGCCGACATTTTTCTGGGAATTGCAGCGGATGGCTGGATCCAACAAAATGTCGGCATAGTTTTTTTGTCGGTATAAGTCGTGCTATAACGACATCGTTATAGCACGACAAATATCATAGAGGGTGTAAACCGCCAGTATCGGAAAGTCACCAAGACAAAAAGTGTATTCCCAAGTGATACATCTTTGGAAAAGATGCTATATCTGGCCAGTGAGAATGTAGTAAAAAAATGGACGCAGAGATATCGAAACTGGGACCAGGTATTGAACCAATTAATAGTTTTGTACAGCGAAAGAATCACGAAATACCTGTAAAGTAAAAGGTGGGATGGCAATCATCCAAACAAACCATCCCCCCTTATTCCATCGGCATCTGTATGATTGCCAAAAAACTTAGGTCTTATTCCGGAGGCCGGGTGTGGGCAGAGCCCACGAAAAAGCAATAAATACAGAGCCTTAATAAACATGCAAAAAATTAGAAATAACTGTATAACCCTCCTGAATATGGGTATACTATAGATACAAAGAAATCTTCGACAGCAAGTCGACAGCACAAAAAGTGTAAAATCGACAAAGATTTTTTACATATCTTATTCTTATTAGGAAGTCTTAAATTCCATAGACACAAGATTTTTTACAGCCTCGATACTATATCTCAGATGGCTCTTTTTCATGTCAGGAATAAACTCTGCTGCTCATATTCCTGTTCCCGCCGAAGCTCTGTCGGAGTTTTATGAAGCACATACTCCGTGAACTTATCATCATAAACCCAGTCCTCCAGTTCACCCTCATCCAGAACCAGCGGCATACGATTATGAACAGGACTTACAGAAGCATTCGCCTGCGTCGTAAGAATAATGAAACGCACCTCATCCTGAAACCGGTTATAGAATCCTGCCATAAATAAAACCGCTCTGTCCTCTCTGAAAAATGTTACCTTATTCTTATCTGAATCCCACTCGTAAAATTGTCTGGCTGGAATCACACATCGCCTGTGCAATACGTTTTCACGAAATGTCCTCCGTTCCAGCGCCGTCTCTGCTTTGGCATTGATCAGAAGCCCTTTCTTCTGATACTGCGGGAATCCCCAATGCATTTCATTCAGTTCCAATGCTGGTGAATTTTTCGCTGCAGGACCTGCCGACAACGGATTTTTCTGCTGGCTGTGGCAAGTCAGAATACCGGCAGACTGTGACGGGAAAATATCCCCTGTGCGTATTTTCTGTATCCGCAGATCTACTCCCCGGATTACTCGTTCAATTTCTCTGGCTGTCCCCTCATCTACATAGAACCGTCCGCACATAATTTTTCTCTCCTTTCCCTGTCGCAGAGTATCCATTCATCCAGCGTCAGCGGGGTATAATCGGAATACATACAGAAACAATTAATCATATTCGACGGAATCGCCCGTTTCTCTCCATCCGAATTCTCACGGATACTGCTCCTTGTAATCTCCTGAAACTGCTCGATCAGCCGCTGGTCATAGGTATCATGCACATGGCCATAGAGCATATATACTTTAGGGTTCCCATTTCCGTCCAGACGATACTGCCCGTTATAACACATGATAGGGTAGTGACAGAGGATGACCTTCCGCTTATTATCCTGCAGTTCCTCATAAGGCTTGATCCAGACAAAACGGCTGGCATTGTAGTCCTTATTCTTCAGGAACCGGTCATGGTTTCCCTGAATCAGATAGAGCCTCCCGTTCAGCTTCCCAAGCAGTTCATTGGTTTCTTCCGCCTTGCCCCATGACAGGTCTCCCAGAATCACAACCTCATCATTCTTTCGGACTTTCGCGTTCCATTTCTGCAGCATGTATCCATTCATTTCCTCCGCATCCACAAATCCCCGGCAGTCCATCTTTGTATTCAGGTTCCCGTGGAAGAAATGCGGGTCGGCAATATAATATCTCAATTTATTTCACCTGCTTATCCTATAATTTTGTCAATTTCTACTTTGATTGCTGTTATCTTTCACAATTAATAATCATATTGTATGTAATCAGACAGGGAAAATCAACTGCAGATTCTTCCAACTACAGAACCTGCCACTGACAGCTTCCTCTGCATGCCGAACTCCGCGCCGCAGGTGATCCCACCCTTTCTGAAAGGATGGAAATGCTGGTACAGCACCGGCAGGCGCTCAATGAGCAGATTGCACGTCTGCAGGAGCATAAGATAAAACTGGATGAAAAAATAGAGTTTTACAGAAATGAGATTAAGCGAACACAGAATAATGTTTCTTCCTGAGTATTACTCTGCCGGGAAAGGCAACCGTTCCTTTTTCGGCTTTATCCTTTATTCCATCTCCCTGAACGTACCGGCCATTCCCCCGACAAGGCTCCACTGGCACTGCATATAGGATTTCAGATTTTCCGTGCTTTGCCTGTAAGCCTTCCGGACTGTTTCCGGGTCATAAAATTATGCTTTCTGCCAAAGCAGCATACTGTCCCGAAATTCAGCCGATACTTTCCCGGTATCCTTCAACCATGAAAGATAAGACCGCACCGTGCTTCCCACCAGCACATACTGCTCAAAATTCATGGAAAGCCCATAGCCTTTGAACACTTCCTGCAGAATCCTCTCAAAGCACATTGGCTCCCCACAGATGGACAGAATCCTGTCCACCACTCCATGCACCTTATCCCTGTTATAACGGACAAGTTCCTTCACATCCGCGGATACTTCCGCATGGGCGGGAACGAACATAACCGCTTCCATCCCCTCCACCTTATCCAGCGTTTCCAGATATGCGCCCACGTCATAAATGAAGGAAACTGCATATTTGTCCAGCGTCTCCCTGCTGCTTAAGCAGTCCGCAAGGAACACCACATTGTCCGGCATACGGAACCCGACCATGTCAAAGAAATGCCCCGGCAGGGGTATCACCCCAATCTCCTTCGGGAAATTTTCATCTGAGAAATCCGCCACAACGCTCTCCTGCGCCATCAAGAATTTATGCCGCAAATCCTTACACGGATAGCCGCCGTAAAGGAAGGACGGCTCCAGCACTGGGTATTTTGTAAAAGCCGCCTCTATGCCGCCGGAATAAACCTTGCATCCCATCTGCCCCTGCAGGTATCTGTTCCCACCGATATGGTCTGCGTTGGAATGGGTATTCAGGATTGCCGCCAAATGCCAGCCGTTCTTATCCAGTATCTGCCTGACCTTCCGCCCCGCATCCTTGTCATTCCCGCTGTCAACCAGATAGACATTCTCCCCATCTGCCACATAGACGCCTATCTTCGCCGGACAGTTTATGTAATAGCATTTTTCACTGACCTGTACCAATTCATACATTTTACGTTTCCTCCTTTAATTGTTCGGATAAAATATCACGTTATAGGCGGCGCAGGCTTTATCTGAAGCATTGTGGTATGCGTGGGAAACATCCGCCCGGAAGCGTATTGACTGCTTTTCCTGCAGCAGCACTTCTTCCCCGCCTATTACCATTTTCAGCGTCCCCTGCACCAGAAAAACATATTCTTCCACGCCCGCCACATGAGACAGTGATTCATGGCGCACTCCTGCATCAAACTCAATATAGAACACCTCTACATTCCGCACCGGGTCAAAGGGAAACAGCGGGTAAGCCCGCATCCCTCCGTTTTCCTCCGTGATCACATTTTCCCCATCAAGCCCGGCGACCATATATTCCGCTTCTTCCTGTTTGCAGAAAAAGGACAATGGAATTTTCAGCCCTGTTGAAATTTTCCATAATATGTTGATGGTGGGTGAGGACTGCCCGCGCTCGATCTGCCCTAACATGGGCTTGCTGACGCCAGTAAGTTCCGCAACATCATCCAGCGTGAGCTGCCTTGTGTTCCTGATGTCTTTCAGCCGCTCCCCTATCTTCAATGAAACCTGCTCCATGACTCCTCCTTAAATATGTTTTATTAAATAAAATATATTATAACATATCAAAGGACAAAATGAAAGGGTCATTGAACAACCCTTTCCCCACTGCTACCATTTTTCAATTTTACTGTATACTATCACGCAAAAATCCAAACTATCACGGAAACTCATATACAAACACGAAAACTCCGAGCAGTTTCCGTGTTTGTATTATATCCCCTGTATTTCAACAGCATTTTCCGTCAAGCAAATACCCTTTTCCGCAAAAACCACCAATATCCTACTCCTTTTTACCTTTCTGTTTTATACTATCACGGAAACCCCGGACTTTTGCGTGAAAGTATACTTTTGCCTGATAGTACGATTTTTTCCCCAATCGCCATCCTATCAGCGGCATCTAAAAACAAAAAAATTGGGGTCCACCACCCACCGTGATGAACCCCACCAAGCCTTAAAACCCTTGATTTTAAGCTATTCTTCCATACTTTCGCCTGCGAGTACCAAAAATCCTATGGCATCAATTTAAGATAGCCGCCTGTGCCGCTGTTAGATTATGATGACTTTTACCCCTCTTTACCCCATTTACCCCACCCAATTCGACATTCGACAAACGGGATTCGCCAAAATCCCCTTGCTTTTGTGCGGAATCCGGCATAAAATGATTTCAGCGGAACGCTCCGCAGCGTTTGACAGATGCGGGGGAATCTGTTACAATGAAAATACAAAGGGAATACTGCCGATAGACGGTCAGCCCAAATTAAAGATACTTACAAAAAAGTGACCTTACCTTTGGACGGGGCGGTCACTTTTTTGTGTGATTTATGTAAGCAATCAGGATTGATACGATGATCCCAAGAATCATCAGAACAACCGTCAGCAGTTCATAGTCACTCATCAAGCATCCCCCCTTTCCCGGTTTTACCCGTAGTCAGAGGGGCAGTCCCCTCTGCGTTTGCATCGGAAAACTGACCGCCTACCCGTTATGGCAGTACCCCATGTGAATATATTATCAGAAAATGTCGGATGCCACAAGATGGTTTTCCGGCTTTTTATTTTTCCACTTGCTAAATCCCAAATTCAGAGGTAAGCTACAACACCACAGAGAGGAGGGATTGGATTGGAAAAAGATTCTGCATTGTACCAGCTCATGGACACACTCATGCACAGCGTCATGAACGGCATTGTAAGCAGTGACAGGGAATACCAGGCGATTCTCCGAAAGTCTGACGTATACTCCGGCGAACTGGAAAGGATGGATTTATCAAAAGAAATCCGGCTGCTGATCGACCGATACGTCAGCGAGCAGAACGCGCTGGGCTCCCGGTTTGGGATGCTCGCCTACCTGCTTGGTTTTTCCGACTGCAAAGCCATGTTTTTAGGGAAATGCCTGCCGACAGAAGCAAAAGAAATGAATACAGAACTGTAACTGCAAAAAGCCAGACAGGACGGAAAGGCTTCGCCACAGCCCTTCCGCCCTGTCTCTTTCGTCTAAATATAAATCCATGCCTCCAGCTCCGCATATTTGTTGGACTTTGACCACTGCGGGTGCATCCTGAACCATGCCCGCTCGTCATCCGGCGTGACCGGCAGCTTCGTAAAATAAACAGGGGAACCGGCATCATCCAGTTCCCCGCAGGCTTCGGGGCTTAAGTTTAAGAGCCTCTCAAAGCGGTCTTCGTAAACCCTTACCCCGAAAACATATTTATCGATATCTTCCTCCGAAAACTCCCCATCCTCCGGCACGGGCGGCTGCTCCATGAGCCTTTGCAGGTTTTCCAGCTTGCCGCTCACATCCGCCTCCGTGGCGGGCTTCACATCGCCGTACTGCATCATCTGCTGTTCCAGCTCCGCTATCTTTTTCTCCACCTCCTACTGCTTGCGGCTGAATACCTCCCTCGGTATCTCGTTGTTCATCCGCATATCGAGCAGCGTCTCGTAGCGCCCCTGCTCCTTTTTCAGCTTTTCCTCTATGATGGATTTATCCCGCAGCACTTCCGCCTGCTCCACCCCTGCGGTGCCGCAGCCGAGCATATCAGCCGCACTCCTGACTGTCCCTTCCGGGTCATCGAATACGGCATGGAGGACTTTCTGCGCCATCGTGTGTATCTTCCAGTCCTGCACCAGCGGCGCCCGGCAGACTCCCTCAATGCTCAGGCCGTTCTTAAGCCTTGCCGAAATGGTACCCGTCCGGGTCTGGTCATAGCACTTGTAGGTGTAGGTGGTGAAGTCCCTTGACTTGGAGTGCCACCTGGTCTTTGCGAAAGCGTGGCCACACTGGCAGCGCAGCTTCCTGCGCCAGAGGTCGTCCGAGTGGGTGCCCTTGTTCTTCCGGTAGTTCCGTGATTCCGCATTCCGCTCCGCCAGCAGATTCTGCACCTTTTCAAATTCCTCTTTGGTAACAATGGGCTGGTGCTTCCCTTCCACGATGACGCGGTCAAGCTCCCCGTTGTTCTTCGCCCTTTTCTGTTCGAGGTAGTCCGGCACATATTCCTTCCGGTATTCCAGTTCCCCGCAGTAAAGACGGTTCTTTAAAATATGGCCGATGGTGGCGTAATGCCAGAGGCTCTTCCCCATCGCCGTGAGGTCGCCGTCTTTTTCAAGCCGCTTTTTTATCTTCTGGTAACCGTTGCCTGCAAGGTACATATCGTATATCTTCCTGACCGTTTTCGCCTGCGCCTCGTTTATGACGTATTCCGGCCCCACCTTGTCATAGCCAAGCACGTTCCCGGTGCCGTAAATCACCCCGTTCTGGAAGGAGACCATCTGCCCCGCCTTCACCCGCATGGAGGTCTTTTTCGATTCGTTCTGCGCAAGGGTCGCCATGATGGTCAGCCGCAGCTCCCCGTCCTCATCGTTCATGGTCCATATGCCGTCCTCGGTAAAATACACTTCAATGCCCATCCGTTTTAAGAGCCTCGTCTGCTGGAGGGTGTCCACCGTGTTCCTTGCGAACCTCGACACCTCCCTCGTCACGATTAAGTCAAAATGTCCGTCCTTTGCGTCCTCCATCATCCGCACGAAGTTTTTCCGCTTAGCTATGGAGGTGCCGGTGATGCCTTCATGATCGTACTCGTCAGGTCTGAAAGATCGCGCTGGTGGAAAAAGGCAAGGGGCAAAGTCCGCAGCTTTTCCGCAAGGCGGATTCTCCGTCTCGCGCTCTCCGCATATGTCCCCATGCCAAGCCCCCGGCGGCCTTTACTGCCGCCCTGAATTTCTGCTCTATGGTTTTCTCTCTCATGCAAATGCCTCCAGTCCCTTTATTTTTCAAGCGTTCCAGACTTTCGGGTGACGGTCGTTGACAGTCGTACCATAAAGTCCTCTATAAGTGTTTTTTTACTGAAAAAACTGCCCTAAAGGGGGTTTATACTGCGACCGTCAACGACCGTCACCCTTTTTGCCCTCAGCCCACGAAATCAGCGGTTTTCAGCCGTATCCCGATAATATACGCGCCATCCTTTTTCTTCTGCTTTTTGAAGCCCGCCGTTTCCAGCGCATTGTAAAAATCTGCCGTGCTTCTGGTATATAGGATTTCAGATTTTCCGTGCTTTGCCGATATGCCTCCCCGAATGTTTTATACTACTTCGGTAGAATATCGTTCCCATTAAAGCCAAAAACAAGAATGTTAATGCTTCTGCTCATATAAATCCTGTCGGCTGTTGGTATTTTCAGGAACATACTCTATTTCCAAAACCCCGCCTATAGTGTCCAAATCCCGGAGTCTTTGCAAATCCTCTTCTGCGTTTGATGTCACTACAACATGGAGCCTGTATGGGTTCTCATAGACCGAGGATGATATGACAAATGGCATTTCATGGTTCATCATAGCGCTGCTCACTTTTGTCTGCAGCTCCGTCACATATTCCAAACTTACATCTGTATTTGTATTCTCCAAAAGGGCCGTGCCTGCTCCGTCATCTGAATTCTCTTTCTCCTGTTGAGCATCCTCTGTCTTCACGTCATGGCTTTGCCGGTCTTCTCCCTCATACTCCATGATCCCGATCATTTCACATATACTTGCAGCCTGTTCTTCTGTCAGGGGGCTGTAGGCAATGCCTGAAAACTCGTAAAACATATCCGACACCGCTGTATACTTCAAGCCATCTATTACGTTCCCATAATCTGTAGTTATTGACAAATACCGCCCAAGCCTCACCGCTCCATGGGATGGTGTCTGACCATCGCCCGCCGCTTCCACATCTCCGTAATCAATCCTCTCCCATTGACCGCTCCCATAGCAGGTCATGCCGGACAGCACTTCATATATTGTTTCTATTGCGGCCCTATCGGTTATTTTTCGTGTCCCAACCTCTTCCTGTATTTTCTTTCCTGCATCCGTATTATCCATTCTTGCAGGCGCCACTTCTATTTCTGTGATCGCATCCGCGGAATCAATCTGATATACCAGCTTAAGGACATCATCGTATGGGTATTCACCGCTATCGAAGCATTGGAATTTCCATAGCGAACTCTCCTGCCCATCGTTCCGGATCAGATATTGCAGGTCTGAATGTCCCGAAACATAGTGCCATTCCCCGGTATTGTCAATACTTTTACCCATACTTTCTGCTAACACGGAACTGCCAGCCGAGGAAACCTCCGTATAAAATCCGCTGTATTGTTCTATGGGGACGATTGCATATTTCTCTGTTTGCTGTGCCATAAAGTTCCCGCTATTTGATGCAAGCAGGGAAGAGATTTCAACAAACTGCTCCGGCATTTCGGGCTCTGGACCTTCCTGTATAGGCTGTTCCTGTACCCAATACCCATTCTGTGGAAGGTCACTTTCCGGTTCATGCCGTAATACAGACCAAATGGCTGCAACACCTGCACAGACCAAACAAAGACCTGCTGCCGCAGCATATCGCATTATCCATATATTATTTCTTTTTGACCGCAATTTCTTCTTTTTTCTTCTTACCATAAGAGCATGGCTTATCATACTTTCATCCACTAACCCTAATGCATCACTGATGTCTTCACGTTTCATCAAAGAATCCCTCCTGCTCCAAATATTTTTTTAATCCGATACGGGTACGGTACAACATACTCTTTGCCTTGGACTTACTCATGCCATAATATCCTGCTACCTCACGGATGGAATCCGAAAAGAAATATCTTCCAATAAATACATCCCTTGTTTCCCCCGGTAATTCTGCAAGATAATCCTGAATAGCCTTTGCCAGAAGGTGCAGGTCAACATCCTGTTCTGTTGTGTTTCCGGCAGAAACGCAGTCCTCCAATTCAGATAGAGACAGCGCATATTCTGATGCCTGCCTTTTCGCACTGTTCCTTTTTCGGAAAACATCGATTGATATCTGCCTCGTAATCTTACAAAGGTATGTTAAAAGAACACTTGGCCTGTGCGGGGGCATGGATTTCCATGCACTTAAATAAGTGTCATTTACGCTCTCTTTGCTGTCCTCCCAATTAGCAAGAATGTTATACGATAATTTCATTAGGTAACGTCCATATTTCTGGTCTGTGTGCTGGATTGCCGCCTCACTGCGCTCCCAGTATAATTCAACAATTCTGTCATCCTGCATGGTCTCACTCACCTCCCTGGCTGTTATGCCCTTCATTGTATATCCCGTAAAAATTCAGATTTGGTTGCAGAGAAAAATACTTTTTTTATTTTAGCTCAAAAAATATAAAAAGCACCGTCATTTTTAGAAATAGTGGAAGCGGATCAGAAATACCCAAAAGAAAAAAGATCCATTGAACAGCCCTCTTTCTCCTGTTATTATTTGTCAATTTTTCTGTATACTATCACGCAAAACTCCATACTATCACAGAAACTCATATACAAACACGAAAACTCTGAGCAGTTTCCGTGTTTGTATCATATCCCCCGTTTTCCGACAGCATTTTCCGTCAAACTAATACGCCTTTCAGCCAAAACCGCCAATATCCTACTCCTTTTTACCTTTCCGTTTCATACTATCACGGAAACCCCTGACTTTTGCGTGAAAGTATACTTTTGCCTGATAGTACGATTTTTTCCCCTATCGCCATCCTATCAGCGGCATCCAAAAACACCAAAAAATGGGGTCCACTACCCACCGTGATGAACCCCACCAAGCCTAAAATCAATACTTTTGCCTGCGAGTACCAAAAATCCTATGGCATTATTTTTTTATTGCCGCCTGGGCGGCTGTTAATGATTGTCACTCAACAATCTATCTTCCAAAGTGACCACGGGGGTTCACTTTTTTGACCACTGGGTTCAAAACGACCTATGGGGTGTTCATTTTCTCTGACCACGGGGTTCAAATGCCCTTGGGGGAGGGTTCAAAAGTGAACACCCCCTCTGCCGACTGCCGCAGATTCTCAAACCGGCCAAAAAGCAAACAAGAGATTCCAGCAACAACCAATGTGCCGGAACCCCTTGTTTTCAGCGGTTTTCCCTATATTCTGTTCATTCCCTTTGTATCAATTAAGCGGTTTACATTTCCTGATAGTCGTCCACTATCTCTATTTCCGGATGGCCTGCCAAAAAGTGGTTTAAGATTTGATCCTGGTTCTCAATGCTGTAACTGACATCATGCCCGTCCTCTTTGGAAAGGCGCTTGTACTTTCCGCACTTCCATACTTTTTTTCCATTCTCTACAAAATTATTAGAAGATTTTCTGCCTCGTTTCATCTTACCTCCAATCCTCTATAATCACATCTCAATTATACCGCGGATGACCGCCAAAATCAGCCTTTTTTCAGCCCTTCAAAATAATTTTTCAGGAGAATGTCTATTGAAGCACCTCCAGTGGAAAAGAGGACCGAAACCACCGCATCCCCGCAGCGGAAACAGTATGGATTCTTGATCTGCTCCAGATAATCCATCATTCGTTCTTCGGGTGGTAAATTTTTATCAACAGATACAGTGCGAATGTCTACCAGTTCATCCGCATTGACCTTATTTATGCTTTTCTGGCACATAGGGGCAACTCTGTTTCTGCTTAACATATATGACCGCCTCCTTTCAAAATATGTGATCTATCAAAACCACATGAATAAGTCGGGCCTGCGCTCTTACAGTCACAGACCCGGCCCATTGTATCTGATTTCGATCTTGTCCGCCGTATTTGCCACGCTCCCCGGCAGAACCCATACACAAATATATTGGGAAAGGGATTGCTACAGGCTGCGGAAGGCTTATCCGCATCATAGCCCCGCCTGTGCCGCCGCTTTGCCAGAGCTTGCGTACACTGCAGGGACTCCCCTTCCAGTCTGTGAGGGGTCGTGAGAAAGTACCATTATGATCTGTGCCGTCATCGCGCCCGGCCTGCCACAGCCGGATCAGTGGGTGCGTGAACCGCTCGGACAGCCTTATGTCATCACCTCCCCAAGCTGTCTGTCTTTGCGCCGCCCCATCCTCCGCTCGGAACACAGAATGAAGTACCTATAGCAATGTGTATAAAATTGTCAAGGTGCCACTGAGGGCGGGCAGGTGTACTTTACTCTTTGGGGTGAACCGGAGCCTGTGCCCTGGCATCTCCCCCGGCTTGTCCTGCTTAAAATGCCCTTCTTACTATTCCGTACATTTTCAGGGTGATTTCGCCGTCTGATTCAGAAATTTTTCCGTAAAAATTTTTCCAGGTTCCGCAGTCCGTGTTCAATGGACTGCCTCACATTGCTCTCATTGATCTTCTCCGCCCTGGCAATGGCACTCTTGCTCATACCGAGAAAATAATGCGCATATATCCGGTTACACTGTTTTTCCGGCAGAGAGGCAAGTCCTTTATAAAGCTGTTCCCTGTCATAAAGCTGCTCTACAAACTCACAGGGATTTTTCTGGTCTAAAGCCGCAATATCTCTTTCAATGCCTCCGGCATAATCCAGAGAATAAAAGGCCCTATAACGATATGTACGAATCCGGTATGCTTCTTCTAAAAGCTCATACTCCCGGAGCAACAGAGCGATTTCATCCGGCACCTCAACAAATGTATCTTCTTTATAAAACGGGTAGTAATCCCGCAGATTGATTTCTTTCATGGATAATTCCTCCAATCTCGATCTTGGGGTTGAATAGCTAAATTGAGGTCAGAGGCGGGGAGCGGCAATGGAAAACCATACCGTTCCCCTTATCTTTCAAAAAAATAATGCGCACCCTTAGAACACTGGATGCGCAGGCGTACACCTTCTCCTTATTGCGAAAAATATAGTGTTGGAAAACCGTGAATAATGTCAAAAGAAAAAGCGTCGTAATCCTTTTTTCATGGACTACGACGCACATTGTTTTTACTAAGCTGCTTCTTTCTATGATTACACAGACTGCGGTATTCATATGTCCTCCCCAAATGAGGAGAACCAGCATAATTATCCGATATCAACCTCTCATTTCAAGAGAAATTATATCTGGCATATGCCAAATCACCGCCTTGTATAAACCATTCTTTTGCATTATTTCATTAGTCGGAACTATCAGATTCAAATATTGAGTTTATATCCAACATTATGTACACTTTTAATTAGATTCGGAATATCTTGAGTAATTCTTAATTTCTGTCTAAGGCTACTGATATGATTTGTAATAGTTTTGCGAAAATAAATATCATAATTTTCAGTCCAAACAATATCTGCAATCATTTCATATGTAAAAACACGATTAGGATTAGAAATAAGTAAAGCTAATAAATCAAACTCTTTCGTTGTTAAATCTATTTTTTTTCCACACACGGAAACCTCCCTTTGATCCTGATTAAAGTATAAATCCCCATGTTCAAACGAATGTGACCAAGTATTTATAGTATTTCCTTTTTTACCCGAAAGGTCCCCAAAACATTCCAGGATATACGAAATCCGTTCCATTCCAAAGTCTTCTGGACTAATAATTATTATGGGAATATGTCGGATGCTACGCATGACATTAACATATGGTAAAGAATCTAACACTCGAGAATGAAAAATAGTCCAATCATAACTCTTTTCTTTCAATAAATATTGGGCTGTCTGTGTTGTTTCAGAAAAATCTATAGTTGCATTCTTCTTCAACAGTTTCGGACAAATAATGTCATATTCTTTTCTGTCATATCCAATCACCAATACCTTATCTGCCATACGCCCTCCTCCTTTCTCTCAAATTTCATTGATGAAGCGTTTCTTACACATTAGCACGAAGCAAGTACCCAGTCTTCATAACTTCTAACGCCTTCTGCCAAACGTTTCAACCCATCTTCCAGCCGGCTCTTGGGACAGGCTATGTTCATTCTGATAAAAGAACATCCGCTTTCCCCATACTGCTGTCCATCCGACAAATACAGTCCTGTATACTCTCTCAAATATTGTGTAAATTCAGCAGCACACCCCTGCATTTCCTGGCAGTCCAGCCACAAAAGATAGGTGGCCTGTGAAGGAACCAGCCTGATATGCAAATCCTCTTTCTTCAAAAAATTCTCCACAAAATTTTTGTTTTCATGGATATACTCTCTTAAAGCATCCAGCCACGCTTCCCCTTTTGTAAAAGCAGCCACAGCCGCCTCCACCGCAAAGGAATTTGGTTCTGCCACCTCATCCGTATTCAGTCCCCGCCAGACCTTATGCCGCAGGTTTGGACTTGGAACAGCCACTGCTGCTGTCTGCAGCCCAGCCAGATTAAAGGCTTTTGTGGGAGCCATGCAGGTGATGCTGGTATTCTTACAGTTTTCCGAAACCGAGGCAAAGGGAATATATTCCTGATCGGGACTGGTCAGATCACAATGGATCTCATCGGAAATCACAGTCACATGATATTTCCTGCACAGCTCGCCAACCTGCTCCAGTTCCTCTCTGCTCCAGATTCTTCCCACCGGATTGTGTGGATTGCATAGAATCATCAGCGTGGTCTGGGGATTAGAAAGTTTTCGTTCCAGATCTTCAAAATCCATCTGATAGGTGTTTCCGTCATATTGCAATGGACTTTCTGCAATATTCCTTCCGTTATTCACAATGGAATTAAAGAAAATATTGTAAACCGGCGTCTGAACCAGAACATTTTCTCCCGCTGTTGTCAGCTTGCGCACCATACTGGAAATCGCCGGAACCACTCCTGTACAGAAAACAAGCCACTCCTTTTCCATGGAAAAATGATGCCGTCTCTCCCACCAGCCCATATATGCCTGATACCATTCTTCAGGCACAATGGAATAGCCAAATACACCGTGAGCTGCCCTTTCCCTGATTGCCTTCTGAATTTCCGGCGCTGTCTGAAAATCCATATCTGCCACCCACATAGGCAGCTCCTGCTCTTTCACATCCCATTTCAGTGAATGGGTATTTTTCCTGTTGACAGGTTCATCAAAATTGTAAGGCATATTGCACCTCCAAACTATCGTATTTATTCCAAAGAAAATGTCACAGTCACATCCCCGTTTCCAAGAGCCTCTTCCCAACCCGTCAGATCATCAATATGTCCCAGCCTTGTATAGCTCCAGGAATTAGAGCCGTAAAAAATAACAATCTGGTTTCCGTTGTACAAGACAATATCTCCGGCGTGGGTTGTGGTCTGACTGTTGTCTGCAGGAAGGCTGGTTCCCAGAGGGCCTACCTTTTCAAAGCCGGAATAGTCGCTCATTTGAAGCACTACCGGACTTTCCCGCATCATATCCACCAAAGCAGATACTGCCACGTTCTCTTCCAATGTGGCTGAAAATATCGTATCACCAACCTGTACCTTCATATTCATCTCTGCATTCTCCTCTCCATCATTTTGGGTATCTGTTTCCATTCCACCTGCTTCATTCATTTCTGTTTCCTGTACAGGCTTTGTTTCACTTATATTTGCCGCTGATTCTGCCATGCTTCCTGTTGAATCAGAAACTAATCTCTCCTGTATGTTTTCTGTCACATATTCCGTTGAATTTGTATCTGCAGATTGCGTTTCCTGTGCATTGGTACTCTCCGCTCTCTGATGAACGGCAGACTGTGGCATACTTTCTGTTCCAACTGTCTCCGGTGCTGAGATTGAAGCACCAGCCTGCCCGTTGTCCTCTCCGCATGCAGTTAGAGAAACCAAAATGATCATAGCCCACAATAAAATCCATATTTTTCTCATATTCAACCATTCCTCTATCAACATTTTCTGTTTGATGATAAGAAATTTATCTGGGAATTGCCCGTATAAAAACGAGGATTCCAAACAGGCTTAAAACTGCCCCAAAAATCCGGTTCATCTTCTGGAAACTTTCTGTCCTTTTCTTTCTTCTGGCAAAAGCAACCACAGCGGTCAGCCCTCCCCACCAGAAATAGGTTCCGACAAACACCCCAAGAACCACCAGACACCCATTCTTTCCTGTACTGCCTCCCACAATGCCAAACCAGGAAAAAGCAAACAGGAAAGTTAATATTGCCGCCGGGTTCGTAATCCCTACGGCAAAGGACGACAAAAATATCTTAAATCTTCCTGACACTGCCGGAACTTCCGCCGCCCCTCCTTTTCGGAGAAGCAGACGGATTCCCATCAACAGGACAATGCCTCCTCCTGCCAAATGGATAACCGTCTGGTATTCCAGAAGAAAATCTGACACTATGGTCAGCCCAAAAGCCCCGATTTCTGCATATATGCAATCTGCAGCAGAAGAGCCCATCCCTGTAAGAAGTCCGGCTTTTATCCCATGTTCCCAGGTTCTCTGCACGGTCATGGCTCCGACAGCCCCCACAGGTACGCCAAAGAGCAGCCCGATCAGAATTCCCTTCAAAAACAGGCTCATACCGCCTCCTTCAGCTCTCTTCTGCATATGATCTTTGTCTTTGATGGATCTACCTTATCCTTTTCAACAATCAATTCATCAATGCTGTCTGCCCGGATCACACCGCTGGAAGGATTCATCACACTGTCAATCTTTCCTGTGATTTCTGCATCCACCGTGGAATACTCAAAAGCCAGGGTGGTGTTGAGAAGCTTACAGTTTTTCATAACCAGGTTATCAATGTAACACATACCCTGAAGGCTCTCAATCGTACAATTTACCAGAGTCAGATTCTTTGCATTCCAGCCCAGATATTCGCCGGAAATAAAGGAATCATATACCGTCACATTTTCACTGTTCCAGAAAGCATCCTTGGAAAGCATCCGGGCATTATGAATCTCCATATTCTTTACCCCGTCAAAGGAATAGTTGCCCACAAGCTGGAAATCCCGCAGCACCATATTCTGGCTGTTCATGGCAAAGTAATCGCCTTTCGCAGATACATGCTCCAGCACCACGTTATCACAGTTCCAGAGCGTTTCGGCCGCATTGGGAAAATTTACGTTTTGTAAGTTTACGCCCCGGCAGCGACGGAAATTCTTAGGAGCCTCGATCACTGCGTTTTCCACCGTGATATTGTCCGTATACCATACCCCTGCACGGGCCATCTCAAACCAGGTACAGTTTCTGGCGGTAATATTCTTCGCATACCAGAATGGATACTTCCATTTGAACATGCAGCCCTCCAGTTCGATATCATGGCTCTCTTTCAGCGGCGACTCTCCATCTGCAAAAATGCTGTCGTAGATCTTCAAATTCTCCCCCTGGAATAATGCTCTTTCTCCTGTCAAATACTCCTGTCTGATTTCTCTTGTCTTCATGATTTTTCCTCCTGATTATCTAAAATTTTTTAACTTACATTTCTCTGCTTTTTCTTTCCCATCATGCTGTTCTTCCTGATGTCTATGATAAGGATACCGGACACAGATAACATGGCTCTAACATAAAAATAAACAATTTCTAAATGAATTCTTGCAGATTTCTCAATTTACCCGGCTGCCCGCTTCCACCTTTTTGATTATTTTTGCAGGCACACCTCCCACTCCTCTTGAAATAAGTATATAAACACAGAAAATTGTACTTATAAAGTTATTCACCGAACAAGTATCTGTCTGCCAGTTAATTTATTGCTATTTTTATTTTGTGCTTCAAGCCTTCTATTTTCTTCCCATTTTAAGTTCTTTAAAACTTTATCCGACTCTCTTCGCCAAAGAATGATTCCAATCGGTATTACAACGGCCTCTGCCAGTACAAATGCCAGCCAGATCCACATCAGATTTCCAAAATGAGATAAGGCTGCAATAAATACCACCGGCAAAACCACCTGCCTGCCCAACGTAAGCAGCATGCTCTGTACTCCCAGTCCAAGTCCCTGAAATGCTGCCGAGTAAATAAGACATACATTGGAAAGAAGATAGCTTACCGCCAAGATCCGAAGTGCCGTTACACCGATGAAAAGCATTTCCGGAGAAGCATCAAACAATAACAGCACCCATTCCGGAAAAACCTCCATTATCAGGAAAAATATACTGTAAAATATCACAGAATAAAGCATCGCCCATCTGCAACTCTGGTAAATTCTCTTTGGCTTTTTGGCGCCGTAGTTGTAAGCTACGATGGGGATCAGTCCGCTTCCCATGCCGTTTACCCCCACCGTCACAAGCCCCTGAATCTTTACACAGGCACCGTACACCGCAACTGCTGTTGGAGTAATAACCATAAGAACGGAGTTTACATAGATGGCCAGTACCGAAGAAACAGCCTGCACCAGTGTACTGGGAATTCCTACCTTTAGAATAGCCGCCATGCAGCCTTTATCCGCCTTTGCCGTAAAATGGATAGGTATCTCCCGATTCCACCGGCAGTTGATCCCATATCCGGCAAAACACCCGACCCACTGCCCGATTACCGTTGCGAGGGCGGCTCCAGCCGTTCCCATTGCCGGAATGCCAAAATGCCCAAAAATAAGAATCGGATCCAAAACCAAATTCGTAATGGATGCAGCTGACAGTGTAAATAAAAACAGGGACGATTTGCCGCTTGCCATGACAAAGCGGTCAAATACCCACTGTCCCATCATTCCCAGGGAACCGAGCATACATATGCGCAGATAAGGAATCCCATAGTCCATAATCGTCTCATTCCCTCCAGACTGCCACTTGAAATACGGCCTCATAGCTGACACTTCCAGAAAAGACACCAGTACCCATGCCAGAAAAGCCAGCACCAGTGCGGCCGATGCCGTCTTTTTCACCTTTTCCTGGTCCCCTTCGCCTAATGCTTTGGAGATGACCGCATTTAATCCCACCGCAATGCCAAGCCCCATGGCAGACATGAGAATCTGTACTGGAGCTGCCAAGGACAAGGCCGTCAACGCTTCTTCTGATATTCTGGAAACAAATACACTGTCCACAAAATTATAAAGGGAATTGATCAGCAGTGAAATCATCAGTGGAACCCCGGTTCTCAATACTAATCCTGACACCCTTTCTGTTCCCATTGGGTTACTTGCATTAGATTCTTCTGTCATCTTCTTTTCCTCCTTACACATAAAATTACTTTTCCTGTTTTTTATAGACTACGCCCAAATTCCCACAGCTCATTCAGTCTCCTTGCTACAATATATCTGGTCGCTGCCAGGGTTTAAATTCAAACCGCTTCTTCAAGTTCTTCGGCTTATCAAAAGCAAATATATGGTTAATAGCTCACTGTAGCTGCCCAGAAAAGCTATGAAAATAAACAGAAAAGACAGTCTTTGCAGAAACTGATTGTCTTATCATACATAACCTTTCACTTTCCGAAACCTCCTTCTTAAAACTCAAGTATATTATAGTAAAGGCAAAACCAAATAACAAATACTTATATTTAATTCGTTTGAATAGCTAAATCCTATATATAAACCGAATTGGGATATATATAAGGAGGCCCTATAGAGCCTCCTCCAACTAACAGCCATATCTTTTCATAAATCATCTATAATTGCCGCCTTCTTTTCAACACATCACTAAGTCATCACGCTTCTTCCAACCAGAGTTTATTCGCCAAAGAGCTCTTTTAAATATCCCAGTATAAAATCAATGGTCTTTTCCACATCCTTTCCATAAAAGCCATGCCCGGCTCCCGATAAAACCTCAAACTGGACAGATGGATACACCTGAGCCGCTTTTTCGGAATAGGAAATCGGCACAATTCCATCCTTGTCTCCATGGATCAAAAGCACTTCTTTATCATACTGTGGAATCACCTCATAAAAATCATAATCCATCAAAGCCGCTCCATACTCACGGCCAACTGTCAGGCCCATAAGGGAATAGGTTTCAGGAATATCCTCCACGCTGCCAAATTCACTTCTGGTGTCATCTGCCATTACAAAAGCCGGATATAACAGAATAAGCCCGGCAATCTCTTCCTTATGCGCTGCCGATGTAACCGCCGATACTGCCCCTCCCTGACTGGCACCAAACAAAACAATCCTTTCACGGTCCACATAAGGCTGTTCCTGTATCATTGTAAGGACTGCTTCCAGATCGGACTGTTCTGTAAACAGGGACATTTCTGTCATAGACCCGTCACTTTTGCTGCCGGGACCACCGCCACAAAAATCAAAACAGTAAACCACATACCCGTTTTCTGCCAGCGTATCTGCATAATCCATACCGCTTCGGTGTGTATCTCCAAATCCATGGCTGTAGATTATGGTAGGCATTCTTCCCCCTGCATTTTGAGGAACATATTCGATGCCATATATTTGTTTTCCGTTATTCTCGGCATATAACTCACGGATTTCATATTCGTACATACTTTCTTCTGCCTCTTCTGTGTCTATACCATAAGATACAGCCGGCTCCATTTCTGTAGTATCTACGTTTCCGGCATTCTGGAAATCTGTATCAATCTTTTCTGCTCTGCCTCCTCCTGCGGTATCCATTTTCCCTGCACATCCGCCCAACATTCCAATACAAAATGTCACCATTAAAATAAAGCTGATTATCTTTTTCATGGTTCTCCACCATCCCTAATATTTATTCCATATCAAACATAAGGGCGGCATCCCAAAACTCAAGCTGCCCGCTCCTGCTGCTTTACCATTCATATCTGCGTATCCTGAATGCAGTATTGCCTCAAAATTTCTATATCTGTTTCAGTTGAATCAGAAATCCTTAATTGTATCGGCCTGGAAATATCCATGCTGAGAATACCCATAACGGATCTGGCCTCTACCACATAATGACCAGAACATAAAGCAAATTTTCCTTTCATATTAGCGATGGCAGATTCAAATTTTTTAATCAGATCAAAACTGCCTAAATAAATACTTAATGTTGCAGACATCTGTTCACTCCTTTTTGAATCTGAAACTTTGTCAACCTGTCAAATTCTGTGTAATTGATATTGCCATCTTCGTGGGACGGTGTTATGATTGCTACGCCGGCTCCCTTAAAAATTGACATGTTCCTTCCTCCTTCTGGCTATGATAAACTTTCGTTGCTTGTTCCTCTCGCACAAGACGCCCCTGAGTTCCAACCACTGTAGCTCCTGCAGGAACCTCCTTCAGTACAACAGTTCCTGCTCCGATTTTAGCGCCTTCACCTACAGTAAAACTACCCAGAATCTTAGCTCCCGTTCCAATAATCACATTATTTTTAATTGTTGGATGGCGCTTCCCCTGCTCTTTTCCTACCCCACCAAGGGTAACTCCGTGATACATGGTAACATTATCCCCAATCTCCGCAGTCTCTCCAATAACCACACCGTTTCCGTGATCTATAAAAAGCCCTTTTCCAATCACTGCACCCGGATGAATCTCAATCCCTGTTTTCCTCGCAGCTCGCTGGGAAATCCATCTCGCAATAAAAAAATGCTTTCTCAGATACAGCTTATGTGCCAGCCGATAATACAAAACCGCCCTGAATCCGGGATATAGGATAATTTCCAGATTACTTTTGATTGCAGGATCTCTTTCACGAATTACTTTTACTTCCGCTTTAACATAAGAAATAATACCCATATCCATCCGTACCTCTCTGTGTTCTTCATTTACGGCTGTGAAATCTGGATAATCTTATTTCCCCATCCTTCCAGCACCGGATTTTCTTCCACTGCCGTTATAAATTCTTCCGTTGCATCAAATGTACCGATCTTTGTATATTCTGCCGAAATCTCTGCATCGTGGTAAAACAATACGATACGGTTAGGATCCGAATAAAATACGTCTCCCGCCTTTGCCTCTGTCACAGTCTCCGGATGATCGGACGGAATCTCATATCTGCTGGGAATGTCATAATATTGCAGCACACTGTAGTCCGCATCCGCATCCCGTTCATAGATGGGAAGCCTCCAGTCAGAAGTTCCTACATACCTTGCAATCGCTGCCGCAGTTTCATTATCCAGAAGTGTCATCATAAATGCCTCTCCGTTATCCCCAAACCGGACCTCCAGCTGTGTGCTTTTGCTTTCCATCGTTTGACCTTCCTCAGACTGGCTTTCCATACTGGTAATGTTCTCTGTGTCTGCATGGCTTTCAGAAGAGTCACCTGCTCCAATATTGCTTTCCGCCCTTTGTGCTTCTGTCATGTCAACGCTGCCGGCATTGGTGTCCCTTGCGCTTTCTGTATCTCCATTGTTCTGACCGCACCCTGCCATAAGCAAGGCAGTAAGTACCACGGCTGCCATCATTCCCATTCCCTTATTTACCATACTTGTTCTGTCATTTTTGTTTTTCATATTGTTTTCGTCCTTTCTTCTCTTTGCTCATTTTTCAGGGCATATTGATGGCCCTTATGATGCTTTTTGCTTTCCTGCTGTTCCATTTTTCATATTTTAAACTTTCATGTTTCCGCCGTCAGCACATTCATGTCCTCCTTTCCGATCCTGCCTGATAACAGCCAGGCGAATCCAAAGAACAAAAGTATCATCACAATTCCAGGAAGGAGAACGCTTCCGGGCGTATTTCCAGATGCGAAATTGCTGATCCCGGCCAGCCGCATGAGGCTGGATACAATGGGGTCTGTAAGCCCCATAGCTGCCAGTGTCCCAATGACTGCCCCCATTCCTGCCACAAGTCCAAAGCGAAAGGCAAAGGAGAGCCTGAGCATCCGGACAGAACATCCGATGGATTTATAGATTCCCATATCCTTCTGCTCTGCATCCAGGATCTTTGTTCCTGTCATTCCCGTTACGATACAGATAAACGCCGCACTCATTCCATACAGGAAAAGAATCAGCATATGCATGGCGGAAATAATTCCAAAAAGCCCCGGCCAGGAATTCTCATGGACATGGACATCCCCGCCCCAGGTCTGTTCCAAAGCCTCGGTAATCGCCTGTTTCTGTGAAGGATCTTCCAGAAAATAATGGTAGCACCACAGGCGGCTGTCATCCTCTCCAATAGAAAGGTACCCTTCCCTGCTCATACCCAGATTTGCCCCCATATCATTGGCGCAATGATAGATGCCTGAAACGGTAAACTCTTCACTTCCTTTATTCCCCCGGATTGTAACAGTATCCCCCACATCTGCTCCCAAATCTGCCGCCAGTACCTCTGTCAGCACTACCTGGTCTGCCTCCCTGCTGGTATGGCCCCTGCTGATATGGAACCGCTCCGGCTCCGTGATCACATTTGCCGTGTAATTCGTCCCATTTACAGAAACGCTTGGCATGGCCAGCAGATAGCTGTCTGTGATATTCGTATAAGAAAGCACCATTGTTTCCATTTCTTCGGCCGAAAGCTTCCCAAGGACCTGCACTCCCAGGTCAAGGTCTGCCGGGTGAAACGCATCCATCATCCCTTTTCCGTCCGCCCCCAGCCAGCCGTTCATCCGGCCTGCCAGGGAAGCGAAAAACACCAGAAGTACCGCTACAAGACAGGCGCTTGTATAGCGTCTCCTCCCTGTCAGGACCTGCCGCAGCGCCAGATGGAAGCTAAGTCCTTCTGCCCGGAGCTTATGGTGGAAAATACTGGCTCCCACGTCCTGCGCCTCCCCGGATTCCCTGCGGATGGCTGCCATGGGGCTGATCCTGTCAACCCGCCGAAGACACAGGGCGCAAAAGCCTCCAGGCACCAGAAGAAGGACGGCCAGGATGCCCAGACAGGGAAGGACAGGAAAATGAATTGGCAGCAAAACACCCGTAGTAGTCACTGTGACCCGGCTGATGATCCCTGCTGCCGGAACTGCCAGAAGCATTCCCGAAACCGCGCCAAATCCCACGGCTCCCATATACTGCACCATCAGCTGGCCCGCCAGCTGTTTCCCGGTAAACCCTATGGTTTTTAAAATCCCAAGATTCTTCCATTCCTGTTCCACCAGCCCGGAAATACTGTGTCCCATGACTGCCATGGCCACTCCCAGCAGCACAAATGCAAAAGCCGCTAAAATGGCAGAGAAAGCATCCTGGAGAATGACCATAAATCCCGCAATCGTATCTGCGCTGTGGATAAATTCCGTATACATGGAAAGAGGCGTGTTTTCAATCAATGTCCTGTTTATTTCCGAAACAGTCCTGCCTTCCTCCATTTGAATATGGATCATGACGCCATCCCTGGCCAAGGCATCCATTCCCGCCTCTTCTATGACAGAGCAGATTTCCTCATAGGTCTGCTCTGAGATCAGGAACCCTTTCATCCCAATCATGGAACTGCCCATAAAAGGGTCTTCATAATACCCGGCCACCGTCAGGCTGATCTTACGTCCGCCTCTGGCTATGGGAAATGTGACTGCATCCCCAGGTTTCAGATCCATCATGGATTTCATGGAAGCAGATACATATACTTCCTCTTCTTTGATTTCTTCCGGAATTTCGGCATAGCCCGAAAGATCACTCTGAAAAAAACGGTACCTGATCCCTGTCCACGGAATCAGCTGCCCCTCACTGTCAGATTCCATGCCGTTTGCTTCATATTCAGAAAAAATCAGTCTCTGCGTCTCTGCCGCCTCTACTCCTTCCTGCCCCCGGATGCTTTCTGTCAGGAAGTCCGCATCCGGCACATTCGATGCCCATGCGGTAAGGTCCCCAAACCTTAGTCTCTCCATCTCTTCCCTTATATAACGGTTCCCCACAAATGCAGTCATCAGCACTGCTGTCAGGGAAAGCGCTGTCAGAAACAGAAGGATTCCGATTCCCAAAAGGCTCCCTTTATGCTTTTTTATTCCTGCCCGGATTAAGATCGGATGTTCCAACATTTAACCATACACCTCCCTACCACCGAAGCCTGGAAAGCCACTGGCTTACGTCTCTTTCCCGCTGCTTCTCTTCCATTTCATTGTACGGCTCCAACGCCAGTTCATCACAGACCTTCCCATCCTCCAGATAAAGAACCCGGTTCCCTCTGGCTGCGGCCCGCAGGTCATGTGTCACCATCAGGATACTCTGGCCTTCCCGGTTCAAGTCCGTCAATAGCCCAAGGACTTCACGGGTATTTGCCTGGTTCAATGCCCCCGTAGGCTCATCCGCAAACAGAAGCCCTGGCTTTCTGATCATGGCCCTGGCAATGGCAGCCCTTTGCGCCTCGCCCCCGGATACCTGGGAGGGCAGTCTGTCCTTTGCTGCCTCCACATCCATCTGCCGCAGGAGATTCGCTGCCCTCTCCCTTACCTTTTCAGCACTGTCCTTTTTACTCACATATCCGGCCACCAGCACATTTTCCAAAAGCGTCAGGCTGCTGACCAGATGGGTCTGCTGGAATACAAACCCGAATTCCTCTGCCCGTAGCTTTGCCATCCGGTTTTCAGAAAGGCCGCTGATCTCCTTATCCTTGTAAAACACATGTCCTGCGGTCAACGGATCCATACCGCTTAAGCTGTACAAAAGCGTAGACTTCCCGGCTCCCGAAGGCCCCATAATCACAGTAAAGTCATTTTCATATATTTCAATGTCAATTCCGTCCAGGACTTTTGTCTCTGTCTTTCCCTGGAGAAAAACTCTGGTGATTTTTTCTCCCTGTAAGATTGTGTCTGCCATTTGTTACGCCACCTTTCCCTTCAGGATTAAAGGTTTTTTCCCTGTCTGGATATCCGGCAGGATTTCTTCTACAAAGTTCACATAGAACTGCACATAGTCCAGTTTTTTCTCTGCAAGGATCTTCCTCATCCGAAGCAGCATCTCCTGCCGGATCTGTTCCCTGGAAACGCCATTGCCTGTTTCCGCATACATTTCAAAGGTATCTTTCGTAGTCTGCCGGAACTGATAATCTTTCAGCCCTTCGATACAGAATCCTTCGATGGCCAATGGGTGAAGAAATTCCCTGTTCCCTCTTCCGTCTTCAAACCAGAGGACATCTTCGTTCCTTCCCAAAAGCCCCACTGCTTTGGTAAAAGGGACCTCTTTTTCCTTTGGCGGCTGCAGGGTCAGACAGTCAGAAAGGCGGTACCGGATCAGCGGCTGTGCATAATTATAAAGGCAGGTAAGATACATCACTCCATGTTCCACCTCAATGATATTCATATCATCAAAAAGGAGCATCCCTTCCTCTGGGTCTGTTTCCACCCCAAGGGCCAGGGATTCACTGGCTCCATAAAAATTGACAACCTGTGTCCGGAATATGTTTTCCAGATAGGCCCGCAGACTGCTCCCCAATGGTTCGCCACAGGAAATCACCCTTTCCGCATCCAGGCTGACTTCCCCGTTCTCCATCAGCTGTGCCAGGATCTTGATGGCAGATGGATAGCCAATGACAATATTGGGCCGGAACTCTTTTATCTGCCTGATCCATTCTGTGACCGGCGTCTTGATATCCAAATAGAGCTGGCTGGCGCCTACTCCACGGGTTCCGTCTCCCACCGCCATAGCGCCTCCATATCTTCCGTCTGTGGCCGCAATATAGACGATCCTGGGACGTTTCATCAGAAGCCTCAATATCTGCGGCATGGACATCCCCCAAAGAGCCGCCCGTATGATACCCAGAAGCATCTGGCTCCAGGCATCCTCATCATATACAAAGTATCCGGGTTTCCCGGTGCTGCCAGAGGAATGAACCACATGATACTTTCCCTGATAAGGCTTCCGGTCTGCCGCTTCCCCCGCATCAAATTCCCGCAGGTTTTCCTGTTTTAAATCCGGCACTGTGACCAGTTCATCAAAATGCTCTAAAAGCGTTTGTTTGTCGATGGTGGGAAAGCAGGAAAGAGGCAGCGTATCCAACTGTTCCTCTGTAATTCCCGCCTTCTCAAAAGCTGCCCGGTAATAAGCCGAATGCTCCCATGCGAACCTGAGAAGCTTCCGCAGTTTTCCATCCTGCAGGGAACGCATCTTTTCGGCACTTAATTTCACATTCCTTTTCAGTCTGTATAAATCAGTTAAAGTCTTTAAGTAGTTCATTTTCTTCCTCCTCGTCAAGATTATTGCATGGCTTATCTATTCAACCGAAATGACATATGCCGTTTTATAATCTTCCCTATGGTAATAAATCAGTTCCTTTGTCTCCTGATTCATCACAATGCTCCACTCGGTTGATTCAAACTCGCCAAAATTGTCCTTGCTCACGCTGTCCAATGCGTCACGCACTTCTGTTTCTGTCATCGCCCCTCGTTCTTCCAGTGTCTGGGTAAGGATTTCATACCGGGTATGAGACTGGGCGGTTCCGATTCCCTGCTTCTCTCCATCCGCCAGGTAAAAATTGGTAACAACCGGCGTTTCGGTAACAATCATCTCATTATCTACATATTCCACGGCCACGCTCCTTCCGTCCGCATCCGCCAGGACCAGATGCACCATCATTCCCATGGAGCTGTGAAAGTCGTATTGCTGCAGGAGCTCCAGTGCTTCTTCCACATCTGCTGCTTTGTCAAGCAATAACCGGATTGCTGTTGTAGTAGTAATGTCCGGCCTGGCCGTATCCTGATTGATATCTGCATAGTCCTGAACCATATTCACGGAAACCGCCAGCCCTTTTTCATTCATTCCGTCCAGTGGCGCATATAAGGAAACAAAAGCCTGCATGGAATCCGGTAATTGTGAAATGTCAAGCCCGCCGGCACGAATAAAGTCCATATTGACGGTTGAAACGGAAAAGTAGCCTTTTTCCGGTCTGGCGCTGACAATCAATCCATTACAGGTATTCCAGTCAAAATTTCTTCCGAACAGGTATCCGCCATCCTGATTTTCCACTGACAGAGTACTGCATCCGAAAGGAGCCCCTTCCATTTGAATTTCCTGTGCCAGCAGTAAAGTGATATAAGCCGCAACATCCGCGTCAGTAGCGGCTCCTCCCTGCTCTAAGAATGTGTCAAAGCCATACTCCCCTTCATACCGGACCATTGACAATCCTGTTTCCAGTTCCGTGATTTCAGAAGTCGGAGTAACCCGGACTGCATTCTCATCTCTGCTTCCTTTTTCATTTTCTTCTTCCATTGCTGTTTCTTCCGCTGTCCTGCTTTTCGGACCTTCTTCGCTGCGGCTGTTTCCCTCCGTTTGATCACTGGAATCTCTTCCGCATCCTGACAGCAAGCCCAATATCCCTAAAGCTAAAAGCAGACCTATATTAAATCTTTTTTTCACTGTTTTTATCCCTTTCTCTTTGTGTCTGTGACTATACTATAGCCGCCCCAGATAACATCCAACTAACAGAAAAATAAACAATTTCTAAATGAATTCTTGCAGATTTCTCAATTACCTTTTTATCTGCTTTCATGGTTATCTTATCAAGATGGCCTGTAAATAGCAAATACTTATACTTTATCCGTTTGAATAGGTATTTTCTATGAATACAAATCCATAACTCAACTAAGATTTCTCTTGCCGAATCATTGGTATTCCATCCGATTTATGTCATTTATTATCCATCACATCAAATTTTGCCTTTGTAAAAAATACCGGTTTTACACTACCAACAGATTTTTATCTGTCATTCATGCAAAACCGGTATTTTACGAAAAATCTGAATTACAATTTTGATTCCCAGTATCACAAATGCTTATTTTTCCGCAAATTGCTGTATATCCAATGTTCCAGTCAATTCGGAAATCCACTCACTGCCGGATACAGCATTTCCCAGGTGATAAAGGCCATGATACGGGCCATAGTCGCTGTAGTACATCACCACGTTTCCCCATGGTGAAAAATATGCCAGGCTGCCTGCCGGTCCCTCTCCCTCCACGGCGTTGTCGGTATCCAACGATTCCGGCGGATAAAAAATTTTCTCATTAGTACTGTAATCCTGAACCTCAACCGTCAAAGGAAGCTGATCATACAAAGACCGGGCAGCCGGACTGTCATTCAGTTCAAAAATAATCGTATGATTGTTGTCCTTTACCTGAATCTGTAAAACCGTATCATTTTTTTCTTCATATTCTGAAACCTGAGACACCTCTTCCTGCGATATACTCGTATTTATCTCTTCTGTCTGTGAATTACTTTCCTGCTTTTCAAGCGATACATCCATATCAGAACCGGCTGCAGACTCCTGACGGTTTCCGCTGATTCCGCAGGCCGAGAGCAAAACAAAAAGCAAGGTGCAGACTGATATTTTCAAACCTTTCATCTTAATTTGTCCGCCTGTTTTTTACTACATATTTACTGTAAAGAATTCCGCCAGTTTGTCAAAGGGAATACGGTCTCTCCGATCATACAGATCAATATGCTCCGCATCCTCCACAACCAGCATTTCCTTCGGTTCTAAGGCCGCTTCATAAGCTGCGTCACTGAAAAACCGGGAGTGGGCCCTGTCTCCAACGACAAACAGGATTGGGCGGGGAGAAATCTCGTCAATGAAATCCAACGGCCGGAAATTCATAATCGCCAACTCACTGGTCGTAGTAAACCCGCCTCTGGCACTCGGATGATGCCCCCTCTTCAATGCATAAAAGCGGAACCACTCTGCCCCCGGCTCCGGTATATCCTCCGGCACCTTGTCGATTGGCTGCTCCGGGAATCCCGGCAGGTACTCCGGATATCCGTTTTCCGCATCGATCCACCGCTGATTTGAAAGGCGTTCCTTTACGCTCTGCAGTTCTTCTCTGTCCATATTTCCTCTGACTGCCACATTCATGTCATACATGCTCATAACAGCAACTGCACGGATTCTGGTATCGCACTGGGCCGCCGAAAGAGCAAAACCTCCGGAACCACAGATACCGATCACGCCGATTTTTTCCCTGTCTACAAACTTTTGCAATCCCAGAAAATCCACTGCCGCACTGAAATTTTCCACAAAGATGTCCGGTGATGATACATTTCTTGGAAAGCCTCCGGATTCTCCCATAAAGGACTGGTCAAAGGTCAGTACAACAAATCCTTTCTGCGCCAGCTCATTGCCGTATACACAGGGGCCCTGTTCTTTCACCCCGCCATAAGGCGCACCGATAATAAGAGCCGGATGCTTCTGATCCAGTGAAATTCCTTTTTCAAAGTACAGCTCTCCCGTTATATCCAACCCATACCGATTCCTGTAAACCACTTTTTTTCTCTCCACCTTCTGTGATAATTCTAAAATATGTCCGCTCATGTTTCATTCCTCCTTCAATATTTATTCTTTCTTTTTGCGGATAGCTTTGTTGTCTATTTCTTCCCTTTGCAGTTCTGGCTTTCTCATGGACTGCCTGTTATAAAAGTATAATAATTCTGATAGTTTTCCCTATGATAATAACGTGCCTCCCCGGTACTCTGGTTATAAACAATACTCCATTCCGTAGAGGCAAACTCGGAATCAAAATTATGCTTGCTTACACTGTCAAGCGCATCCCTTAACCCATCCATAGTAAATGAGGAACCGCTCTGCAGCATATCCTCCAGCATGGCATATCGGACTTTGGACTCTTCTGTTCCGATACCATATTTTTCACCGGGAGTCAGATAATAGTTTGTGACAACCGGTGTTTCTGTTACTGCCATTTCATTGTCAATATATTCAACCACCACGGAATGGCCTTCTGCGTCAGCCAACGCAAAATGCACCATCATTCCCGCAGATGCGTGCATATCATACCGGGCAAGCAGCTCCACAGCCTCCTCCACATCCGCTGCCTGGTCAAGCAGCAGACGCACCGCCGTTGTAGTCGTCAAATCCGGCTTCCCGGTATCCTGATGAAATCCTGGGCTGTCCTGAATCATCAAAACTGCCACACATAATCCCTTTTCATTCATCCCATCCATAGGCGCAAAGGGCGCTGCTGCCGACAGAAGACGCATCTGCATTTCTTCCGGCATATCCAGTCCCAGGTTCAGGAAATCCATATTTACGGTGGAAACAGAATCATATCCCTCTACCGGACTGGTCTGCACGATCAGTGCCGTACAGGTTCCCCAGTCAAAATTCCTGCCAAATACAGCATCACCCCCTGGCGTTTCGGCAGAAATAGTACTGCAGCCAAAGGTACCGCCCCTTAAATCTATGGGCAACAGACCGTGGAATACATCCTGTATCACAAATTCTGCTACCGCCAGATCATCGGAAGCGCCGCCCTGCTCCAGAAAGTCATTGAATCTGTAATCACCTTTATATTCCATAGAATACAGGCCATCTTCCAGCTTCTTTACGCTTGCCGCTGTCCGTATGTTTCTTTGGAAAAGAAGGATAAAAACAACGAATACAGCTAACAGCAGAGCAAAAAAAGCATAAACAATATATTTCATTCTTATTTTCTTCATTCCTTGCCCCTAACCGCCTTCCATTTACTTTTCAAAATAAGCAGCAATCTCTTTCATTCTGGAAGTCTGTCTTACATGAAAAGGGCATCTCTTGTCACAATGGCCACAGGCGATACAGTCGGAAGCCTTCTTCTCCAGATTCCCGTAATGTCCGGATGCCATGGAATCCCCTGCCACCGCCAGATCATAATATTTATTGATCAGCCCCACATTCAGACCTGCAGGACAAGGCTGGCAATGATTGCAGTACACACAATTTCCTACAGCCTCACCAGGAGTAAATGCACCAAGAATGGAATAATCCCGTTCTTCCGGGGAAATATCAAAAAATCTTAGCAGTTCTTTCACATCCTCCATATTTCGGATGCCCGGCAGCACAGTCACTACTCCCGGCTTATCCAAGGCATACTGGATGCACTGATACTGTGTCAGCGCCTTGCCGAAAGGAGATGTCTTATCATCCAGGAGCTGTCCCCCTGAAAAGGGCTTCATCACGGAAATGCCCACCTCATCCGCCTCGCATCTGCGGTACAGCGACATACGCTCTTCGCTACTTCCGTTTGCATAATCGCCATGGCTATAGTCATATCCCGGATTGACGGAAAACATTACCTGATCCACGAATCCGGTATCCAGTATCTGCTGTACAAGGCCGGGCGTATGGGAAGACAGTCCGATGTGCCGCACCACCCCCTGCTTTTTTAATTCCATAAGAAAGCCAAGGGCGCCTCCCTCCTGATATGCCTGCCAGTCTTTTTCTTCATCCAGACAGTGGATAAATCCATAGTCTATGTAGTCTGTCTTCAGCGCTGTAAGCTGGGCATCTATGGAACGCCGGATCGTCTCCTTGTCCGTAGTCCATCCATATGCCCCGCTCTCATAATTTGCGCCAAAATGTACCTGATAGTGCATATCCTTTCTGACAGATGAAAAGGCTTTCCCATAATAGGTAAAAGTCTTTGCGTCTGCAGTGGCAAGGTCGGCATAGTTGATTCCTTTCTCATGGGCGAATTCCAGAGCCCCAACCGCCTCCTTTTCCTCCGTTTCTGCAATGTAGCTTGTTCCCAGGCCAATCACGCTGATGCGGTCACCTGTCCTTCTGTTTGTCCTGTACTCCATTTTTACCCTCCATTCAAAATATTATATAAAATTCACCGCCAATCCGGTCAGAAAAGAGAATATCATTATATATGCCAGATATAGTACAAACCGTTTGATTCCCAACACAATCTTTACTGCTCCCAGATTCGTGATTTTTGTAGCCGGTCCGGTGATCATAAAAGCTGCGGCGCTGCCAAGGCTCATGCCGTCCATCAGCCACGTCTGCAATAACGGTATCGTCCCTCCGCCGCAGGCATAGAGGGGAACTCCGATAGTTGCCGCCATCAGGACGCCGAACGCTTCATTGCCGCCAAACAGGTTAATCATCACATTCCCGGACACATACCTCTGAAACAGTGCGGATAAAGCAATACCGGCCAGAAAATACCATCCTGTAGCTTTTACATTCCGACCCAGATTTTTAAGAAATCGTAACAGCAGATTAGAATCTGTATCCCGGCTTTTGGATTCTTCAAAACCTTTAAAATTGAAAAAAGGCCGATTATGGTAAAAAAGCCGTATAAACACTCCGGCAAAAATACCACATAAAAAGCAGGATATGATACGCACAGCCAAAGCAGGAATCCCAAGAGCTGCGCTGTAAATAATCAGCTGTGGGTTCAGCAGGATGGAACTCATCATAAAGGCTGCCAGCCAGTCATCCCTGCGAGACCCATCCGCCGTTATGCCGCTTTTGGAAAAAGAGGCGGCAATGGGGATGGTTCCATACATACAAAGAGGCGAGGCAATCCCCAACGCACTGGCACTGACAATCCCCAGAATCCCCAGCCGTTTTTCTCCCATGGAGCGGAAAGCTTTATGAATATGTTCTTTCAGGAACACGGAGACCAGGCTCCCCAGCACCATTCCCAATACCCAGTATTTAAAAATCTGCTCCAGCTGAACACTGAAATAGTACCAAAGGTAAACGGCTTCACGGTGTAGCATATCAGTCATCTATACTCACCAGCTCATATTCCCGGCTTCCCAGGCCGATTTTTTCTGCCTGCTCCAGCGTATGCAGACCGTTTCTGGATTCAATCCTGTCAATCAGAGACTGCCCATCCACTGCCCTATAAACCAGATCCACACAGGCCTGGTCAAGCGCCACCGGATCATAGGAAGCAAGAATCCCGATATCGTGCATATCCGGCTCTGCCGGACTTCCGTCACAGTCACAGTCCACCGACAGGCGGTTCATCACATTGATATACAGGATATTTCCATCCAGATAGTCTGCAACAGATTTTCCAGCCTCAGCCATGGATTCCAGAAAAGCATCCTGGCTTCCTCCCCACATACTTCCGCCTGTTCCGCCGCTGTGGATATGAGATTTCCCTTCCGAAGAGGCAATACCGATGGAAATATTCTTGATTGCCCCTCCAAATCCTGCCATGGAATGTCCTTTAAAATGGGACAAAATCACATAATAATCGTAGTCCGCAAAATGTGCGCCCACATAATTTTCCGTCAGATTGTCCCCTCCCTCCACCAGCAATGTCATAGAGCCGTCCTCGTCCATAATATCCACATCCGCAATGGCCGTATAACCATGCTCTTCCGCCACCTGATAGTGCATGGCTGTATTTGCCCTGGAACCTCCATAGGCGGTATTGCATTCCACAATGGTTCCCTCCAGGGACTGCACCAGTTCCCCGATCAGATCTGTCCTAAGATAGTTGCTGCCTGGTTCGCCAGTAGAAAGCTTTACGGCAATTTTGCCGGAGGGAGATGCTGACAGTGCCTGATAAATGTTCATAAGACCCTGCGAACTGATATCCGTTGTCATATACACCACCGATACCCCTGTTTCCCCATCCTGCTCTTTCGTTTCATCTTCCCCCATACCTTCTGATCCCGTTCCAGGCACAGATTGTTCACTCGCTTCTGACGTTTCTTTTATATCACTTTCAAAATCAATCACAGATTCATCCTGTCTCTCCTGCGTTGTTTCCGTTTCATTCTTACCGGCTTCTGCCATTTCCAATGCGGAATTCTGTCCTCCCCGTCCACAGCCGGAAAGAACCAAAAGAAAAACAAACATTAAAAGAAAATAGCCTTTTTTTCTCATCCAAACAGCCTCCTATCCTATCATATTCTGACGAAATCAGTCAATCCGAAACCGGTATCCCGCTCCCCACACCGTTTCTATAAACTGGTTCTGTGTGTCAATTTTCCCCAGCTTATCCCGGAGACGGTTAATATGGACGGTCACAGTTGCCGCATCTCCCAGAGAATCCATCCCCCACACCCGGTCAAACAGGGTATCCTTTGAAAACACCAGATTGGGATTTTCCGCCAGGAACAGCAAGAGCTCAAATTCTTTATTGACCAGTACCACTTCCTTTTTATCCAGATAGACCCTTCTTGACTTTGGCAGGATGGTCAGATTCCGGTAACTAATCTCTGTCTCCTGCTGCTCCTCTTCCTCTGAGGATGAAAGCAGATTATGGATATAAATGTGGGATTTCACCCTGGCTACCAGTTCTGTAGGGCTGAAAGGTTTTACCAGATAATCATCTGCCCCCAGTCCCAATCCCCGGATCTTGTCGATATCTTCCTTTTTGGCCGTTACCATGATGATAGGCAGCCGTAGGTTTTTGCGCAGTTCCCGGCATACATCAAACCCTGTCTTGCCGGGGAGCATCACATCCAGCAGGATGGCATCATACTTTTCTGTTTTTGCTTTTTGTTCTCCGGTAATCCCGTCAAAGGCCAGGTCGGTTTCGTATCCGTTTGCCTCCAGATAATCCCTCTCCAGTTCCGCAATCAGCTCATCATCTTCTATGATCAGTATCCTCTCCATTGCGATCAATTCCTTTCCTTCATTTGCTCATGTTTTCAGGATATTATGGAAGACCTATATGGTGTTTCCATAATATTTCTCATTTCAATCCATGACGGGAATACGAATAATCACAGCTAACCCTCCCCTGTTTTCTGCCCTTATTGTTCCTCCATGGCCGATGATGATTTCCTTCACCACTGCCAGTCCGATGCCGCTTCCCTTCTCTGCACTGTTTCTGGAATCATCTACTCTATAAAAGCTGTCAAATATCTGTTCCAGGCTTTCCTTCGGCACTCCCGGACCATCATCCTGGAATACCAGTTCCAGACTGCTTCCCTCCAGTGTCCGTTTCAGGGAGATTATGACTCTCGAATTTTCTTTTCTCCGGTACCTCACCGTGTTTGCAAACAGATTATTGAAGATCCGTTTGAACTCTTCTCTGTCCATCCTGACCGGAAATTTTCCTTTCCCGCAGAAATATTCGATTTCCACCTGTTGGTTTTCCATATCCGGGCGCACAAGCTCCAGATACTTTTCCACATAATCCTTAAAATCCGTTTCCTCCATGTGATACCGGAAGCCGGCATCCAGCCTGCTGTACTCAGAAAGGCTGTCTACAAGGCTGACCAGATTTCCGGTTCTTGTCTTTATGGCCTGCAGGTAACGGAGCCTCTTTTCCGGTGTATCTGCAATACCGTCTAAAAGTCCGTCCAAATATCCCATGATGGTCGTCAAAGGTGTCCGAAGGTCATGAGAAATCCCAGTGATCAGATCCCGTCTGCGCTTTTCATCCTTCAGCCGCTGCTGTACAGATTCCTGCAGGTAGGCACGCATTTCATCAAAATCCCTGCATACCTGTCCAAACTCATCTTTTTTCTCATACTGCATGGGCGTATCCAGATTCCCCTCCCGGATCTCTTTTGTGCCAAGGCTCAATTTCCCAAGAGGCTTTAAAATACTGCCAGAAATCCACCAAGAGAGAACGCCGTTAATACACACGGTCAAAGCCACAAAAATAATCAGGATAACAGCCAGATAACGCAGAATGCAGTTTTTCAGATAATTTACCATGGTTCCATCTGTTTCCTGGGGGTGGACAGCCGTAATGCAAAAGACGCTTTCCCCATGCCAGAAGGTGCTTTTAATTACAGAGACCTCATACCGGCTGGCTGTCAGCATCTTCGCATAATCAATGGCATCTCCCGCCACAGACCTTGCTGTTTCCAAATCAGTTTCAGACAGGTTGGAATAGATGCTTTCTCCGTCCTTTGTGATCATAAAACGGTATCCCAGTCCGGACAGCTTATTTTCCAGATGGGTCATCTCATCACTGTGCCGGATTTCTGCCTGGCAGTCGTCCATCTGCGGACAATCCCCCCAGTTGTTTTCCCACAGCTCCTGCTGATAGTTATAAATCATACTCTGGGCGAACTGCACTCCATTCTCATCACTGTACATGGATACAAAGGTATGCCAGTAGCTGCCCAGAGAGGTGTTCAGATAAACAATGAGCACAACCGTTGTAACTAAAATCGGTATCAGAACCATCATAATATTGGACAGCCTGATTTTCTTCTTAATGGTCACTTTCCATATTCTCCTTTTCCTGCCATGTGTTTATGTATATTTCCAATGTCTGCGGCGGCATACCCTTTCGCTTATCTGTTTACGGAAGCAGAAATCTTATAGCCTGTGTTCAGATTAACATGGGAGGATAAAAGAATTCACAAAGATATCTAAACAATTTCTAAACTAAACTTTTTCCAAAGGCTTTCAGCTCTGCCAGCTTTTCTTCCGACTTGTTCTGTTTGTCATACGCCGTAAAAATCCCCATATCTTCCAGCTTCAGATAATCCAAAAACGAATTCTGATACTCATAAATCGCCCCATCATACACATTATCGCTTCCAGAGCTTAAAATCAGAGCTGCTTTTTTCAGTTTTGCCGGTTTATCCAAGGCATAAATACGGTTAATGGCACATTGCAGCTGTCCGCTAAAGCTGTGATAATACACCGGGGATGCCAGCACAATCATCTCCGCCTCTGAAAGAACCGGATAGACCTCCCGCATGTCATCCTGTTGGATACACTTGCCCTCTCCTTTGGTATGGCAGTATTCGCAGGCCAGGCATCCTGCAATGTTCTTTTGGCATATCGATACAACCGTAACCTCATGCCCATTTTCTCTTGCGCCTTCCACAAACGCCTCCACCAAAGCTGCCGTATTCCCATTGGGACGCGGGCTTCCGTTCAATACTAAAATTTTCATACCTTCCTCCCCATTTCACGGGCTTTCTCCAGAGCGCCATGCCCCTTTGCGGCTCCCGGAACATCCACACCTCCTGCAAAGACACTTCCCGCAAAATGTGCCTTTGCAAAGCAGGCAACAAATCCTTCCAGACCTTTCCTCGCCCCGTCCATGGCATGTTCGTCCCCATCCGCAGCAGTCGCCAGAAGATACACATCCCGATACGCATAATCCGCTGTATATAAGGGATTTGCCCGATCCAATATGGTCTTCATCTGACCGCTCATCTCATAGTAGTAAATGGGTGTGGCAAATACCAGTACATCCGCATGCAGCATTTTCTCCACAATCTCTCCAGCATCATCCCGGATAACACAGCTTCCTGTTTTCTGACAGGCCAGACAGCCTTTACAAAACCCGATGGTTTTGTTTTTCAGACTTACTGTTTCCACCTCGTGCCCTGCCTCCCTTGCACCGTTCATAAACGCCTCTGCCAGCATATCCGAATTGCTCTCTTTTCTCAGACTGGTCGAAATCACTAATATTTTCTTACTCATCTTCACTTTCCTTCTTTCTCTTAGATTTCATCCTATCTCTTTCCTGTTGGTTTTCCCTGAATCTGATAAATCAGATAATCCAGGCAGGAAATCCTTTTTTCATCCTTGTGTACCCTGCCAAGCAGATATTCCCTTTGGTGTTCCAGCAGTTCCAACTGTTTCGCCTGCTGCCCCTTATCAAACCATCCCATAAAATCCCGGATCATTTCGTTTTCACATCCCGCATCCTCCAGATTCTGTATTACAGATTCCCTGCTTCCTGTGGCTATCATACCTGCACCCCCTGACGTTTTTGATAATTTTACTATAAGGCTATATATGGCAAATAGCAAATATTTAGATATAATTTGTTTGTATAGTTGAAAACTATGGAAAGCTATGATAGAATTTTTTAAAGTCAATCTGTCCTGTCGATTGGTTCCTATCCCCTGAAATGCAAATGACATTCTCAACGTGCGGCAGACAATAAACAGACAACAAGGAGCAGATATATGGAAATACGGGTACTTCAATACTTTCTTGCCATTGCAAGAGAACAAAGCATTATACGGGCCGCCGAGTCCCTTCATCTCTCCCAGCCTACTCTTTCCACACAGATTAAAAATATGGAGGAGGAACTGGGGAAGCAGCTGCTGATCCGCGGCACAAAGGGTTCCCGCAAGGTTACGCTGACAGAAGAGGGAATGATCCTCCGAAAAAGAGCAGAAGAAATTCTGGATCTGGTAAAGAAAACAGAAAACGAAATTATACTTTCTGACAATGTGATTATCGGAGATGTATACATTGGAGCCGGAGAAACAGATGGTGTCCGCCTGCTGGCAAAGGCTGCCGGAAAACTGAAAAAGCTGTATCCCGGAATCCATTACCACATTTCCAGCGGAAATGCGGTATTTGTCAGGGAGCAGCTGGATAAAGGACTGATTGATTTCGGAATTATATTGGGAACGCCTGATCTGACCAAATACGAAGCATTAAAACTTCCGGCAAAGGATGTCTGGGGTGTTCTGATGCCAAAGGATTCTCCCCTGGCCGAAAAAGAATTCATTTCCCCCGAAGACCTGTGGGGGCAGCCACTGCTGATATCCCAACAGGAGGCCGATGGCGGAGAGCTTGTCCAGTGGATGAAACGCAGTATATCGGAACTGGATATTGTTATGACTTACAATCTGCTGTTCAATGCCTCGCTTCTTGTGGAAGAGGGACTTGGGTACGCAATCTGCTTTGACAGAATCATCAATACTTCCGGTAACAGCAGACTCTGTTTCCGTCCCCTATACCCTACCATCGAGATTGAAATGTATATGATTTGGAAAAAGTATCAGGTTTTTTCCAAACCTGCTGAAAAATTCTTGTTGATGATGCAGGAAAATATAGAGTAACAGCGAATGACTATAAAAATCCACTGACATTAGCAATGCAAAATCTGGATAATGAAGATAATCAGGCAACTAAAACAGCAGATGGCTGGAAAATAAGCAAAGATGATTTGACCATCCAGCCATCTTGTTACCCCATCATTAAGGGAACCTTGATTGGATTTCCCGATGATTAGCTGTTATGAGGCAAGTAAATTAGGAAATTAACCAAGTTCCGTGTGCTACCTCATTCCTTTGCTTTCGGATATACTGCTCCATACTGTACTAAGTGGAGGCTTTGCTTATCAGCTACTATACTTTCCATTCATCATCAAACTCCATTAAAAATACCGGAAAACTTTTCTTATCATCCTCGTCTTCTCCACGCTTTAATTCTTCAATATGAACCGCCATAGTAAGATCAATCAACCACTCTCTTACTATTTCCAATAACTCCATGGTATATTGTAATAAACCGTTCTCCGTTATATGGTAAAATGAATCCTCCCCTATGCTCTTCTCTTCCTTCTTATCATTATATAAAGTCCCACTATGAACTTTTACAAATTTGTGCTCCAATGCATTCCGCAAGACTTGTATATTTTTTTCATAAGGAGTATCCGCATCACCAAATTTTTTATTAAACTCATTGCAAATCCAAAACATAGATTTCAACGCTATATTATCAGCCAGAATCAACCTATTTTTATACTTGTAATTCTTCTTCCCTTTCCCATATTCAGATAACCATATTGTCCGATAATTCACGTCTCTCTCTTGAATTCCAAGCTCCCAGTAATCATTTATAAAAAAAGCAACTTTATCAAAAATGGAATATGACTGCCGAAATGCAGTTTTTAATCCTTCGATTCGTATCGAATACTGCGGATAATCATACAAATTTATCAAATGCGTTTCCTTATCTGCAAAATGAGTTTCTTCACGCTCATAAAAGGCCTCATAGCACAAGTATCTGGCATATATATATTCTTGCTTTAATTGGTTAAACATTCCAAAATATCTTGGCGGTTCTATCTGCTCTATATGTGTAATCATATCTGGTAGTTGCAAAGAATCTGTAGCAAAACAAGACAATTCATGCGGAAGATCATTTAAAGGATTTAAAAACAAATGATGATGTAAACACCATCTGCGATATGCCTCTTCCTGTTCTTCTCCTAAAGAATATTCTGATATTTCTAATTTGTTTTCCAAAAATGTTTCCTTAATTTCATCAGTATAAGAATTCACACATCTTTCAAAATATTTTCTGGCAGACACATGGACATCTGCCTTTTTTAAAGAGGATTTTAAATAATTATATGCAAAATGATGTAAGTATGCCGTATGACCAGGATCATGTACAAGTGCTGAATAATGCTGCAATGCACGCCCCATGTTACCTTCTGCCATCCCAAATTCGGGATTAATTTCTAAAACTTTACGATAAAATTTCATAGCCGCTGCTTTTCTGCCGCAATCCTCCAATGCATTTGCATAGTTAGTGTACAGCTGTAATTTCAATCCTCTTATATAAGGTTCAAATTCTTCCTTCAATAATTCCGGATCGTCCAAAAGTTCAAGGCTATGTCTAAAACAGTATAATTCGTGCTCCAATGAAACATCTTTTTTTTCTAAAGATAACTTTGCTTCATCACTTTCGACTGAATATCCATGTGTCCTTAAATTTCCATAAGAAGTTCCCATACAATAGTATAAAGGAGCATATATTGCATCTGTATATTTTTTCAAAAAGTCCTCTAATTCGGACAAAAGTTCCCTTATAGCCTGAACATCATTATTATCACTGGCCACATCAAAACGTTGGGCATATTCTTCACATAACTTTGGAAATGGATTAACAAAATCTTTCATTCTTCATACCTTTCAATGTATACTACCACTTAACGGTTACCCACAAAGTAACACCGCTAAAGCATTCGTGATTATTCCATAAATTATTCTGCTTCATTCATTTTCACATCGTAACGTTTAAGTCATAAGATATATTACATAAAGCTACTGATTAACAAAATCAAAAATTTCTTTTTCTCTAATCAAATCAATACGCATTATCTCGTCTATTTTTTCCGTTCTCTTTCCAACCTCTCTTTTTGCTTCTTGTAATAAATATTCATCTGTAAGATATTGCGGCCGAAGATAATGAACATTCCTAATAGATTGATCCTTCTCCATTTTTACCCATATGCAGACCAAACAATCCCTATCGAAATCAACTTTTATCTTTTCTGATTCATCCAAACTATAGTATTCCATAGGCGAAAAATCATTGTACTGCCGCGAATACTCATCGATTAGTATATGAAATCCTTGTTGTAGCATTTTAGAAAAATTCAGTCTGCATACAATCGGATATGTATTGCTTGTATGTACTAATATGTTCCCCTGCCAGAAAAATTGCGTAACAGATGTATCTTCAAAACATTGAATATCTAATTTATTCTTTGCAAATGGATTATGAAAAAGAAATAATCCGTCTGTCAACATTTCCGGAGAGTCTATTCCCACATGATGCAACTTATAGGGCATTTTTGTATCTTCATAATCTCGTCTCAAATTATAAACCTCATTCATTGAAAAATACCCTTCTGATTTCGCCAAAGAAGTTAATTTCCCAAGTGTAGTTGTGCATGAATACAAAATTGCAGAAATTCCACTATACTTGTCAGAATTAAACAAACCTACTGGTATTGTCGAATCCGTTTCTGGTTTCTGCACCTCACTCACTGAAACATAACTATTTTCTTCTGGCACATAGTACATCCCATATAGCAGTGTCATCATCGGGTATATAAATTCACGCCCGTAATTCACCTGGCTATAGGAAGACATTGCAATCACAAATGGTACATCTGCTTTAACCCAATCACACTTTGAATACTCATTCTCATATTTTTTCATTTTAGAGGTTATTGCATTCGACTGCCTTACAACAGCCTCATGCTGAATTTGAAAAAAATCCTCTTGATTCTTTGGTGGAATAAACATATCCATCAAATCTTCCATCCCTCTATCCGATTCTGGTCTGCCCTGACTTTTTATATTTGCAACTACAGCTTCTACATTAAATTCATAAGGAGCCTTTATCATAAAATCAGGTCTGTTATGAGTTTGGTCTAAGACAAATCCTGCTTCTCTAAAACAAGCATAGAGATAAAATTCCCAAAAACTTGCATGAAAAGTTTTCTGGAATTCTTGCACCATTTTATTATCTCTATCTACTAAGCCTTCTACCCAACGTTGAAGAATTATTCTTTCTCCCTCCCCGTATGGGTCTTCTTTTAGCAGCTTGAACTTTGTATGCCATTGACCTTCACTAACCTTTTTCAATGGTTCAAACAAATCCATATTATTTTTCACTTCCTCATTCCAAAAATTATGCTTTGTCTACCCTATGGTATCTGCCAGATTACATAAGTTTATTTCAGATCTAACACACTCTCTATTTTGATTTTTTTCTTTTTAATCATGTTAGCAACAAATTCTTCAAAATCTTCTTCTGGGTAAAATGGGTTTTTCGTTCTTTCTACCTCTCCCAGACTTTCAGAAATTGACTGGAATCTTTCCAACAACGCTTGTCCAACATTCAAAATATTTTTATGTATCACATTTTCTTTTGCACCTACATATTCATATAAAACTTTTAATTGTTCCAAATGTTCTTCTAATGCTAATTTAGAACCTTCTGCATACATGGATCTGATTTTTTTATCAATCAGTTCACTTAGTTCAAAGGAATTTGCCTTAACTGTTTTAGTTCCTTTTCTTATAAAAACACATCCCACTTGATTTTCATTACTATCTCTATCCCACATATAGGGCAGATCTTTATCATCTGAATAGATTACTATCATCTGATACATCTTATTCTCTATTTTAGAGTATGCTTCTCCAGAAAAATCGAAATCTAAAATATTAAATTTAACTGTATTCGGCAAAAACTTTGAAATTTTTGAGTGTTGTTTTTCCTTATCAACTATTTCCTCTAATCCTATGGCCTCTATTGTACCATCCTCTTTTTCCTCAACTCCAAAGATTACCACACCTCCGCCTGTATTAGCAATGCCCAAAATAATTTCCGATAATTTCTGTGGCTCTATCCATATCTTTTTAAAATCTATACTATCTTGTTCACCAACTCCATCAAAAACAAGATCAATAAACTTTTCCCTTGTTGGATCCTGCAAAAACCTATACATATATTCCTTTATATCAAGCATTTTCTCTGACATTATTTAACCCTGCCTTTTCATTTTTATTCGCACAGCTGTTCCATATATATTATCATATTTCCCCTATATTTTCTATCTGAAAAACAGCACGTTATCCTAAATCGCACAAATTCGCAAGCAATGCCTTCTTGTACAGAAGGCTCATTTTCGCAGATTTTCCGTACCCGGAAAATCTGCGAAAACGCTTGTTGGTGACATGTCCCCAAACCCCTGAGATCGTTACCTGCGGTAACGGCTGCGCACCCTGCGGGCGCTGAAAACCGAAAGGAGAAAGAAATCCTATTGCCGTGACTTTTCACTGTCCTTCTGTGCCTCACGTCTGGCCGGAATATCAAGCAGGTAGTCCACATTGGCCTTGATATTCTGCAGCTCCTTCATATCGGACCGTGCCTGTTTATATTCCGCATAGGCTTTCCGTTTCTGCTCCAGAAGGCCGGCATATTCTTCACGCAGGGCTTTCACAGAGGGGAGCTTTGTAATCCCCATGCCGTCAAAGTATTTCTTTGCAGCCTGATGGATCAGGATATCCGCTTCATGCTCCGCCCGGAATTTTTTGCTGTAACCTGCCTTCCGGTATTCCACATAGACGACCCTTGTCTTGGCATAGCTCACGATCTGTTTCTGCAGCTCCCCGTTTGCGTTCATCCGTGATTCCAGTTCCTTGATCTGTGACGACAGCCCATTGAATCTGTCCGTAGTTTCCGCCGCCCTCGCCTGCAACCCCTCATAGTCCATATCCCCATGCTCTTTCAGCCAGATCACCGCCTGGGAGAGCTGCTTGATATTGAACACCTTCGCCCACCGTTCATACCCCGGACCTTTCCCCGCCCGGACCGCCGCCTCGATATCCACCAGCAAGCCTACTTTGGGAGCCGGCTTCAGCAAAGAGGCACGGCGCGGCTTCACTGTCCGCGTCCCTGCAATCCTCTCCCGGATGGCCTGCTCGGTGTAATCCCCTTTCAGCGTATCGCACCGAGTATATTTCTCCTGCCCCGGCACACGGAAGCGGAGGTGCTTTCTCTCCCGGTTGACCTCGATCCCTGCCGCCTCCAGTTTCTTTAGAAGTTCCTCAAAGTCCTTCGGCTTTTCTGCCAGTGCTTCATCCACCGCCATCCGTATCTGCTCCTGAAAAGAGGGCTGCTTTTTATTTCCCAGCCATGTGCCGTAATGCTCCCTGCCAGGCTTCGGATTCTCCACAACGGACAGCCCATGCTCCAGGCACAGCTTGTCGTTCATGCGCCGGATGGCCCAGGCAGAACCCCAGAAATTCCGAAACTTTCTCTGGCAGTCTATTGCCGTGGAATTGATGATGATATGGTTATGGACGTGGTGCTTATCCACATGGGTACAGACAATGAAAGCATGGTTTCCCTTTGTCAGTTTCAGGGCAAGCTCCCGGCCGATCCGGTTCGCTTCTTCCGGCGTGACTTCTCCGGGTTTGAAGGCTTGCCGGAGGTGGTAGGCAATCACATCATCTGCGCCCCGGCTCCGGCCCGTCAGGTTAGCATACTGGCGCTTTGATAGCGTAAACTCGGCATCTGCAATCCGCGTATCACACTCATATCCATAGATGAATCTTCCGTAGTCGGTTTTCTGCGGGTTCTCCACATAATCAATAACGTCTGCTATGGCTGTGGAAACATCCCTCCCCTTCCCCACATGCAGAGGCATCAGCCGCGTAGTCGCCATACATCACACCCCCTTTATCTTTTTTTACGGATTACCGTTCCTGCGCTCTCTGGGTTTTTCCCCTGTCAGTACCGGCCTGCTGCCCGGCATTTTTATTCAGGCTCTCCCGCACAGACGGCCTCTTTTCCTGCTCCAGTGCGTATGCTTTCCTTGCCTGGGTAAGAAACAGATCCATGAGCCCGGCATTGCATTTGTCCACAATAAAATATCTGTTCCTGTCACCACAAGGACCGTCCAGGGCAGGAGTGACCGGAACCGTTTTCGCCCATGCCCGGTTGTCATGGGAAATGCGCCCGTCCTGTTCTTTCTGCTGCACCGTATTGGCAAGGACATAAAGCATCCGCTCATAGCCGAACTGTTCCAACACCTGATCCACGCAGGCCGTATTCAGGCGGTTATCCCGGTAGTTGTCGGCAATGGCCTGCTCGATTGCCTCCTTACAGGCAATATTCGCCTGATAGGAAGCATGGTACCGGTCCAGCTCCCCATGCTCCTGCGCATAGCTGCCTGTATGATGATAAAGTGGTGTCTGGTCTCTCAAATCAAATCCCTCCATTTCTGAATCAAAAAGGCCGTCCGGTATGGACAGCCCCAAAAAAGAAAATGAGCGGAGCACCCATCTCCTGTGCCCCGCCCAAACTGTTTATCCAAATACAAAATCCCTTATTGCACTGTTCATGCCGCCAATCATTCCCACCAGCCAGGCCGCCGCCATTGGCAGACCATACGGGCTGATCAGAAATGCAAGTACCAGCCAGGACAGCCCCGGCCAGAAACCGGCAATGAAAAACAGCGCCAACGCCGCCAGAAATACAATCCCGGAAAGAATCCCCAGCACAGCACCGGAGGCAATTACCAGGAACTTGCACACCAGATAAAGAACCCCCGTAACCAGCACAAAGGGAAATGCCAAAAGTTTGAATATCAGACGCATACGCCCGCCTCCTTTTCTCCTGCCCCGTCCGCCTTTTTAAGACTTCCGGGTATGCCATTTTGCGGGGCATTGTCTGCCCCTCTATTCCATTCTACCGTGCCGGTTCCCGGAAAGCAACGGCTGGAAGGCCCGTTCATGGAATGTTAGCAAATCCCCGGAGCAGCTTGTCCATCCCGTCCCAAAGGCCGTCCAGACGAACGCGCAGGTCCTCCACATCGGCGGCGTAAATACTCCCGGTCTCATTGGCCCGCCTTGCGTACTGGTTCAGATTGTTGGAGCAGATACGGAGGAGCCGCACCAGCTCCTGTACCTCACTCATGTCCAGGTGGATGATGTAGCCGTCCACTGCCATCTTGCGCAGATAGGCCGACAGGTTGGCAACGCCAATCTGCTCCATGCGCTCCTGGATGGCCGCTGCCTCCTGCTCCGACACATAGAAGTGGAACTGGACGCTGCGGCCCTCTTTCTTCACCGTTCCTGCACGCCTTTATGGGGCGTGCCCTTATCTGGCTCCGTTACGGTGTCCTTTGCCGCCTTCATCCGGCCGCGCATGGTGCCTTTCTGCAGCTTTGCGATATAGGTCTCCAGATCGCCGGCCCTGGCATGGTGGGAACGTTTGAACCTTTCCCGCTCCAGGATCACCGAAAGTTCCCGGCCGCTCTCCGGCTCATAAAGGATGGACTTTGCTTTCCCGTGTATGGAAGCAAGCCCATTGATAAGCTGCCTGTGGTTCCCGTATGGAACGGAAACCACCTTGCCGTCACTGAAAGTAGCCTCCACTTTTTCAATGGGGCAGGTCAGCAGCTTCACCCGTTCCACATGGGCGGCATAGTCCAGAGGGTAGATATCCCCCGTCACTTTCCCGTCCTGCACATCCTTCAAGACAAGCGCATAGGCCAGGACCTTATCTTTCGTCTGCTCATAGTAGAACCGCCATACATTATTTTCATAACTCTCCTGCAGGTAGACTTCCCGCTCCCGCAGGGTATAAGTGCCGCATGGCCTGGACATCCAAAGGAGGCGCCGGTCCTCCGGGTTTCCCGATACGGCCAGCTTAGGGATCAGTTCTTTATCCAGGTCAAAATCGTCCTTGTAATGATGGGTGTTCAGCTCCACGATCTGATTCAGCACATCCAGAATATCCACATCTTCAAACTTCATCCCCATATCTTACCGCTCCCTTTCCGGGAAAGCCGGTACATTCTTCCCCTCCTCATACTCCGGGCATCCTGCCTTCAGCCGTTCCATCAGGGAAGGCTTTTCCCCTGTTTCCTCTGGCAGCGTCTCCGGGGCAAGCTCCCTTATTTCCTCCCAGGTCTGCCCGTCTGTCAGGTCGGGGCGCTCCGGCGGTTCGTTGTCAAGCCGCCCGTCCATCATATTATAATTGCCTGTCTGTCCTTCCTCATAAAGCTCCGCATTCCGCAGGTAATTCTCCTGGGCCTGGAAGGGCTGTCCTGCAAACCTAAGCTCCCTCTGTACCTCAAACTGCCGGAGGACGCCGTGCTGCAGCCGGGCAAACTCTGCATACTGATCCGCCGTAAGGCCGTGCCCCAGCATTTCCTCCTGGGTATGGGCCCATCCATCCCCATATAGAAAATAATACATGTCTGCCCTATCCGTGACAAAACAGAGGGAACCGCCGCTGTTATCATAATAGGCCGGCTGATCTCCCGCAAAGTGATAACATTCCTCTTTCCCAAGATATACCCGGTTGTCCGCGTCCAGCATGGCGACCATCCCGGCATAATTGCTGTGGACCGCAGAGCGGATCTCCACCATCGGCTCCGGCTCTGCCCGAAGCTGCCTGCCGGGAATCTCATTCAGCTTCTCGGCCGCCTCATTCCGGGGCACTGTCTGGGAAGGGGCGCGTGCATCCAATTCCTCCTGTGCCGCCGTCTTTCGGACCGCCCCGGGCTCCGGCTCCTTCTCCCGTGCATAATAATGGACATTGGCGGTAGTTTTCCCATTCATTTCCGCTGCATAGTCCTGGGCCATTTTTTCAGTGTCAAATTCCAGCGGCTTTCCATCTTCCTTACACCATGCCGCCGCATAGCCGAACATGGAGGCCCCGCTGCGTTCCGCCCAGACACCGTATGTTTTTTCCTTTTCCATTCCGCCCCTCCTTACCGTTCCTGCTGCTTTGCCGGTTTCTGCTTTCCGGAAGGCTCTGCCGGCTTTGCCTCTTTCATCTGCCGCCGGACGGAGGGCCTGCGTTCCGGATCATCCACAGAGGTGATATTCACATACTCGCCGATAATGTTCAGCGCCTCATGGTAGCTTCCGGAAGCAAATACCCGGTCCGTCATTTCCTTTGCCTGCTCCGCCATGCCGTTTCTGCGCAAAGTCCGGGAGGCAATGCCGGCCAGGTTAAAGACATTCCCGTCCTGCCCGACCAGCGCACAGTCCGGTTTCTCAAACTCCGGCGAAGGCTCCCCGAGAAAGCCGCCCAACTGGTTCGGCACAAAATCGGAAAGCCAGGTGCCCCCAAAATTCTCACGGGTCTGTAACCGCCACACGGCAAGTTTCCCCATCTCTAGCTTTACATCCTCAAAAGGAAAGAGCAGGCATGTCAGCTCCCCATACTGGAAAGCGGAAACATCCTCAAACCGGGTGCCCTCCTTCAGAATCCCTGCCTCGGTGAGCATATCGTTGATTCCGTCCACCCATTCCTTCAAGTCCCCGCCGCAGCCCTGCAAAACCAGCCCCTCTTTTTCTTCCATGCGTCGAAGATCCTCTGTTGTGATTGTTGTGATACTCAAATGAACCGCCTCCTATCGTTCCTGTTGTTTTGGTTTCCTGTTCCTGTCCTTCCTTCCCTCCGGTTTCTGCTTTAGCTGCTCCCGGACGGAGGGCTTTTTCTCCGGCTCCTTTAATCCGGGCAGGATGGCACAAAAGGGCTGCTCCCACCGGTCTCCGAACCCCCGGATGACCGTGGGAGCCATGCCCCCGTTCCGTGCAAACATTTCCAGCGTGTCAAAGGCCCTCTCAAACAGAGTGATATTCCTTTCATCCACGCTGGGTGCAAAGTGGATCACCCCGTAAGGATATTCCCCTCCGGCCCCAATCCATCCCCGTACAAAGCCGTCATAATCTTTTGTGATTCCGGCGTCAGCCAGTTCCTGCGCATGGCTGGAATTGATAATGCCTGTATCCGCATACTGGCGTCCTAAGACAAGCACCCCTGTGTCGGGATTGAACATAAAACGCCGGTTGTCAATCTGCTGCATGTCAATGGCCTGCCCCACCGTATCAATCCGCATAATCTCCGGCATGATTGCCGTCTTTTCCCTCTGAATCCGCATCCCTCCTGTCCGGGTAATCTCCGATGTAGGGATAACGGCGTGGTGGTCGGTCACTTTGTTTCCATCCGTCACACGGCCAATATCCGGCTCCCCGTCACAGCACTTCCCAAACTCCATATTGTCACGCAGCCAGTTCACCAGGGAAAGGGCGGTGCCCTGCATATCCTCCGTCAGATACTGGCTGTCCGTCCGGGGATAGGTCGCCAGCTTTTTCTCATAGAGGGCCTGCAGGTAGTCAAGGGTCTGCTGCGCCGTATACCCATAGATCCGGTTGCATTCCCGCTGTAAGGTCGTCAGGTCATAGAGGCGCGGAGGCTGCACGGTCTTTGTCTGCTTCTCCACGGTGCGGACCACCGCCTCCTGCCCCTCACAGCTCCTGCATATCTTTTCTGCTGCCCCTTTCTCGGTCTGCCTCTCCCCGGAGGCCGTAAATCCTTTGCAGGAAATCTCCGGCACATAAAAGGGGGTGCTCTCAAACTCCCGGATTTCCGCCTCCCGTTTTACTAAAAGCGCCAGCGTCGGGGACATGACGCGGCCCACGTTCAGGGTCACGCCATACAGGACGGAAAAAAGCCTTGTGGCATTGATCCCAACCAGCCAGTCCGCCCCGGCCCGGCAGAGGGCCGCATCATAGAGCCTGTCATAATCCCTGCCAGGCCACAGGTGTGAGAAACCTTCCCGGATAGCCGCATCCTCCATGTAATTCGTATAATAATCGCACTGTGCGGCGTAGCTGGTCTGCTGGTCTTCCATGTCGGTGGAAACGCGGGCGTAACCTGCCACCCTCCGCTTCTTCCGGCTGCTGATGGGGTCCGCCGTGAAGCGGTTCCTCGTGGCCGGTATCGTTGTCACGTTCTTTGCCATTTCCTCACCTTCCCTCTATAAAAATGGCACTCAAGGCTCCCGTCCTCCAGCACCACAAGCTCCTGTACCTGTTTTTCAAATTCAGCCCCGTCAAATTCCTCCATGCCCATCAGGTAAGCCGAGATTTTGCGGATGTCCGAATGGGGGATTTTTTCATAATGGAACAGCAGTGATCCGCTATCTCAAAGGGTGCTTCCAAAAAGAATTTGTAGCGCTCCTTGTTATACATTTTGGAATATTCCGATGTTTCCACGCCGTTCTCTTTATGCGGATATTTCCCCTGCATGATTAGGTATCGGACGGGTGTCTTTATGTCCGTACTCGGTATTTCCCCGCGAATCAGGCTTTTATAAAGTTCATTTTCCTTATCCTCACGACGGTCTATTCCGACCAAATCCGCCATATAACTGTGATTGGGGACTTTTCCCCCATGCTCTGCACTTTTCTCCCGTTCCAGCAGCTTCTCCATGTAGCGCCTTGCACCATATACGCAGCCCGCCACTTCCTTGCCAATCATGGGATAGCCGTATTTTATGATGACCTGCCGGAAGTTCATTTTCGGTCTGATAATCTCCACGTTTTCCTGCCGCTTTACAAACTCCCTGACTTCCGGGTATTCCAGTCCGGTATCGACATAGACAGCGCTGATTTCAGGGTACATTTCCCTTGCGATATGTAATAATACGGAACTGTCTTTCCCACCGCTAAACGCGATGTACACGCCGTCCGCGCCGTAATAATCCACCCACTCCCGTATACGGTACTGTGTCATCCGTATTTTTATGGAGAGCGGGAGGGACTGCATCTGGTATAAGTCGCTCATTGTATGTTTATTCATGTTTTTTCGCCCCTTTCTTCTGCACAGAAAAATACCGCCCTGCTTTATTTACAGAACGGTATTTCAAAACAAAAAAGGTGTATGATATTGATTTTCTCTATACCATACACCTAAAGTTACTGTTACTATGAAATTTTTACATCTAAACCAGCCTTAACAACTGTACCAGTTCATGCGGTTCGGATTCTTTTGATACGGTCTGCCTTGTGTCAAATTGCTTAAAACCATAATTTTCATAAAAGGAAAGCAGTTTTGCATTGTTCTCCGCTTCTACAAACGCCACCATGCCGCCCGCCTGATACTGCAATGACTGTACCTGCCGGATTGCCGCCTCAAGCAGTTCTTTCCCGGTTATCCTGCCCTTTGCCCTGTCATTAAAATTTTTCCCAAGCTGTGCAATGAGGTAAGCCGCAAGATTATAAGTCTGCTCCCCCTTGTCTATCTCGCTGAACCTTGCAAGTTTGCGCTTTACCGTGTTGCTGAACGGTTCTGCCTTTACCACAAGCGGTTTTATCGTGATAGAAAAATAGCCCAATAACTCCGCATCTTCCAGCGATAACACTAAATATGTAACTGCCTGATGTTTCTTTGCAAATTCGACTGCCTGATGTTTCAAAAAGCGCTCAACATCCTTATTTAACGGACAGGAAAACTCGGAAAGGAACTGCAACAGCTTTTCCTCTCCGAGCCGTCCGTCATCATTCTCCAAATACTCGCGAATGTTCAGCACGATAAAATTATTCGTCTGCTGCATCCGTTTTCTTCCTTTTCTCCATGAATTTTACTATTTCATCCGCTCCATGCAGGTAAGTCACATTGATCGGAACACGAGGTGTCCTGTCGTTGGCAGATGCCTCTATTGCATCGGCAAACATCTCCACCTGCTTTTGACCTGATATAACAAAATTCTTCGTAATACTTGAAGTTGCCATAGAAACACACCTCCTTTATCAGTATGGCTCTTTTTCTCAACGCCTACTCTTATGAGCGCAGGTTTTACTTCCCTACTCATATTTTACGATTTTACTGACTGTTTTGCAATCGAATTTTTGTAGATTTTATATAACCGCCTCTTTTCCCTTTGTTTTATCCGTTCCGGTGTTTTCCGCACCTGCCACCTGAGCCTTGTATGCCGCCAGTTTCTCCTTTAACGATGCCTTTGCATGCTTGTCAGCGGTTCCGGCTACCAGCTTTAATCCATGTGGACTGTTATTTTCTGCCGCGTGATTATGTCCGGCATTTTCCATAGGAACAGGCGGAGAATATGCCGCAGCCTGTTCTTTCCTCTGGTCACTGTGTCCTAAAGTATCTGCTTGCGGCTGCTCTGCCCTTTGGTCATCGTGTCCAAAAGTGTCCGCTTCTGACTGTTCTGACACTTCATTCTCAACCTGTACGTCACTGCCTGTTTCGTCCATGTTCAGCAGGGCATTGAGGGCGGAAAGACGGTCTAACTTTTCTTTTAGCTCCGCTTCCTGTGCAAAAGGTTTTGTAACCTCTGCTTTCGCAGTTTCAAGCTGCCGCTCCACATTTTCCAGTTTTACTTTGGCGTTGTCAAGTTCTTTTGGCATGGCTTCCAGCGCATGGTTGATACGGGTAATATTCCCGAACGGATCTGCACCAACTTCAAGGTTATGGGAAAGCTGCCCTTTTAAATTCATTACAAATCTATGATTTAAGCTGTCAAAAGAAACCGCCATCTTAAAGCCTGCATATTCGCCTATGGTAGCGGGAGCATTGACACTTTTTACCTCTTTGCACATCTCCACCAGCGCTGTCCCGGCTTCTTTTTTATCCGTGTAGAGCTTATTTCCTACTTTCATGGAAAACTGCTCTTTATCTTCCGGAAGATTCTCCTTTGCAGTCTGAATGTCCGCCGTCAAGCCGTCAATACGCTCTTTCAGCGTTGCTATCTGCTGTGGGTAATGCTGCGTGATATTATCCTCAAGACGGTATATTTGGCTGGTATGGTTAGCTTTCATCAGCTTTAGCTTTGACACCTGCACGTCCAAATCCATCTTTTCGCGGATATACGGGTTGCCCGTGGCTAGGGCTTTGACCTCCGCGTAAGTGAGCGCCGCCTCGTCCACATCTTCACAGCTCCGTATAGGTGATTTACTCGTCATGATCTGACCGATGAATTTCTGCTTGTTTTCGATCAGCTGCCATGAATAACTGTCGAATGTATTTTCGGTCACATACCGGAAAATCTTAACCCTGTCATTCATGTTGCCCTGCCTTAAAATACGACCTTCCTGCTGCTCGATGTCAGTCGGTCATTTTTTGCGGACAGTTCAATACATACCATCCGTTTCTGTTCCCTGCTCCTGCGTTTGCACTCGTTTGATTTCTCCCTCTGTATCTTCTTGGCACAAACGGGACAATACTTCGATATGCCAGAGCCGGGGACATATTCAACGCCGCACACCGTACAGTGTTTAGCGGGCAACGCTGTCCACCGCTTTGTGGGTGTGATATGTAATTCACCGACAAAGCCGATGAATTTATAATAAATCTTGATTTCCTGCCTAACCGTTCCGTCTGCCATCTTCTCACGCTCCGAAACAAGTATCTTGTCTATCAGAGCATTTACCACTGTTGCGTCCAGTTCCTTTAAGCCTTGATAGTTGCGGATTAGGGAGAGGAAGTCACAGATTCCCTGCGATTTTTCGTAGCTTTCGTTAAGAGTTCCCGTTACTTCCCTCAACCGTGCTTCGATTTCAAGCTGTTCTTTCTGGTATTTCCCCGACATCATCTCAAAATTCCGCTCGGTGATACGCTCCATGACCTTATCCTCATAGAGAGAGGAAAACAGCCTGTCAAGCTCCGCAAGACGTTTATTCAGCTTCTTCCGCTCTTTCTCCATTGCCTTTGCCTTGCTCTGGTCTGTTTCCGTGAGCCGCTTTTCTATGGCTCTTACTGCCTTTTCATCATTGACCGCCATATCCGCAAAACGGTTGATTTCGGCAAGGACAGCGTTGAATAAATCCCTCGCTTCAATGGCGTGTGCGGTACACATGACGTTGCCGTACCTGCCATAATTATTACAGGTGTATTGTACGCAGTCAATGATGTCGGGGCGTTTCCTCCTGTTTGCGCTCATCGCCCGCAAAGCATAGCCGCAGTCCGCACACTTGATAACGCCTGAAAAAATATTCTCAAAGTCACCCTTATTCTTTTCCCGTCTGCGGCTCGTCATAAGCTGTTGGACAGTATCAAATTCTTCTTGTGTGACTATGCCCTCATGGGTGTCGGGTATCACTTCCCATTCTTCGGGCAGCTTAGAGGGACGTTTCTTGCTTTTCATATTGGCGGCAATCCGTTTGTAACCTGCAAGATTTCCCGCATAAATAGGGCTTCTTAAAATATTCCTCAAGCTGTTCTCACTCCAGATATAACGGTTTTCTTCATTGTCCTCAAAGTATCTCTCATAGCCTGTCGCCCCCTGCTCCGCCGCATAAGCGGCAGGGCGTAAAACGTGCTGGCTGTTGATGTGCTTGCGGATTTTTCCAAGTCCGTTTCCCGCCAATGCAAGGTCAAATATCTCCC
>CAJTDK010000025.1 GCA_910575105.1 Lachnospiraceae bacterium
CACAAGAACCTTGACATCTGAAGAAGCCTAAAACCATAGTTATAGGGATAGTCTGCCCTTTTTTAGGGCTCTTTGTAGGTATTTCTATGCTGGAAGCAGTCTAAAGGTGTTTTCAGAGGTTCTTATAGTGCCATGAATAATTCAGGTTAATTAAAACAGCACAGTCCTGTTTTAAAATTTTTCAGGCATATATTGGATTGCAGCACCGGTACGACTGTATTAAGGCGGCGATGGATATATTGCGTGATTCAAACACGGGTTATCTTCAAATGGTGGATCAAATTGAAAAACAGTATGAAAAAGCGAATGAGTCAACAAATGGATTTAAGTGGTGGAATAGACATACCCCTGAAGTGAATGATTTGGACAGGCTTATAGAAAACATGCCGCAGGAAGTATGGCTGCAGTAAGATAAGAGAGGATGGAGATAGAAGTTATTGCCCGCTGCAGAGATGTTGTTTCTGCAGCGGTAGTAATTTGTTAAGAATATTATGGAGGTGTGAATTTTGATATGGAAAAAGGATGTAAAGGTTATGTTGGTGTGGCATGCATAAACGGTACTTGCCCTAAAACAATTAAGGAAGAATATGAAGAACAAAGCAGATCTATCATACATTGTGGTCAGTGTTTTTTTAACATGGGATGTGAGGATTGTGCTTTGGCTGGCACAGAGTATTGTAAAACTGAAGACAAGGAGGAAAGCAGATGAAATATTATAGTACACAGCGACCGATTACACCGGGGAATTATCCGAAGTCACCATTTAAGGAAGTCCTTAATATTGTCAACTTTGATTCCAGAATGTATTGTGAGGAAATTGGGCAGGAAGCATGGGGATATATTGAGTACAAAGCACCGCTTCATCCCAAAGACGCGATGGAGTATGAGCTGATGCCTGTTCCAGACAAAATCATTCACGTTTCGTTTGTTGGAGTGGATTCATGGGGGCACCGGGTATATAAGGATGAAATGGGAAGACTTTGGAAATATTGTGATCCGGGAGAAATGCCGGAAGAAAGGCATGACGGGTTATTTCGGGTTTCCAGTAATGATCCGGATGGCGAGCCGAACTATCCGCTTTACGGGGATATGGACTATCGAATAGAGAGCACAGGAGGTTTTTATGGGAATGTATCACAAAAACAGGTTTGTCGGAATCAGGAATAAGCGTTATATAAAAAGATGCACTTCGCGGGGAATGCGAAGGGCGGTGAAGAAAAACTGCAGGGAAGAAATGACAGATGGAATTACATTGACAAGGAAAAGCCATAATCTTTATGGAACAGATGCGTGGGACTTTAGTTGAATGTACAGTCTGGACAATTGACAGGTTTTCTGAACGTGGAAGAATTTAGATTGAGTAAAAGCAAAAGACATGGTAATATATATATAGAAGATGAATGCCGATGAAAATGCAGGAAGCAATCAAAGCATGGGAAGAACTGGAAATAAAAGATGATTTCATGTTTGCCAGGGTTATGCGGGATAAAAGGCCGGATTATATCAATGCAGAGGATGCGGAAATAAGGGAATTATCCCGAAAATAAAGAGGGGAAGGATATTAAAAGGTATATGAGCAACAATAAAAGAGAGATTACATATCATAATAAGGATGTTCTGTCTAAGATCTTAGCAGAGAACTTTAAAGATAAATCTTTGAAGGTTTACGGGATTGATGTGCCTAAGATCAAACAGATTTTGCCGACAAATCTTCCGCAGATTCAGGTAAACGAAATGAGGATTGATAATCTGTTCCTGTTGGAAGATGATTCGATTGCAATCATAGATTATGAAAGTGATGTTAAATGGGAGAATCATTTAAAGTACCTGAACTACATTGTACGAATCTTAGAAAGATATAAAAAGGATGAGATGCCGAAGCAGATCCGTATGATCGTCATATATACGGCGGATGTAGAGAAAGCGCCGAAAGAATTTTCGGCAGGCTGTCTCATTTTAAAGATGGAGCAGGCATTTCTCAGTAAAATAGATCCTGAAATTGTACAGGAAGGGATCAGGGAGAAATTGGAGCATGGACTGCCATTATCAGATGATGAACTGATGAAATTGATTATTTTACCGTTGACATATAAAGGGAAAGAGAAGAAAAAGCAGGCTGTAAAAGAAGCAGTTGAATTGGCAAAGAAGATTGTGGATAAAGAGGAAAAGACATTCGTATTATCTGGAATTTTGGTATTTGCTGATAAAATTATCGATACTGAAACAGCAAAGTATATTAAGGAGGTTGTACGTATGACGCAGGTTGCAGAATTATTATTGGAAGAAGGAAGAGAAGAAGGAAGGCTGCAGGGGATACAGGCATTGATTGACAGCCTTAAGTCGCTGTTGATTCCTGATGAAACCATTATAGAGCAACTGATAGAAAGATATCAGATGAGCCAAGACGAAGCAAGTGAGTTCTTGGAAGGGAAAAAACATAAGATTTAGAGGAACTGACTTTCAGGCGCATTTATAAATCCCCCAGTAGAGGATTCCTTAAGCATGTAAACGGTGAAAAGAGTGATAGTCCGTTTGTAAAAGAGATTGAAGATTTAGAGCCAAGACAGCTTCGGAGGTGAAAAGTATGTTCCTTACTGAATATGACGAAGAGAAGGTCATGGGGAAAGAACGTCAGGAAGGATACTGGGAAGGATACAGAGAAGGATACCAGGAGAGAAATATTGAGATTGCTTCTGATATGCTGAAAGCGGGAGGGATGTCGGTCTCTTTTATAGCACAAATCAGCAGGCTGTCAGAGGAAGACGTATTAAAAATTCAGGAGAAGTTATAGAATCTTGACAGGGCATGGAGTATTCATGCCCTGTTACACTAAGGGCTGTCTGGAATAAAAGGGTGGTGAATATGGAACTGGAACGGATGATTTATAGGGACCTTCTTGCATGGAAGATAGAAAAAACAGGCAGGGTACTGGAGCTTCAGGGGGCAAGGCAGGTAGGAAAAACATATATATTGAAGAAGTTTGCCAAAGAGAATTTTGAGTATTTCCATTATATTAATATGGCAGAAGAAAGCGGAAAAGATTTTCTGGACTGCCTGGAACAGGCAGCAAGCTGGACGCCGGGAACTCCAAGGCCGGAATATCAGATATTAAAAGAGGCATTCCGGTTATATAATCAGGATTTTGCAGATGGTGAAGATACGGTTATTGTCATTGATGAGATTCAGGAGTCATCAAGGGTATACAACCAGATCCGCACGCTTGCCAGGGAATTTGATTCTTATGTTATTGTTACCGGAAGCTATCTGGGAAAGGCGCTGCAAAAGGAGTTCTTTCTTCCGGCCGGAGATACGGACAAGCTTCAGATGGGAACCCTGTCATTTGAAGAATTTGTTTCTGCGCTTGGAGATGGGGAGCTTTACCGCACAGCAGAGCCATATGGGGGTTCAGAGCCTTCTGTTTATGAGAGATTGAAAGAATATTTCGACATCTATCAGAAAATCGGGGGTTATCCGGCAGTCGTAACGCATTATGTGGAACATCATGATATCCGGAAATGTGAAGAAATGATCGGGCGCCTGATGGATATTTTCACAAGGGAATCTACCCGTTATTTTACAGATATTATGGATGTCGATATTTTCCCCAAGCTGTTTCAGGCGATTGCAATTCTGATGCTGCGCAAGAAACAGGGAGTGCGCGAGTTAGGGACAGAGCTTAGTAAGATCATCTATCAGGAAGAAAGCGGACGTACTACGAAAAAGATGGTGAACCATGCAATTAGCTGGCTTGCACAGTCCCATATCATAGGGTATGCGTCAAAAAGTACGGATTGTGATTATTTACAGATTAAAGAGAACTGCAGATATTACTTTCTGGATTTGGGGATTGCGTACTATTTTCTCAAAACAACAGGTGCGGCGCATGAACAGGTAAAGGGGCTGCTGGCAGAAAATTATGTTTATCTGTGCCTGCGTGAGAGAATGCAGAAAAGAAGAGAAATTGCGGGCAATACTCCCTGGTTTGCCCTGTATCAGAAAACGAAGGGCGAATTGGATTTTTATGTAAGAAGCCTTATGGACTATAAGAATTACGGGATAGAGGTAAAAAGTACGGATGCTATTGCAAAGACTGCCAAGAGACTGTTGGAGGATGGGAAGCTTAACTATCTGTATCTCTTAAAAGGGGATACGAAAGGCGGAACTTCCAGAGACAGAAAAGTATATACGGTTCCGTTGTATCTGGCAGACAGAATGAACTTTGATTTAGGTATCTGATTTGTCAGGGAGATACTCGTATATGACAAAAGTATTTCAGATGGTTATTTATGGGGGTGCAGAGAAATCTGTGCCCTATACTTTAAAAAGGAATATAATTATTGTAAGAGAATTAAATTGCGACGGAAATGCGACGGTATTGCGTCTCCTGTGATATTGACATACAATTCCCGTCCGTATACAATGGTAAAGTAAAGTTTTGTGCATGCGGGTGACTTGCATGGAGAGCCGCAGGACATTACAGGGAGCTGACAGCCGATCAATGGGGCTGTCTTTTTTCATGTCATTTTTTCAGAATAGAAGGGAGGGGACTCATTGGCAGGAAATTTAAGAGAACAGAACATGGAGGTGAAGGAGCCGGGGAACCAGTTTGTGAAGCTGATTCCCCGGTTTGCGTTTACGGCGTTTCTTGCGGTCGTTTTGCTGGCCGTATCTGCATCACCTGTGTTTGCGGATACGATCTTTGATACGGCGAAGAATGCCATGCAGACGGTCTATAAGGATGTGGCCGGTATTGCAACCGTGGCGGCTGTCGTTTGTTCGGCAGTGTGCCTGTTTCTGATGAATTTCTCAAAATCCGGGCGTACGGTGGATGAATCCAGGTCATGGCTTAAGAGGATCATCGTATGCTGGGCGGCGCTCATGACGCTTGGCGCTATCGTAACGTATTTTGAGAGCATTATTCCAAAGAGTATGTTCGGCGGCTAAGAGCGCCGGACAGATAAAAATGTGCCGGCGCTCTCCCGGCAGAAAGGGGGATGCCTTAACGGTAACACATGGGTTGGTTATTAGAGTTATTGATTAAAAGTATTTGGGAGTTCTGTTCACAGCTCATTGTGGACATGATGTCTGTAATTACGGACATGTTCACAGAACTTCTATCGTGTGATTTAAGTCTGTTCGAAGAATTGTTTTCTGTGGCAGGGGATTTATATTCGAATGCGATACTGCCGCTGGGGATTGCGCTTCTGCTCCTGATCTGTATCTGGCAGCTGTTTAAAAGCATGTTTGGGAAGGCGGGGGTTGCAAGCGAGGATCCGGTGGAACTGGTTTTAAGAAGCGGAATCTGTTTGTTTTTTATTGTGGCAGCAAGGCCGCTGACAGACTATCTATTAAAAATAGCAGGTACGCCGTATCAATGGATTGCAGGAACAGAGATTCAAGTAAGCAGTTTTGCTGAATATGTATCTGCGCTGGAAGCAGTGACATCCGCACTTGGGATTGGGCAGCTGAATATTGCAATCCTGAAACTGATCATGCAGTTTGTTGTGGCATGGAATTATTTTAAAATGCTGTTTGTGATTGCGGAACGGTATGTCTTATTGGGTGTATTCTCCTATACAGCGCCGCTGGCGTTTGGAACCGGGGGCTCGAAGGCCACCAACAACATCCTTGCCTCCTGGTCGAAGATGTTCGGCGGGCAGATTGTACTGATTATCTTAAATTCCTGGTGCCTGAAGATGTTTTTATCCGGGTACGGGAACTTAACTGCCAGCACGTATGGGTTTACAAAATTTTTTGCGGCAACGCTCTGCCTGGTGGGATTCTGTAAAGTGACCTTCAAGCTGGATTCCTATCTGTCTTCGCTGGGTGTGAATTTAGGACGGCCTTCAGCCGGAATGGGCGCGTTAGGGCTTATGATGGCAGCCGGACGGATCTTCTCCCACGTGGGAAGGGGAAGCAGCCAGACAGCAGGCGGTCCTTCCGGGAACGGAAGCGGGACCGGCGCAGGGAATGATTCCTATATACGGACCTGGACCAGTATCTGGTGGAAGTAGTAGTAAAGGTACAGGAAAAAGCAGCGTGAGGAAGGAAACAGGCCTTTTCACACAGTCTGTTTTGCCGGAGGGAGAAAGATGAGAAAAAACAGAAAGGCAGGAAAAAGGAGCAGGAAACTTTTGAGGTGGATCAGCAGGTACAGCGGATACTGGCAGCTGATCTGTACACCAGGGGATGAGCATATGAACATGGTGACGGCGGGGAATATCATCAAATGCCTGGCAAGGAGCGGGCTGTATGAATATATCATCGTATTTTTAACCGTCCATCGGGAGGAAGCGTTCATAAAGAGCATGTTATCGTTTGTCAGTCTGGATCTTCTGCAGGAGGAATTAAAGCATAAAAATATGGATGAAATCGTCCGTATGCTTGACGAGCATCTTCGGTAGCGTGTTTTCAGGGAGAAAGCTTATCTGTCAGCGGCCAGGGGATATGCCGGCACGGTTATCCGTAAAGGAGGTGTGCGATGTCGATTTGGAATGAGGACAGCGGCTATTACTGTTTACTGATTGCGATCCTCTGCGACGTGGATGTAACAGAGGCGAAGCTGATCTACAAGTATGGGCCGGGGCATCCAGTCAGCAGGAGGATCTTTGATAAAAAATTAAAAGTGGAAGATACAGAGAATATGGAAAAAGAGACAATGGGAAATATGATGTACTGGATGCGGAAGGAAGGGTATACGCTGGAGGAGATTTCCAACGCCTTTGACTGCTATCCGTCTACGGTAAAAAGAAGGATTGAAAAGGCAAGGAACAGGAAGGAGGCATAGAGAAATGATGGTGCAGGCAAAGCCGCCCGGAGCATGGGAACAGGAGTTTGCCAGGCTGTCCTATGAATGGGAGAAGGTATATGCTTACGGCGATACTGACAGCATGTGTACGGACGGGGTGATTTTGAACCGGATCCGGCAGGAGCTGTCAGAGCTAAAGGAGAAGCTGGATGTGGCAGGAACTGACGGCGAATGGCTCATCCCTCCAGAGGCAGAGAAAAGCTTCATGCCTGTGCGGATGAGATCCGGATACGGGCAAGAACCGCCATACAGGAGTATCTGGCACTGGAGGAATACCGGTATGTGCAGGCAGTCCTTCCGAAGCTGACACCGAAGCAGAAGAAGGAAACCCAAGCGCTGGAAGTATCCGGAAAAGTTATGGGGCTTGCCGATGCGCTTGCAGAAGATAACCTGGTAGTGCTGCGGGAATACGGAACTCCCGGCATGTTTTCGGAGATAATCGCGGAAACAGCAAAAAAGCTGCGGGGACTTTCTTTCAAGGCATTACCGGCTTCTGAAACAGAACAGGAAGAAATCCAGGAAGACTGGCAGGTGGAAGGACAGATGAGTATTTATGACATGGCAGTCGTATAGAAATCTGAAAGGAGAAAACGAATGGTAGACCAGAGCATGATTGCGGCGATTTTTAATGATTTTATGTCCCTTTACTTAGGGAGAGAACAGATGGGGATTGAAGAGCTGTGCAAGAGATATGATTATCACCGGATGCTGATGGGGCTTCTCTCCAATATGGACGAAGCGGCAAAGATACCGATTCCGGTGGTTATGAAAGAATGCTATGAGGTATATAAAAAATACCGGAATAGGGAGATGATGGAGCGGGACTACGAAGACCTGATGGAGGAAACCAGAAAGCTTTCCGATAAGTGGAAATCCAACAAATGGTGTAACCGCATCCTTGTAGAGCTGGTCGGACTTTTAGAAGAGGATGATAAGGAGCGCAGGCGGATTGCTGAGGAGGTAGAACGGGAAATGGAAGAAGAGATGCAGAGACAGGCAAATGCAGCATAACCGGTGGAGAGTCAAAAGGCTCTCCATTTTTGCAGCATGAAGTAGCAATGGGCGAATAGGAAATCTAAGGATGAAAAGGAGAAATAGCTGTGTATGAGAAATTGATAAACAATACGGAAGAATTAAATGCAATGGCAGTACACTTAAGGAATTCCCAGAATTTTTCGGAACTTAAGGTGTTAGCGGCCCAGTGGCTGGTCCCGAAGCAGGATGTGGAAGATTTTATCAAGGGGAAGAGGTTTCAGCTTGCAGAGATTCCGCTGTCGGAAAAGGAGTATACGTCTGCGGTGGAAAAGCTTCGGGAAGAGATGTGGCATATGAAGGATCAGCTTTTTACGGATATTGTGGGACGCCACCTGATGGAGAAGGCAGAGAAAGGCTTGTTGTTTGGAAGTCAGGTGTTGAAAAAACAGAAGACTTTGCAGAAATGTATGAACTATATCATGGAACAGGCTTATCAGATGGCAGAAAAGGAACATGATAACCGGTTTGGCGGAAAGAACAATCCCAACCGCCGGGCAGATCATACACATCAGTCTGTCGGCATGGGAATATCAGAAACGAAGGTTTATCAGTGGGCGGAGGAATATTATGCCCTGGATGACGAAGCGAAGGAGATAAAGGAGCAGAAAGCAGAACGGAAAAAGCGGCTGAATGCCCTTAAAAAAGAAGATGAACGGAAAAAGAATGCGGCTTCGTCCGGGAAGATGACTGTAAAAGGTGTATCAGAAGGGAAAGAAGAAAAATCTGCGGAAAAAGGCGGAGAAAGGCAGGAGTCAGAAGATATGCCAGCAGCAGAAAAACAGGAGAAAGGAGCGGAGAAACCAACAGAAAAGGCGGTCCAGATATCCTTATTTGATATGATGGCAGATCAGGACAAAGAGAAAAAGGGAGAGGAAGAGAATGAAAGCGTTTAAAGGGTTCCGTAAGGATCTGACCTGCCTTGGCTTTCAATTCAGGGAGAATGGCATAAACCGGACGGAAGAGGCAAACTGCGTACAGAATGGTTTCCATTGTGCGGAGAATCCGCTGGATTGCTTTCATTATTATCCTGACTGGCGCAACTCTGTTTATTGTGAGGTGGATGCGGCCGGAGATTTGGATGAGGACGCGGTGGACAGCAAGATATCCTGTACGGAAATGCGGCTGGTCCGCCGTCTTTCACTGGAGCAGATGCTTTTTGAGGCGGCAGTTTACATGGTGGAACATCCAAAACGAAAGTGGAATTACAGGGTACGCAGGGAAACGGACACGGCATGGAAGGGGTTTGGAATCGTCCGTGGGAAAAATCCCAAAGCAGCAGGGAAAAAGGGAGAGTTCCTGTTAATCCTGAAGGAAGAACAGGACAGACCGGAGATTGAAGAGATTGCGCTGATAAAGATTGATGGGAAGCGTTATCATCCAGACAGATTTTATGATGCTTATGGGAAGTATTAAGTTAAGGAAAAGGGGCAGGTATGAAGAAAAAAGAATTAATGACACTGACGCCGGCCAAATTAACGGCATATATGAGGAAAATGGCAAAAAAAGAGATTTCTGACGATTGGGTTTTGCATAGTACAGCGGGAAAGAGATATTATTACAAGCTGTGTTTACGGGCAAAGGTGGAAAAGGGATATTTGATCGTCTCGGTTTATCATGCAGAATATGTCCGAGCTGGTGCCAGGCATCCGTCGTACGTGGTGTATTTTGATAAAAAGGCGGACGATTTTATTACCTTTGAGACAGACAGTGGGAAATGGAGGGAATCCATGCTGTATCATCTTGACGGCATCCTATATCTGTATAATCCGGAAACTTATATCAGCAGGAAGGATGAGAAAATAATTTCCGGATATTTAGGAACAGAGAACGGAACCTATAAGGATTTGCGGGATTACCAGGAAGGAATAAGGGAACGCCAGCTGATCGCCCGTCACAAAAAGAAGACGGATGTGTGGGATGAAGTCATGAAACAGGTGCCTGGATTGCCAAAAGACTGGGAACGGTGGGTTTTAAGGAATGCGGTTACGGAACATTATATTTTTTACAAATATAAGAGAGGCGGTGCGACGGAAGGATACTGCACCCATTGTGGGAAGACTGTGGTGATTAAGAATCCGAAATATAATCAGCCGGGAGTCTGCAAAAGATGTGGGCAGAAGATTATCTTTAAGTCTGTGGACAAAGCGCCCTCTTTTTTGACAGGCGAAGAGACGGCTTATCTGATCCAACGCTGCGGATCCGGAATCATATTAAGGAGATTTAATGTACGCATGGCGCTTCACAAAGGAGACTTTCAGAATCCGGAAGTATATTGTTTTGAAACAAAACGCTTTCTCTATGATGCCGGCTTCCATGAAGAACCTTATTACTATGGTAATTTCAAAAACAGGGGAGACCGCTGGATTGCCGGGGAAGGCTGCAGTTACCATAGATATTATTATTACTACTATTATGTTCCTGCGCCGCTGAGAGGAAAAGTATATCCCAGGACGCTGCCTGCTTTGGGCCGGAAAGAATTAAAAATGACTGGGCTGGTGCAGTATATTCAGAATGGTTCTGCCTTGGATCCCCATAAATATCTTAATGCGTGGGCGAAGATTCCAGTATTGGAGCAGATTTTGAAGGCAGGACTTCCGAAATTGACGGAAGAACTGGTAGAAAGTCCAGAGAAATTAGTATGGAGGGATGTAAAAGGCGGACTGGCAAAAAAGCTGGAAATTGATAACGCCAGACTGAAAAGATTACGAAAAGCAGAAGGCGATATCCATGTTTTATATTGGCTCCAGCAGGAGAAGAAGGAGAATATCTGCCTGTCTGACGATCTGATCGGCTGGTTTATTGAAAATGGCATACTGCCGAAAGATCTTTCATTTATTCATGACAGGATGAGCTACGTTCAGGTAAAGAACTATCTTGTACGTCAGAAAGGGAGGAAGAAGGACAGCATCCGCCAGGTTCTGACCACCTGGGAGGATTACCTTTCTATGGCAAAGCGCGTCAAAATGAATGTATATGACGAGATTGTGTACCGGGTGAACAAGCTGTACAAGAGGCATAGTGAACTGGTGGAGTATATTCAGAACAACCGGCTGTCGGTAACGGCGGGAGAGCTGGAGGAAGAATATCCGTACATCAATGACATCCTTCCGAGGCTGCAGGAAAAGTATGAATACTCAAACAAAACCTATACAATTCTTGCTCCGAGATCCGTCAAGGATATTCTGGAGGAAGGACAGGCGCTGCACCACTGTATTGATAAGAAGAAGGAATATTTTGAGCGGCTCAATAAAGAGGCATAAGGTCAACCCACATCCCTGTTACCGTGCCGGGTGGAACCGCTGCAGCTGTGCCATGTGTATCTTCTCTACGCCGACGCTGTTTGCAGGCATCCGGGAGCTGTATCCGGAAGACTATGGAATGCTGAAACAGGACGAAGAGATCCTTGGGTTTACTTTGGATAATAACTGTGACTTGGATACATTTGTGGGCAGTGCAAAATCCTGTGTCTATCACGATGACCAGGAGGCATTATACAGCCTGGTGACGGGAGAATTTTCCAGAGATTCCGTTTATGTAAAGGGGCAATGGATGTATCCGACAGGTGCTTTCCACGGTGCGGAAGGAGGACCTTGTTAACGAAAGAAAAGGAAGAGGAAGGCATGACTTATGCTATGCCTTTCTTTTCGGAAAGGAAAAGATTATGAAATTTGCTGAGAGAATATTTGAGAGGGCAACGGTAAAAGGAGTTGCAGATTATCTGCTATACGGAATGGTTCCGGACAAGGATGACCGTAGTTACGAAACACGTCTGGATGATGCAGATTTGATTTTCGAAAAGGTTGCCAAACAATATGGTGAAGATGGAGCTTCCATATTGTTATCCGCAGCAGATGAGCTGGTAAATGAAAATGCCAGCATATATATGGAACTGGGATTGCAGGCAGGAATCTTGTTACTCGCCGATCTGTTCCAAAATATCTGCCGGGGAAGTAATCAGACTGTAAGCAGCACAGATTCCAATGCTCATAAGATACACAAAGAACAGAATGCAGATACCGTATTTGATATAGATTCGGATACAGTGTCTGCCAAAACTGCAGATACTGGCAAGAAACCTGAAATCCGGCATACAGTCCTGCAGCAATTTATCCGAAACAGGCTGGATACAGCTTTGGAAGATACGCTGCGGAAAGACCGGGAATATCAGAAATCTAAGAAGAATGCGGAGGCAAAGGCAGACAGGCTGACCGAAGATATGTTCACACATGAGCAATGGGATCTGATTGATGATGCCCTGGAAGAGAGTAATGTAAGTGCTTCTGAATATGGGCGGGTTGCTTACCAGCAGGGGCTTTTGGATGCTTTAGATTTTTTCAGAGACATACGTTCAATGAAGGGAGATCCCATATGAATACATCAGAAATTAAAAAAGATACTTTAAAACTGGAACCGATTGGTACGGACTTTTGGTCACGTCCAGTCTATAAAGACCAGCATGGTCATTTATGGAAGGATATTACATTAGGCAGCAAACAGCCGGAGCTTTGTTCGGCAGTGGATCATGCATTTGACGGCGAGCCGGATATGCCGATCCGACGACCATTTATCATTTTAGCAACGGAAGAATAGAGAATTGATTGCTTCTTTCGGGGTAATGGTTCCATCAATAAGGAGGAGACAGATGAAGAGAAGAATTCGGGAAGTGACGCAGGATACGATTGATGCATTTTATCCTAATTTGAATCTGGCAGCCTTTTACAGGAAGGTAGCAGAAGAATTTCAGATGCCGGTAGAGGACGGATACGGGTTTGACTGCACGAAAATACGGATTGCGCCTAATATACAGGAACAATGGTGCGGGCAGTTTGAAAAGGAATATGGAGAGGCGAGGCGCCAGGAGATCAATATGCGCCTATGTATGTCCGGCCCATGCGTGGAAAAATATCTGCGGGAAAATGAAGTGGAGGTAGAGGAAGACTGGATCTGTAAAATAGAGCAGGATAGCTGCAAACAAATGTAAACAGCATGAAAAAACACAAAATAATTATTCTTACAGAAATTAAGGGTATATGGACTTCTTTTAATATAGGGAATGATATATGCAATTAATTGTACCTTGATAAGTGTATAATGGAAACTGATTAGACACAATATATAGAATGTAATATTGACAAATATCTATATATTGTGTTAAAGTGTAATTGTAATTTTTTGCAGAGATGCATAACTGTGTAAAAATTTTGTTCTGGAGCAGGTTCAGAAGTAAAATTTTATGTCGGCCTTTGACCGAATGACGAAAAATGAGAAAGACACTAAAAAATCAGATGGTTTTTTGGTGTCTTTTTTTACGCAGTAATGCAGATTCAGCAAGGGAATCCATTCACCAGAAACTTAAAAAAGGAGGAGGATATATGGCAAAAGAAAATCTGTTATCAAAAGTATACAATGCTGAAGAGATTCAGCAATTACTGGGGATTGGAAGAAGTAAAACCTATGATTTTTTGGATGAGGTTAATAAAAAACAGGCACCATTCAGAGTAATTAAGATCGGACGGATCTATCGGGTTCCAAAAGAATCCTTTGACAGGTGGATTGATGGAGAGGAAGCTTAAAAGGAGAAAGAATGGATAAAAAATCAAAAAAGTGTCCGCACGCCTTTTATGAAAGAGGTTCGTGGTATCACAGGACAAAAATTCTGCAGGAAGATTACAGCGTAAAGTATGGAAAGACAGGTGGTTTTAGCAGTGACGTTGAGGCAGAAAAAGATTATGAAAAGCACATGAAAGAGTTTAATCAGAGTCTGGGTTCCAGACTTACTACACAGGGTGCAGATATATCTTTGAAAGACTACCTAATTTACTGGTATCAAAGTATTTTTTCTGAAAGAATAGTAAGTACAACGGAGTATTTGTCGGCTTATGTGCTTTACACTTTTTTGCTGTCATCAATTGACGACGATGTAAAGCTTAGGACAATTAGTTCTGAGTATCTGGATGAAGTTCTTAAAAGGGCATCCAGATATTGTGAATCTGCAGGAAATAAGAGCAGAGAATTACTGTATATTGCATTTAAGGATGCTCTTTCAGAGAGAATGATAAACGACAATCCGGTTCCAAATACAAAAAAATATCCACGTAAAAAGCCAAAAATCTATGTCTTAAATAAAGACCAGATTAGAACATTTCTTGCGGCAGCAAAGCAGAGAAACTGGTTTTTAGAAATTATTCTTGCATTGTATCTCGGCTTGCGGAAGGGAGAAATACGCGGATTGAAATTTGATGATTTCAACTTTGAAGAAAGAACAGTTCACATTCAGCGCCAACTGGCAATGGAGATGAAACTGCAAAGCGGTGGGATAGAGGTTGAAAAATATCAGTTGGTGGAGCGTGATCCTAAGACAGAAAAAAGCAATAGAGTTTTACGTGTGCCAACGATTGTAATGGTAGAATTAGAAAAGCGGAAACAGCGTGTCCTGACCCAGAAGATTCAAATGGGAGACAGATATCAGGATAATGATTATGTTTGCTGTCAAAAAAATGGACTTCCCCATGGTCCGCATTCTTTAAATAAAGAAATCAGGGTTATTTGTGAAAACAATTCATTGCCGCACATTACGGTTCATGGACTCAGACATACATATGCTACGCTTTTGATGAAAAATAATATCAATCAAAAAGCGGTTGCCGTATCAATGGGACATGCAAAATCTATCATAACAGTAGATACATATACGGATATGCAGGCAATTATTGAAGATTGTGAAGAAGAAATCCAAGAGTTCATCAAAGATGTCCATCCGTATGATAGTGCGGACGTACAGATGCTAAAGGAAATGTTTCAGGAAGAGGTTGATTTGCAGGAAGAAAAGGAAAGTATGGAGAAAGATAATGGCGGAATAAAAAAATATGATTATTCGGATGTTGAAGAGCTGGATGATATTGACGAATGGTATTTGGGAGAGGGGCAGTGAATCTGCCTCTTTCTTTTTGAGCATTTTTGGGCATTACATGCAGAAAGAAGCTGACAAAAGCATAGAAGAAAAGTTTTTCAATTTTCCTCTTGTATTTATATGTGTCTTTTGGTACAATTGGAAAAGAACAAATGTTCTAAAGAAAAATAGCCATACGGACTTTCCATACAGGCTTCTCTGTGCTATTCTTTGCTATGGAATATTGAACAGTACTGCCTGGTCAGGAAAATCTGTTTTAGTGACTTTATTCGTGTAATTGCTGTATTAGCCGGAAAAAGAATACCCTGAGACATGAATTTTAATGAAAATCAAGGGAATTTTCGGGCCAATAGTGAACATAGTGAGGAGGTTCGGTCATGAAAAATGAGCAGAATATATTCAAACTGCATGCCCCATACCAGCCTACGGGAGACCAGCCGCAGGCGATAGAAGCACTGGTCAAAGGCTTCAGGGAAGGCAACCAATGTCAGACTTTACTGGGGGTTACGGGTTCCGGGAAGACATTTACGATGGCGAATGTGATTGCCCAACTGAATAAACCGACACTTGTGATTGCCCATAATAAGACACTTGCAGCACAATTATACGGTGAATTTAAGGAGGTATTCCCGGAAAACGCGGTGGAGTATTTTGTCTCCTACTACGACTACTACCAGCCCGAGGCTTACGTCCCTTCCTCCGACACCTACATCGCCAAGGACTCTTCCATCAACGACGAGATTGACAAGCTCCGCCATTCGGCGACGGCAGCTCTTTCGGAGCGGCGGGACGTCATTATCATTGCCAGTGTGTCCTGTATCTACGGTCTTGGTTCACCTATTGATTATAAGGAGATGGTGATTTCCCTGCGGCCGGGGATGGTAAAGGACAGGGACGAGATTGTAAAGAAGCTGATTGAGATCCAGTATGACCGGAATGAGATGGATTTTAAGCGAGGGACCTTCCGGGTGAACGGTGATGTACTTGAAGTAATTCCGGCATTGCGTGAGGAAGTTGCTTACCGGATTGAATTTTTCGGCGATGAGGTGGAAAGAATTACAGAAGTAGATGTGCTGACCGGGGAGATTAAGAATGAGCTGAATCATATGGTTATATTTCCGGCTTCCCATTATGTGGTTTCTAGGGATAGCATGGAGCGTGCGATCCGGGAGATTGAGACAGAGCTTGAGGGGCAGATCAAGTATTTTAAGGGAGAAGGGAAGCTTTTGGAGGCTCAGCGGATTTCTGAGCGGACAAATTTTGATATTGAGATGATGAGAGAGACGGGATTCTGTTCGGGAATTGAGAATTATTCCAGGCATCTGACAGGGCTTGAGGCGGGGCAGCCGCCCCATACGCTGATTGATTATTTTCCCGATGATTTTATCCTGATGATTGATGAGTCGCACATTACGATTCCGCAGGTGGGCGGGATGTATCATGGCGACCAGTCTAGAAAGACGACGCTAGTAGAGTATGGATTCAGGCTTCCGTCGGCGAAGGATAATCGTCCTTTAAGTTTTGATGAATTTGAGAGCAAGATCAATCAGGTTCTTTTTGTCTCGGCGACGCCGGGAGCCTATGAGAGTGATCATGAGCTTATGCGGGCGGAGCAGGTGATCCGGCCTACCGGGCTATTGGATCCTCCGGTGGAGGTGCGGCCGGTGGAAGGACAGATTGATGATCTGGTTTCAGAGGTGAATAAAGAGATTAAAAAGAAGAATAAGATCCTCATCACCACCCTTACTAAACATATGGCGGAGGATTTGACAGATTATATGCGAGAGCTTGGCATACGTGTCAAGTATCTTCACTCAGATATCGATACCCTCGAACGTGCCGAGATTATACGGGATATGCGGCTGGATGTATTTGACGTGCTGGTGGGGATTAATCTTCTGCGGGAAGGGCTTGACATCCCGGAGATCACGCTGATCGCTATCCTTGATGCCGACAAAGAAGGCTTCCTGCGGTCGGAGACTTCCCTGATCCAGACGATCGGGCGGGCGGCGAGAAATGTGGACGGTCATGTGATCATGTACGCGGATACCATAACCGATTCGATGAGAAATGCGATCGGTGAGACAGACCGGAGGCGGGCAATACAGAAGAAGTACAATGAAGAGCATGGGATCACCCCTCAGTCTGTGAAAAAGAGCGTGCGTGATCTGATCAGTATTTCAAAGAAGGTTGCGGCAGAGGAGCTGCGTCTTGAGAAGGATCCGGAATCCATGAGCAGGAAGGAGCTTGAGAAGCTGATCAAGGATATTACAAAACAGATGAAGAAGGCAGCGGCAGAACTTAATTTTGAAGCGGCGGTAGAGCTTAGAGATAAGCTGGTGGAATTAAAAAAACTTCTGAATGAGTAAGAAGCGCCGGATGAAGCAGCCTGTATGATTGAGAAAGGGATAGAGGAATGTCAAAAAGTAGAGATAACAGACAATTTATTACGATTCGCGGGGCGAATGAGCATAATCTGAAGAATGTAGATCTCAAGATTCCGAGAAATGAGTTGGTAGTGCTGACAGGCTTGAGCGGCTCAGGGAAGTCTTCCCTTGCCTTTGATACGATCTATGCTGAAGGTCAGAGGAGATATATGGAGTCTCTGTCTTCCTACGCCCGGATGTTTTTAGGGCAGATGGAGAAGCCGGATGTGGAAAGCATCGAGGGACTTTCCCCGGCCATTTCTATTGACCAGAAGTCTACGAACCGCAATCCGCGTTCCACGGTCGGGACGGTGACAGAGATCTATGACTATTTCCGTCTGCTGTACGCCAGAATCGGGATCCCCCACTGTCCGAAGTGCGGCAGGGAGATTAAGAAGCAGACGGTAGACCAGATGGCAGATCAGATCATGGAGCTTCCAGAACGCACGAAGATCCAGCTTCTTGCGCCTGTTGTGCGGGGGAGGAAAGGGACGCATGCGAAGCTTTTGGACAGGGCGAAAAAAAGCGGTTACGTCCGTGTGCGAATCGACGGGAATCTTTATGAGCTTTCGGAGGAGATTGCGCTGGATAAAAATATTAAGCATAATATAGAGATTATTGTAGACCGTCTGGTAATCAAGGAGGGGATTGAAAAGCGTCTGGTTGATTCTATTGAAAATGTGCTCCGCCTTGCTGAAGGACTGATGATTGTGGATATCATTGACGGAGAGCCTATGAATTTCAGCCAGAGCTTCTCCTGCCCTGACTGTGGAATCAGTGTGGATGAGATCGAGCCGAGGAGCTTTTCGTTCAATAATCCCTTTGGAGCGTGTCCGGTGTGTTCTGGGCTGGGGTATAAGATGGAGTTTGACGAGGAGCTGATGATCCCGGATAAGCGGATGAGTATTTCCGAGGGGGCGATTACCGTCATGGGCTGGCAGTCATGCACGGATAAAAAAAGCTTTACCTATGCGATATTGGCTGCGCTCAGCCGGGAGTATGACTTTTCGCTGGATACGCCGTTTAAGGATTATCCGAAGAAGATACAGGATATTCTGATCTACGGGACAGAGGGAAAGGAAGTGAAGGTACACTACCGGGGACAGCGGGGCGAGGGCGTTTATGATGTGGCTTTTGAAGGGCTGATCCGCAATGTGGAACGCCGGTACCGGGAGACGTCGTCAGAAACTATGCGGGCAGAATACGAAGAATTTATGCAGATCACGCCGTGCCGCGAGTGTAAAGGGCAGAGGCTTAAGCCGGCGGCGCTGGCAGTCACCTTAGGAGAGAAGAATATTCACGAAGTGACGACATTATCTATTGAAAAGTTGCAGCAGTTTTTACAGGATCTATCCCTCAGCACGCAGCAGGCGCTGATCGGCGGGCAGATCCTTAAGGAGATACGGGCGAGGACGCAGTTTCTTTTGGACGTAGGACTTGATTACCTGTCTCTTTCCCGGGCCACAGGCTCTCTTTCCGGCGGCGAAGCCCAGCGGATCCGGCTTGCCACCCAGATCGGATCGGGGCTTGTGGGAGTGGCTTATATCCTGGACGAGCCCAGTATCGGCCTTCACCAGCGTGATAACGATAAGCTTCTGAATACATTAAAGCACCTGCGGGATCTGGGCAACTCCGTGATCGTAGTGGAGCATGATGAGGATACGATGCGGGAAGCGGATTATATCGTGGATGTGGGCCCGGGAGCCGGAGAGCACGGAGGAGAAATTGTCGCAGTCGGGACAGCCAGGGATATCATTAAGAATAAGAAATCCATAACCGGTGCATACTTAAGTGGAAGGGAAAGTATTCCGGTGCCGGAAAAGAGAACGGAACCTTCCGGGTGGATCAGGGTTCTCGGTGCAAAGGAGAATAATCTGAAAAATATCGACGTTGATTTTCCGCTCGGGATCATGACCTGCATTACCGGAGTGTCCGGATCGGGAAAAAGTTCTTTGGTCAATGAGATCTTATACAAGCATTTGGCAAGGGATCTCAACCGGGCGAGGACGATTCCCGGAAAGCATAAGGACATTGAGGGGATAGAGCAGCTTGACAAGGTCATCGCCATTGACCAGTCGCCGATCGGCAGGACGCCCCGCTCGAATCCCGCCACCTATACGGGAGTGTTCGACCTGATCAGAGATCTGTTTGCGGCGACAGCGGATGCCAAAGCGAGAGGATATAAAAAAGGAAGATTCAGCTTTAATGTGAAAGGCGGACGCTGTGAGGCATGTGCCGGGGACGGGATTTTAAAGATTGAGATGCACTTCCTGCCGGACGTGTATGTTCCCTGTGAGGTGTGCCATGGGAAACGGTATAACCGGGAGACGCTGGAGGTAAAGTACAAAGGAAAGAATATTTACGATGTTCTTAATATGACGGTAGAGGAAGCGATGCATTTCTTTGAAAATGTACCCAGCATCCGCAGGAAGATGGAGACGCTTTATGACGTGGGGCTTTCCTATATCCGGCTGGGACAGCCGTCTACGCAGCTTTCCGGCGGCGAGGCTCAGCGGATCAAGCTGGCGTCGGAGCTGAGTAAGCGAAGTACCGGAAAGACGATCTACATTTTGGACGAGCCGACCACGGGCCTTCATTTTGCGGATGTGCATAAGCTGACGGAGATTTTAAGGAGACTTTCGGCGGACGGCAATACGGTCATCGTAATCGAGCATAATCTGGACGTGATCAAGACGGCAGATTATATTATCGACATGGGACCAGAAGGCGGAGACAAAGGCGGAACGGTCATCGCACAGGGAACGCCGGAGGAGATAGCTGAAAATCCGCTTTCCTATACCGGGAGATATATCCGCAGGCTATTGTTTACTTCGTGAGATGCTTCACAAAGAATTAAGAAAATAGGGGTTTTCATCTAATAAAATACGGGATATAATACCCAAAGGGTATATCCGTCTGGACGTGAGAGCAAGTAAGTTGAAAGGGGATTTGGAATGTCAGTAGATATTGGAATAGATTTGGGAACAGCCAGCGTTCTTGTGTATATTAAAGGCAAGGGCGTGATACTGAAGGAACCCTCTGTAGTGGCATTTGACCGTGATACGAATACGATCAAGGCCATTGGCGAGGAGGCAAGGCTGATGCTCGGGCGTACGCCGGGCAACGTGATTGCAATCCGTCCCCTGAGGAAAGGCGTAATATCCGATTATACGGTGACAGAGAAGATGATTAAGTATTTTGTGCAGAAGGCGATGGGGCGTCGGACATTCAGGAAGCCTTGTATCAGCATCTGTGTGCCCAGTGGTGTGACGGAGGTAGAGAAAAAAGCAGTCGAGGAGGCTACTTTTGCAGCCGGGGCAAGGGATGTGAATCTTATCGAAGAGCCGGTAGCGGCTGCGATTGGAGCAGGCATTGATATATCCAAGCCCTGTGGAAATATGATCGTGGATATCGGCGGTGGGACTACGGATGTGGCGGTAATCTCTCTTGGGGGGACGGTGGTGAATACCTCCCTCAAGGTGGCAGGAGATGATTTTGATGAAGCGATCGTCCGTTTTATGCGCAAGAAGCATAACCTCCTGATCGGTGACCGTACGGCGGAGGATATAAAGATCCAGATCGGGACCACTTATCAGATGATGGAAAATGATGCCATGGAGGTACGGGGAAGGAATCTGCTGACAGGGCTCCCGAAGACGGTGATGGTGACGTCTGCTGAGACAGAGGAAGCGCTCAGGGAGACGGCGGGCCAGATCGTGGAGGCGGTGATCAGTGTGCTGGAGAGGACACCGCCGGAGCTCTCTGCGGATATTTTAGACCGCGGGATCATGCTGACCGGAGGCGGCGCCCTGCTCAGGGGGCTGGAGGAGATGATCGAGGAGCGGACGGGGATCAATACCATGACTGCGGACGATCCGACACAGGTAGTTGCTGTCGGTACCGGGCAGTTTGTAGAGCTTACAAGTTTGTACAAGGAGTAAGATAAAAGGTACAATGGAAACAATAAAAGGATATGTGGAGCATATTGTATACCGCAATGAGGAGAATGGGTATACGGTATTTCATTTGAATATTGATGAAGGTGACCTTACTTGTGTAGGGAAGCTTCATTATATAGAAGAAGGAGGGCTTCTGGAGCTGACCGGTGAATATACGACCCACAGACTTTACGGGACCCAGCTTCAGATTGCGTCTGCGAGGATGTGTGAGCCGGAGGACCTGGTGTCTATCGAGCGGTATCTTGGTTCCGGCGCAGTGAAGGGAGTCGGTGCGTCCCTTGCGGGGAAGATCGTGAAGAAGTTCAGGGAGGATACGTTCCGCATAATCGAAGAAGAGCCGGAACGGCTGGCAGAGATCAAAGGGATCAGTGAGCGCAAGGCCAGGGAGATTTCCCTCCAGGTGGAAGAAAAGAAGGATATGAGGCAGGCTATGCTTTACTTGCAGAAATTTGGCATTTCCATTACGCTGGCAGTCCGGATCTACCAGCATTACGGTCAGAGCGTATACCGTGTGATCGAGGAAAATCCTTACCAGCTTGCAGATCATGTGTCGGGAATTGGGTTTAAGACCGCTGATGAGCTTGCGGCGAAGGTCGGGATCCATACGGATTCAGATTACCGCATTCGCAGCGGTATTTTCTATACGCTTCTCCAGAGCGTGGGGGAGGGGCATGTATACATGAATCAGGATGTCTTGCTGTACCGGGCCAGTCTGCTTCTTGGCGTGGAGATCAAGGATATAGAAAAGTATCTGCAGGATCTTGCCATGGAAAAAAAGATCGTATTAAAGCGGGAGGCTGCTTTGGATGAGGGAGTGGCGCAGGCCGGCGGGGAAGGGGCAGGGCTTAGGATCTATGCTTCACGTTATTATTATCTGGAGCTAAATACGGCGAAGATGCTTCATGACCTGAATATACACGAGGATATCTTGAAGGACAGGGCCAAAGAACGCCTCTGCGCCATCGAGGAGCGGACAGGGCTTGCGCTTGATTCCCACCAGCAGGCGGCAGTGATGGAGGCGGCAGGTAACGGCATTACCATTGTGACCGGAGGTCCAGGTACCGGAAAGACGACGACGATCAATGCCATGATCCATTTTTTTGAAGGAGAAGGGATGGATATTCTGCTGGCGGCGCCTACCGGAAGGGCGGCAAAGCGGATGACGGAGGCTACCGGCTATGAGGCCCAGACGATACATAGATTGTTAGAGGTGAACGGCAACCCGGAGGAGGAAGGGAATACCGGATTTCAGCGCAACGCGGAGAATCCACTGGAGGCAGATGCCATCATTATCGATGAGATGTCGATGGTTGACCTTCCGCTGATGCATGCGCTGCTGAGTGCGGCCGTTCCGGGGATGCGGCTTGTTCTGGTAGGAGATGTGAACCAGCTTCCGAGCGTAGGTCCGGGTAGTGTGTTGAAAGATCTTATCCGTTCCGGCTGTTTCCCGGTTGTCATGCTGACGAAGATATTCCGCCAGGCGGGAGAGAGCGATATCGTAGTGAATGCCCATAGAATAAACCGGGGTGAGGAGGTTGTACTCGACAATAGGAGCCAGGATTTCTTCTTTTTGAAGCGGCATGAGCCAGATGTGATCATCAGTGTGCTGCTCACATTGATCCAGAAGAAGCTTCCTAAATATGTGGAAGCAGAAAGCTGTGATATTCAGGTGCTGACGCCGATGCGCAAAGGGCTCCTTGGGGTGGAACGCCTGAACCGTATACTTCAGGAATACCTGAATCCGCCGGATAAGAACAAGCAGGAGAAGGAAGCCGGAGAACGCCTCTTCCGTGAGGGCGATAAGGTCATGCAGATTAAGAATAATTATCAGCTTGAATGGGAGATCAAGACGCGTTATGGGATGACGGTCGATAAGGGGCTGGGCATTTTTAACGGGGATATGGGGATCATCAAAAGCATCAATACTTACGAAGAGACGGTGACGGTGGAGTATGATGAGAAGAGACTGGTCAAATATCCCTATAGTCTTTTAGAGGAGCTGGAGCTTGCCTATGCCATAACGATACATAAGGCTCAAGGAAGTGAGTACCCGGCAGTTGTGATTCCGCTGCTTAGGGGGCCAAGGCAGCTCTATAACCGGAATCTTCTTTATACTGCCGTGACTAGGGCAAAGCGGTGTGTGACACTTGTGGGGAGTGACGCCGTGTTCCAGGATATGATACGGAATGCGGATGAGCAGGCAAGAAATACAAGCCTTGCGGAACGAATCTGTGAGATGAATTGAAGAGTAATTTTCTGTTAAAATTGTTCTGGCCGGAGATCTGCCCCTTTTGCGGAAGGGTTTCCCGCCAGGGAATCTGTGACGGCTGTCTGGAGAAACTAGAGCTTCTTGCGGCAGAGGAGCCAAGATGCATGAAATGCGGTAAGCCAATCCGCAGCGGGGAGCAGGAATACTGTTACGACTGTGTGCACACGGATCATTATTTTGAACAGGGAGCTGCGCTGTGGCTCCATAGAGAGCCGGTGAACCGGTCAATCTACCAGTTCAAATTCCACAATCAGCGTGCGTTTGGCAGATATTATGCTGAGGAGATGGCCAGGCGCTATGGGAGGACGCTTCGCAGATGGGATCCAACGCTTATCCTGCCGGTCCCGCTGCATCTGTCAAAGCAGCGGAAGAGAGGCTATAATCAGGCGGCCATTGTTGCCGGAGAGCTTGGAAGGCTTAGCGGGATTACTGTAGATGACGGGATTCTTAAGCGGGTGCGGGGGACAGCTCCGCAGAAAAGCCTGGCCCCTGAAGAGCGCAAAAGAAATATCGGTGGCGCTTTTTTGGTGGGGAGGCAGGAGCGGAAAAGGTTGGCGGGAAAACGGGTATTGCTGATCGATGATATCTACACTACCGGAAGCACGATGGATGAGGCGGCGAGGACACTTAGACGGGCAGGAGCAGAAAAAGTCTACTATTTGGCGATTAGTATTGGACAAGGATACTGATATTTGTTATACTGAAAATAATGTACTGGCACTCTGTTTTGTGTGTCCGGATTTCGGATGGATGGAGCACAGAAATATAAATTAGAGGTGGACGATGTTAGACGAACGCAAGGTTAAGCTGATGACTAAGCTTGCACTGTATGAACATACGCAGGGCAAGGAAGATTTTAAGATAAGTGAATATTACCGGAAGGATTATGCAGGCATGCATGTTTTCAGCTCTTTTATCTGGGTGACGATCGGCTATATGTGTCTGGCAGTGCTGCTTGTGCTTGCCGGCTTTGACGCATTGATGGACAGCATGTCCAACAGCCTGATGCTGATGATGCTGATGATCTTTGTGGTGGGATATTTCGGCGTGGTCGTGATCTACGCTGTTATTTCCAGCCATATATTTAACCAGAAGCATAAAGAGGCGAGGATGAGGGTGAAAAAATACAATCATGATCTGACGAGACTTCTTAAGTGGTATGAAAGGGAGAAAAAGTAAATGGACGGAATATTTGTAATGAAAGGGAAATTTCAGGAGATCTATGCAAAGCATTCGATTGTTTTCGATAAAGGAGTGCAGTTCGCCCTAGCTCTGCTGGTATTTTACCTGATCAATAATAATGTCGGCTTTATGAAGGCGGCGGCCTCGCCTGTGGTGACGCTTGCCTTGGCTGTGATCTGTACTTTTTTCCCGACAGTTATGACGGCGGTCGCGGCAACTGCCCTTATTCTGGCACATATGTATGCGGTATCCATAGCCGCCCTTGCGGTTACGGCAGTCGTATTTCTTATCATGTATATCTTTTATTTCCGGCTGACGCCGAAGATGGCTGTGGTGGTCCTGCTTATGCCGGCGGCTTTTGTTTTTCAGATTCCGTTTGCGGTGCCGCTTGCTTATGCGCTGGTTTCGACGCCGGTCTGCATGGTGGCGGTCGTGTGCGGGACTATAGTTTATTTTATGATGGAGTATGTGAAGAAGGCGGCGCCGGGGCTTACTGGAAAAGGGCTTTCCGGGATCATGAGCCAGAGCTCAGAATATTTGAAGCAGGTATTCCAGGACAAAGAAATGTGGATTATCATTGCCGCATTCCTGATCGCGTTTCTGGTTGTTTATACGATCAGAAGGCAGTCGGTGAACCATGCATGGAAGGTGGCCGCGCTGGCGGGAGTGACGGTTAATGCAGTTGTTAATATCGTAGGGGATATCGTGCTGGGTGTCCATACGTCTTATACATCCTTGGTGGCGGGGAGCGTAGCGGCGGTAGTCATCGGACTTGTGCTTGAGCTGATGTTTTTTGCGGTTGATTATACGAAGAGTGAGAGTCTCCAGTATGAAGATGATGAATATTATTATTATGTAAAGGCAATTCCGAAGCTGTCTGTTGCGAAGCCGGAGAAGACGGTGAAGAGAATCAGCGGGCGGCGCGAGACAGAGATCATGGATACGGAGTCGGTAAGGAACAGAAGACGTGAAAGCGCGGGACCTGCTGACAGAGGCGGTGCGCGGCCGGCGGTAAGAAGCGGCACAGAGCATGGCAGAGGGAATGCAAAGCTTCATTAGTTTTTACATATTTATTTCATTGAAAAGGAGGTGAGAGAATGGAACAGAGGATTTCACAGATATTGGAAAAATATGTGTCAGGTGTCTATTTTCCCGAGATACATCTGACAGATGTTGTGGAGGTCTTGATCCTGACCTTTCTGATTTATCAGGTGATCATATGGATCAAGAATACAAAGGCGTGGATGCTTCTGAAAGGAATATTGGTACTCGCAGGTTTCATTCTGCTTGCCATGATTTTTCAGATGAATACGATATTGTATGTGGCAAAGAATGCGGTTGCTGTTATGGCGACGGCGGCGGTCGTAGTGTTCCAGCCGGAGCTTAGAAGGGCTCTTGAAAAGCTGGGTGAGAAGCAGTTTTTTTCTTCCGTCGTTCCGTTTGAGGCATACCGGGAGCGTGAGAAATTCAGCGAAGAGACGATGGAGGGCATTATCGATGCCTGCTTCAGCATGGGCCGCGTGAAGACGGGTGCTTTGATCGTCGTAGAACGGGCGATCCATTTGACGGAGTATGAGAGCACAGGAATCTATATGGACTGTCTGGTATCCATGCAGGTGCTGATCAATATATTTGAGCATAATACTCCGCTGCATGACGGCGCGATCATCATCCGGGGCGACAGGATCGTTTCGGCGACCTGTTATCTTCCGCTGTCAGACAATATGGGACTCAGCAAGGAGCTGGGGACCAGGCACAGGGCGGCGGTCGGAATGAGCGAGGTATGTGACGCGCTGATCATTGTTGTGTCTGAGGAAACAGGAGCCGTGTCTGCGGCTAACGGTGGATTTTTAGATCGTGATATTACACGGGATGAACTCAGAAGCCACCTTCAGGGCATACGCAGCAGGAAGACGGAACCAAAAAAACTGGCAGCATTTTGGAAAGGAAGGCTGAAGAATGGAAAAAAGACTGATGAATAATATTGGTCTTAAGATATTAGCCTTTTTGGTAGCTTTTATGCTGTGGATAATGGTGGTTAATATCGACGACCCGGTAACACATAAGACATTTTCGGATATTCCGGTATCTGTGATCAACGAAGAGGTTCTGGCGAAGGCGCAGCAGCCGCAGACCTATCAGATTGTGGATAATACGCAGGCAGTGGATGTGACGGTTACAGCCAAGAGAAAGACGCTCAGCAAGATCAAGGAGAGGGATATCATAGCAGTTGCAGATATCAAGGAGCTGACTCTGGATACGCAGATTCCTATTGATATCACGATTAATGGTTTTGAGGAACGGTATGATAATGCACAGGCGAATCCCAGGAATCTTCAGATCAAGCTGGAGGATGAGGAGACGAAGCGTTTTCCGATCGTTCCGACGACAACAGGGACAGTGCGGGACGGATTTGTGCTGGGAGATATCCAGGCCATGCCTGAGAAGGTGTCGATCCGCGGGCCGAAGTCTGTTATTGCTGAGATCAGCAGGGTGGAGGCTTCGGTGAGCGTGTCAGGTCTTTCTAAGGATGCGATCCTTGATTCAGAGCTTGTACTGTACGATTCCAATAATAACATCATTGACCAGAATCTGCTTTCCAACAATCTGGGAACGGAGGGCGTGGGAGTCAGCGTGCAGATTCTGAACACGAAGAGTATTCCTCTGGAGTTTGATACTTCCAGAATAGAGGCGGCAAGAGGATACGAATTTACGGGGATCACCTACGAGCCCCAGACGATACAGATCTCCGGGGAGCGGGAGGAGATGAGCAATATATCTTCGCTGCGCGTGCCCGCATCGGCCCTGGATGTATCGGACATCAGGGAGAAGACGGAAAAAGTCATCGACGTGTCAGAATATCTGCCGGATAATATCCGTCTGGCAGATGAGAACGCCGGGTCGGTGGTAGTAACGATCTCTGTGGAAAAAGACGGGACAAAATCCTATGACATTACCGTGGGTTCCATTATGATTAATAACCTGTCGGAGGAGCTTACGATGAGTTATGCAACAGCGGATGTGCTGGAGCTTCAGGTGCGCGGGCCGAAAGAGGCGCTTGACAGCCTTTCCCTTGAGCAGGCGATCAGCATTGACCTTCAGAATTATACGGCTGACGGAACCTATGATGTGCCTGTATCCGTAAAGCTTCCGGACGACTGTTTCCTAGAGAAAAATGTGAAGGTGAGAGTTATTTTAAGTATGAAAGAGTGAGACGGAGAGAAGAAAGATATGGTCAGAAAAAAAGTTACAATTTACAATCCGACCGGACTTCATCTGAGACCGGCAGGAATATTCTGCAATATTGCGAATCAATTTGTGAGTAGAGTATCATTTGAATATGACGATATGACAGCGAATGCAAAGAGTGTTCTCAGCGTGCTGGGAGCATGCATCAAAAAGGGAGACCAGATCACACTTGTCTGTGAGGGCGAGGATGAGGAAGGCGCCCTTAAGGCTATGGTAGAGGCAGTTGAGAGCGGACTCGGTGAATAGGGTAAAAGACAAGGAGATGGCTTGTGTGCAAACATGGGCCATTCTTTGCTATTCTGATAATTTGAAGACGGGAGTATACTATGGAGTATCGTGATCAGTTAAAGTATATCAAATCACATCAGTATGAAGAGAGAGGCCCGGAGAGGGGGAGAAGGAAAAGAAGAAAAAAGAAGCAGAAAGTAAATCGGGGAAAGCCCGGGGTTCTTGATCGCCTATTGTGGTTTGTGCAGGCGGTGACGACCCTGTTTTTCCTCACTTCCATGGCAGTTCTGGGTATTTTGCCAAGGGCATATATGATCGGGGCGTGTATCCTGCTTATCTTCCTGCTCCTGTTTGTGAAGCGTCTTCAGAAGCGGGCGGCAAAGAGTAGGAAGAGACGTAGCTCTGGGAAATTACTGTCTCTTTTTCTCAGTGTTCTGCTGGCGTTCGTAGGCTTTTACGGGTTTAAGGTGAATGGCGCATTAGATCAGATAGCAATCGGGGATGAGCGCGGCGGATACAGTGATCAGCATACGCTTCCGGTGACAAGCAGGCCCTTCAATGTCTATATCAGCGGCATAGATGTATACGGGGATATCGACCAGGAGAGCAGAAGCGATGTGAATCTGATCGCGACGGTCAATCCGGGGACCCATAAGATCCTGCTGACGACAACACCGAGAGATTACTACGTGAGAATACCGGGGGTGTCCGGAGATGAGCGGGACAAGCTCACTCATGCGGGAAATTACGGCGTGGATACGTCTATGGCGACGCTTGAGGAGCTTTATGGGACAAAGATACCGTTTTACATCCGCGTGAATTTTACGTCTGTTGAGGAAATCGTAGATGTTATGGGCGGTGTTGATGTGGAATCTGAGCTTGCATTTACGACCAGCAAGGCTGCCGGTGAGATCGTGGACGTGAAAGAGGGTATGAACCATTTTGATGGAAAGCAGGCGCTGGCATTTGTGAGGGAAAGAAAGGCGCTGGCAGACGGGGACAACCAGCGGGGAAAAAATCAGCAGGCACTTTTGTCGGCGCTGATCAAGAAGGCAGTATCTCCGATGATCATCTTCCATGCCAATGAGATGATCGGCAGCGTGGCGGGCAATGCGGATACGAACCTGTCGGAAGCCCAGATCAAGTCGCTGATCCGGATGCAGATCAGTCAGATGAAGGGCTGGGATATCGAGTCGGTTGCCGCGGAGGGGGACGGCAGCCAAAGGCAGTATTGCTATTCCTACCAGGGAGGGCCTCTTTATGTGTCCGTCCCTGACGAAAGCTCTGTGGAGAAGATTAAGAGAAAGATAAAGCTGACGCTTGGAGAATAAGTTCTGGAAAAATAATCATGTAGACAAAAAATTCAAGATAAAGTAGAATGATGTCAGACATCTGGTATGCCTTTTGGGACAAGTATGTACCCGCCTGGCAGGACATTTTGTTGCAGGGAATCCGGATCATGCTGACATTGCGGAGGGTTTAAGAGATGAAAAATGCAGCATTAGTCATTATGGCAGCGGGAATCGGAAGCAGGTTCGGCGGAGGGATCAAGCAGTTGGCGCCGGTAGGGCCAGGCGGGGAGATTATCATGGATTATTCGATCTATGATGCGCTTAAGGCCGGGTTCAACAAGGTGGTATTTGTCATCCGGAGGGATCTTGAGAAGGATTTCAAGGAGATTATCGGAAACCGCATCGAAAGGATCGTGGATGTTTCCTATGCTTATCAGGAGCTGGACGATATCCCAAAGACCTTTAAGGGGAGATGGCTGGACAGGGTGAAGCCCTGGGGAACCGGACAGGCTATCCTCTGCTGTAAGGGAATTGTTAAGGATCCTTTTCTCGTGATCAATGCTGATGATTATTACGGGAAGGAAGCGTACAGGGTAATCTATGAGTATCTTTCAAGGGAGCAGGATAATCAGGCAGAGGATGTCAATTCCGGATCGCTTCATATCTGTATGGCAGGCTTTGTGCTGAAAAATACACTGAGCAGCAACGGAGCTGTGACCAGAGGAATCTGCAGCGTGGATGAGCATGATATGCTTACGGATATAGAAGAGACCTATGACATCGTACAGAGCGGCAAGATAGCGGCAGCGCAGCGCGGCAATAAAAGAATAGAGCTGCCGCTTAACTCCACGGTATCGATGAATATGTGGGGACTTCCGGCGGAATTTCTTTCTAAGCTGGAAGGTGGTTTTTACGAGTTCCTTTCCGGTCTCGATGAGCAGGAGCTGAAGAAAGAATATCTCCTGCCGCAGATCATCGGCGGTATGGTTCAGAACAAACAGGCAGAGGTAAAGGTGCTTCCTTCCCCGGATAGGTGGTTCGGGGTTACCTACCGGGAAGATAAGGAAGCAGTCGTAAAAGCGATCGGAAACCTTGTCGATCAGGGGATTTATCCGGAAAAGCTATTTGACAGATAAAAACAGAACAGTACAGGGGAGATGAATCATGATATTACAGAAGGTTAAGAAGGTTCTGGCGGCGGTTTTGATGGGAAGTATGATCAGTACGCTGACAGTCAGCGCCAGTGATATACAGGACGGGAATGACCGGCAGGTTACGGCCCGGGACGGACAGGCAGAAAACCGCCGGGAGGAAAGTAACGGAAGTAACGGGGAATTGCCGGACGAAAAGGATCAAACGTCCGTGCAGGACCAGCCGGCAGACGCAGGATGGGCAGACGCAGAGACTGCCGGGGAAGCTGCGGCAGACGGCGGCCTCCAGAACGCTGCGGATAAGAAGGAAGCGGCTGGAGACGGCGAAGATCAGACGGACGGGGAAATGCCGGGAGACAGCGGAGCGCCGGCAAAGGAAGAGACGGCGGAGGATGCGTCTGCTTCCGATGAGGAGAAGCCGGACGAGCGGACACAGTCAATTCTTGAGGAATACAGTGTGTGGCTCAGGCAGATGAGAGCTCAGACAGTGGGAAGCTACAGCTCTGAGCTTGCTAAGTTCCCGGCGTCCTACCAGACCTATCTTAAGCAGCTTCATGCCAAGCATCCCAACTGGATCTTTGTGGCAGTAGAACAGAACCTTAACTGGAACGATATCGTGACGGCAGAAAGTGTGTCTGGATCTTCTACGGGGACGAACCGGAGTCTTCTTCCGAAGACTGCTGACGGCCTTCTGCTCAGCAAAGCGAAGACAGATTATAATGCTTCCAAGGGCTCATATATTCCCAAGGACGGCTCTACGTGGGTTTCTGCCAGCAAACCTGCAGTGGCGTACTATACGGATCCGAGGAATTTTCTGACCGACGATTATATCTATATGTTTGAGGCGCTCAATTATGACTCCGGCTATCATACGGCAGAAGGCGTCCGTAATGTCCTTAACGGAACAGAACTTTACGGGGATAAGAAGATCACCTATACGAAGACGGATGGTAAGAAGACTACGCTTGATCTGACCTATGAGCAGGCAATCTTTGCGGCGGGAGCTAAGAACAAGGTAAGCCCTCTGTTTCTTGCAGCCAAGATCCGTCAGGAGACCGGCGCGAAGCTCTCCAACGGAAGTATAAGCGGTAATTACTCTTACGGCGGAAAGTCCTACAGAGGCTACTATAATTATTATAATATCGGCGCCTATTCCACTACCGGTTCGGCGATCGCCAATGGCCTTGTATTTGCAAAGGGAGGTACGAATAAGTCAAAGACCTATAAAAGACCATGGACGTCTCCGGTGCTGGCCATTGACGGAGGTGCGGAGTACATCGCGAAATCCTATATTTCCAGAGGGCAGAATACGGTGTATTTCCAGCGGTTCAATACCATATCGTCACCTTACTATCAGCACCAGTATATGCAGAACCTGACGGCAGCGGCATCCGAAGCAAAGTCAACCTGTAATTCCTACAGCAAGATGGGAATTTTAAATGATGCTTTTGTATTTTATATCCCGGTATATCAGAATATGCCGTCACAGTCAGCCAAGGTTACGATTAGTAAATCTGTAAAGACAGGAAAAACGACGTCTTCCGCCGTGATGCGAAGCGCCCCGTCGACAGGAAGCTCTTCGGTTATGACGGTTCCGGAAGGGAAGAAAGTTACTGTCTCAGGGGCGGAATATACAGATATGAGCGTGTCTGTCGCCAACCAGGAAAAATATCCCTACTGGTTCAAGGTAAGTTACGGCGGGAAGACCGGGTATATACCTTCCAGATTTATCAAGATGAACACAGACGGCACGGTGAAGGCAGGCGATACAAAGCAGCTCAGCGTGACGGGAGCAGGAAGCAGGGAGAAGGTCTATTACGAAACCAGCAACCCGGCGGTGGCTACAGTCAGCAGCACAGGGAAGATCACCGGCGTAAAGGCGGGAACTTGCGATATCTATGCATTTTCCAGCTCCGGGAAGCGGATGGATGCAGTGGGGATCTCTGTCAGCGGGGCAGCCTCAGAAGTGTCTAAGCCAAAGCTTGTATCAGCAGTCAACAGCAAATCCGGCATTACCATAAAGTGGAAAAAGGTATCCGGTGCAGATGGGTACTATGTCTACCGGAAGACATCGGGCGCAGGCTATAAAAAGATCAAGAAGATCACATCCGGGGCTACGGTGAAATATACGGATAAAGCAGCGTCCCCAGGGCAGACCTGCACGTATACGGTAAAAGCGTATAAGGACGGCAAAACAAGCGGCTGCGACAAGACAGGGCTTACTGTCCGCAGGCTCAAAAACCCGGTCATGGTGTCAGCAGCGGGCACAAAAACCGGAATTAAAGTAAAGTGGAAAAAGGTCAAAGGCGCGGCATCTTACGATGTACTCCGCAAGGTGAAGGGCGGCAAGTATAAAAAAATTGCGTCGGTAAAGAGCAGCGGTTCAACTTATACGGATAAAACAGCAGAGAAAGGCAAAACCTATTATTACACGGCAAGGGCTATATACGGCGCCACTAAAGGTGCCTATACAGAGTCAGGAGTATGCGGTAAAAGAAAATAAATGCAGGGTTTTGCAGAAATATCGGCGGCAAAATAGTTACTGTTCACGGGTTAGGAATGCGCATTGGTTGCGCATTCCGTAAGAACATGATACAGCAAAACAGACAGAAAATCGACAGTATCCCTCTTATTGCTTGAAATAAGAGGGATATTCGTTTATAATGTTGTAAGTTATAACTATAAGTATGTTCGGAGGCGCTATGAAAAAGCATCTGTATAAGTTTGAGACAACCATGTGGCTGTCGATAAAATTTGTGTTCTATATACTGTTAATGTACGCTTTCCTGCATATTATGGGAAAGGATAGCATCGGCCTTACCAGGCTGTCGCGAATGCTGGGTATCACAGTATCCACATTTGTTGTCGTGGGGCTTTTATTTCTGTCGGTTTATGGAAGGTATGATGTGGGCAGAAGAAAGAGCAAACCGATCATCTATTCCCTGGCGCTGGCAGTGGCATGTACGGATATCATCACCTATATGCAGGTGATGATCATGAGGACTAATCAGCCGAATATCTATGGCTTCCGTTTTTTAAGCCTGGGACTTCTCGGTATTGCTTTTCTTGTACAGATCGGCATTATTATCTTTTTTGCCTATTTTGGCAACTGGCTGTTCTTTCTCATCCATGAGCCGGAGAAGTGCTGTGTTATCACTTCTTCCCAGAAAAGCCTGGATGAGATCGTGTTCGCTATGCAGCGGTTTAAGAAGCAGTATCAGGTCTCTTCGGTGCTCGATTACCGCAGCAGCCGGATCAAAAAACAGATCAAAGCGGCGCAGACGGTATTCGTCTACGATGTCCCGGTGGAGGCGCGCACGGACATTATGCGCTGGTGCTACCGGTATAAGGTCAATGTGTATTTTAATCCGGAAATTGAAGATATCATGGAGCTGGGCGCTAAGCAGTATGTTCTGGATGATGTCTATCTGTTCAACCGCAACGTGAAGTCGCTGACGATGGAACAGCGCATTATCAAGCGCCTTATGGACATCACCTTTTCCCTGGTGCTTGGTATCTTTTCTGCGCCTTTCTGGCTGTGCGCGATGGCAGCTATAAAGCTTGAAGACGGCGGGCCAGTGTTGTTTAAACAGAAGCGGGCCACGATCCACGGCAAGCAGTTTGAGGTATACAAGCTTCGGACCATGAAGCCTAACAATGACAACCATTCCGTGACCAAGGATGATGACCGGATCACGAAGACGGGGAAGTTCTTAAGGAGGACAAGGATTGATGAGCTGCCTCAGCTTTTCAATGTGCTGAAGGGGGATATGACCTTTGTAGGACCGCGTCCGGAGATGCTTAAGAATGTGGAGGAATACACTGAGGAGCTGCCGGAGTTCAAGTACCGGCTCAGGGTGAAGGCAGGGCTTACAGGCTATGCGCAGATCACCGGGAAATATAATACAACGCCGAAGGACAAGCTTGTCATGGATATGATGTATATTGAGCAGTTCAGTATCCTCAAGGATATTCAGATCATCTTCCAGACAGTGATCGTTCTGCTGAAAAAGGACAGTACGGAGGCATTTGACGGGAAGAATAAGCATTGCCCGTATAAATTCGTAAAGTGGGATGAGAAGAATGATGACAAAAATTAAACTTGCAGTGATAAAGGCAGGGATTTTTTTACTGAATATGGTGTACGGGGTGTTTAAGCTTCTGCCTGTACAAAGGAAGGTTACGATGCTGAGCCGACAGAGCAACACGCCTTCTGATGAGTTCCGCATGGTCAAAAAGGGAATAAATATCCGGGATAAAGGTGTGAAAGTGGTGTTTTTGTGCCATACTTTAGACGGCGGGGTGAATTCTGTCCTTGAGGACAAGATAAGGTACGGCTTCCATATGTTTACCCAGATGTACCACATCGCTACCTCGAAGGTAGCCATACTGGATACTTACTGTATGGCGGTCAGCATTTTGAACCACAAAAAGGAGCTTAAGGTCATCCAGATGTGGCATTCTATGGGAACCATGAAGAAGTTCGGCTACACGGCTCTGGATACGAAGGAAGGGAGCAGGAGCGAGCTTGCCTGTGCCATGAAGATGCACAGGAATTATGACTATATCTTCGCAAGTGCGGAAAGCTACAAGGATCATCTGGCGAAGGGGTTTAACTGCGATACAGAAAAGATTCTGACTATGCCGCTGCCAAGGCTTGACCTTCTCCACAGCGAAAAGTACGCGAAGAAGGTGAAAGACAGGATCTATCAGGCTTATCCGAAGCTTCGGGAGAAGCCGGTGATTCTTTACTGCCCGACCTTCCGCAAGGAGGAAGAGAAGTTTGCCGGGGCGCTTAAAGCGCTCACCAGTGCAGTGGACAGTGAGAGATATCATTTTGTCGTGAAGCTTCATCCGCTGTCGAAGACGGCGGTGGAGGGACCGGCTTTTTGTGCGGACGGCTTTTCCAGCTTTGAGATGCTGTTTGCAGCGGACTATGTAATCAGCGACTATTCCTGTATCGTCTATGAGGCGGCAGTGCGCGGGATACCCCTTTATTTTTATAATTTTGACATGGAGCTTTATACTGACGGGCGGGGGTTGGCGCTGGATTATGAAAATGAGGTTCCGGGGCCGGTATCTGGGGATGCAAAAGAGATTATGGCATCTATTGAAGCAGAAGCGTATGATATGGAGGCACTGAAAGCTTTTGCGGATAAATATGTGACGCCGGTTAAGCACGCGACGAAGGATATCGTGGACTTTGTGTTCAATCTGATGAATGAATAAGAATGATGGAGGAGAATCATGAACAGAGTATTTCGAGAGGATCTGGAAACGATCATAGGGGAGGATATCCCATGGGAGAAATTGAAAGGACGGACGGTGCTGATCACTGGCGCCAGCGGTATGATCGGCATATATATGCTCAACATCCTGACTATGCTAAACGATAAGCGCGATTATGGCATACGGGTGCTTGCCATGCTGAGGAATGCATCGAAGCTTCCTAGAAAGATCCGGGCGAGAAAGGATGTGGAGATTGTTATCCGCGATGTGACGGAGGCTATCGAGCTTCCCGGGGATGTACACTACGTGATCCATGCGGCGAGTCCGGCCAGTCCGCTGATCATGCAGAACCAGCCGGTGGAGACGATCGCCGCCAACACGCTGGGGACCTTTAATACACTCCGGCTTGCGAAGGAGAAGGGGGCAGAGGGGTATTTGTTTATTTCCTCCAGGGAGGTATACGGCCAGCCTGAAGAAGGACAGGAATTTTTCGATGAGGATACCTATGGGTTTGTGGACCAGCTCAATCCCCGTTCCTGCTATTCTGAAGGGAAGAAGGCGGCGGAGACTATGTGCGTGTGCTACCATGAGGAGTACGGGCTGAATACGAAGATCGCCAGGCTTGCCCACACCTACGGCCCGGGCATGTCCATCTATGACGGGCGGGTGCAGGCGGATTTCCTGAAAAATGTATTTTATAAGGAAGATATCGTGTTAAAGAGCGAGGGAACCGCAGTGAGGACTTATACCTACATCGCAGATGCGGTGGCAGGACTTTACCGGATCTTATTAGGCACTGAGGATATGGTCTACAACATCGGAAACGAGGACGGCAAGGTGTCGATCCGTGAGCTGGCGGAGATCATGGTGGATATCTACCCGGAGCGGGGGCTTAAGCTTGTGTTTGACATCCCGGAGGGGGGCACGAAGGGCACGGCGCCTTATACACTTGGAATATTGAGCAGCGGGAAGCTTAGAAAGACCGGGTGGAGCCCGAAGTATTCCGTGAAAGAAGGATTTAAGAGGACGCTTGAGTATTTAGAGATTGAAGAGGAAGAAAAGCATGAGTAAAAATGTTGCGATCATTTTTGCAGGGGGCGTCGGGGCGCGGATGGGCTCCGGGCTTCCGAAGCAGTTCATTGAAGTGAACGGGAAACCGATCATTGTCCACACGCTGGATATTTTTGAGGAGCATCCGGATATCGACGAGATCTATGTATCCTGCAAGGAGGACTATATCCGGAAGCTTACTAAGCTGGTGCAGCGCCATATGATCTCAAAGGTGGAAAGGATCGTGCCAGGCGGCGCGACCGGACTGGATTCCATCTACAATGCCCTTCAGGCGGCAAGGGAGCATAATACGCCGGATGCGGTAGTACTGATCCATGACGGCGTACGTCCGTGCATCACCAAGGAGCTGATCGACGAGGATCTGGCATGTGTCAGAAAGAACGGGACGGCGGTTACATGCACGCCCCTCTATGAGACACCGGTAATCTGCCGGGACGGGCAGAGCATCGATGAGATACCGCCGAGAGCCGATTTTTACACGGCACAGGCGCCCCAGTGCTTCCGGCTCGGGGACGTCTTGGAGGCCCATGCCATGATGCGAAAGGATAATCCCGGCTATGAGGGCGTGGTGGATACCTGCTCCATGATGAAAATGCTTGGGAAGAAGGTGACTTTAGTGGAAGGGCCAAGAGGCAATATCAAGGTCACGACGCCGGAGGATCTTTATACCTTCCGTGCTATGATACAGTACAGGGAGACGGAGCAGATCTTTGGATTCGGCACGAGGGAAGTACCGAGCCGGCTTAGAAAATAGTGCCGCGACAAGGAGGAAACGGAGTGTTTACAAGTGCAAAGTATGTTCTGAGTGAGAATTACCAGAACTTTCATCGAATCATGTCAATTTCAAAATACGAGCTGCTTGCGGATATGCGGGAGAGCAAGCTTGGCGTATTCTGGAATTTTGCGAATCCGGCGATCCATGTACTGACGTACTGGTTTGTGTTCGGATATGTGTTTAACCGGAAGGATGTTGGCGGAATCCCGTATCTGGTGTGGATGCTTGGCGGTATGGTAGTTTGGTTTTTCGTGAGCCCATGTATTACCGACGGGTGTAATTCCGTTTACCGGAAGGTGAATGTCATCACGAAGATGAAATTCCCGGTCAGTATCCTGCCGATGACTGTAGTTCTTGAAAAACTGTTTGACCATTTCTGCCTGTTTGTCATCATGGTATTCATTTTTGCGGCATATGGATATTATCCTGACGTGCACTGGCTGGGACTGATCTATTATCTGCTGTGTACGATCATCTTTGCAGTATCCTTGTCGCTGACGACGTCTGTACTTAATATGCTGGCCAGGGATACGCGGAAGCTGATCCTGGCCTGTATGCGGCTGCTCCTCTACTTAACGCCAATCCTGTGGAATATCGAAAAGATCGGGGAGGGCATGGTCTCAAAGATCATTATGTGCAACCCGATCTATTATCTTGTCCAGGGATACAGAGACTGCTTTTTCTACCATCGGGGATTTGCAGCCTATAGATGGTCTATGTTATGGTTCTGGGGAATCACGCTTGCGCTGTTTTTCTTCGGGAGTTATATGATGTACAAGTTCAAAACAAGATTTATCGATATGATATGATGCCCTGGGACGGCTTTTAAGGGCGTGAGGGCCCAGAATGCGAAGCGGCCCGCAGGTACCGCAGATTAATGTTTATCGAAAAAGAGGAAATCAGATGGAAAGAGAAACAGCAATTCAGTTTAAAAATGTGTCAAAAATCTATAAGCTAAAGCGGAAGGACAAGGAAGTGAGGAAAGACCAGAAGACCCAGTATTTCTACGCCTTAAAGGATATATCCTTCGAGGTGAAGAAGGGGCAGGTGCTCGGGATATTAGGAACCAACGGCTCCGGGAAATCTACCATGGCCCTGGTTCTTTCCGGGATTGCCTCCCCGGATGAGGGGGAGATCCTTGTTAACGGAGAGCAGGCGCTTGTCGCCATTAATACAGGGCTGAACAAGGAGCTTACCGGACTTGAGAATATCGAGCTAAAGGGCGCGCTTTTAGGGCTTTCCAAGAAAAAGGTCCAGGAGATTACCGACGGGGTGATCGAATTTGCCGAGATCGGGGACTTTCTTTACCAGCCGGTGAAGAAGTACTCAAGCGGTATGAAGTCACGCCTTGGGTTCTCCATCAATCTCTGTCTGGATCCGGACATACTGATCATCGATGAGGCGCTGTCTGTAGGTGACAAGGGATTTGCCCAGAAGTGTCTGGGACGGATGAATGAGCTTAAGGATGAGGGGAAGACGATCATCTTTATCTCCCATTCTCTTCCCCAGGTCCGGGAGTTCTGCGACACGGCGATGTGGCTGGAGGGCGGCAAGATGAAGGAGTATGGGGAGATCGAAGACGTCTGCGACCACTATGCCGACTATATCGAATACTGCCATACACTGACGAAGGCAGAGAAGAAGGCAGAGCGGGAGGAGAAGTTTAAGGAGCGTATTATCAGGAACAGGAAGGTCGGGCTGATCGACCGGTTGTTTGGATAGAGGGAAAATCATTTCGGACAGAAAGAAGGTTGAGGAAGATGGGCGTACAGGCAATTCTTAATAATGTAAAGGAAGTAGGGATAAAAGAGACTTATAATATCTCCAGAAAAAGAAAGCAGGAGAGGATCACGGACCATAAGGTCGTAGTACAGCTTCAGAAGATGCTGACTGAGCTTGCAAAAAAGGTGCCGTCGGAGGAAGCGGCCAGACTTATGCGTAAAGGTGCGGCGGCAAAGGAAGACAGCGAGGTAAGGGAAGTGCTCAGAAAGCTTGATCGGATGGATAAGTCGAAGGTTAAGGGATACCGAAGCGAGATGAAAAGCGTCTATATTAAAAAGATCGTCCCGATGATCTACAATGATTTCAAGAACTTCCACATCGAAAAGGTTGCCCTGTTCATGCAGCCCAGAAGCGGCCTGAACCAGAGCTGCAAATATATTTACCATAAGCTTAGGGAGGCTGGTGAATATAAGGTCATCCTGCGGGAGCTTCACAGAGGTGAGGTAGATGTGTCGGAGTTCTGGAAGAATACGGAAAAGCTGATGGTGGAGATGGGAACGGCCAAGGCGGTGTTTGTCCATGAATCGGACAGCCTGTTCGGGTATCTTGATATCCGCAAGGAGACGAAGGTCGTCCAGCTTTGGCACGGCTGCGGGGTATTCAAAAAGATCGGCCTTAGTACCAGCGGAAAAAAGCATTTTAAGACTCAGGAGGATCATGAGGAATATCCGGAATATAACAATTATTCTATTGTCACTATTGCAAGTCCGGAGCTTTCCTGGGTATTTGAAGAGTTTATGGGGATCAGCAGAGAGGAAGGGATCATACAGCCCGTCGGCGTGAGCCGGACAGACGAATTTTTTGATGAGGAGTATGTCAGGAACTGTTACAGGACGTTGTATGAGACGATTCCGGCTGCCAGGGGCAAGAAGGTCATTTTGTACGCACCGACTTACCGGGGAGTGGGCAGGAAGCGTATCTCGCCGGACGAACTGGATATCAAAAAGTTCTATGAGGAGTTTGGGGATGAGTATATCCTGATCTTCAAGCACCATCAGACAGCCATAGAGGTGCCGCAGATTCCGGAGCCTTACCGGGATAATTTTGCCTATGATATGACAAGAGGGAAGGGGATGTCGATCAACGACCTGATGACGGTTGCCGATATCTGTATCTCCGATTATTCCTCGCTGGTATTCGAGTATGCGCTGTTTGAGCGGCCGATGCTGTTTTTTGTCTATGATCTTGAGGAATATATTGATGAGCGGGGCCTTTACTATGAGTTTGATGAGATCACGCCGGGACCCTTATGCAGGACGAATGACGAGATGATCGATTATATCAAGCATGTCGATGAAAGATTTGACAAGCAGGAAGTAGCGGACTTTAAGAATAGATTCATGTGCTGCTGCGATGGCCATGCAACGGAGCGTATACTGAAATTTATAGAGGAGTAAGGAAGGGGCAGATGATGAAAAGGATTTTGACTTATGGGACGTACGATTTGCTTCATTACGGGCATATCCGTCTGCTGAAAAGGGCAAAGGCGTTAGGCGATTATCTGATTGTGGCTATCTCCACAGAGCGGTTTAATGAGATCAAGGGCAAAAAGGCCTATCATAATTATGAGACGAGAAAAGAGATGCTTGAGGCGGTACGTTATGTGGATCTGGTGATCCCGGAGGACGACTGGGACCAGAAGAGAGACGATGTGCTGAACTATCATGTTGATACTGTTGTGATGGGCAGTGACTGGGTCGGACATGAGAAATTTGAGAATCTAAGAGACATATGCGAGGTCGTATATCTGGACAGGACGGACGGGATATCTACGACTAAGATTAAAGAAGAATTGCATTTGCCGGAGAATAATCTATATTCGAAATAGCTTTGGCCGAATGGCTTGATGGAGGAGAAAGATGAAGATTGGTATTATATCTATTAATATGTATTCAAAGGGTTTGAATTTTGCATGTCCGCTGCATAACTACGCTTTTCAGCAGTTTCTGCTGAAAAACGGGATTGACAGTACAGTGATCAGCTACAAGCCGATATATTTTAATAATTTCGACCTGCGGCATCCTTATGATTACTATGAAAAGATGTGTGCGGACTTTGCGGCGCGGGGGAGAAGCATAACGGAACCGGAGGAGTGGGAGAGGATCACTCATCTGCGGGAAGCGTGGAAAGACTTATACGAGGAACGCGAGAGACGTTATGATAAATTTCAGAACTTTATTGAAGCAAATTATATTAAGACGGAGGAATGCTACGACAGTGACCTTCTGGAAATTAAGGATCCGGGATTTGACTGTTATATCTGCTGCACGGATGTTCTGTGGAAGCAGGAACCTAATATCGGTTTTGACCGGGGCTTTTTCCTTGCCAGCAAGGCGATGGAGAATAAGTGGAAGATTTCCTATGCGGCGAGCCGCGGTGTATATCACAGCAGGACAGAGGAGGACGAGAAGACATTTCTCCATTATGTAGAAGATATTGATGCGGTTTCCGTGCGCGAAGAAAGTCTTAAGGACTATCTTGAAGAAAATATAGATAACGAAGTAACGATGGTTATCGACCCGGTCCTTCTCCATGAAAAAGAATTTTATGATAAGATCTTAGTAAAGCCAGAAGAGGAGCACTATCTGTTTTTGTATTATGTTATGGAAAAGGCAAAGGACACGATCGGACAGGCTGTCCAGTATGCGAAAGCCCATGATCTTAAGATCGTCGAGATTACGGACCGGCCGCTGAAGGATGGACGCCTTTCGGAATACGAAGGTATCGAACGGATATATCGGTACGATATGGGTATTGAAGAATGGCTCGGCTACATCAGATATGCAGATTGTGTCTTCACGAATTCGTTCCATGCCTGCTGCTTCAGCATTCTATTTGAAAAGCAGTTTTATGCCGGATACCGCCATGGGGATAAAGTGACCCATGTGCTAGAGATGTTTGGACTGAGCGAGCGGAGGATCAATGCGGAAAGTGATATTCTGTCGGTGCCGCTGCCGGATATCGATTATACGAAGGTAAGGCCGCTGATGGAGCAGAAAAGGCAGGAAGCGTCGGACTTCCTCCTCTCAGCGATACGCCGCATGGAACAGAGTGAGCGGCCGCTTCACGACTATGAATGGTGGAAGAGAAGGCTTCAGTATAAGGTGTACTGCAACAGCGGTATCCATCCGGACCTCGGAGGCGGGACTTATGAGAAAGCCAGGGGAGAAGTTAAGGAACTGCTGACTGGTTCATGGGAGTTCTGGCCGAAAGAGCGTGCAACGAATGACGGACTGTCACGCTTCAGGAAAAATGAATTTAGCCGGAAGGGCTATCTGCCGGACGGCTGGAGATTCAGGTTCAGGATTGACAACCGATGGTTCTGGTATCTGGAGGACGGGACGTTTGTACTAAAGGATAAGTACGATAAGGAAAAGCATCCTGCGATCAAGCGTTTCCCAGAGTGCGGCCGTATACCCTATCTTCCGGTGACGGGGATTTCCCTTATGGTTGCGGAGGCTTTATGGAAAGAGGGCAGAGCGGAGTATACCGTAGTCTATAACGGGGGCCTGAAATCCGACGGATTGTCCCACAGGTATGACGGATCAAAAGGAGAGATCAGTACTTTAAAAACCGGCTCTGTGGAGTACCGGATCAGCCGGCCGGTGGCTAATGACGGGCAGGCAAGGCTTTTAAAGAACCGGTTTTCGCATCCGGGATATGATTTCCTTGGATGGCAGATGAGGATTAAGGATGATGAGAGATGGTACTGGTATCTGGCGGACAGAACCCTTAAAGCCCAGTCAGAGTACTGTAAAGCGGAGGACGGGGAAAAGTATCTGCTCAGGGACGGTACAAGAATTCCGTATATTCCGGCAAACCGGGTTGCGACCGTCGTATTGGAAGGCGTATGGGAAGCAAAGCTGAAAACGAAGGTAGTCCGTAAAATGAAGAAGATAAGAGGGAATAAATAATGGGAAATGCAGAAATTATCTTTGAAGTAACAAAGGTAGAGTGGGAAAGAATTTTCCTTTCCCTTGAGATAAAGACGAATTATAAAGGAAAAGTAAGGTTCCGGTTAGAGAGCTTGGGGAAAATCTACCGTGGCGAGGACGGCCAGAGCATTATCGGGATGAAGATAAAGGACGCTTTCTGGGTGAAGAGCGATAAGGTCTCGGACGGCGTGTACCGCATTACGGGGAACATTGCAGCGATGAAAAAGCGTCAGTTTCTGGATAACGGACGCTGGAGGATCATGGCATCGGCGAAGGAAGGTGAATTCGTCTGCTATGCTTCCAACCAGGTAGCCTATCATTTTGATGAGTATTCCCGTATCTTCCGTTACGGAGGCGGTAAGTACGCGTACAATGTGTCATTTAGCTCACTGATGGAGGAGGAGAAGTATCTCTGGTTTTACATCAATACTTATTTTATGATCAAGAATAACCACTGGAAGCGGCGGCGGTATGTGCAGGAGGCGCTGACGACCAAGGGTAAATTCAAGCGGATGTATATGTATACGGCGATCGTGCTGATGCGGGCGTTCTATCAGTTCTGGTCACATGTGTTCCCGAAGCGGGGAAGGAATGTGCTGCTGATGAGCGAGACAAAGGACTATCTCTGGGGCAACCTCAAGTTTATCGACGACCGCCTGCATGAGAGAGGGCTGGATAAGAAATTTAAGATTACTTATTCTTTCCGTAAAGCGGTTGGAAGCCACATGAGCGCGCTAAGCTGGGCGAAGCTGATCTTTAAGATCGCACAGCAGGATTACATCTTTGTGGATGACTATGTTCCGGTATTCGGTTTTCTGAATCTGCGGAAGAAGACGAAGCTTATCCAGGTGTGGCATGCCGGCGTGGGATTTAAGTCCGTAGGCTACAGCCGGTTCGGGAAGAGAGGTACGCCGTTCCCTTCAGGCTCCTGCCATAAGAAATATGATTATGTGCTGGTAGGCTCAAAGGAACTTATCAAGGTATATGCCGAGGTGTTCGGCATCGAGGAGGAGGCGTTTCTTCCGGTAGGTATGCCGAGACTCGACGGATTCTTAAATGAGGACACTATCCGTACTTTCCGGGAGGACTTCTATCAGGAATATCCGGCCATGAAGGATAAAAAGATCATCCTGTTTGCCCCGACGTTCCGCGGCGGCGGGCAGAAATCCGCTCACTATGATTATTCCTGGCTTGATTTAAAGAAGATCTATGAGTTCTGCGGGGATGAGTATATTTTCCTGGTAAAGATGCATCCCTTTGTGGATAAGGAGCCTATTCAGATACCGGAAGAATATCAGGACAGGATCATTGATTTTGCTACTTATCCGAATATCAATGACTTGTATTATGTGACAGATATACTGATCACGGATTATTCATCTAACTATTTTGAATATTCCCTGATGAAGAAACCGATCTTATTCTATACGCCGGACAGGGAGCTTTATGAGCTTTCCAGAGGCGTACACAGAAGTGTTAAGGAGTGTGCGCCGGGCAAGGTGTGCGATACCTTTGATGAACTGATGGATGCCCTTAAGAATAAAGATTATGAGATTGAGAAGGTTTATCGGTTTGTGGAGGAGAATTTCTCTAATTATGACGGACACGCTTCTGACAAGGCGATCAACCGGATATTACTACAGGGAAACAGGAAGAGAAAGAAGAAGTAAAGGTCTATACGGAAGGAAAAATTTGCCATGCAGAGAAAAGGGAAAAAAGCGGGACTTATCCTGATGAGTTTACTGCTGGTTCTTATGTCTTTGCCGGTAACGGCTGCAGAGGCGGGCAAGGATACAGACGTGTATGTTCAGGATGCGGATGATCAGGGAGAGAACGATCAGATAAAACTTCCTGATGGTCAGGATACAGACGCAGAGGATATAAATACAGAGGATGAAGCGGTAGAGGCCGGGGAGTCAGACAGCAAGAAAGCTGAAGGTGCGGACATAACTGCGCAGGACGGACAGGAAAAGTCAAACTACGACTTAAGCTCTGATCAGATAACCGTGCGGTTTACGGACGCTCAGGCAGAGCACATCTATACCGGTTCGCAGATCACACCCGAGATAGAGGTAGTGATCGCCGGGGAAGATCCGGCAGGAGGGGATGCTTTGGCTGAGAAGGTGATTGGCAAAGGCAATTATACTGTTGAATATGAGAATAATATCGATGCCGGGGAGGCTTCTGTCATCGTGACCGGAAAGGATGAGCCGGGGAAGGACGGTTCGGAAGAGGAAGATCCAGGAAAAGATGAATCGGGAAATGAGGATTCCCAGGAGAAAGAGGAAGATCCTCAGAAGAAGGCGGATGGGCAGGGAGACAAAGCCGGGGAAGCTGCCGCCGGTGATATCTGCACAGGTGTTAAGACAGTGAAGTTTAGGATCCTCCCGGCAGATATCACCAAATGCGAGCTCAACGCACCGAAATCAGCCGACTATACAGGAAAACAGGTAAAGCCTGATGTAAAGCTTGAGTTCGAAGGAAAGAAGCTTGTCTCCAAAAAGGATTACCGGCTTACCTATTCCAATAATATCAATAAGGGGACAGCAGGGATCCAGATCGAAGGTATCGGTAACTTTACGGGTTCAAGGACGGTGAAGTTTACCATCCGGTTCGGTACACCCGCGATAAAGGTAACCTCCAGTTATTCCCAGATTAAGCTGAAATGGCAGAAGGTAAAGGATGCTTCGGGGTATGTGCTGTACCGCAGTACATCGCCGAACAGTGGGTTTAAGAAAGTAAAAACGTATAAGTCTGCTTCCCAGACAAGCTATTCTGACACAAAGGCGAAGTTCGGGAAGACCTATTACTACAAGGCGCGTGCCTATCGGAATGTAAGATCAAAGAAAAAGACAAAGAAGGAATATGGCGTGTGGTCTGCGGCTGTCAGCGGAAAGAAGCAGCTGGGGACGGTGAAGATCGCGTCCGCAAAATGTGCTTCTGAAACTACGGCAAAGCTAAGCTGGGGGAAAGTGACCGGAGCGCAGGGATACGAGATTTATAAATGTGAGACAAAAAACGGTACCTATACTTACGCTGGAAAGGTAAGCGGCGGGAAAGTGTCCTACACAGCTAAGAAGCTGAAGATGGGAGTGAAATATTATTTTAAAGTAAAGGCGTTCCGCAAAAGCGGTTCTAAAGTGCATTACGGGGAATTTTCTGCGGCGAAGGCAGAGACATTTACAGACGGGCAGAGATTGTATTTTCTGTTCCCTGAGGGTATCCCGACAAAGAAGGCCGAGATGGAGCAGTATCTGGTGACGATCACCGTGCCCATCAAGGATGTAAACGGAGTGCCAAGTACCAAGCAGCTCCGGGTGCATAAGAAACTGACCAAGGAATTTATGGATGCTTTTCAGGATATGTATGCAGTCGGTTTCCCGGTAAGGGCCGAGGATACGGATACCTACAACTGGAGAAGTATGGCATCGGGGAAGAACCGCTCGCATCACAGCTACGGCTGTGTTGTAGATCTGAACTGGAGTTCTAATCCCATGATCGGTGTGACTGAGGGCAAGTACCAGCCTGGAGTGGATCCTTATTCCGTGACGCCGGAGGTAGTGGCGATCTGGAAGAAGCATGGATTTTTCTGGGGCGGCGACTGGAAGTCCAGCAAGGATTACATGCATTTTACATATACAAATCATTAGTGAGAGGAATGTCTGAGGATGAAGTTACGGGGAAAAAGAGGATGGGGGTTATTGCTGGCATTAATACTTGCATTTTGTCTGCCGCTTGGCGTATCTGCGGCCGATGCTGAGCCGGAAAAGCCCGCAAAGAGCGGATGGAAATATGTCAAGGGTTATAAGCTGTATTATGATAAAAACGGAAAACTGGTGAAGGATGTAAGCAGTATTATCGGAAAGAGGTCATCCTATATCGTCAAGGTAAATAAGAGAAAAAATTGTGTGACCGTGTATGCAAAGGACGGCAGAAAGGGATATATTATTCCGGTAAAGGCCTTCCCGTGCTCCGCGGGGAATGCGACACCCATCACAACAGCGCGGACACCGTCGAAATATCGCTGGCACAGGCTCAACGGAAACTGCTACGGCCAATGGTGTACCCGAATTAAGCAAGGATATCTGTTTCATTCTGTCATGTACGGAAAGACAAGCAATACGTCCTTGAGTGTTAAAAATTATAATAAGCTTGGCAGGACTGCGTCTCATGGCTGTATCCGCCTCAGGGCAGGAGATGCAAAATGGATTTATGATAACTGCAGGCGGGGGACAAAGGTGATCATCTATAACAGCTCGGATCCCGGGCCTCTCGGAAAGCCGAAGGCAGAAAAGCTCCCAAGCTGGCACCGGTGGGATCCGACAGATCCTACGGCAAAAAGCCTGTGCCGAAAGAAAGGATGTCATTAATCTTAATAATCAATTAATAAAACTTAATAATTCCATGCGTTGACAAGGATAAAACCCTTTGTTATGATTAAACGAGACTAGAAAAGGAGAAAAGGGGAAATGCATATGAGAAAAATAGCGAAAGCAATCTGTGCCGCACTGAGCCTGATGCTGATCGTAAATCTGGCAGGCTTTGAGGTGACGGCTGCCGGAGTGGATGATCAGGCGGCGGCTGACCAGACGGGCGGAGCCGGAAATGGCACAGAAGGCGATAGTGGTAATAAGGAGCCAGCAACCGATCCTGCAGATAAAACGGGTAACGGTGAGGATAACCAGATTTCCGGCGGCGGAGACGGGGCTTCTTCGGATGGGACTTCTCCCGATGGCACAGGCACAGGTGAGAACGGTTCCAATGATGACAGCACCGGTGAAAATAATGGCAGTACTCCGGAAAACCCGGAAAATCCCGCGGAGCCGGGCCAGGCAGGTCAAGACACGCCAGAGCCGGATCAGGTTGAACCGCAGGTGATAGAGGGCCTTACGGCGAAGGCTGCTGCGGGAAGTAAAGATGAGCTGGAGATTTCCTGGACGGTAAGGCCGGAGGTTACATATACACTTAAAGTAACTGATGAAGAAGGCAAAGAAATCTTTAATCAATCCGGGCTGATCAGCGGCAAAGAAAAGGTTAAAGTTACCGCAGGAAAGAGGTATGATGTTACAGTTGCAGATAACGCCGGAGAAAATCCTAATAGCATGACGATTCCGGCTGTCTTGCTGTTAAGCCCTGCGGTAAAAGCAACGCTGGACGGGAAGTCGGCAAAGCTGGCATGGAGTGCAGTAGCCGGAGCGGACAGTTATGAGGTTGCCTATAACGGCAAGACTGAAAAGGTGGCAGGAACTACTTACACTCTGGATAAGGCGGAAGGAGTAGATAAAGTTGAAGTGACCGCTGTTTGTGCATTGAAAGATACACAAAGCAAAGAGTACTTGTATAAGTCTGTTCCTGGAGAGGCTCAGATTGTTCAGGTAGAGAAACCGGAGAAGGTGACTGACCTTACCGGAATCGATGGAAATAAATCTGCCATACTGACATGGGAAAAAGCAAAAGGTGCATCCTCTTATATTGTATATAGATACAACAGCTCCGACAAGAAGTGGGAGGTTGTCAAGAAGGGTCTGACAAAGTTGACCTATACGGATAAGAAGCTGTCTGAGGGAAAGAAGTACAAGTACCGCGTGGCGGCAGAAAATAAGGGTGGTGTTGGTGAGTATTCTGATACTCTTACCATCAGTGTGAAGAAGACTCCATCTGAGGATAAGCCCCGTTCTATCGGATATAAGGCCACGGTTAAGTCTAGAGCTCCGCTTTTTGCGAAAAAGAGCAGCTCCAAGAGAGTGAAATATCTGAATAAAGGGACAAGTGTCACCACGATTGATTACGGCAGCGGTCGCTATCAGATCAAGCTTTCAAACGGTAAGACTTACTGGATATCAAAGGACAGACTTACTTTCCGGGCTAGTATCTGGACGACAAAGGATTATTCAACGAAGGCCAAGGAAGACTTTGTGAATAAGAAAGGCTACAAGAGTCCGTCCAAGTATCTTATCTGGATCAGCCAGTATACCCAGAGGGTAATTATCTATGAGGGATCTAAAGGAAAATGGAAGATGATCCGCAACTGCCGCTGTGCGACAGGTACACATCTGCACATGACACCGAAGGGAGTGCATAAGATTACTTACAAGGAAAAGGGATGGTTCTACAAGTCAACCTACGAGAAACCGATCGTTCATTTCCAATCCCAGAATTCCTTCCACTCCAGAATTAAGTATTACAAAGGCGGATATGCGGATGCGACTATCGGAAGACCTAGATCTAAGGGGTGTGTGCGTCTCTATGATGAAGATATCAACTTTATCTACAAGAAGTGCCCGAAGGGAACTACTGTAGTATCCTACTAAAGAGCAAGATAGAAAGCAGAGCAATTTAGTAAAGATTAAAGAACAGAGATTGAAGGATTACGAAGATAAGAATGCCTCCGGATTTTTCCCGGGGGCATTTAGCATTTTTATTTTATCGTCCAATAGATGTCATTCCTATAGCTTTATCATCAGTTTTTTTGTACGGGCAATGACAGACGGCATTACTTTCCTGATCAGATCAGAAATCTTCATGATTATCACAGCAGTAGATGTGACGCAGATAAAAAGAACGATCAAGCGCTTTTCAAAGCTATAGGAGGGGAAAAATTTTTCCAGAGATTTAATCCAGAAAATATGACCGATATATAAGGAAAAGCTTGCTTTTCCAAGTGTATAGCAGATGTTGTTGTCAAAAATTCCGGAAAGCAATCCTACGTGGCTGAATGTAATCGGTACGCAGATCAGAAAGATCATCAGCAGTACAAATCGTTAAGGAAAGAATCGAAGGTGGTGCAAACGAAAAAACAGCTTTGATCTTTCGATAACTGCCCTTTCGTTTGCATCAGTTTCGATTTTTTCTGGTTGAACAAAGGCGC
>CAJTDK010000026.1 GCA_910575105.1 Lachnospiraceae bacterium
CACAAGAACCTTGACATCTGAAGAAGCCTAAAACCATAGTTATAGGGATAGTCTGCCCTTTTTTAGGGCTCTTTGTAGGTATTTCTATGCTGGAAGCAGTCTAAAGGTGTTTTCAGAGGTTCTTATAGTGCCATGAATAATTCAGGTTTAGGAAGAAGTAGAAGAACTCAAAGCGATAAGAAATCTTCGGTTGAAAATCAGGAAGATGAAACTTTTATGGAGTTATATCCTGAACTGTATATGAGGCTTCGTTCAATGTCAAAGGTATATGATGATCCGGGAGGATTTCATGTTGAGCATATAAAGGATACGCTTGGGATTGAGATTGACATGGATGAGTTGATGTCCATTCTTCGAGAAATTTCGTGGATAACGGAAGTGGATGAAAATATTTTTTCATTTTCAAAAAGCGCAAGGCCTTATGAAAAATTGATTGAGTTTAATCAAGATGCATTTATCCGTGTATTGTTGAACCGATATCGTGGTGGGATGAGATTTGATTCAATAGATTTGGAGAATTTCCGCAATATATATTTGGATTTTGAAGATGAAAAAATTGATATGACGGATGCTGAATTGGAAAAGTGTTTAAGAAAATGCGGTATCGTGTGGCAAGAACGCTTATTCCCAGTAGAAGCAATTATTGCGAATGATGTAAAGGAGAATTTATTAGAGTACATCCATTCAAGCTTTTGTGAAGGAAAACAGGTGTTGTATTACAAAGCAATATTTAGGGATTTATCTGATATTTTTGAGTATTGTTTTAACCTCACAGATCCAATGATGCTGAAGCCTTATCTCGAATATGTATGTGAACCGGGTGAATACTATTTTTTTGATGAGTTTGTTTCAAAAGAAAAAAATGTGAAAATAGACCACACTTCTGAGATAGAAGAGTTTCTTTTAGCGGCAGGGAAGCCATTATCATATGATGAAATTTTTGTGGGACTAGCTCATATTTCCAAGGAAATAATAAGCTCAGAAATCAGAGCTAATGATAACATAGTGATGAACTCTAGGGAGCATTATTTCCATTATGATTTGTTTGAATTTTCATCAGAGGATGCTGACCGTATCACTGAATATATCAATCAAGAAATTGATGAGGAAGGTTACTGTATTTGGTCAAGAGTTTTTGAAAGAGTGAAAGCAGAAATGCCACTTTTTATTGAGAATAATTCATATCTTTCATCGTTGGGAATTAGAAATTCTATAGCAAAAAAACTTTCAGGGCGTTTCACTTTTGAAAGTGAAGTTATAGGTAAGCTTGGACAGTCGATAAATATGGCTGGAGTATATAGTTTATACGGAAGACATCATGCCCCATTTAGTGATAATGATGTCTACTTATTTTCAAAAGAGGTTAGTGGAGGCGTTATCTATTTTGATGCTTTGGCAGAAAATACAGTTCGTGTAAGTAGAGAATTGTTTGTACTTAAGGAACATATTGAGTTTGATATACAAGAAATAGATAAAGCCTTATCTACTTATTTAATTACTGGATATATGTTGATAAAGGATGTTGATTCTTTTTTAATGTTTCCAAATATTAGATATGAATGGAATATTTTTTTGCTAGAAAGCTATTTACTCCATTATAGTAAAGAATATGCTCTTTGTAACAATGGTCAATCTTTAAATAATGTTGCAGGGGCACTTGTAAAAAAAGGTGGCAACTTTGATGAATTTGAAGATGTTTGTGCAGATGTTTTGGCGAATGGTTATGTTGAACTAAACAAGTCGGCGGCTTTGGATTTCTTGGCTGAACAAAATCTTCTTACGAGAAGGAGCTATACCGGCATAGAGATGGCATTACAAAAAGCAAAACAAATAAGGAACAAGAAGGGATAATGATTTAAATGTATGCATATGAATGGGATTCGTCAACAGGAGGTTATGTACTTACTCCTATGCCATTGACGTTTTCGAAAGAACCAAGACCAGTATATTATAAAGAGCTTGATATCTTAGGATTTGATAAGTACTGGGATTACGATAAGAATGATTCTTTTCCATATATGTGGGCAGAAGCAAATAATTACTTTTATCGTGGACGTTTAGTTGCAAAAACGAAAGGAGGTTCTGTTTGTTCTGCACCTGAAATTGTAATAATAGAGGAACCAGAACCAGCTAGATATCCGTTGAGATTTGTTGATATACCTGCTATGGTTGAGAAAAATCATGGAATTATGGAACAGATGGAACAGGAAACTATAAAAAAGATATACAATACTTACACGAAATACCTAAACAAGGTTGATGTGTTTTATGTAGCATTTTCGGGAGGAAAAGATAGTGTTGTTGTTTTGGATTTAGTGCAACGGTCATTACCACATAATGAATTTAAGGTCTTGTTTGGCGATACAAGAATGGAATTCCCCGATACTTATGATGTAGCAAAAAAGATCCACGAATATTGTGCAATGGAACAAATTGATTTTCTTACATCAAAGTCAAAACTTTCCCCATTGGAGACTTGGAATGTGTTTGGACCACCAGCACAAACAATGAGATGGTGTTGTAGTGTTCACAAAACAACTCCACAAATACTGATGTTAAGGGAATATACATCCAATCCTCATTTTAGAGGTATGGCATTTACTGGAATACGTGGAGATGAAAGTGCATCAAGAAGTGAATATGATGATGTGAGCGATGGAGAAAAAATCAGAGGTCAGTATAGTTGTCATCCAATATTAGAATGGAATTCAGCTGAGTTGTTTAATTACATATACGATAAAAATCTGATATTAAACGAAGCTTATAAGAAAGGAAATAGTAGAGCAGGGTGTTTGGTTTGCCCAATGGCTACATATAAAAATATGTATTTCAAGGAGGTTTCCTATAGTAAAGGTCAAGGAGACTGCTTGGGGACATCAGATTTTAATCAGATAATCTTGAATACATCATCAAAACCTTTATCTAATGAAAAACAAAAAAAAGAATTCATGGAAATTGGTGGATGGAAAGCCAGACGAAGTGGTAGAGAATTATCAATTGCAAAAAATTACTGTACGTACTCTTTTGCGAAAGGAATTTTTGAGGTGAAGGTAACTAGGGAGAACACAGACTGGCATGAATGGATAAAAACAGTTGGAAAAGTTGAATTTCCATACGATGATACTGTAGAAATAATTTTTGATGACAATAAGTATGTTGGGAAATATCACAGAAATAGAATGGGCTTAGAGATAGTGTTCAATATTGATACTAATACAAAAACAGATATAAATTTTATGTCTGCATTTAAAATAGCAATGAGAAAGGCCGCTTATTGTGTAGGATGCCAAGTGTGTGAAGCTAATTGTCCACATGGATTTATTAGATTTGAAAATGGAAATGTCTCAATAGATGATCGTTGTGTAAAGTGTAGAAAATGTCATGATATTTTTCATGGTTGTCTGTTAGCCAATTCAGTACGATTACCGAAAGGAGAAGGAAAAATGGCTGGTATTAATAGATATGGAAATATGGGAGTTGAATATGGATGGTTAGAACTTTATTTTCAGTTAAAAAATGAATTTTGGACATCAAAAGATAATGATTTAGGCTCAAAGAAAATAGAATATCTTAATAAATTCCTATTGGATACAGGAATGGGAGTGAAAGAGAAAAAAGGTGATAAATACCCATTAATATCAAGATTTGGAGAAATTATTTCTGATATTGGAATTGATAGTAGTTTAGCCTGGGCACTAATTGCGGTTAATTGGTCATACTCTAGCCAGTTTGGATGGTGGGTTAAAAATATTGTGTTTAATAACACCTATTCGCCAGAGGCAATATATGAGATGATTGATGATACTTTAAGTGCAACCGTAAGAAATCATATTGTATCTGCATACAAAAACATTTTCATTTCTATTGAGCCGTTGGGTAAGGAACTTGGTTTTGGAGTATGTGATTATGAAGAAAAGAGGGGAAGAAAGCTTATTTCAGTAATTAGATTTCCTTGGAGCAATCCTGATGAAAGAGTTATCCTTTATTCTCTTTATAAATTTGCTGAAGTATGTGGAAATAGAAGACAATTTTCATTAACAGAGCTTCTTGATTCATCCATTGAAAGAGATGGGGTAAGTCCTACAGAAATATTTGGACTAGATAGAGATACGATGGAAAAAATATTGAATGGACTTACATTTAATTACAAAGATTATGTGGAAGCCAGTTTTACGCATGGACTTGATAATATTACGCTGAAGAGTGATATGAGTGTAGCAGAGATTCTTGATGAATTGTTCTAGGAGGGAAGAAGATGAGTTATCGCGATTATTTTGATATTGATCCGGATTATTTTCCGCAGGTTGACAAGAAGATCATCGATACGGTGCCTGATTTATGGAAGAAGTTTTATCCGCATCCTTCTTTCGTTAATCTCTTAAAAGCTATGACAGATGTTTTAAAGAGAAAGTACAAGCTCTCAGTATGGGTAGATGGTGCATATGGCACAGGAAAATCACATGCCGTTCTTACTTTGAAGAAATTATTAGAGGCTTCTGAGGAGGAGACAAAAGCATATTTTGAAAAGTATAATCTTGATAATTTTCTGTGTAAAGATTTGATGGCACAAAAAGAGGCTGGAAAGATTCTGGTGTGTCATCGTTATGGCTCTTCTGATATATCAAACGATACAGATCTTATTGTGGCTTTGCAAGAGGGAATTGAAAAAGCATTAGTGGATAATGGAATTGAAAATCAGGCAAATATTTCGTTAAAAAATTCTCTTATTCGTTATTTTGAGAATGCAGAGAATATGCAGAGCTTTGATATTTATGCGGCTGGAACCTACAAGGACATACTTGGGGGTGATATGGCTGAAAATATCTTGGAGAAGCTTAAAATATATGAGGATGATGCTTTACGAAAATTAATCGCTAAGATATTTAAGGTTCCGGTTGTTCGTGGCAGTTTCTCTATGAATACGGGTGAAATGTGTGATTGGATAAGAGAAGTTATTGAAAAAAATAACTTATATAATCTTGTATTTATATGGGATGAGTTTTCAGAGTATTTTGAAAATAATTTGCATCATTTAACTGGATTCCAGCAGATTGCAGAGTTATCTGCAACTGCTCCATTTTGTTTAATGATTGTAACACATAAGGCAGAGGGATATTTTTCTGATAGTGATCCAGATAAAAAGAAAATCATAGATCGTTTTGTTCGTCCGATACATATCTCTTTACCAGAGAATATTGCATTTGCATTGATGCATGAAGCTATGAAGGTAACAGAAGATGAGGTATTGGCAGAAAAATGGGAGAGAAATAAGAAGAGCTTAAAGACAAGAACGAATAGCAGTAGAACTATAGTAAAGAATGCTATTAACCTTTCGGATTTGGATTTGTCAAATGTATTACCTATACATCCTTATGCAGCTTTGTTATTGCAGCATATTTCCATTTATTATACTTCAACGGCTAGAAGTATGTTTAACTTCATTAAAAATGATGAGGGGGATCATGTAGAAGCTTTTCAATGGTTTATCGATAAATATGATTTTTCTTCACTGAACCCATTCGTTACGGTTGATATGCTTTGGAGTTTCTTTTATGAGAATGGTCAGGATAAGCTTGCATCAGGCATAAAAGAAGTTCTTAGTTGTTATACAGCGAAGATGGACAAAGAGTTAATAGAAGAAGAAAAGAGAGTGTTGAAAACAATTCTTTTACTTCAAGCTGTATCAGATCGAATGAGTGGAAATAAAGATATTTTTCTCCCAAATGATAAGAACTTAACTATGGCTTTTGAAGGAACAGATATTTATTTTTCGGCGAAAAATATTGCCAAGAAATTACTAAACACACATGTTGTTACAAGAACACCTCTCACAGGCGATGTGTTCTCGTATTGTTGCAAGAATACAGGTGCATCAATAGATTCAACACCGTTTATTAAAGATGCTCAAAATAAGTCTACGAAAGATTTGTCATTTATGACGGGATGTGAGCTTCGTAGCACTGTAGAACTTAGTGGAGCATTAAAGGCAAGATATAGTTTGGCTTATGCTACAGTATCCGATTTCGATGGTGAAGTAAAGAAAGCAAATAATCCAGACTCAGTAAGCAATAAACTGTATGCTGTTGTGACTATTGCACGCAATGATAGTGAAAAGGTAACATTACAGAAAAAGATTAAGACTTTTTATGAAACAAATGTGGACAGTGATGTAGTGGTTATCGATGCAGCAAATGCTATTTTGGGTGAGACTAATTATAATGAATTTGTAGAAAACTATGCTATGGCACTTGCTATTGGAAATAGTGATATCAATCAGAGAAAGACTTATGAAGGATATGCAATCGAAGTATTGAAAAACTGGGCGAAGAAGATTAAGTCTGGAGATTTCTATGTTTATTCAAAATATGTAAAAGACGGTGATAGAGCTACTAATTTTGCTGATTTAACAGTAAAGCTGATGGAAATCAATAAATTTCATTATCCGGAATGTTTGGAGGCGGCATTTCCGAATGTTCTTAATACTATGTATGATGCGAACTCATTAGCTGCGGGAGCTACTTGTGGTATTACCGAGGAGACTAAAGGTACATTCCGTTCTGGTAATGAAGCAACAAAGCTTGAAAATGCATTAAAAGGTGCATGGCAGGTAGCAGATTACTGGAAATCTTCTCATTCTTATATTGCAAATTTGAAGAATGCAGTTGTAAAGATTATTGATGATGTTTATAAGGATCATGACAGGGTGGCTATTACGCATATTTACAATATATTGAAGGCTGAACCATATGGATTTTTGCCTTGTAACTTGACGGCATTTATTCTCGGGTTTGTATTAAAAGAGTATGCTAATACTGTTTATTCGTACAGTGATAATTTGACTACTGGTCCGCTTGATACAGGGAAGCTTGCGACTATGATTTCTGAAGTGATTAAGCAAGAAAATACACCTGATAAGCGTTATAAAGATAAGTATATTGTTACTCTGACAGAATCAGAGAGAGCGTTCAATCAAGCAACATCAGAGGTGTTTGGTATTGATCCAAAGTATTGTGTTACTATCACTGATACTAGGTCGAGAATAAGAGAGCAGATGAAGACTTTTTCGTTCCCTATTTGGTTGATTGAATATGCTATTGATGGCGTGAACTTTAAGACAAGTAAAGATAAAGTATGTGCTTTAATCAATAGCTATTGTTCACTTGCGAATAACCAAAATGACGGAAAGGGCAAATCTGATAGTGATATTGCTCTTGAAATTGGAGATATGTGTATTGCCGAAAAGGATATTGTGGAGGATTTGAAGTCAGTACTTCTTAAAGATATATGCAAAAAAGGAATGCAGAAATATCTTGAAACATATGCAGGCGGAAAATTAGTTGCAATTGCAAATGAATTAGGTGACGGTGGACAGTATATTAATCATCTTGGGTATAAGTTTAGTTCCGATGCGGCGAATTGGGTATGGAATAAAGATACTGTGCATAGCAAAATTGATGAACTGATTATTGAATATGAAATAATTGAATATAGTAATAAGGTACTTGCAAAACATGTTTCATACATTGAAACAGTGAGAGCATGGTGTGATAGAATTGGACAGATTAAGTTAGCATATTCAGTGATTAAGAATAGTATTGACGAAGGGAGAGAATTTTACGAAATGCTTCGTGACTTAAAAAAGGCTAATAGTCTTTTGGATTCACAAAAAGCTAAATTCTTGTCTCTTTTGAAAGCTAATGTTGAAAACTTCAGAATATTTATGTCATCACAGGCAGAGATGTTTATGAAGGCGTGTTCCCATTATTTAGATGAACTTACACTGAATGATGTGAGAGCTATGTTAGAAGATGATCAGTATTCTTTCAAAGGTTCATATATATCAGAACCGGACAAGTATATTGAAAAGGTTCAAAACGCTGTTAACGCTTATAAAGGAACACTTGAAAATGTTAAGCTTCGTAAATTGTGGAAAGAATTAACGGGAACTGAAACACCATTTAATTGGGCGGATACATATTCTATGCCAATTATGGCAATGGTACCTGATTTAGATAGTGAAATTGCAAGAAAAGCATTTTCGACCATTAATACAGGGAAGAATGACTTTAATGCAATAGCCAGTGCAAAGGACTATATTTCGAAAATGCCCTATGTTGATAAACTTACAAGTAAAGAAGCAAGAGATAAAGCTTTTGTTGATGCGTTTTTAAAGGATTATGAGGTTCTGTTTGAGGGTGTTGATTCGATAAAGGATTATTTGAAAGCGCATATTACAGAACAACCATACTATTGGCTGGAAAACAAAACTGTGACTTCAAAAATTCGTGACCTTGCAAGGGTTAAGTATATGGAGACTGGTTATTCAAAAGCAAAGAAAGCAATTGATGATATGCCGGCTGAAAAAGTAAAAGACTATTTGAAACAGCTGATAGAAGATAATGTATTGGTTGGTGTAGAAATCATGAAGAGCAATATGTGATTGTGGGGTGTAACATATGACACTTGAAAAAATTGAGAAACGCATTGAAGCGTTTTTGGTATCAGATAAAAGATGGCCAATTATTGTTGATTTTACAAACAAAGGAGACTTGAAAAATTTTGTTGATCATTTCTCTGTTGGCTCTAATGCTATCATTTCTGCAGGTAAATTTTGTGAAAAAGATGGAACGATTAAGTTTGAAGAATTATTGAATCGAATAGAGAATAATACCAACAACAGTTTTTTGACGCATATATCTGGCTTCTTGAAATTATATGGTGATAATGAAATAAAAAGCCAGCTAAAGACGATTCTTTCTGAGAGTATCAATGGTCATGTCGTTATTGTTACATATCAATGCCGAAATTACATAAGATTTTCAGATAGTCGATTTAATGAAAGAGGTCAGATTTTGACTGTTGATGGCGATTTTGATGAAATATCTGATATTTGTTTGATTTCTCCTGATTTGGCTACGGCATTCAAAGGCTCGTATAGTGGATTTGAAAAGATAGGAGAAGCGATAGAAACATCTTTGGAGAAAATTATATACATTGCGACGGATGTAAAAAAACAATTGTTTAATATGTCTGTTATTCATATTTCTCAGTTAAGTAATGGATATGATGTTTTGTGTTCAAAAGATTCTCGCATCAAGAATGTTCCAGAGAGCTTTGGTGAACCTGAACAATGGAATAGATTACTCAAAGAGATGGGAGAAAGCAACATATCCTATGTTGTTGATTATGTATTTGGCGGCGAGGCTAACTTAATTGAGTGTGTAAGAAAGTATCCAACATTCAAGGATGAGAAAAAATGGATATTCTATATTTTATTATGCATATTTGGAACGAAAAAAAGTGCATATTTATCACATGTATTGTCGATGGTATCAAATTATAAGGATATTCCAAAGGCAATCTATCTTGGGATTTTGTCGTTGGATAAGGATGATGCGGATTTTGAAAAAATATATGATGAAAGAAAAGAGATCTTACCCAGTTATGTAGATTATCTAGGTGAGGCTGTTGACTATTGTAAAATTGTGTCCACAAAACAAGAAGATTCCATTTATTTCTTGACGGATGTTACTCAGCCGGAAAGGGAGAAGATAATTGAATGGCTCGGTATATATGGGAATAAGTATGATTCGACTCAGCTGATTCAAATTCTCGGAAAGGTATATCCTGATTTGGCGGCCTATTTGTCAAATTATAGATTCAAGAAAGAGTTTTTAAATACCTATTTTGAAAAATACAAGTATCAAAAGGTAATAAATAAGGTGCTCCCTGCTTTTGAAACGGTGGTAGAAGGTCAAGCTACAGAACTTGATTTTGTTAGCTTGTTACCTGCAAGAACAAATGTATTTGATAAGGTCGATCTCGTAGGTGCCAGAGTATTTTTCTTTGATGCGTTAGGGGTCGAATATCTTGGATATATTCAGAGCAAATGTAATGAATATAGTTTGTCTGCAAATATAATATGTGCTCACAGCGAACTTCCATCTCTGACATGTTTTAATAGAGAATTTGTGGATGTCTGTATTTCAAAAGGGTGTAAGGTTACAGATATTAAGGAGCTTGATGAGATTAAGCATCATGGTGAGGACAGTTTTGATTATGAAAAAACAAAAACTCCTATATATCTCATAAAGGAGCTTGAGATCATTGATAATGTTTTAAAGGCTATCAAAGGTGCAATATTAAGTGATAAGTATACCAAGGCAGTTATTGTTTCGGATCATGGTTCAAGTCGTTTGGCTGTTTTACACGAGACTGAAAATTTATGGCAGATGGAAACAAAAGGAATGCACTCAGGTCGATGCTGTCCTAAGAATGAAATAAATGTAAAACCGTCTTTTGCGATTGAGGCTAACGATTATTGGGTGCTTGCCAATTATGATAGATTTAGGGGAAGCAGAAAAGCTAATGTTGAGGTTCATGGTGGTGCTACAATAGAAGAGGTTACTGTTCCTATCATTGAGATAACAAGAAAAGTGGATGGTATTGAAGCATGGATTCTTGATGAATATAAGGTAATAACTCTTGGGGCTGGGGAGGTGCCGACAATAAAAATTTATGTTAGTGTTGTTAGTAACAATATCTCAATAAAGGTTGGAGAAAAATATTATGATGTACATAGCACACCAGAGCAATACATTTATTCAGCACAACTTGATGATTGTGTGAAGAAAGGCATATATATTGCGGAAATCATGAATGGTTCGGAGATTGTAACATCTGGAAACACTTTTGAGATTAAAAAGAAAGGTATGACAGAAGTAAGTTTATTTGACTAATGGGAGGAATTAGTGTGGAGGAAAAATTACGAGATTATTTTGAAGAAATGGTTGTATATAAGGACTTAAAGAACAATAACTTCTTTTCTTCCTTAGGATTACCTGCATTCTTGAGAGATTATTTATTGAAAACTTTTAGTGATGATTATGGGCGTTTTAATATGGATGAGGTATCTGAATTTATAAAGAAGTTCATTCCTAAAAAAGAGGAATGGATGAGGATAAAGAATCAAATTATATATGAAAATGAGACAGTTCAACTTTTAACTAAAATAGCTGTTGATATCAATATTAAGACAGGTGAGATTTCATTTGCCTTACCAGATTTTGGGGTAACGGATAAAGAAACCATGATTGAACCATCCGTATGGGAACTTTATAAAAATGATCTTATACAAAGTGGTGAGGTTTGGGGGATTATTAAGCTTGGATATCGCCAACCGGATGATACAGTTAAGCCTAAAATTTCTGGAAAGATTAAACTTGTAGGATTTAAAAATTTCTGTCCATATACTGTGGACTTGGATTATTATAAAGAAATGAGAAGCCATTTTACTACTGATGAATGGTTGGATGTAGTATTGGGCGCAATTGATTATAATGCAGAAGGGTATGAAACAGAACTTCAAAAATTGTCAATGTTGACTAGGTTATTACCTTTTGTAGAAAAGAAAGTAAATATTATTGAGCTTGCTCCAAAAGGAACTGGTAAGAGTTATGTATTTGGACATGTCAGTAAATATGGATTGCTTACTGATGGTGGAAAAGTTACTAGATCTAAGATGTTCTATGATGCAGCGAGAAGAAAACCAGGATTTATTTGCGGTCCAGATTTTGTGGCAATAGATGAAGTAAAGTTGGTTAACTTTGGTGATGAAAATGAGATGAGGTCTATTCTGCAAGGCTATTTGGAATATGGAAAGTTCAATGCTAACGGTTATGATGGAGAATCAAATGCAGGTGTAGTATTTCTTGGCAATATCAAAGAAGAGAATATGAATGAATATGAATATATGCTTGCAGAACTTCCGACACTTTTCCAGGAAACGGCATTGCTTGATAGAATTCATGGATTTGTAAAAGGCTGGGACATTCCACGAATGAATGATAGTTTGAAAATTACTGGCTGGGCATTAAATTCTGAATATTTTTGTTCTATTTTACATGAGCTTAGAAATGATACTAGCTATAGAACGATAGTAGAAAAAATTGTGGAGGTACCAGAACATGCAGATACTAGAGACACAGAAGCAATTAAGAGAGTAGCAACAGCATATCTAAAGTTATTATTTCCACACGTAAGAAGTATTAACGATATTGATAGAATTGAGTTTACTGATTATTGTTTGACACCAGCAATGAAGATGCGTAGAATTATCAAATTGCAACAGGGAATGATTGATAGGGAGTATAAAGGAAAAGATGTCCCATTTTTGAAAGTGAAGGAGTTTTAAAGTGGAAAAAGAATGTTTAGCATGTCGAAAGACTCCTTTAAATAAAGACACGATAGGTATTAACAAGAAAATGCTTGGAACAAATATTAAGTCATTTTATTGTATGGATTGTCTTGCTGATTATTTAGGTTGTACGATAGAGGACCTTTTGGAAAAAATAGAAGAATTTAAGGATGAGGGATGTACTCTATTTAAATGAGGAATGTATGAGCGGATATATTTATGCCGATAATGCGGCAACTACAAAACTTGATATAGATGCATTTGAAGCAATGAAGCCATATTTGCTTGATTATTATGGTAATGTTTCGCAACCGTATTTTTTTGCAAAGAAGCCTAAGGTGGCATTGAAACAGGCCAGAAAGACGATAGCAGAATGCATTGGGGCAGAACCAGAGGAGATATTCTTTACATCGGGCGGCAGTGAAAGTGATAATTGGGCAATAAAACGATTTGCTCCATTTGCTACAGATATAAGGCACATAATTACTTCGAATATAGAACACCATGCAGTTTTGCACTCTGTTGAATCAGAAAAAAACTATAGTAAGGCAAATGTGTATTATCTAAAGGCAAATGAAAAAGGTTTAATTCAAAAAGAAGATTTGGAAAGGTTATTAAATCGTCCAAGGATAGCAGTTGCTACCTGTGAGTCTACACTTGTTTCTGTGATGTTTGCAAATAATGAGATTGGTACAATACAGCCTATTGAAGAGTTGGCACATATTACTAACGAGTATGGAGCTGTATTTCATACAGATGCTGTGCAAGCAGTAGGACATATTCCTATTGATGTTAATAGACTTGGTATCTCATTACTTTCTGCATCTGCACATAAATTTAATGGACCTAAGGGAGTTGGTTTTTTATATTCACGAAGAGGAATCGCCAATTTAATTGATGGTGGTTCTCAAGAAATGGGAATGCGTGCAGGAACAGAGAATGTGGCTGCTATTGTTGGTATGGCTGTTGCACTTAAGAAGAACTGTGAAGAAATGGAAGTAAATACTCGTAAGATAAAGCATTTAGAACAAATTTTACTTGACACATTGGATGTTTCAGGCTTGGATTATATTCGCAATGGAGTAAATCAACTGCCTGGAAATATAAGTTTGTCCTTTGCTGATGCAGAAGGGGAAATGCTCTTGCATAGACTAGACTTGAAAAAAATATGTATATCCACTGGCTCTGCGTGTGATAGTGTAAATACACAAATTTCACACGTAATCAGAGCCATTGGAGTTCCGGAAAAATATGCAAATGGAACTATAAGGATTTCTCTGGGTAAAGAAAATACAGAAGCAGAAGTGAGGACAATAGCAGATTCGATAATTGCGATTTTGAAAGGAGGACAATGAGCAGAAATGACAAATGGCATAATATAATTAATTTAGTCCAAGATTATATCAAAATAATCTAAGATTAGCCCAAGATTTAGTTCAAGATTAGTCCAAGACGGAAAGGAAATTATATGATATATACAGACGAACAACTTATAGATAAAATCAAAGATATGATAGAAAAATTTGAAGATGAAGTTGTTGAGTTTAAGGAAGCAAGAACAAACTATTCTTTCAAGGATATTGGCAAATATTTCTCTGCATTGGGAAATGAAGCAAATATCCGTGGGAAGAAAGAGGCATGGCTTGTTTTTGGAGTAGATAATCATAAAAATATTGTAGGTTCTGCCTACCGAAAAGATGGCAGCCTGCAAAATTTGAAAAAAGAAATCGTCGGTGGAACAAATGAACGAGCAACATTTATGGAAATCTATGAGCTTGAAATGGAAGGGCATAGAATAGTGGCGTTTCAAATACCACCGGCAACACGAGGGATACCTACTACTTGGCAGGGTGCAGCTTATGCCAGAGAAGATGAAAATTTGTGCCCGTTGCCGATAGATAAAATGGATTTAATTAGGAGTCAGGTTGGCGTAGATTGGTCTCAACAAATTGTAGAAAATGCAAGCTTTGATGATTTGGATTCCGAAGCTGTGGCAATGGCGAGAGAGTTGTTTTTAAAGAAACATAAGGCTGCTAAAAAATCGACGGATCTACTTGAGAAGATGAGTGACATTGAGATTCTTAACAAGGCTGGGATACTGATAAAAGGACAGATTACAAATTCTGCATTGATACTTTTGGGAAAAGCGGAGTCATCATATTTGTTTGATGGATTCATTCCGAGAATTACATGGACTTTATATAACGGAAATGGTGTGGCAAAGGCGTATGAGCATTTTGATATGCCGCTCTTATTGGCTGTTGATAAAACCTACGCAAAAATTCGTAATGAAAAGTATAGGTATATGGCAGGACAGCAGACGCTTTTTCCGGACGAGACATATCAATATGATCAGGATGTAGTTAAGGAGATTATCAACAACTGTATTGCACATTCAAATTATCAGTTGCGTGGCAAGATTAATGTAGAAGAATTTGAGGACCGTCTTGTGTTTATTAATGAAGGTTATTTTATCCCAGAGACCATAGAGCAAGCTTTAGAGGAGGGATATAAGCCGCCATATTACAGAAATACATTTTTGTGTAGAGCAATGGTAAATTTGTATATGATTGACACAAACTCCATGGGAATTCCTATGATGTATCAGGTGCAAAGAGAAAGGTGCTTTCCATTACCAACCTTTGATTTAGAGAATCCTAATAGAGTAAAGGTAACATTATACGGACAAATTTTGGATAAGAATTATACGCAGCTTTTGCATGCGAATGGCGATTTGGACTTGCCAACAGTATTTTTACTTGATAAGGTACAGAAGAAGGAGACTATTTCTAAGGAAAGCTATCTACAGTTAAAGAAACAAAATTTGGTAGAGGGTAGATATCCTCATATTTATGTTTCATATGAAGTTGCTAATATTGTGGGACAACAGGCAGATTATGTCAGAAATAAAGGATTAAGCAACGATGTTTACAAGCAAATTATTATTAATGCATTAGAAACAATGGAAAGAGCAAGTGTTAATGAATTAAAGCAGATATTGTCTGGTGCATTGCCGGCTGTTTTGGATGATAAGCAGCAGTCAAAGAAGGTATCCAATATTCTTCAAGCTATGAAACGAGAAGGTACTGCTGATGTTGATGGAACCGGACATAGTGCGAGATGGTATTTGAAAAAATAAATCTTGGGCTAAATTAGTTCAAGAAATAATGTTTTAGTCTAAGATTTAGTCCAAGAAAATGCTGAAGCGCTGAAAACAGAAGGTTTTCGTCTTGAACTAAGCAATATACTTAGTTCAAGATTATGATGATTCTATATGTTTAAGGCATAGTTTTTGCTCTGCCAGGGAGGAATATAATGCGTGACCCGATTGAGAATATTAGCAAATTGCAAAAACAATTGAATGATTTGCAATTGGAAAACCAAATATTAAAAAATATTCTGGATCAGGCAGGAGTATCTTATAAGCAATCGATAGCTCGTCTGAAAGCGGCGGATGAGATAGAAAATTATGATCCGGAGCAGGGAAAAAGAATTATACATCCTGATGCAATTACGGACGAGATGGCAAATAATTTTTTTGCGAGATTTTGGGGACGCCGGGATGTTTATGCTAAGAGAAATGAAAACAAAGATACTGGAAAAGCCGGGTACTATACACAATGCAGGAATTTTTGGACAAGTGTGTGCCATAGGAAGTTAAAAACGGGTGTTTCATGTAGAAACTGTGAGTATTATGAATATAAACCATTAACAAAGAAAGACATACTTGCTCATTTAAGAGGAAATGCCTACAATGCTTCCGACGTGATAGGGGTGTATCCGCTCCTTAAAAACAATACCTGCCGTTTCCTGGTATTTGACTTTGATAACCATGAGAAAAATGCGGAGGAGAATGATTTCGCAAATATGGATGATGCGTGGATAGAAGAAGTGGAAGCAATGCGGAACATCTGTGTTTTGAATGGAATAGATCCACTGGTAGAACGTTCACGTTCAGGACGGGGTGCACATATCTGGATATTTTTTGACAAGCCAATTCCTGCTTCTTTGGCAAGAAGATTTGGAACAGCATTACTTGATAAAGGTGCTGAACAAGTCAACCTGAAATCCTTTAAGTATTATGACAGAATGCTTCCGGCACAGGATAAATTGCCGGAAGGCGGACTTGGCAATCTGATAGCTCTTCCGCTGCAGGGAAAGGCATTGAGGAGTGGGAACAGTGCGTTTGTTGACAGTAATTGGAATGCGTACAGGGAACAATGGGTAGTGCTATGGAGCAAGCCAAAGCTGTCACAGGAGTTTTTAGAGTTGAAAATAAAAGAATGGTCGTTATTGCTTGGAGATATGGAGGAAAGTGAACAAGGAGAAAACCGTGAAAAGCCTTGGGAGAGGAATAGAAAATTTGCGGTAAGTGATGTGGCTGGAAAGCTTAGTATTACATTATCAAATGGCATTTATATTGATAATACCAATGTGAAAGCTGCTATGCAAAATAAGATTCGAAGAATGGCTGCAATCAGCAATCCTGTTTATTTCAAAAATCAGGCAATCGGTACATCTAATTATGATACCTCAAGATGGATTTACTTGGGAGCAGATCATTTGGGCGGATATATAGAAATTCCACGAGGACTCTATGATGGATTAATAGATAACTTAGAACAGGTACAAATTGAATATGAAATTCAGGACGAAAGGCAGGCTGGAAGAAGTATTCACGTTGAATTTAAAGGACAATTAAGAGAAGAACAGGCGCTTGCACTTGAAGGATTAACAAAGTTTGATAATGGAATATTACATGCCGCAACAGCTTTTGGAAAAACAGTTGTATGCAGTGCGTTAATTGCCAGGAAAAAAGTAAATACACTTATTTTGTTGGAATCCTCTTCTTTAGTAGAACAATGGCAGGAATCTCTGGAAAAGTTTTTGGAGATAGATGAAGAATTACCTACCTATAAGACTAAGATGGGGAGACTTAAAACAAGAAAAAATATAATCGGCAGATTACAGGGTGCACATGACTCCATGACTGGAATTATTGATATTGCTATGGTTGGTTCGTTATGCAAAAAGGGTGAATACCATGATCTGTTGAATCAATATGGACTTGTGATATGCGATGAGTACGGCATAATAGGACAAGTCAGAAGAAGACCGATTTTAAAGGCTTCCTGACCAAGTCCTATTTTTTTGACCTACTGGAAACGGGGTTGAGATGTAAGGACGGCGCCGAATTTACAATCGAATACCTACACTAAGAAGGCAGAGGGGTTCCAGACCCCGAATGGACGAAGAATGCCTTCGTGAGAGTGGGGTGATGCTTATCAGAGCAAATAGGGCTTTGATCCGCGGGAGTAGTATGCTCCCAGACGGATCTGGCCCTTATTTTTTACCTATCGGAGCCGGATGCGGACAGGCATCCATATTATAGACAATCGAAGGAGGAAATCAGATGAAGAGATTCAAAGAGCGTAGGAATATGAAGGTCTACGGAATGAGCGGATACAATTACAAGTCAACACCGACCATCATGCTGAAAGGCCAGTGGCTGAAGGAGCTGGGGTTTGAGATCGGCGGGTATGTCACGGTGAGCTGCGAGAACGGCAGGCTGGTCATTACACCGGATGCGGAGATGGCGGCGATGAAGGAAGCAGAGGCGGCTTTCATGAAAAGAGAGACTAAGCTTCTACAGAAGAGGTTTGAAGCTGAAAAAGAGAAGCTGCACGCACAGTTCGTGGCTGAGAGGAAAGCGGATTATGGCGTTTGCGCGGAACAGGGGGTGTGATGATATGGGAAAGATAATCATGATCGGAGCGATGAAGGGCGGTGTCGGTAAATCCGTTACGGCGTTCAATCTGGCGTATTCCCTGCAGAAGAAGGGTAAGAGGGTTCTGGCTGTGGATTTTGATCCACAGTCCAACCTGACCACCTGCTTCGGGGCGGAAGATGTGGATGTAGCGATCGGGGATCTGATACTGAACGTGATCGAGGATGAAGAGCTTCCGGAGCGTGAGGAATATATCTGGGAGAGGAATAGCGTGAACTTCATACCGGCATCCATAGGGCTTTCCGCGGTGGAAGCGAAGCTGAGAATGGAAATGGGTACGGAGAAGATGCTGGCGGCTATCCTGGAGCCGCTGAGAGATGATTATGACTATATCCTTGTCGATACTTCTCCGTCCCTGGGAGCGCTGACCATAAACGCTATGGCGGCGGCAGATGAAGTAATCGTGACGGTGAATCCGCAGCTCCTGGCGATGAAGGGACTGCAGGACTTCCTGAAGACGGTGAAGAAGATTAAGAGCCGTATCAATGGGCGGCTGGATGTGGCGGGTATCCTGCTCACGATGTGCGATGCCAGGACGATATTGTGTAAGACCATTACGGAGCAGGTGGCGGAGACATTCCAGGGACAGATCAGGATCTTCAAGAGCAAGATTCCGAATACCGTGAAGGTAGGAGAGAGTGTTTACTACAGTGAGCCGCTGATCGAGTACGCGCCGGGATGTAACGCGTGCAAGGCTTATGAGCGGCTGGCGGGGGAGGTGATCGCATGAAGGCTAACGGACCTAAGAGGAAGATTTTTGATGCCGTGGATATGATGACAACGGACGTGTCGCAGGCGGAGACCGGAAACGGCCTCCAAAGCCTGCCGGTAGATAAGATCAAGCCGTTTCACGACCATCCCTTCCACCTGTATGAGGGTGAGCGCCTGGATGACATGGTGGAGAGTATCCGGGAGCATGGGGTGCTGAATCCTGTGATTGTGAGAAAGAAGGGCAGGGGCTATGAAATGCTTTCCGGGCATAACCGTCAGAATGCGGCGAGAATCGCGGGGCTTACGGAGATACCGGCTATCGTGAAGGAAGGACTGACCGATGAAGAGGCTTATATCTATGTGATCGAGACGAATGTGATCCAGCGGTCCTTTACGGATCTTGCACCGAGCGAGAAGGCGGCGGTACTGTCCGCAAGGTATGAGAAGGTTATCAGCCAGGGCAAGAGGAATGATATCCTGCGGGAGATCGAAGAGATCGGAACTTGTGGACATGATGTCCACAAGTCAAAGAGCCGGGACGGCATTGGTGAGGAATACGAGATGACCGGCAGGAACATCGCCCGGTATATGAGGGTGGACAAGCTGATCAGGCCATTCAAGGACAGGCTGGATGCCGGAGAGATAACATTGACGGCGGCGGTGGAGCTTTCCTATCTGTCAGAAGAGGAACAGGGCATCGCTGCGGCAGAGGACAGCCAGATCAATGGAAGCACGGCGAAGGCAATCCGGGCGGCAGCAGGGGAGCTGACCGCTGAGAAGTTGGAAGAGATCCTGCATCCGGCGAAGAAACCTCTCCCGGCGAGGTCTGTGAGCATTAAGATTCCGGCAGAGGCGGAAGAAAAGTATTTCTCCGGGATGAAGGCAAGGGAACGGACGGATCTGGTCATGAAGGCTCTGGACGCATGGTTTGCCGGGAAGGAGGCTGCCTATGTTCAGCAATGAAGACCTGAAATACCTGGATCCGAAGTATTTCTCCATCATTACCACGGATGCCTATGATGTGACGATCATGAGCCGCAACACCGGCCATTACTGGTATCTGCATAACCCGGAATATTCGGAGCAGGGGACGGTGATTATATTCCACAAGCACAAGGCTTCCCACCCGTACCACCAGCACGGCAGGGCGAACACCCTGCGGCAGGCGGTACGGAGCATCCGGGGGCATGATCGGTGGCAGATGAATGGGAGAAGAAGGTAAGAAATCAAAGCACCTCTGTATCGCTGATTGATTAACGTAGAACATCGATAGACGTTCGGAGTTATGGGATACATACCCCGCAGCTTGCTGAGGAAGGGCGGATCACATCATGGCAGAGAGCGAATACCTACATGCATCCCATAACGTAAGTAATCTGGTTTACCATTTCGTATGTCCGGCAAAATACCGTCGGATCATATTCACAGACCCAGTAGATGAGACGCTCGTGCAAATTTGCGCGGGCATCGAAGAACGATATGACTGGATCAGGTTTTTGGAAATAGGAGCTGATAGGAATCATGTGCATTACCTGATCCAGTCGACACCAAACCATAGCCCGAGTGAAATCATAAAAGTCGTAAAAAGCATAACTGCCCGCAGGATATTTGCCGAGCATCCCGAAGTCAAAAAACAACTATGGGGAGGGCAGTTATGGACCGACGGCTATTTTGTATCGACAGTCGGAAGATATACGAATGAAGATGTCATAGCCAAATACGTCCGGGAGCAAGGTAAACCAGATTACGAAGAGTACAAGCAACTAAGCATGTTCGAGCGGTGATCCGTGGCGCGCAGCGCCCTAGATACCCCGCTCGCGAAGCGAGGCAAGCGTCCAGTGGACGCTTGAGTGCTTGCACCGGGGTAGTTCATTCAGAGGTGCTATTAAAAAGATAGTTAAATGATAGCTTGATGTTGCATTTATGTTTCTAATATGATAGTATTAAGAAGTCGAAATGTGGTATTTGAGTTCGAGGTTAAATCGAGAGGTAATGTGATGGCTTTTTCTGAAGATATTAAAAGGATCCGGCGTAAAGCATTGATGACTCAGGAAGATTTTGCTAAAGAAATTGGCGTTTCATGTATTACTGTCACGCGATGGGAAACTGGAAAAGCAAAACCGAATCTGAAAACCATGCGCCTAATTGATGAGTATTGCAAAAGAAACAAGATTGATTTCGATGTGAGTGAAGAGATAGCTGATTAAGGAGTAGAAATGCCTAAAACATATAATTTTATTGACCTATTCGCAGGTTGCGGTGGGCTCAGCGAGGGTTTTTATGCTCAAGGTTTTAATGCTTTGTGTCATGTGGAAATTGATCCGTTCGCATGTGAGACACTAAGAACCCGCATGAAGTATTATGGATACAAGAATGAAGAGGATGCTGTCTTAGAAGCAGATATAACCTCAAAAGATATTCTTGCAAAAATAAAGAAAGTTGTTGGGGATCAAACTGTTGATATTATTATTGGAGGACCTCCATGTCAAAGTTTTTCTCCGTTGGGAAAGGCAAAAGATGATAATAATATGCAAAATGATCCGAGGAACTATCTGTTCGAGAATTATGTAAAAGTATTAAATCATTTCAAGCCAAAGATGTTTGTTTTTGAAAATGTAACTGGTTTACTTGATACAGAGGTAAAGGGGAAGAGCATTTTCAAAATGATACTACGCAGGCTCAGAAGAAATTATAAGGTCGCGAGCAAGGAAGAGATGATAGTTCTTAATGCTACTAATTATGGTGTCCCTCAGGAAAGAAAGAGGGTCATCTTAATTGGCGTGCGAAAAGATATAGATATGGCTGTAGAAGATGTATATAGTGCAATAACAAAAACTCACTACTTACCTGGGGCGAGGAAGGAAGCCAAAGAAGGATTAAAAAAATATGTAACAGTGAAAGATGCTATTGGAGATATGCCTACATTGCAACAGGGGCAGGGAGAAAAATCTGTAGATTATCCTAATACTTATGCCTCATGTAATGCTTATGTTAAGAAGATCAGGAAAAAAACTGATAAGAAGTTACGTGATCACGTCGCTCGGATGAACAATGAGAAAGATGTGGAACGTTATCGTGTAATGGCTGAAAACCATTGGAACTTTCTGGAACTATTGGAGTATAGGCCTGATTTAGGACATGAAAAGAAAAGAGTGTTTTTCAATAGTTATAAGGTTCAGTGGCGGGATATGCCTGCAAGAACCATAATTGCGCATCTGCATAAGGATGGGAATCAATTCATTCATCCTGATCCTGATCAGGGAAGAAGTATAACAGTTAGAGAAGCTGCAAGGTTACAATCGTTCCCGGATGATTTTGTGTTTGAAGGATCCAGATCAGAGCAGTTTAAGCAGATAGGAAATGCGGTTCCTCCGATGTTGGCTGAGGCAATAGCAAAAGCCGTGAAAGCCAAATTAGATAGTATAGAACAGGAGCAGGACAATAATGTTTGATTCGGTTTCGGAATACCGTTTATGGGATAACGCAAAGAAGCGTTTTTATAAAGAAAAAATAGAGGTTTTTATTAAGACTGTTCATGCAGTATCTCAAATATATAATTTGAATAGCGTGCAAACTGATGAGGATGCTTGCATAAATCTATTTGTAGAAATGGGGATAATAAAATGCGCTGATGATTTTACTCTTCTTCAGCCGATATTAAAAAGAGAACTCTATACAGAGCTTTTAGCGTGTGGAACATTGGTGTCTACGAATAGAGCAATCTTTGATCCATATTTATGCAAATTGAACGAGACTAAGAGGCTTGAGCTACAAGAGATAGAAAAGAACAGTAATAAGATTAAGCTTGTAGACATGTTCTGTGGGGCAGGAGGATTAAGCCTTGGTTTTATACATGAGGGTTGTCGGGTTGTATTTGCTAATGATGTAGATGAATTATGTATGGAAACATATAAGTATAATCATCCTGAAACGCCAGAGGAATTGATGCGATGTGAGGATATTAAAAAACTGGTATCCAACATAGATAGTTATATCACGGAAGATGTAGACATAGTGATTGGGGGACCTCCATGCCAGGGATTTAGTTCAGCAAACAAACATCATAGAGTAATCAATGATCCAAGGAATGAGTTGTATAAGTATTATATCAAGGTCGTAGAAAGTCTGGCGCCAAAGATTGTTGTTATGGAAAATGTGCGTGGGATGCTTAAAGTTGCGGATCAGGTGGTTGAGGATTATGAAGCTATTACTGTAACTAAGGATGGAAAGCAATATAGCTATTCTGTAGCATACCGCTTACTTAATTCTGCTGATTTTGAAGTTGCTCAAAGTAGGGAGAGGTTGATATATATAGCAATAAGAAATGACATTGTTGAGGAATCTGGTCAAACTCCAGAAAACATATTTGAAGCGATTGAGCGGAGTAATGAAAATCATGAGGTGTACAATCTGTCTGCAGCACTTGAAGGTGTAAGGGAGTTAGAACCACCTGAGACGATGGGGGTTGGAGAAGTAGATACTGAAGAAGGTGGAAGAAAGATAGATGTTAATCCTTTTAACGGTCGGGAGAATGAATATTTGAGGCTAATAAATGATGATAGGGAAATGGATTTAGTGTTTAATCACAAAGCAAGATATTGCAGTCCTCTTAATCATGAGATTTATCGGCGTCTTGAACCGGGGGATGATGCAACAAATGAAAAAATAGTAGATATATTTCCGTATGCTCATAGAAATGATAAGTTCAAAGATAAGTATTATCGATTGTATGCTGACAGGCCTTGTAGAACGATAACCGCACATTTGCGTGCAGATTGTCATTCTCACATTCATCCTACAGAAGCAAGAACGTTGACTCCGCGTGAAGCGGCAAGGGTTCAGTCGTTTCCTGATGATTACTTGTTTTTAGGACCCTATTTGAAGACATATATTCAGATTGGTAATGCTGTTCCGCCTTTAATGGCGCGTGGGATTGCAAGAGCTTTAATTAGGTTGATCAAAAAGGAAGATGCAAATGAAGATTGAGAGTTTTATAAAAAGGTTAAATGCTACTGAAGTCGGCGAGGGAGTTACAAACGATACCTATATTGCAATTCCCAGAGATGTTGACTTGTCGAATATTTTAGTCAACCAAGAGGCAATGACCATCTATGATAGAGTCGGTGGAGTTCTATATACGCCTGCTAACTCAAACATTAAATATGTTCAGACTGGCCAAAACAATCAAGAAAGAATCTCTGGATTGGGACAGTATTTCAGAAGCGTGGATGCAAAGGTTGGCGATGAGATACTGATAGAGCGTGTTGTTGATGGCGATGAAAGCAAACTGTATCTTGATTTTAGGCACCGGAATGTGATCGTTTTCCAGAAGAATAAAGACTGGGTAGAGATTCTTACACCAGATAGAATGACTCCGTATGCTCAGGGCAACGATTATACAGTTGATGTGACATATTTGAACAGAAATGTCGAGCTGTATGTTAAATATCTTGGACAAAAGATGAAGAAAAAAACATCTCCATCGGATACAGCTGCATTTGATCTGCTTATCGAAAATAAGAGTATTCTGGGTGATTATGAATACCTTGATTACATTGAGATTGGTATAGAAAATGATAAGAAACGATTAGCCAGGATGAAAACTTATTTTCTTTCCTTTGTAGGCATGATGGAGAATGGAGGCCAGCAATGAACTATTATATTTTTATTCTTGAAGAGAAGATAAAATCATTTTCACTGATAGGGCATGGCGAAAAGTGCGCTGTAGCAATGATGTTAAAGGGTTTTCCGAATCCGCTTAATGGAATTGTAGAGGGAGACAAGGTTGTTGGCTTTGTTTCCGGGAATGTACGTAAATTCTCATATTTGTTTAATGCAGGGTTTGATGAGTCATCGAACCAGTTTTATTTTGAAAAAACTCTTGAAATGAAATCCGGAGCCAGCCTTGAAACGGTATCCCCGGAAATAAGGGAGTTGATAGAATCGAAGGAGCAAACGGAATCTTTCATTCAAATTGATAAAGATATGTACAACCAGATTATGGAGGCTATGCTTACCGGAATCGAGAACATGGATGAATTTTCTCAAACGGAATCTTATGAAAAGATAGATGAAGAAAACCGGATAGCAGACGGGACAAATGTGCTTTTGTATGGTGTTCCGGGGTCTGGAAAAAGCTGGACCATAGCAGAAGAGTATTGCAAGGACGAAGATAGAATGGAAAGGCTTGTTTTCCATCCGGATTATATGTATTCGGATTTTGTTGGTCAGATTCTCCCGGTGGCTAAGACTGGGAAGGTAGAGTATAAGTTTGTTCCAGGTCCGTTCACAAAGATATTGAGCAAAGCATATCATGACCCTGGAAATCCTTATTATCTGATTATAGAGGAAATAAACAGAGGCAATGCACCTGCGATTTTCGGAGATGTATTCCAGCTTTTAGACAGGATTACGGAAGATAAAGATGGGTTTAAGGCAGGAACAAGTGAATACCCTATTTCTAATGAGAACATAGCAAAAGCTGTTTATGGTGACAAGAACATAAAGGTAAGGATACCGTCCAATCTTTCGATAATAGGAACCATGAATACGTCGGATCAGAATGTATTTACTTTGGACAATGCATTTCAACGAAGATGGCATATGAGGCTGATCCCGAATAAATTTGATGATCATCCATATGCGATGAAGGGTATTTTGGATACAACTGTCTCTTGGCGGGGGTTCTGTGAAGTAATAAATACGGAAATACTACGAAGAGATAGTGTTGCATCTTCAGAAGATAAGCGGCTGGGTGCTTATTTTGTGGCATTAAGTGATCTAATCTGGAACCAAGAGGAAGATCAAATTCAGGATAAAAAATCAAAAGAATATATAACAGCAAAACATAAGAACGCTCACTTTGCGGAGAAAGTTTTGAAATACCTTTGGGATGATGCGTTCAAATTTAATCATCCAGATGTTTTTGTTACATCTAAGGATGGAAAAGATGTTAATAGCTTGGAAGTGTTAATTGAATGCTTCTCTTCCGCCAGAGGCAATAAACGATTTGATGTTTTTGAGGATACGATAAAGGAAGCTCTTCTGGAAACAAGACCAGCAATTTCGGATGCTTCAGATGTAGCTAATAATGGTGGCGAGGATGTCATATCTGATGATGGTGAAACGGCATCAGAAGTAATAGACGGAGGTACAGTTACAACATCTTCAGATGAACAGGTAGTAGATGTTGATGGCGGAAATGCTGCTGGTATAAATGGAAGTAGTAATTGAGGTGATTTAGTTCAGGTATGGGCGACTTAGGATTGAATTTGCATTTTAGGTGTCGAGTAGATACTGGAGAAGAGGGCGACCGGTTTGTTGGAATCAAAGCTGATTCCAATGGAACGCTGGTCTATTTTCCTATGGGTTATAGATTACCTCAAGACGAACAAGAACTTCAACGCGAAGTTCTGCAGCTGATAAATGTCCTTCAAGAGTTTATGCAGAAAAAAGACAAAGTTCTGCATATGCCTAAAAATGATGCACCTCAATCAGTGGATTTTCCTATCAACGCATACATGAATATTATTCGTGATTATAGAAAGCGAAAGGGATATTATAAGGAAAAGGAAAGAGTACGAAAAACCAGTGATCACGGACGTATAGATTGGGCAACTTCATTGAAGAAAAACGTTGCATATTATCAGGAAGATGGATCTCCTTTCTTCGATAAGTATACTGTCGTTGATATGAAGCCGAATGAGAGAGAATGGATTACAAAAATTCATAAATATTGTGTATATGAAAGCTATCAGAAGTTAGGCTGCTTTTTTATACCGGATCTTCCTGCGGATCCACATATTCCGCTTGATGCACGGATGTTTCTTTCGATATTGAATAGTAAGCTTCGTAATACCAATAATAGTGATGAAAAGCTTCTCTTTCAATCCATGATTGCAATGCTTAAATACAAGGATGAAGAGACAAAAGAAAGACAGTTCTTTTTCGGGACAGATCGGTTTGAATATGTATGGGAAAACTTGATAGACACTGTATTTGGAATTAGAAATAAAGAGGACTATTTTCCACGCACATACTGGAATTTGCGGCAGGGTAATAATAAGAGAAACAATGCATTGGAGCCAGATACGATTATGCTTTGCAATGACAAGATATATGTTTTGGATGCGAAGTATTATCGATATGGAATTACTGGGGAAGCGAAGCATCTTCCCAATTCTTCTTCAATTAACAAACAGATTACTTATGCTGAATATATTCAGGCGAATGATGAGTTGAGGAAAATTCATGGACAAGATGTGCCAATATATAATGCATTCCTAATGCCGTTTAATATGATGGAAAATGAGTTTTCCATAGATGTTCCGTTTGGTAATATCGGAGAAGCAAAAAGCACATGGAAACATGATAAATATGATTACGAACGTGTCCAAGGTATAGTAGTTGATATTCATTATCTAATGCATAAATACTATGGCTCACATAAAAAAATCACACAAGAAATAGCGGACATGATTGATTCCGCGATTGAAGAAAACAAGTCATTAACAGTAGAGGCTGTTGGCTCCGGCAATTAAGAATCCGGAGCCTTTTTTATTTTTATTCGGTGCATTCTTGAATTATTTGCATCTCTGCATTTCTTACAGCAATAAATCCTCCGACCATTTGTAGATGATACTGAGAAGTATTTTTTGCATGTTGGATTGGCGCATCTTCTAAACACACTTTTGCCAGGTCGCATATAAAAAAGAGAAAAGAATAAAGCGGAATGAAGACTGGTTGCGCGCCAGGTTGTATTTAATGTATCTGCGCTAAAAAACGGCCGGACAGAGCGAGAAATAATAGTATTTATCTCATTTGCAACAACGATTCGGGCGGTTATCATAAGTGCAGAGTTAAGCTGCTCGTCAATTGTTTTCCCCTGGGGATCTTTATAATATTCTATGCCGTTTCTATAATCGATTTTCTTTATAACGCCAACTTCATACATATAATGGAACAAAAAATCTATTATACGGCGAGAGTTGCGATTAAGATTATGATTTGTTTTATAGACGGATATTATCTTCCGGTAACGAGCGTCGGTGTTTTCTGGATTCTTGTGCCAAGGATCGTCCCCAGAAATAACAGAGTCATAATCTTCAGCGTCAAGCTCATAAGTCCCATTGTAAACAGTATCCTTAACAGTATAGGTGCCTTTTTCAGCAGCCTCATCGGTATCGTAATCGGTATTTACGGCAATACTTGATTGGTTAATAATATTCATTGCTTCATGGAGCGGTGATGAAAAAATAGTTTTATTTGTATCATCGTTGTATAGCTCCACACTTTCACCAAGTAAGAGGTAGAGCGTTGAGAATAACATTTGATCCATATCTGGATCCATCGAACCTAAATCACTGATTAGTTCGGTTGTTGCCATTAACCGATAAATAATATTCAAACAATCATTCAATTTCATGGAGACCGTTCCATTCTGTAGGGGAAAGAAAAAGCCATTTTCTTCTAAGAATTGGAGTATAAGGTCTTCATTTTTTATGTCTAAAGAAGCCAGTTCCAATAATAAGTTCTTTTTTCTTACGGATCCGAATTTGGTGGTCAGACACAGACCGTTTATTCCGTCAAACGAGTAGTATAGTGGTTCGTCTGATACTTTTTCGACATTAATCCAAACTGCACCATCGTCATCGTTATTTTTCTTAATTCGGCACTTGTTTGACGGAAGGGAGAAAGTCTCTACTCCAAGTTCAAATCCGGATATCTCTAAATTATCCATTTTATCCTCCCAATAAGTAAGAGATAAAATAAGAGGTACATGTACTTTATAACAGATTTCGTATCAAATTTCAACAAGTTCAGCTGATTATAGCTTAAAAAGTAAGAGATAATTTCAGAAATTTACTTACTATGTGAAATGTCCGAAAATAGTAGCATCAAAGATATTTGGAGGTGCTGAGATGACACGAGAAGAGAGAAATAACTGGATTTTGAACATTGAAAATACCGCAGCCTACATTGCTTCGGAAATCGGAGAAGCGGTTGTCGCTTCAACCTTATATAAGTATGGAGCTTCTTCCATAGAGCAGATCGCTTCCTCGGATTTAGCTGAGGTATTCAGTGAGTTGTATGCCATTGAAGCAGATTTGCGAGCTGATTGACCGGAAAAATACGGATAAAAGCCGCTTAGTAAGACAGGGGTTGCAAATATCCCAGAGAAATATAAGAGGAAAATCGGAAAACACCACTATCTCATACCTATACTTGTAGAACGGTGGATACGGATCAGAGTCCTCATCGGGGGATGAAGGTTCTGATGGGTGTCCAGCGGACGCTCAAATAGCTATTTACAAATTTCATATCGGCCCATGATGCGCAGTGGACAGGATACGAACATATTGCATTCCAGACAGTTGCCGGTACGGCAGCAGCGGAAAGCGATATGTATGTACCCTTGCTTCATTGCGCCTTTTTGCAGCATGGGTACGTCGGGGGATAAGCCTGTCGGTGTCTTGTCTCACTGTCTCCGGGCCAGAAACGGAGGCAAAAGATGTTATTCAGAAAAACACCGACAAGTGAGAGAGGCAACTATGTGTACAGGTTCAATGATGGTACGGTTTCCGTCATTGCCGAGGGAAGCGAAGCGGAGGTCTGGATCAGGTCGCTCCATTCTTTTGATGATGCGGAAGTTTACAACAACATCAAGAACAGCAGGCCGCAGCTTGAACCCTGGCAGAAGAAAGCCCTGGAGGAATGGAAGGCGCAGCATCCGGGCGAAGAGCCGGACAAGAACTGGAACCTGTCGATGGACGGGCTGATGATGACGGAGAATCCGGACACTAGTGTTTACGCAAAGCAGCTGGCGGAGATGACGGCGGAAGAGCCTGATCCGATGAAAGAACTTCTTTATGAAAAGCTGTCCGAGCTTCCGGAAGAAGACCAGGAACTGTACAGGCTCTATTACATTGAAGAGCATTCTCAGGAACAGATCGCGAAGATGAAGGGCGTGTCCCAGAACACCGTCTCAAAGAAGCTACGCAGGATCGCCAGGCAGCTGACCGAGATGTGCAGGAAAGAAATCTGAAAAGTTTTTTCAGGGAGGGGTTTAAAAAGCCCCTCTTTCTTTGACTGGGATATGTAAGGAAGAGGAACTTCCTTCGGAAAGCGAGGTGGAAAGGATGGCATTGAGACACAGGATCACCATCAATGTCACGGATCCGCGGGGCAAGACCGGGACGGTACTCAAAGGGGCTGACGTAAGGCTTCCGGCGAGGCTGATCAGGTTCCTGTTCGGGGATTTCACGCAGGTGTACCTGCTTAAGCCCGGACAGTCGGTCGAGTCGGTGGACGTGAAAGAAGTCAAGGAAGGAGGATGCGGCAATGGGAAAGATGAGCGAGCTTGCGGCGGAACTTGCAGAGCTTAAGAGATGCGGCGAGGTGCTGATCGGCATATCGGAAACGCTGACGGAGATGTTCTCCGGTACGGAAACAGAGGCGGAGCCGGTATCCGAGGCAAAGGAAGAAAAGAAGCCTGCGAAGAAGGCGAAGGCAAAAGAGGTGACGCTTGCGGAGGTCAGGGCGGTCCTTGCGGAGAAGTCCAGACAGGGGCATACCGCACAGGTGAAGGAGCTGCTTTCCAAGTATGGCGCGGACAAGCTGTCCGAGGTGGACGCGTCGAAGTACGCGGAGCTGAAGGCGGAAGCGGAGGTGCTGGGCGATGGCTAAACATGCTTTTTTGTCGGCGTCATCGGCGCACAGGTGGCTGGAATGGCGGAGTTCGCGAGCAGCGATGACCAGGTGAAGCTGAACATCTTCGCGGAACGGCAGCAGGAGGCTTCAGCGGAGTTCGATGAAGAGGATCCGGACGCATGGAAGACGCAGCTGACTTACCAGAAGAAGACGGCGCAGATCGAGAACACGCTTCACAACCTGAAGCTGATCATGGAGAACGATGAAGCCATGAAGCAGATCGTGTTCAACCAGCTGGCGGACGGGATGGAAATCAGGGATCCGGTGCCGTGGAAGCATCCTTCAAAGTTCTGGCGGGATGCTGATGACGCGCAGCTGATCTGTTATGTGGATGAGAAGTACGGCACATTCTCACAGAGGAATTACAGTATCGCCGTTGCAAAGGTCGTGGATGACCGGTCATACCATCCGATCAGGGATTTCTTCCAGAATCTGCCGGAATGGGACGGGGTGAAGCGTGTGGAGACAGCCCTTGTGGATTATCTGGGAGCGGAGGATACGCCTTATGTTCGGGCGGTGACGAGGAAGCTGCTCTGCGCGGCGTATGTCCGGGTTCATAACCCTGGGATCAAGTTTGACAACATGATCGTGCTGAACGGGGACCAGGGAATCGGCAAAAGTACCTTTATTGCGAAGCTTGGCGGGGAATGGTATTCGGACAGCCTGAACCTGTCGGACATGAACGACAAGACGGCGGCGGAGAAGCTGCAGGGATACTGGATTTTGGAAATCGGCGAGCTTGCGGGAATGAAGAAGGCTGACCTTGACAAGGTGAAGGCTTTTATTTCCAGACAGGATGATAAGTATAGGGCGAGTTTCGGGCGCAGGGTGACGCCGCATCCGAGACAGTGCGTTTTCTTTGGCACCACGAACAATGAGAACGGGTATCTCAGGGATATCACGGGCAACCGCAGGTACTGGAACGTGAAAGTGACCGGCAGGGGAAAGCATAGGGCGTGGGAACTGGATGACGATACAGTGCGCCAGATATGGGCGGAAACAAAGGTGATAGCGAAAGCCGGGGAAAAGCTTTATCTTCCGCCGGAGCTTGAGGAATTTGCCAGGGATGAGCAGCGGGCGGCGATGGAGCGTGACGACCGTGAAGGCTTGGTGGTGGAGTACCTTGATATGCTCCTGCCGGAAGGCTGGGATGAGATGGATGTCTACAAGCGCAGGGATTATGTGCGTGATACGGATGACCCTACAAGGAAAGAGGGCGTCACGAAGAGGATGGAGGTCTCAAATATCGAGATCTGGGCGGAATGCTTCGGTAAGCCCAAAGAAGACATGAAGAACGCGGACTCTTATGCCATATCCGCGATCATGGCGTGTCTGGACGCCTGGGTAAAGACCGGGAATACGAAGACCATACCAATTTACGGGAAGCAGCGGATATATGCCAGGAAAGAGTGACGGCTTGGAACAAGCGGGCGGAACAAGGAACGGAACTTGTTCCCTGTTCCCGAACTTGTTCCCGGAATAAAGGCTGAGAAACAGGTGTTTATGACAGATTCGGAACAAAAGAACAGGAATTTCTATATAGCACAAAAAATAGGTGTTTTTAAGGGATTACACCGGCGCGTGTGTGCGTGAGCGCACGTATTACGCGCGTATAGGGATTTTTCGTTCCACTTGTTCCTGACAGAAACGGAGGATTCAAAAAATGATCAGAAATGGAAGACCTTATACAAATGAGAACGGCTGGGAGGACGCTGGGCTTATCACGGGCCATCCGCAGGAAGAGCAGGATATCGTGCTGGACTGGATCCGCAGGAACATCCTTCCGAGGAAGACGGTGCTGCATGGCAGGACGAGCTATGGCATGAAGCACATCCTTGAACATGATACGAAGATCTATCTGACCAACAACGAGTTCAAGGACGCGATGATGATATGCGGGTTCAAGCCGGTTGATCCCAACATGCTGAACTGGATATGAAAGCACCAGTGGATACTGCGGTAAGGACTTTTTCCACGGCGATATATGTGAGGCTTTCCATTGAGAACAGCGGCAAGGATGATGCCGGGGATTCCATAGAGAATCAGACGGGTATCTGCCGCGAATATGTGGAAGCAAGGCCGTATCTGAACCTTTACGGCATCTATTCGGATAACGGAGAAAAGGGATGGAAGTTTGACCGCCCGGAGTTTACAAGGCTGATGGATGATGTGAAGTCTGGGAAGGTGAATTGCATTGTGGTGAAAGACCTGTCCCGCTTTGGGCGTGATTATATCGAGACCGGGAACTATCTGGAAAAGATATTCCCGTTCCTGGGCGTTAGGTTCATATCCATTACGGATAACTTTGACAGCTTCACCTGTGATGACGCGAAGAGCGCGCTGATGATACCGCTGAAGAATATGGTCAACGATGTTTACGCGAAGGATATCAGCCGTAAGATCATCACGTCATTTAGGCAGCGGCAGGAAACGGGGGATTTCCTTCCAGGGAATCCGCCCTATGGTTATATCAAGTCGAAGGAAAGACAGTTCCGCTATGACGTGGATGAAAAAGTCGCTCCATATATCAGGATGTTGTTTGAGTGGAAGGCTGAGGGAGTGAGCCATGCGGAAATGGCGAGACGGCTGAATGAGATGGGTGCGGTGACGCCTGCAAGGCGTAAGATCGAGCTTGGCATCTGGCACGCCGAGAAATATAAGCATACTGTATGGGGTGGCCGGACGCTGATCGATATCCTGACCAATCCAGTCTATACCGGGGCTCTGGTTTATGGGAAGATCCCGAAGTCGCTTTATGAGGGGATACGGATGCACCGGGCACCGAAAGAGGAATGGCGCATCCTGGAAGGGATGCATGAGCCTATCGTCAGCAAGGAACTGTTTGATAAGGTGCAGGATATCTTTGATCAGAACAGGAAGATCGTGCATGAGAAATATGAGGCGAATGCGAAGAACCGGGAAGGCATCGTGAACCGGTTCAGGGGGAAGATCATCTGCGCTGATTGCGGTAAGAATATGCGTTATACAAGGGGCTATTCCAAGAAGCATAAAAAGATGTATGGGAATTATACCTGCGGCGGATATATCGATTCCCACAGGACAAGGTGTTCACTCCATTATATCTATGCGTCGGATGTGGAGGCTGCCGTGTATGCGGTAATACAGGAACAGCTGAAGCAGGCGGCTGACATGGAAGAGGTCATGGAGCGGTTGAAGGGCGGAACCGGCGAGAGGAACCGTCTGGAAGCCTTCAATGTCCGTATCAGTAACCTGATGCAGGAGATTACGAAAACGAATGTCAGGCGGCAGGGCTTGTATGAGAACTTTGTTTTTGGGATGCTGGATGAATCGGAGTACCAGTACGCAAAGAAGGAATATGATGAGCGGATGTCCGGTCTGAACAGGGAACTGGATGAAGCGAAGAAGGAAAAGAAGCAGTTTGAGACTGTCTTTTCCAGAGATAACAAGTGGCTGAAGGGCATCCATATCGCAGATGACGTATCAGAGATTACGGATGAGATGATCAGCAGGCTTGTGGAGGTCGTGAAGATCTATGAGGACAGCCGCGTGGAGGTTGTGCTGAATTATACGGATGACCGGGAGAAACTGGCGGAGCTGCTGAAGGAACTGGAGGCGGAATATGGTAATCGGTAAATATATCCGTCTGTCGCAGGCGGATCAGGATTTGATGAAAAAAGAGAACAAGACGGAGAGCGAGAGCATTTCACATCAGAGGGATCTGATCCAGAGGTACATCAATTTCCATGCTGACCTTAAAAACTGCGAGGTCAGGGAGTTTTACGAGCTGAAAGATACAGTATCACAACTGAAAACAATGGTATCTGAACAGACTGAGCTGAACAGATCTCTCCGTCTTATGATTGACGAAAAATCCAGTCATGAGAAAGCACTCCAGGAACAGGTGGATTATCTGACCAAAAAACTTTTCGGGTCTTCCAGCGAAAGGAGCTCCGATGATATTCCAGGCCAACAGAATCTCTTCGATGAAGCGGAAATGGAACAGGACCCATCCCTGCTGAAAGAAGAAACGGTAATCCGGGAGCATACCCGCAAAAAGAAGGCAACCCATGAGGATCTCTTCAAAGGCCTGAAGGTTGAAAAAGTAGTCATCCCTCTCCCGGAAGAAGACCAGATCTGCCCGGTCTGCGGTACGCAGATGGTTCTGATCGGCGAGGAGTATGTCCGCCGGGAACTGGAATTCATTCCTGCCACCTGTAAAGTGATCGAATACTACAGCCAGAGTTACGGATGCCCATCCTGCAAGGAAGGACTCGGCGATACGGAAAAACCCGTGATCGTAAAGTCTCAGATTCCGGCGTCTCTGGTTGGGAAAGGTCCTGCCTCAGCATCCACTGTTGCATGGACGATGTATCAGAAGTATGCCAACGGGCTCCCCCTTTACCGACAGGAGAAGGACTGGAAACAGTATGGGGCCCAGATCAGCCGCACTACCCTTGCCAACTGGATCATCTACTGTTCGCAGAACTATTTTCAGCCGATGTATGATTACTTTCATCGGGAGTTGCTGAAACGCAGCTTTGCAATGGCAGATGAGACCCGGGTCCAGGTGTTGAAAGAAGAAGGGCGCAGGGCTCAGAGCCAGTCATTCATGTGGCTGTTCCGAAGCGGTGAGGATGGACTTCCGGTGATCCTCCTGTATGGCTATTCTCCGACCAGGAGCGGCAGCCATGCAAAAGAGTTTCTGGAAGGCTACAGCGGATATCTGGAAACGGACGGCTATCAGGGCTATAACAATCTGCCGGGAATCCGGCGCTGCTCCTGCTGGGCACATATCCGTCGATACTTTATCGATGCTGTTCCCAAAGGCAAGCAGTATGATTACAGCCAGCCGGCAGTGCAGGGAGTCCAGTACTGCAACCGGTTATTCGCCATTGAGGACTCCATAGACAAAAAGTATCCCGGTGATTATGAAAAGCGGAACCAGATGCGTCTCGAGAAGGAAAAACCTGTTCTGGAGGCCTTCTGGTCGTGGCTCGAGCAGCAGAAGCCAGTCCGGAACACCCGGATGGATAAAGCGGTTAATTATGTTCGTAATCGGCGAGATACAGCGGAGACCTATCTGGAAGACGGGCGGTGCAGCTTTACCAATAATCTCAGCGAGAATGCGATCCGTCCATTCGCAATAGGGCGGAAGAACTGGCTGTTCAGCAGTTCCGTAGAAGGAGCGAATGCCAGTGCAGTAGTCTACACAATGGTTGAGATAGCAAAAGCACACGGCCTGAATATTTACGAATATCTCAAATTTCTGCTGGAGCATCGGCCAAGTAAAGATATGACCGATGAACAGCTGGCGGAACTGACGCCGTGGAATGAAAAACTTCAATCTATCAAAAATCGCATGTGAATTATAGTGAATTACTCCAACTCACAAAGGGCTGGGGTAATTTTGTATCTGACCGCATTAATATTTGGCGCTTACTTTATAATAAACATAGATTGGTATAGTCGTTGAAAGTAATGCAGGTCATTAAAGATAGGCGGCTTATATCCTGCCTGATATTAAATAGGTTTGGGATAGGGGGACTAACGATGAAAAATAATGATGAAACAATTAAATCTGAAATTGGAACGGAAGCTGCTTGGAGGGGGTTTTCTACACAAACACTATATATTGCAAAGCGATTATTGGAAGCAGAAAACAATGTTCAGTTATATCCTGAGCAAGTTGAAGACTTAATGATTATTGAAAACGATAAGATAATTGAGCTGGTTCAAGTTAAAAATTTGTCAAATGATTTATCTTTATCAGATTTATCACCGAAAAAGAATGATTCTTTTTTTAGAAGGTGTTTAACGTATAAAGATAGTAATATTCGTTTGAGAATAGTATCGTTTGGAAATATTGGTTTGGAATTTCGGAAAATGCTACAGACAAAAAATAGAAGAAAAAGTAGTGTCTTTGACAAATTATTATCATATGGATATGAAGATAGTGATGTTTTTTGGTTGTTAGAGCATTTGGAAATTGAAAAGGTAGATGAGTTGGAGGTTGAAAATAGCATTAAAGACGAACTCAAGAAATATATAGAAGTGATAGCGGCATACAACTTAGTAAATGATAGCTTAATCTATTACATATATAAACTTTCTAGGGAAAAAGGGTATACATCTAAAAAGTTATGGGAGGAAAGAATAAGCAATATTGTTAAAAATATAATGGCAATAGATTCGGTGAAAAAACAATATCAAAAAACAATCGTTCCATTGTGTGACTATAAAAGCAATAAAACAAGAGAGGAGTTATTTTCTTGCTTATAGAATGGGAGTTAATGCCCATCCGGATCATATTAGAAATAACTGTGATTTATGGAGAGAAAGATGGATTAAAGAAATTGATAGGAGATTTATCAAAAATAATATTGTTCTTATAAAAGGGGCATCAGGTCAGGGAAAGTCTACATTGGCATATAGGTATCTTATTGATACATATCCAGAATTGAATGTTATGTGTATTCAGAAACTTCTTTCAGAAGAACAGGCAATAGATATACTTAGTATTCTTAGGGGATTGAATGATAGAAAAGATATTGTAATATATATGGATGTAGAACCTTATGATATTCAATGGTTGTGGCTTTGTGAAAAGGCAATGGAATTTGGAATAGACATAAAAATACTTGTTTCTATCTAGAGAAGAAGATTTTCAGAGAAGTCCTATAGACTATTCAAAACATAATTTTGAGGAAATATCATTGAATTTTTCAAAGGACGAAGCAAAAGAAATATATAATATGTATTCAAATAGTACATACTTGTCATTTGATGATGCATGGAAGTCGTTTGGTGAAAAAGGACCATTAATGGAATATATTTTTATGCTTAATGAATCAAAGACTTTGGTTGCAAGAATAAATGCTCAAATAGAAAATATAGTTAACCATGAGGTACAGGCAGATACATGGCTTGAATGTTTAGCAATTATATCTTTGGGAGGAATTCATAATAATAGTATATCTTTAAATAGTATGTTTCAAAAAGTAGAATGCAAGCAAAAAACCAAAATGATTAAACATTTTGAAAAAGAATACTTTATTAAAATCACACAAAATAATACATATATAGAGTGTTTACATGTATTAAGGGCAAGGATTATATACAATTTGTTGATGGAGAGAGGAATATTTGATAAGGAAAATATTTTAATGAAAACTCTTGGGGTAATAGAACATAATGCAACACAGATACTAATAGAATATGTTTATGGGACGAGAATAACAGAAGATTTCATTAATAAGATTGCAAATATAGAATATTTGAGTATTGAAGTATATGCTGATATTGTAAAAGCATTGCTGTGGTGTGAGATATATTATTACTATCGAATAAATAAAAAAGTTATTGAAGAAGGTGATCTGCTATTTAATAATCAATTTATGTTTCTGGGTAATACAGATATTACAGGTTTATTGGAAATTGATACCTTACAGGATATATGCAAGATGTTTAATAATGTAAAACCAGATTTTGAGGAACAAATGAGGAATCAATTGAGTAGATTACCTATGCTCAAGTTGGATTATAGATTTTTGGATTGTTTTTTTGAACTTACAAATAAGACGATAAACAATTTGTATGAAATTAATGAAGAGAACTTGACGGCATGGGGATATGTTTTATTCTGGCTTTCATATAGAAATTTTATTTTAGAACCGATTTCGGAACCACATGTTGATTGGAAATTAAATATTGAAGAAACCTTAAATTATGTATTAGGCATTAGTAAGCAAGGTTGGCTTAATATGCGGGATAGCATTGTCAAAGTAATAATGCCATCTATTTTGCTAGAAAATGGAGTTATTTACTATGAAATTAAAAGTAATGCAGTGTCTGCAATAATTAATGTCCTGCTGGGTAATGATCAGGAACAACCACATTCACGGATTATGAAATTGATAAGTATTTTTCAGCGTTCATTTCCAGAAAAGAAAAAATATAATGTTAAGATTGTTGGATATTCTTTCATGGAGGAGGTGGAAATTCCAGATACAGAAAAAAATATTTCACAAGAGCATTTACCGTATGTTTGGATTACACAATTAAATAGATGTTTTGGGAATATGCAGAAATACCATAATCTTCCTCAAAATTGGAAAGATATATACGAAAGAATAATTAATGCAAGAAATGCTATTTTAGATTATTTTATAATTCTGCTTGATGCTGTAGAAAAATTATATAGAAACGAAAATGCTAGGATTTTCAGTTCGGACAATTATAAGAAAAAGAAGGTAATAGCATATAATCTTACTAAAGAAAATCCATATATTGAGCCAATGTGTGCTGTAGACAGGTATGGACTTCGTAATGATAATTATGTTGTCGAGGATAATCATCAGAAATATTCTATTGAATGGCATCAAGAAAGCGATAAAGAACATATATCATATTTGTGTCATCAATATTTTTCAAATGTTCATGCTTTTTGTGAAAACTGTGAAAATATATTAGTAGATGCTAAAACCAAAAAACAGCAAGGGCAAAAGTCTAGGATTGCATATTATAATTTAATTCAAGCATTAATGAAAATAGATGCATTCCAAGAAAAATTTGATGATTATTTTAGCTCGTTTGGTATTTTTACCAATAGCAAACGGGAATTAGATATTTTAGAAAAAACAGCAGCAGTTTTTACAATTGTTTTTTTCAATAATTATGCGAGAGAAAAATCTATTTGCTATAGAGCAAAGGAAAGCGTGCGTTCTACAGAACGAAAAATAGTACAATTTATGAAAAGTGGTATCAATATGCTGCCAGGTGTTACAAGGAAAATAGGCGAAATTAATCAACCTGTAGTAGATGTGGAAATTTTCCAATTTGAAAAATTTCTTTTACAATTCTATAATTCACTAAAGAAGTTAGGGAAGGATATGGACAATACATCATTTTCAGGATATTTATTAAAAAACATTTCAGTAAATTACATGTCAATCCTATTTGTGATGGAGAGAATACATTTCCAAGTATTGATATTCCGGTAAGAAATTTTCTTATTTACAAAGAATTTGATAAATTTTTAAGTAAAGTATTGCCAAATGATGAAAAAGATAATTGGGAAATTATAAATTCATCTCAGGCAGCAATTCAGGGGATAGGGGCAATATCCTCACTTAAAATATTATTTGTCTATGCATCGGAAATAGAGCATGAGTTGTTAGATAAACAAGAAAGTACTATTATGAAGGATGTTTATTGCCTATATCGGAGAAAGGTGATGAACTTAATCGTTGATGCGGCAAATATATTAAAAAGTGTAGCGGAATATATTTTTGCAAATGCAATTATTAATATTTCTGAAATAAAAGAGGCTAATATGGCATTGGAAGAGGTTGCAGATCAACTATGTGATGCTATTTTTGATATGGCAAAAGAATTATCTTACGAAGAAATAGCAAATTTTTTTGAGGAACTTACAACACAATTTTGTAAGTATGTAGATGCGTCTGGCGTTGTAATTGCAAATGGAGAGATTGATAATATGTACCAATAATTTTTCTTTGTGGTAGTATTGTTAGAGTTGACGTAATACTCGGAGTGTAAAATATCATCTGGTATTTGTTCATTGACTGTTTCGTGTTTGTTTTTATTTTTGCTTTATCTAAATCGTGTCAAAATGAGAAGTGAAAGGGTCAATGAAGTGATTAGGCTTAATAAATAATATCAGAATTACGGCAGAGGAGATTGTGCAGAGGGAACTGATATATGTGTGATTCTGATTGGGACGGGAAACTGCCCCTATTTTTTGAGAAAATTTGTTTTGTCCTGATAATTTTCTAGGAGCCCTCAGTGATATAGAATTGATATAATACTCATCCATTTCGATATAGCAATGATGTAGAAATCGGAAAAATGATATAGTAACGATATAGTGTCTGCAACCATGAAAATTTTCAGCGATATAGAAATGATATAGGAATCGAAAAAACGATATAGGTATGATGTAGGAACGGTGTAGAAATGATATAGTTTTTGGACATTCACATAAAGCATCAAACAGGGTGTCCGTAGATTGGATTTGTACAAAATATCCTATCCGTTGGTAGTAAATCTTGTGTCCGCATTTAGGGGTACATTATATGCCAGGATGATATAGAAATGGTGTAGATTCTGAAGATTTTGGTGTAGGAATGGTGTAGAAATCAGAAATAATGATGTAGAAACGGTGTAGGCTTTTTGCAGGGAGATTTTTCGATGATATAGAAATGATGTAGAATCTCCCGATTTTGATATAGGAATGATATAGACAATGCCCAAAATGATGTAGGAATGATGTAGATTTCATATTTTATGCTATTTAGTGACTGCTGATTAAGTCAATGGTTTTTTAAGTACATATAGAAAATTCTTTTCTCGATCCAATAAAATTTAACAGATGTATTTTCAAATCACTATCCCTTTTACAGTTCTCTAAAAACTGTAAAAA
>CAJTDK010000027.1 GCA_910575105.1 Lachnospiraceae bacterium
GAGGAAAACTACAAGTATGAGAGACTATATAGGAATCTTTATAATGAGGATTTCTACTTACAGGCTCTCCAAAACATCTACGCCAACAAGGGCGCAATGACACCCGGCATCCCAAATTAAACCGTTTCTTAAAAAGGAAATGGGGCTGTCGCACTAAGTAATTAGTGCGCAGCTCCTTTTCTATGCAAAAAATAACTGCCAGACCTCGAAAGAATCCGGCAGTTGGTGTAAAATTAATGTATGACCAAACACATTAACTTACAGAAAAATTATAGTCTAAATCAAGGCGGATATCAATTAAAACTTCCGCTAAATATTGAAACAATCATTCCAGAAGATGATTCTGTGCGGTTGCTAAGCCAGTTTGTAGAGGCGATGGATCTGACTGACTTATATTCTACTTACGAAAGAATAAATTCAGTATCCCCAAGAACACTTCTGAAGATTGTGCTTTACTCTTACATGAATGGGGATTATTCTTCCCGTTCCATGGAGCTTAACTGTAAAAGAGATATCAATTTCATGTTTCTTTTAGAAGGCGCGCCTGCTCCTGACCATGCAACATTTGCACGGTTCCGGAGCATTCATTTTGCACCTTGTTCTAAGCGGATCCTTGCAGAAATGTCCAATGCTCTTTTTGACTTGGGAGAAATTTCAGGTGAAACGATTTTCATTGACGGCACAAAAATCGAAGCGGCCGCAAACAAATACACTTTTGTCTGGAAGAAAGCCGTAACCCAAAATCAGACAAAGCTTTTGATAAAACTTGCTGATTTTGTGGCGGAGTGCGAACAGCTCTACGGTTTAAAGATTGTTTATGGCGACACCGTAAAGATGAAGCATGTAAAGAAACTCCGCAAGAAGCTTTATGCCCTCAAACAGAGTGAAAATGTAGTCTTTGTTCATGGCATTGGGAAAAGAAAAACGCCGCTTCAAAAGAGTATTGAAACCCTCGAAGACTATCTGTGCCGGCTCAAAAAATATAATCAGCAAATACATATCTGCGGCGGACGGAACAGTTATTCCAAGACAGACCATGATGCCACTTTTATGAGGATGAAAGAGGATGCCATGGGTAACGGACAGTTAAAACCGGCATATAACCTCCAGCATGGAGTAGACTCTGAATATATTACATGGCTCACCATAGGCCCACAGCCAACAGATACAACAACATTGGTTCCTTTTTTTAAAGATGCGGAAGAACATCTGAAATTTAAATATAAAAACATAACTGCGGATGCCGGGTATGAAAGTGAAGAAAACTATGTGTTTCTTGAAGCAAACGGGCAGCTTTCTTATATAATGCCCGCTAACTATGAGATTTCAAAAACACGTAAGTATAGGAATGACATAGGAAAAATAGAAAATATGGAATATGATGCGGAATTGGATATCTATATTTGCCGGAATGCGAAAAGGCTGAATGCAGACCATATCAGGCATTCCAAAAGCAAAACCGGTTATGTAAGCGAAAAAACGATTTACAAATGTGAGGACTGTAGCGGATGTCCGTATAAAGGTGAATGTATCAAGGGTAATAATTGTAAAATACCGTTGGAAGAAAGGACGAAAACACTTCAGGTTGCCAGGACATTTCTGAAATACAGGCAGGAAGATCTGGAACGGATACTTTCTGATGAAGGGATTGCATTCAGAATCAACCGGAGCATACAGGCAGAAGGTTCTTTTGGGGATTTAAAACAGGATATGCAGTTTCGGAGATATGTAAGCAAAGGAACTCCAAATGTGCTTGCGGAAAGTATACTGCTCGCTATGGCAAGGAACATAAACAAGCTCCATAATAAGATTCAAAAAGGTAGGACGGGAACACATTTGTTTCCAATGAGAAGCGCTTAATTTTAAACATCTCAAAACAAACTTTCAAGCCATGGGAAATGGCTTATTAAAGTATGCCCTTTTTATAGAATAACAGAGTGATCCGGGACTTTTTCTTAAAATCACATGTAAAAACAGCAAAAATGAAGCTGTCGCTTCACGAATTTTTATTCGTTAATGCGACAGCCCCATTTCTTTTTTATCCGGTTCATTTTATATCCGACCCCACGTACCGTCTGAATATATTCTGGCTGGCTGGGATTGTCTTCAATTTTCTTTCGGAGACGGCGAACATGGGAAGTGATATTGCTGTCATCCTGGAGATATTCCCCATCCCAAACATAATTGTAAATCTTTTCTTTGGAAAGCGTCATCCCCTGATGAAGTGCCAGAACATACAGAATACGGAATTCGATATTGGTAAGATTTACTTCATGGTTCTCTTTCAAAACTTTATGCTGATCTGGCAAAAGAACTAAATCGCCAATTTGTATCACTTGCTGTTGCCCATCTATGGTTTCAACCTCACATTTCTTTGTTTGATTAACAATTTCGAGAATTTTATCAAAAATACTTGATTCTGATTCCTCCAATGCCACCACTATTAGTTTACTCATACCTGATACCTCCTTCTATATCTGTCGAATCTGAGTAAAATAATTCATATATCTTCTCCAGAGATGCAGTTAACTTAATAATGGTATGTTCATCTAAAATGATAACACAGGGAATCCTGTTCTTTGATTCCCCATGCTTTCTGATGTTTAGAAAATCCTATTGACTTTTTTCATCTGTTACATATCTTTTGCTTTCATCCTGTCCATTTCCGCTTTTTTCAGTTTTTTATATTGATCGCGCCCTGTAGCCCAGTCACCCCAAAACAGCGTATTCACTACTACAAATGGAAACAAATAATTTCGTTCAAACGGTACTTTTCCAGAAGCAAATACAAAAATTGACCCTGCCAATAATAGGACGGGAATAATCCCGCCCCAAAGCGGATTTTTTAATTTTGTACAGAGCAAGTACTCTACAGCCATAAACAACCCTGCAATAATAAAACCTAAAATCAAATCCATCATAATTCTTTCTCCTTTTCTTGTTTATACTTTTCAATAATCATTTTTGCAGTTTCAAGATCAATCTTAGAGTCAACAGCCAATCCCTTAATAAATGTCTGAAACGGTTCTTCCTCCTGTTGATCACCTAATTCTATTTTCTGAATAAGTTTATCCAGCCGCAGGCGGACTGTTGGATATGACACTCCATACAACTTTGCAATCTCTTTTAGTGATCCAGATTTTAAAGTAAAATTTTTTAGGAATGTAACATCCTCCTGTTCCAAAGAAAGAATCCACCTTGGTATCTTATCAATATCCAATAAATCACCCCTTTCTCTAACTCGTTTAACAAAATTAAGTATATCATAAATAATATCAAAATCAAGAGTTGCTTTATTTTAATTTTATTCATGTTTTTATCAAAAAAATTCTTTCCATATTGGTTATCCACTATATTCATATCTCCTATTCTTTTACATCTATAATCCTAATTGACATGAACTTCTTCAATACAGCCGTTGGAATGATGTTCATCTTATTAACCCAACATACTCTTAACAATCTTATCTCCACAACATACCCTATATCTAACCTGTCAACTCAACTATCCCACCCAAAAAGCAGTGGATATGTTTCCGCACAATACAACAAACAAAAAATCCGAGAGCCAGAACAATTTTTCCAAACTGTCCCAACTCTCGGAAATCCCTTGTTTTCTGCACTTTTCCGCTATTCTATTTCTCCACCCGTGACATCAACACGACACACTCAACATGTTCACCATTGTCCAAACCTATACTTAAATCATTTTCAATAATCGGCAGCTTAAACCGAATTGATTTAAGCCACTGACCATTGGGTTTGCGTTCCTCATAAATCTGTATTTCTGCAATCAACGCTTCGATAAGCTGTCGCCGCTCCACATCGTTCATAGCGAAATACAATTTGTCAAAATAAATCAATACCTTATAAATATTATCCCCTGTGATTTTCTCGGCTTCGATGGATGTCTTTTTTGCTCTGGCATCCATCAACTGCGATTCCAGTTCTTCTATCTTATCATACATCCGATAAAGCCTGTCATCAAGGTCTGCCTTTCTTCTGATATAATGTCTGTCATCGGGATTGAGGTTATCAATTTCCTCAATCAGCTTCGATTTGATGGCATAATCTTGACGGAGCTGTTTTTCATAATTGGTTATCTCTTGGTCTATGGCGGTCGTATCAACTTTCATGTTGATTTTTTCCTGCATCATTGCCGCAAAATGGGGATTACTGACTAGCTTTACTATCACTTCGGCTACGGCATCGTCCAGAAGTTCTTCCCTTATCTGCTTTCTGTAATCGCATTTATGCCCCCGCTGCATACCACGGTGTTTACACCCATAATAGAAGAAATCCTTGTATTTCGTTCCGTCCTTTTTGTATTTGATGCTCTTGTTCCCATACATCCCCGCTCCGCATATGGGACACTTCACAATCCCAGAAAGCAGATGCGCCCGCTCGTTCTTTCCCTTATTGACGTATTCATACTTCTTCGCCTGTGCAATCAGTTTTGCCTGCGCCGCATTCCAGACATCTTCTGGGATAATAGCTTCATGCAGTCCGTCTACCAAAAGAAAATTTTCCTGCTCCACGAGATGGTATTCATTCCGTGTCCCGTGGACTTTTTCTGTTTTCCTGCGTCCATAAGCAATTTTACCGCAATAGACTGGATTTTTCAATATCAGTCGGACTAAGTGGGCATCAAAAAGAGGGTTCTTCCCATTCTGACGCTGTATCTTGCGGATGCCGTGGTTTTCCAGATATTTTGAAATCCCATTTGAGCCAATATCCGTATTCACATACTGGTCATAGATGGTTCGGATTGCAACTGCTTCTTCCTCGTTGATTTCCAACTTGCCATTTACGAGCTGGTATCCATATGGCGCAAATCCACCGTTCCATTTCCCCTCTCTGGCTTTCTGGATTCTGCCCTCCATTGTCTGGACACGGATATTCTCACGCTCAATTTCGGCTACCGCCGACAAAACGGAAATCATCAGCTTGCCCGCATCTTTGGACGAATCAATCCCGTCCTCCACGCAGATTAGGTTCACGCCGAAGTCCTGCATGACCTGCAAAGTGGAAAGGACGTCTGCCGCATTTCTCCCAAAACGGGATAACTTGAATACCAAGACATACGAAATGTTGTCTTTTCCTGACTTCACATCCTCCATCATCTGTCTGAATTGCATACGCCCCTCAATGGATTTGCCCGATTTCCCTGCATCCTCATACTCGCCTACAATTTCATAGTCATTGAAATCTGCATACGCTTTCATCCTTGACCTCTGTGCGTCCAGTGAATAACCGTCAATCTGCATGGCGGTGGAAACCCTCTTATAAGTGTAAACCTTTATTCTTTCTTTTTTCATAGTAACAGCAACTCCTTTTTTACCAAAACCGTGATATTTATTTTCTGCACTTAAAATTGTATCAGCGATTCTCTGAAACAACAAATGTGCGATTTTGGTGAATATTAGAGTCGCTGTTATATTCTTTGTTATGACTGGCATCGGGCATACCGTCTATGCCCAGTTCGGAAGCGTATTTTGCTATCAGATTTGCCAACAGGTCAGCTAATCCATTCCACTCATCATCAATGAGCATATTCCGATACACCCCCTTTATTTCTTTGTCATAGCAAGGCTAATGGCAAGAGCCTTGTCAACTCTTGCCATTATATTATTGGGCATTGTACCCATATGGTTTTTAAGCCTTTGCTTATCAATCGTCCGTATCTGTTCAAGCAGGATAATAGAATCCCTGTCAAGCCCCTCAACATCTTTTACCTCGGTATGTGTCGGCAGTTTTGCCTTTGTCTGCGTCCTGCCTGTGATTGCCGCAATAATGACTGTCGGGCTGTGGCTGTTGCCTATATCATTAGAAATGATAAGTACGGGTCTTGTTCCGCCCTGTTCTGAACCAACAACGGGATTAAGCTCTGCGTAGAAAATGTCGCCACGCTTAATAGTCCTATCCATAGTGTCTGACCTCCTATTTTGATTTAGGCAGGAATACCCTGCCTATGTAACAGCCAGACGCAAGGAAACATTTAAGGTCGGGAGAATATAAAACAAACTCTGTTCCATTGACCGCCCTGCATCTGGCTTTATGATAAAAAGCATTTTCTATTTGTCCCCGACACCCCGAAAATGCTGATGCGTTACAACGCAAGGGAAGTCACCAAACGGTCAGCAGCGAACTGACGCCACGGGAATTACACCCCAACTGTCGGTCTGACAGAGCCGCCCCCATTGCCTGCGGCGGACTGGTTACCGCTCGGACTGTGGCTGGACGGGAGTATCATTGTCCTCTTTGTGGGTCTTGGCGGAATCGGGAGCTGCCCGATATTTTCAGTCGGTGTTTTCCGCTTGCCGCCTTTCGGCAGGTCATGGCGCACCGCTGCACACGCTTATACTTATTACAGCCACAAAGAGAATGTATTTGGTGAATGGGTATTCGGTTGTCAAAGAGCCGTCCCGTTCCTGCCATAAAGCGAAACAGGTGAAAGGGCTTAAGCCCCTTCACCTGTTTGCTCACTCACCAAAGGCTGCGTGTAGTGTAAAATTTAAAAAATCTTAAAATTCTTTTTCAGCTTTTCAACTGCAATATCCACGCTGAATTTTACCGCTCTTTTCGTACAGCCCTCCAGCTTCGCAATCTGCTCATAGGTCAGCTCCCCGAAAAAGTACAGCTTCAGCCTGCGCCGCTGCACTTCAGGAAGTTCGGAAACCGCCCTATGTAGCTGCTCGTATTCGATACTCTCCGAAACAATATCCTCAATCCGTTCTGCCTTATAAAAAGCTCTGTCATTCAGCGTTTCATCGGTCAGCTCGGAGTGTTCAATGTGCCTGCTTACCCTGTTCAAATGGGATATGTCCTCAAGCTCAAATCTGTCAAACGTCTGGTACAGCATTTCATCAATCTCAATATTCTGCTGCTTTCCACGCCCGTCTTTAAAAGAGAGGTAATAATGCCCCTCGGTTATCGTCAAAGTGTACGGGTTATACTTGTCCTTTTTTCGGTTTGGATGCTTTTCAAGCATTGTAATTCCCTCCAATCAATCTGAATTTTTTTGAAAATCCAGATTGACGGGCGGAAAACGGCATCCAATCCCAGAAACCGCCTTACGACGTGTTACAACAAAAAACGACAAAAAAAAACCGCAAAGGCTGTTACACCCTCACGGTTTATAGCTATATATGTTCTTATATGTAGAGATTTGACTTCTACTTCTTGGGTAGAAAGCCCCCTTGCATTGACAAGGATTTTTTTAACAGGCTGTCCACCCATCCCCGATATGATATATGTAAATGAAAATTGCTATTTGCAGGCAATAAAAATCCCTCCAAACTTGAAACAGGTTTGGAGAGTGCTTGTTAAGTCTTTCGGGCATAGCAATACCGCCCACCAAATCGCCGTTTTTTTTAATTTGGTGGACGTGCCTACCTCTGCTTATTTAAAAAGAAAAGCCGACAAACTGTGATTGCTCACACGTTCATCGGCTCTGCCCGTGTCAAGTAAAGGACAAAAAATTTTTCAACTTTTTTATTCCTTTACATATGTATTTAACCTTCTTCCCTTAATCAATATCTATGTCATCCCAAAAACCTTTAAAATCCTCTTCCTCCAATCGTTTGGCATTCACTTTATCCCGTATTTCCAAAACCATCTTCATTATCTCTTCCCTTGTATGCGGGCTGTCCTCCATCACTTTGTCTATATCAATGTCTTTATGTCTCATTTTTATCAGACCGTCTATGATATGAGAAACATGATCCACAAATACCTCTTCCATAATCGCATTCTTCGTTTTAGCATCTGTTCCCTCATATTCGTCATAATACGCACTGATATATTCTGAAAATTTCTTTATCTTCTCCGGGGATTCCAAAAAAGCTACTAATGTTTCATCCTCACAACTTTTCTTACTCCGTTTCAGATATGAAACGATTTTACCAAATACCTTTTTAACAATGTCATATGACATATTTCCAATCAAACCACTTGCAACAGCCACTGCCACAAAATTTAATATCTCACTGCAAGGTTCTGTATAATAGCGCCTCCCATCGTCCTCTGCACCACCGTACCTTTCCCTGCATGTCCATCCTCCAAAAACAGCCTGCCTGATACCTTGCATTACCTTTTCATATTCTGATGACAGTATGCTTTTGTCGCAAACCGGACACGTCAATATCTCTCCGTCTTCCGTTTCATAAATAGAAGCACAGTGAAAACATATTTTTCTAAAGTCGCCTTCTTTGTGATCCATTTCCCCTCCTATGCCGTTTCCGCTTTTCCTGATTTCTGTTCTTCAATTATTTCTTGAACAATCGTTATGTAATCCGAATAAAGCTCCTTTTTCAAATTATTATCCCGTATTTTAAAGGATACTGTATATAAAAATTGCAAAACAGCTAAGCTCATGATAATCGCTCCGAAAGCGTAAAATTTCATTCCAGAATATAAATTTTCTTCCAATGCCTCATATATTATCTCTGCATTATATCCTGAATAGTACATAAATTCATCGTTTACCATTGTACTTATTGCACTATTGTAAGTATTTATAACATTAATTACAGAAAATACAAGCGTGTATATTATAGCAATAAAGACTGTTAAAATCGGAATAGTACAACCACTCCAAATTTCTTTATTTCCCACAACAATATTTTTCTCACGCTTCAAATAATGCACAAAATTTTTCAATGTAGACTCTGCATACTTACCGCCTCCATATTTCTTACAAACATAACCATGCCATTCACAGTAATTTTGATATGGTGATTTTTCCTCCCCTATCCTACTATATATTGTCAGTTCTTCATTTATATCAAATCCATACGCATATTCCTTAACCCTTTTCATTCCAAATCAAACCTCATCTATACTTTTACCTATATCAAATATATAAATGCCACTCTTTTCCACTGCAATATATTATACCCCAAAACCAACAAAGCCACAAGCACCCCGCTCATGGCTCCGTCAATCTTTCTACAATTTTTTACGAATCTCCCCCGCCGAACATATCCCCGCCCTTCCAAACAACCTCAATCTGCCCTTCCCCAAACACCCTGATCCTCTCAATCCCCTTCCGCAGCACCCCCTTATCAAACTCCCGCAGAGCCGCTATCCCTTCCAACACAGCCTCCCCCTCCTGGGAACCACACCCTTTCAGCCTCTCAATCCCATCCTCTGTCTCCCCCATCTCCTTCCCAATCTCCTCAACCCTAACACCCATACTCCCCGTCCTCGCCACAAACTGCTCCCGCGACATACCCCCGGACCGGTACTTATCATACAAAAACATCTTCTCCGCCGAAATCCGCTCCTTCTCCCTCCGCAGAGACTCCAGCTTCCTCCCCAATGCCTCCCACTCCGCTTCCACATCCTTCCGCCTGGAATTGCCCAGCATCACCTCCGCCGTCTTCCGCACATACTCCATAACACTCCCTTCCAGCTTCTCCATATCCTCCACCGCCCTCCGGCACTCCGTATCAGTCCCGCAGGTCCGGTAACGGCAGCAATACTTATGATTCTTCTTCACCATAGACCGCCCGCAGTACCCGCACACAAACAGCACCTCCCGCTTAAAGCCGCTCATATCCACGCCGCTCCTGTTCCTCTTCCTCGGCTTCGCCCTCTCATTCGCCAAAGCAAACAATTCCTCCGACACCAGCGGCTCATGCTGCCCGTCCACAACCACCCACTCCGAACGGTCATGCCACAGCATCCGCTTCCCCGTAGTGATAGACTTTTCCGAACGGTTCCACACCACCTTCCCGATATAAGTCTCATCCGACAAAATAGAGCGCACCGACTGGGGCCCCCACAGCTTCTTCACCCCGCCGCCCGGATGCTGATACCGGCTGTTCTTCCCCTGCTTATACTCCACGCAGGTGAGCACGCCATTATCATTCAGATAACGCGCAATCCCCGAAACCGTAACCCCTTCCGCCGCCATAGCAAAAATCTTCCTCACCACCTCCGCCGCCTCCGGGTCAACCACCAGCCGGTGCTTATCCTCCGGGGACTTCTCATACCCATACCTGGCAAACCCGCCCAGGTACTCCCCTTTCCGCGCCCGCGCCATCTGCGCGGACCGTATCTTCTTAGACAGATCCCTGCTGTACAGCATATTAATCAGGTTCTTAAACGCCACATTCAGGCCGCCAGCAGTCCCCAGCACGCCCTCACTGTCATAATGGTCATTCACCGAAATACACCGTACCTCCATCAGCGGGAAAATCTGTTCCAGATAACTCCCCACCTCAATATAATCCCTCCCCAGCCGGGAAAAATCCTTCACAATGACACAACCAACCTCCCCGCGCTTCACCGCCTCCATCATGCCCTCAAAACCGGGGCGCCGGAAATCGGTCCCGCTGAACCCGTCATCGCAAAATTCCAGCACCCGGCACCTTCCAAGCCCCGCATCCCCCTCAATAAACCCGTCCAGAAGCCGCCTCTGGGACACAACACTGTTGCTCTCCTGCTTCACGCTCCTCCCGGTATCCACATCCTCATCCGACAGCCGGATATACTTAGCCACCACATCAACCTTCATCCTTCTCCGCCTCCCTTTCCCTCACGGCCCCCAAAAGCTCCGCAAGCATATCATCATAGGCCAGGACCACCTCACAGTTCCCATCCCTGTCCACAGAAACCCTCGTCACAAAAGCGTCCACCATCCCCTGGGTCAACTCCCGCTCCCCCAGGGACCCGCGCACCGTCTTCTCCCAGCCTTCCTCTATATGAAAATCCCTCTCATACCTCTTCCGCTCCTCCAGCAGCCGCTCCAGTTCCGCAGAAAGCGCCTCCGCCTCCTTCGTATACCGCTCCGACAGCGCCGCATATTCCTCCCCGTCAATCAGCCGCTCCGCAAAATCCGCATACAGCCCCGCCTTCTTCCCAGCAGCCTGCCGCATCCTCTCCCGGATACGTTCCGCCTGCCTGGACATCAGCCTGTACCGCTCCATCCCCTGCCTCCCGGCATTCAGCTTCCGGACCAGCCGCTCCGCATCCAGACAGGCATCCATATGGCTCCTGATAACCCCGAACACCGCAGCCTCCAGATTCTCCAGCATGACCTTATGCCGGTACGGACACACCTTCCGGCTCCTGTTATGGGAACTGCAGCCATAAAAAAACTTATCCCCCTCCTGCGATACCGCCCGGAACAGATACATCGTCTTCCCACAGTCACTGCACACCACCTTCTTCTTAAACTTATTCCTCCCCGCCGCACAGCGCCTGCCCTCCGCACGTTTCCCGTTATAAACCCGCGCCTGCTCCGCCTTCATCTCCTGCACCCTGTCAAAATCAGCCCTGGAGACCAGCGCCTCATGGGTATCCCTGACCACATACCCGCCAGCGTCCTCTCCCCCGCCGGAGCCGCCCCCAAACAACTTCCCGCCGGTCTTCCCATGGACAGAATCCCCCGTATAATACTCATTCGACAACAGCCGCTTCACCACGATCCCCGTCCATTCCACACACCCCTTATGCCCCGTCACCGGAAGCCCCCTTGACTTCCGGTAGACCTCCGGACATGGGATGCCCTCCCCGTTCAGGATTCCCGCAATCCTCCCATAGCCGTTACCCTCCAGGAACAGCCGGAAGATACGCTTCACAACCCCAGCCGTCTCCCCGTCCACCACCAGGCTCTGCTTATCCTCCGGCGATTTCAGATACCCGTAAGGAGCCAGCTTGATCACAAATTTCCCCTCCGCCCGCGCCGTATTCAAGGCAGATGTCACCTTCCGGGAAATATCCTTCGCATAATACTCATTCACGATATTCTTCAAAGGCATGGACAAATCCGTCCCGCACCGGAAAGAATCAAACCCGTCATTCACCGAAATAAACCGCACATCCAGAAACGGGAACACCCGCTCAATATAATTGCCGGCCTCCACATAATTCCTCCCAAGCCTGGACAGATCCTTCACAATGACACAATTAATCTTCCCGTTCCGGATATCCCCCATCATACGCTCAAAACCCGGACGCTCAAACGTGGTCCCCGTAAAAGAAGCGTCAGAATACGTCTCCTGCACCACGATATCCTCAGTCCCCTCCACAAAGCCCCTCATAAGCTCCATCTGCGTCTCAATAGTCCCCCGCTCCCGGTTCACCCCGGACTCATAAGAAAGCCTCGCATACAGCCCTGCCCGGAACAGCACAGCCTTCTCCACTTTCCCAACAGCCCCGTTCAGCTTCTTCCTGCTCTTCCTTGCCATGTCAGACCGCCTCCCTTCCGGCAGACACCTCTTCCGGTCCCGGACACTCCCTGCCCTCCACATATTCCAAAGCCTGCCGGTACTGGTCCGCAAAATCAAACACCACCTCAATATTCTCCCTGTCATACACCCGCACTTCCGAAATCAGGGCCACCACCACATTCCTGGTCAGCTCCCCGATATCCCGATACTCCTTAAAATAAGAAATCCACCGGTACTTGTCCTCATCCCCTTCCAGGACAGCCCGGATCTCCCTCTCCGCCTTCCCTGCCGCCTCCTGCGCCTCCTTCCCCCTGGCCTCATACGCGGCATGGAGCTCCACATAATCCTCCTTCGTGATCACCCCGTCCTTCATGTCCTCATAAAGCATCATACGCAGCTCCCGGCACCTCTCCGCCTCGCCTAACAGCTTCTCCCGCCGTTCCTCCAGCTTCCGGACATCCAAGTCCCTAAACGGCACCGTCCCCGCATATTCCAGCACCCTCTCCAGATCCAGGATACACCCTATATGCCTCTTCAACAGGACAAACACCGCATCCTCCAGCGCCTGCACCGGAATCCGGTGAGGGCCGCAGCTCCCGCCCGCCTTATGCCCGGAACAGATATAATAACAATACCTCTTCCCATTCACCGAAGACACCTTCCGCACCATCGGGGCCCCGCAGTCCCCGCACACGGCAATCCCGGACAGCAGATACACGCCCTCCCTGTCCGGCGCCGTCCTCGTATCCATCCCCAGCAGCTTCTGAACAACCGCAAAATCCCTCTCGCTGACCACCGGCTCATGGTTCTTCTCAACCCTCACCCAGTCCCCTTTATCCTTCCGTATGGATTTCTTCACCTTATGGTTCGGCGTGGACTGCCTCCCCTGCACCAGATTTCCAATATAGACCTCATTTTCCAGAATACGCCTCACCGCCACCGGGCTCCACCCGGACGCCGCCTTCACCCGGAACGCCGTCCGGAAATTGATACCCCGGCTGTTCTTATACTCCATCGGAGAAAGGATACCGTCCCTATTCAGCTTCCCGGCAATGGCATCCTGGCTCATGCCGTGCAGCTTCATACGGAAAATATCCCGCACCACCCCGGCCGCATAAGCATCAACCACAAGCCTATGGCGGTCCTCACCGTCCTTCTGATACCCATAAGGCGCAAAAGCGCCGATAAACTCCCCGTTCCTCCGCTTCACTTCCAAATGGCTCCGGATCTTCACCGAAATATCCCGGCAGTAAGCGTCATTGATCAGGTTCTTAAAAGGAACCAGAATCTCGTCCCCCTGCCCGTCCCCTCTCAAACTGTCATAATGGTCATTCACCGCAATAAAGCGCACCCCAAGAGCCGGGAACAGCCGCTCAATATAGCGTCCCGTATCAATGTACTCACGCCCGAACCTAGACAGATCCTTGACGATCACACAGTCCACCGCGCCCCGCCGTATATCCTCCAGCATCTGCTGGAACCCAGGCCGCTCAAAACTGGAACCGCTGTACCCGTCGTCCACCCGTTCCGAAACCACCACAATATCCTCTTTGTCCTTCAGGAAATCTCTGATAAGCTCTTTCTGATTAGAAATGCTGTTGCTCTCCGCCTTAGACGCGCCCGCAACATCGCCATCCTCCTTCGACAACCGGACATAGATGGCGGCATGATAGATCTTCTTGAATTGTTTGTTCTTCATGTGCTCCCGCTCCTTTCTAATTTGCCAGAATCACCTGCAAAATCAAAAAGGCGGATGCACTAACTTGTCCCTAAGACAATCATAGCGCCTCCGCCCCCAAAAGTCCAATGTTATTTTAAACATTCCGCAGCATATTTTCAAAAGCCTCTTCAAAAGAGCCTCCGCCCTCCATAAACCGCACCCTCACCTTCATATCCCCCACACGCACCGCATAAGGATTCCCCACCGCTTCCAGATAAGCCCTCTTCCTTTCCTCCAGCGGCAGGCTCCGGTCAATCTCCACCTCCCGGATATCCACAAGCCCCTCCTTCTCCACAGTCCTCACATCCACGTCTTTCAGCGCGTCCAGCTCCATCACCGTCATAACCAATTCCCTTACCTTTCCAAAATTCATACCAACGGCATGGTATGTACCGCCGGGGAATCCCCCGGCCGACGCGCCGCCCAGACCTCAACAGCCCTCCGGCAGCATATAGCAAGACAAAAAAATAAGGCATCCCTGCCCCTCAACAAAAACGCCCTTACAGCCTCGTCACAAAATCCAGCGAAATCCACCCGTTCCGCTCCCTCTTATACGACTTCAAAAGCCCCCATTTCCCGGCTCCCTTCCCGTCCGCTTCCTCCACAACCGTAAACACACCCACACCCGTAAACAGCCCCGTCCGGGCAAAATCCGTCCCCGGCCCCTTGCGGATATTCAGATCCGGGATATCCACCCGCACCAGATAAGAAGACTTCCCCGGCAGCCTCTCCATAAACATCACATACTCCGCATCCGCCGTGATAAAAAGCCCCGATTTCAGCCTGTACCACCGCCTGTCCGCGCTGATGCCCGTAACCGTATAAATCCCCTCATACACCACCTGGTCCACATTGTCCCCCATGCAGGGAGCAGTCCGCACATTCACCCCGTCCCTGCCCTTATAGAACACCTTCACAAACCCGGCCATAGGCTCCACCGGATTCCCCGGCACACCGCAACCGCTTCCGCCGCTCCCGGCCTCCCCGGTAATCTCCCTCAAAATCCCCAGGACCTTCTCCCCATACCCGGCTCCCGCAGCCCAGCCTTTCCCCTGGGGATTCTCCTGGACACCCAGCCACTCCACATAAGGCGCACACCCCCTTGCCACATACCTAAAGCGCGGGTCCACATTCCCATTCACCAAATCCTCCGTACAGGCATAGGCTTTCAAATGCTGCACCTGGCACCGGATACCAAGCAGCGCCGTATTAAAACACAGCCCCTTCACCCCGTTTTTCACCACGCCCATCCCGGCAAAATTATTCTGCTCCAAAGAGACCGCCGAACCCGAAAACGTAAAATTCCCCGTCTCCAGGCACGACTGGGCAAAAGCCACATCCCCTCTCACGCCCTCGGCCTCCCCTTCCGACAGATACAGCGGCACCATATCCAAAACCGACTGCGCCACCCCCGGATTCTTCCCCTTCACATACTCCCGCATCTGCTCCGCCGTCGCCACAGCCTTCCCCATAATCCTTGTAAGCCCGGAAACACCCGCGCCAGAACCGCCGTCCCCGCCGCTGTCATTCCCAGTCTCCGCACCGTCCATAGCCGCCCTGATATCCTTCCGAAACTGCCCCATAGACAGCCCAAACCGCTTCCAGATATGCTCCACGTCCCCGTGATTGCTTGCAATCCCCCTCCTATGCCCCTCGGAATGGGAAACCACAACCCCGTCCGCCAGAGGGTCCAGCCCAAACATCTGGCACAGATAAGCAAACAGCTCCACCGCATACCCATAAGCGGCAAGCACATGATCCCTCGTGCCTCTCCCGTCCCCGGTCTCCGTCCAGGCCGAACCGCCCGTATACCGGATCGTGGCAGGCTCCGTCATCTCCACCCCAATATGCGTCCCGTTCCCGTCGCCGCCGCAGTGCCATCCCCTATAATCCCAAGGCAGAAGCTGGTACACATCCCCTCCCGGTTCCACAATAGCATGGACACAAGCCCCCGCATCCGCCTTATCCCAATTCTTCATAAACACAGAAGCCTTCGGCTGTGGACACCCCACCGAATGGATCATCAGCCCCTTCACCGCAATCTTCCTCCCCGCCCGGTAACACCCGGACTCCGTTAAAAACTTCTGAATCAGCTTCATACAAAATCACTCTCCTTCTCCCGTTCCCTGCCCGGAACATTCTCCAATTCACTGCACGAAAAAAGGCACCAGCTTTCACACTGATGCCCGCTCACAAAAACCCTAAAAAATATCTCCCTCTGTACTTCCCGCCCTTATCCTCCGTACTTTCCTACTCCTTCCCCTTTTCCTCACGCAACTGCGCCAGAACCCCTTTCAGCTTCTCCGGCACCGGCAGCCCAATCCTGGCCGCATTCTCCAGAATCGAAATCCCCTCATTGGACAGATAAAAGAAAATCACCGCCGTCCGCACCGCGCTCCCGTTCTGAATAATATGCGTGTCCAAAATATGCCCCAGCGCCACCAGACAAAAAATCACAATCTTCTTAAAAATCCCCCGGAACCCCACGCCGCTAGACAACCTCTTCTCCACCGCCGCGGCCATCAGCCCCGTCACATAATCCACCGCCACAAACACCACCAGGGCATACAGAAAACCGTCAAACCCTCCCATGGCCCAGCCCAGGTATCCGCCCATAGCCGCAAACCCGCACTCTATCACACTCACAAACTCCTTCATACAAAATCCCTCGCTTTCTCTGATTTTTCTATGGAAAAAGCGGCCCGCTCCCAAAAGCCGCCGCCCTGTTCCCAATCCCAATATCCGCACACCATTCCCTAACATTTCATCCCATTCCCACACACCTCAGCCCATTTCCCTGCACTCCATACCATTCTCCCATATCCCAAACCATCCCCTGCTCATCCCTGCCGTCCCATGCCGTTCCCGCCTATCTCAATCATTCTCCGCCATTCCATACCTTTCTCACCCCTCCCCACTCGCAGCCTCCGTCAGCGTATAAGTAATCTTCATGGTCTTATTCGCATCCTTCACCACCGCCGAAGAAAGATTATTGATCGTAGCCAGATAAGGCGTCAGCAGATACATATGCCGGTACTCATTCCCATAACTGCCTCCCCACCCCACCAGAAACTGCTTATACTGAAACAGCGGCGTAGCCGCGCTCCCCAGCCGCGCGCTCCCCTGGGTATGGATAACCACATCCTCCACCGTCACCTGAAAATCCCCGCCCACAATCAAATCCCCAACCAAAGTCAGGAACAACTCACAAGTCCCCGACTCACAAAGCGGCTTCATCTTAGACGTAAACCCAAAAGCAATCAGCGACACATCCGCCGTATTCGCCACATTAATCTTATAAATCCCCTTCTTGTCATAGGCCGGCACATACAGATACCCATTCCTCATACAGCACCGGCACTTCCGCTCCGGATAACTCCCGCTCATATCCCGCTCCCCAACGGCCATCAGCTTCGCATTGGAAAGCGTCCACTCCCCTTCCGTCACCGAATAATCCGCCTTGGAAATCCTCACCCAAAGCACCCTGGCACTCCCGGAAGAATTGCCCTCATTGGAAAACCCGTACCAATACCCGTCCTTCCCGTCCAGAAACTCCCCATACAACGTATAACTCCCCAGAAACAAAAACGTCTCCACCGAAACCGCATGGTCCTCCAGCACCCTATAAGAAGAATCATCCAGCCTCTCATTCAGCCCCACACTAAAAACCGGCAGCCTCACCTTCCGCACCCTCACACTGGAATCCTCAAAACAAATCGAATACAGCAGATCCCTCTCAAAATCCATCTCCACCGCCTCAAACAACACAACCTGCCTCTCCTTCCCCAGATCCCCGATATCCAGCTTCTTAATCCGCAAAAACGCGCTGCCATCCCCCACCAGACTCCCGTACCCGTTCTGCCCGCCCTGGGCGCTGGTCAACGCCACCGCCGCAATCGTCCCGTTCCCCTGGCTCGGCGTAAACTCCCACACAAACTTATACCCATCCTCCAAAACCTTGCTCTCCGTCTGGTTCAGGCTCCCCCTGGCCGCATTCGCCGTAGTATTCACATTATTGGAAGCATAGGCCACCGGCAGATTGTCCGACATCTCATAAATATGCCCCGCATCCTCCTCCAGTGCCTTGGGAAACAACAGAATCCCCCCTACCATGTTCGGGCAGACCGGCAGCAAAACATCATTCCACGACAACACATCCGCCAGCCGTTCCTCCGAATAAAACACCCCCATGGGGTTCATCCCCAGAATATCATTCACCGCCTCCGTCACCATATTTTCCTCCGTGACCGTCTCCACCTCCCCCGTGGCCCCATCCGTCAGTTCCAGAACCATTGTCCCTTTCAGTTTCATACACGCCCACTCCTTCCTAACCAATCTCAAAAGGCTTCCCAAAAGCCCCGATCAATACCTTCCCCATACTGTCCCCATAACTCCTTTGCACCAGCTCCATGGTCTCAATCCCCATATCCCCGGCAAACACCTTCATCCCCAGGCCGCCGCCCAAAGCAAACCGCCTCATAGGTTCCTCTACCGTAACCGTACCGTCCCAGGCAGCCGCCGCGGCCATCCCCTGCCCGCTGATAGAAGCAATACACCCGCCCGTCTCAATCTTCCCCGTGCCGCCCTCCATCCGCAGATACACATTGAACGTATTGGTAATATTCGGCACAAGACCATCAATCGGATAATACAAAGACAGAATATGCCTCCCGCTCCCCCAGGTCTCCACCGGCCGGTGAGCCAGAATCTCTGAATCATTCAACTCATAAGTAACAAAAACAGCCGCCTGCCCGTCCTCCGTCCAAATGACAGGAAGCTCCACCTCCACCGTGACATTCTCCGTACTTTCCCCGGTTCCGCCATCATCCCCGGCACTCCCGGCCTCTTCTCCGTCACCGGAAACCGCACCAACAGCCACTCCGCCGCCCGTTCCTCCGCCAGCCCCCGCCACAGGAACCGGGACCACAACACTCCCGGACGCACAAGCCCTCCGCTCCACCTGCGCCGCCCTCACATCCAAAACCACCTGCCCGAAAAACTGCACATGGGTCTCTTCCTTCGCCGCAAACTCAATACTGATCACCCGCACCCTGTCCTCCGCCACCACATAAGCAGAAGCATTGGTAAACGTATGAATCCCCACCTTCCCGGCCTCAATCTGGTTCAAAAGCCCGGAAATATTCTTGTCATTCTTAGACTTCGCCTGGGCCATCCTGGGATTCTTACCCACACATTTCAGGCTCTGCCTCCCGCCAATCCTGCACTGGAAAGACGTGATACAAGTCATCTGCTCCCCGTCCGCCTGCCCGCCCGTAAACGTCAGCACATCCCCCAGATCCAGCGCCGGATTCCCTATGGTACTGGAATCAAAAGGCACATAATTCACCGCCGCCAGGTCAGCCAATATATTCCCGCACAACTGCCTCCTGGTCTCCTCCAGCCCAAACTGCAAAAGCGGGTTCACCCCCAGATTCATGGTCAGCCCGTCGTCCACCTCCAGCCCATAATACTCCGCCGTCTGCGTCCGCAGGTTCGTAGAACTCACCGCCGTATACCTGGTAATAAAATCAGAAAAACTGCTGGAAAACCGGTGCCTCCCCTGCACCTCCAGCACCGGCTCCGCCCCGTACTTCCGAAGCTCCAGCCTCCCCCGCCGGTTGATACAGAAAAACCCGCCCAGCACCTGCCCCACAAAAAACAGCACGTCCCGGTACGTCCCAATATCATTCTCCGGGTAGATCGAAAGCAGCTCCCTCCCGTTGGGCATCCCCTCAATCTCCCCCTGCGTATTCTCCATCTCCACACCGCAGGCCTTACAGCACAGCTCCAGAAAAGCCCAGGCATTCCCCACAGACTCAAACCCGTTAAAACTCTTCTCAAACCGCAGCATATAATCATAGGCTTTCAGTTCCAGGCAGTGCAACCTCCGGTTCGCCTCGCTCACCTCAAAAATCCCCATCGGCACTTCCTCAAACCCACCGCCCTCCACCCGCAGATGATAGAAAAGCTCCACCTTCGCCCCGTCCAGCGTATACCGATCCACCTGTGAAAACAACGTAACGCCCATCTCCGCCGCATACACCGTCCCCAGCTCAATCTCCGCGCTCCCGCAACACTGGGCGAAAATATACCCGCTCCCCTTCACAATATCCTCATACCCGAACGGATAGACCGCCCCGCCCTTCGTAGTGATCCGCCCCGTCCAATAATACCTCCGGGTATTCTCCTGCACCGCCCGCAGGAACGCCTCGCTCACCGGATACATGAAAACACCCCCTTCCACGCAAAAAGCACCAGCCCTTTCAGACTGATGCCTTCCCTAAAAACAATCATAATCTCCTTAAAAAATAAGAATCTTTCAAAACACATTCTATCAATAAGCACATGTACCGACTACATAGGTTTTAGATTTTTATTAAGTCTATCCACCATCCACGCAATCCGCTTTTCCCGTCCGGCATCCGTCTTTGCGTCAAGAAACGCCCGTGTATAAGTCTTCTTCACAGATAAAGACATCGCCTGAAAATTTGTGTAAGCTGGCTCATAGCTTTCCAATATCGCAGAAAGCCGCGCAATCTGCTCTTCCGTAATAACCGCCAGCGGATTTACCGCATCCCATTGGCCGTTCTTTTTGGCATCCTCTATTTTCTTTCTGCCATGATCAGTCATACGCCCCTGCTCTTCAAGCCTTTTGGCTAATTCCTTATTTTTGTCCGACCACTTGCTATTCTCCCTGCGCATCGAAAAATACTTTTTATAAGTTTTCTCGTCAATCTTTTCCATCTGGCCGTCAATCCATCCAAAGCAGAGCGCTTCTTCCAGCGCTTCTCCCGCCTTTATTGTTTTCGGTCCGCCAGCCTTGCCAAACAAAACCCAAATACCGGCACTTGAAAGGCAGTTATCACAGAGCCATTTTCTAAACTCATCTCTGCTCCCAAATTCCATTAGATCGCTCATTACGCGCCACCCCCTTTCCCATGTCTCATCCGCCAAAGGCCCGCTATCTCCACAAAAATGAATTGAAAATACCTTTAGATCAATTCCAGAGCCCTTTTATAAAGCGGGTCCATCTCACAGCCGCAGCTCCCGCATTCCCTATCCGCCTGCTTAACCGCTGATATGAATGCTTCCCTGTCAAACTTCCCGTCTAACCATTGCTGTGCCGGAACAGATATCAAATCCCACCCCGATGCAGCAAACTTCTCCATAATAGATTTTAATTCTTCCATAATGTGCTCCTTTCATAATAAAAGTTTTCGGCTCCTTGCCACCATTATACAAGACATCCCACCAAAAGCTCCCGACTGATACCCATTGATACAACCATACCCGAAACACAAAAGCCTACCTGCCCCTGTGCTTCTCCTTCCGCTTCTGCTGTTTCAGCTCAAACATCCGCTGCTTCTCGGCCTCCTTCTGCTCCCTGCCGGCCTGCCTGCGCTCCGTCTTCCTCTCTTCCCTCTGCAACTGCAGCGCCTGCTGGGACTTCGTACCTATCCCCGCCTGCATGGTCTGCCTCCCGGCCTCCCTCTGCCTCCGCTTCGGGTTCACCTTTCCGTCCCTCACAGCCACCGGGGCAGCCGGACTAAACTTCAAGCCATAATAATTTTTAAGGATAAACTCCCACACCTCATAGTCCCTGGGTTCACTCCCAAAAACCACCCGGCATACCGAAAGTTTCCCATCCTCGACACGCTCAAACACGCCAACCCAGAACGGCCCCTCAAAAAATACCGTCAAGCCTGCCTTTCCTCTGTCCATAACGAATCCCTCCTTAAAATGTGTTATGAACAAAGAACGGACAACCCAGGAGGGCAGGTTACTTACCCTGATACCATCAGGACGGCCGGGCTACCTACCGGCTCTGGCACATCCAAAAGATGCACGTTGCGTTTTTATCTTTGCTGTTTATATTTCCAGCAGGATAAACTCCCGCTAAAAACCAAAATCTATCCCTTCCTATAACTTCTGTATCTCCTTCAACGCCTTTTGAATATCCTTATAAACAAGCGGCTGCATACTGTCATCATAAAAAGATATATCCGCCCTCTCCAGCGCCGAACAAATATCATTTCTCAACTCCGGCTTATCCTTCGCGATCATGGGCAGCAGCTTTATACACTGTCTTGCCGTGATCGGCTTCACGTCTGTTATATGCTTCAAATATCCGTCAATAATCTCATCAATCTTATTATCCTTATCCCATCTCGCATTATAGGCAATCAGCGTAAGCCCCCTGGTACGGATATAGGAATTGTCACTGTCAAGCATATCACCCAGCCTGTCCATATAAGGATAGACCTTGTCCGTTTCCACGCTTTCTTTCTGCAATTCCTGTAATGCCCTGTATGCCGTCTTATTATTTTTATCAAACAGCAATTCAAATGCTTCTGCTGTATCCATCGACATAATAACACCCTTGCCTTTCACTGCCGCGTTTGGTCTATTCAAAGCCAAACGGACATTTATCTATTTTTCCATAATCAATTCTTTGCACTTCCATTCTTCACCCAGAATACAATATTTTTCTGTTGTATCAAGAACTACATCGCTAAAACCGACTGCTTTATAACAATAATAAGCCGGAAGATTATTCTCAAAAACGCCCAATGATACTTTTTTTGCCCCATATATTTCAAATACAAATTTCAGACCTAACCGGAGCATAGCTTTTCCATAGCCTTTTCCTCTCTTTTGAGGATTAACGATAACAAAGCCAAAGCGCAATTCATCCAGTGATCCATCAGGATTCCTTAGTGTAAAAAAGCCAATAATTCCCGTTTCATCAAATGCAGTAAACGGCATTAGAGATTCAACAAAACAAAATTCATTTTGTGTTATAGGATAATTACCAAGTATACCTGCTGTCCATTGATAAAATGCTTTTTCATCCTGGCACCACGATAATATCGTATCTGCATCCAAAGCTTTATATGGTCTTATTCTAATCATACATTTTTCCTCACCAAATTCTGATCCATGCTTCCCATTATACAGGATATCCCGCTAAAAATCACTCTCTATTTTCTTAAAATTCCCTCAACGTAAAACTCACCTTCCAAAGCCCCTTAAAAGACGTATCCTTCACCAGCACCGCCTTATACCCCTCAACAAACATCTCCGCCTCCTTCATCTCCAACAACTCCGTATCAAAATACCCCACAGAAATCTTCTCCCTCTGCTTAAACCCCGTCAGCACTTTCAGCCACTTTGGGGAAACCGAAAAACTCACCGCAATAGACACCACCCCCAGCCTAACCACATCCCTCTGGGTAGTCCCCGCCTCCGTCTCCCCGCCCGAATCCGCCTCCACGTCAACCATCTGCACCTCATAAGAATCCGGCAGAGGGAGCAGAACACCGTCAAACACCAGATACTGTACAAACGCCATCCCTATCTCCCTCCCGACCTAAGATTCTGCCTCGCCTGCGCGTCCACTACCACCTCATCCAGCAGCGTGCCGCCCACATACACTGGAATACAGATCGTCCCAAAATTCTCCCCGCTCTGCATCCCCGCAAACATCTCCCGCAGCCCCGAAACCATCTGCCGCACAGCCTCCAGAGAAGCCCCCTGCGCCTGGACCGCCTGCATATCCGCCAGCTTCGGGCTCACCACCATATCCCCGGCCACACCCTCCACGGCTTTCCGCACCAGCCCCCGGCTCCTCTCAATCCCTCTCGCCAGACCGCCCATAAAATCCGGCATCCAGCTCTCATAATCCGTCAAAGGCCCCTCGTCCGGCACAGAAAAATGCAGGAAAGAACGTATCTTATCCGCCACGTCAGACACCGCGCTCACCACATTCCCTATGGCACTGCGGATACCCTCCGCAATCCCGTTGATAAAATCCATCCCCCACTGCAAAGCCCGCCCCGGCAGAGACGTAATAAACCCAATGGCCGACTGGAACCCATTCTGCACCACACTCCCCAGAGAAGCCAGCGCCGAACCAATCCCCGACACCATCCCCCGGAAAGCCTCCACCGCCGACTGCCTCAAATTCCCCGCCACGGAAACCACCAGATTTTTCAACCCGTTCCAGGCAACAACCGCCGCCGAAGACACCACAGACCACAAATTCCCCATAAAATCCCGAAGCCCCGACAGCAGAATAGACACATGGTTCACCAGCCCCTGCACCGCAGAGCCAACCATCTGCCCAATCCCCGTCCAGATAGCAGAAGCCGCCTGCTGGATATTCGTCCAGATATGCAGCGCATCCTCTTTCAGCTTCGTAAAATTCCCCGTCACCAAGTCAATCAGCAGCAGAACCGGCCCCAGCACCACATTCTTAATCAACTCCCAGGCCCCCGAAGCCGCAGCCTGAATCCCAGACCAGATCCCCTGCAGCGTAACAGAAAGATTCTCCCACAAAGAGCGGATCATATCCACAATCCCGGCCAGCACCGGATTCTCCATCATGCCCGTCCAGACACTCCCGAAGAAATCCCCCACCGACTGCCAAAGCCCCGACCACCAGGCCGGAATCCCCTCAAAAAACGAAACCAGCGCCTCCCAGGCCGCCGGTATAGTCTCCGTAAAAAACGAACAGATAACCTCCCAGGCAGAAACAAAAAAGTCCCTCACCTGCGCCCAGACCGCATCCACCGCATCCCGGAACCACTCACACTTATTATAAAGCAGCACCACAGCCCCGATCACCGCAGCAATAGCAATGGGAACCCACCCGATAGCCGCCACCACCGCCGACAACGCCGGAACCACCGTCCCCGACACAAACCCGATCACCCCGGAAACAGCCCCCGCAACCTTCGGAACCACCGTCAAAATCGTCCCGACAGCCCCGACAACTTTCCCGACCACAATCAGCACCGGCCCCAGAGCCGCCGCCACCAGAGCCACCGTCACAATGACCTTCTTCGTCCCCTCGTCCAGACCGTTCAGCCAGTCCACAAGCCCCTGAATCCACCCGACAACCTGCCGGATAGACGGCATCAAAATCTCCCCTATGGAAATTGCCAGCTCCTCCAACTGGCTCTTCAAGATCGTAAGCTGCCCCGCCAGATTGTCCTGCATGGTCTCGGCCATCCGCTCCGCCGTACCGTCACAGTTATTAATGGCACTGTTCAGCTTCTCAATATCCCCCGGAGCCGCGTTCATCACCGCCAGGAATCCGCTCATGGCATTCTTCCCCACCAGAGCCTCCGCATTGGCCGCCCTCTCCGCCTCCGACATCTGCGAAAACGCCGCCCGGCAGTCTCCCAGGATATCCCCCAGGCTTCTCATACTCCCGTCCGCATTGACCGTCTGCACCGTCAGCTCCCCAAAGGCATCCCCAACAAAAGTCACTTCCCCCGTCAGGCTCGTCAGCATAGTCCGCATAGCCGTACCCGCCTGGGAAGACTTAATCCCCGCATTCGCCATCAGCCCGATGGCTTCCGCCGTATCCTCCGCCGTGAACCCCAAAGCCCCTGCAACCGGCGCACAATACTTGAACGTCTCTCCCATCATGGCCACGTTCGTATTCGCATTACTGCTTGCCGCCGCAAGGATATCCGCAAAATGCCCGGAATCCGAAGCCGACAGCCCCAGGGCGTTCAAAGCGTCCGTCACAATGTCGGAAGTAGTCGCCAGATCCTCCCCGGAAGCGGCCGCAAGGTTCATGATCCCCTCAATGCCGTCCAGCATGTCCCCGGTCTTCCAGCCAGCCATGGCCATATAATTCATAGCTTCTGCCGCCTCGGAAGCGGAGAACTTCGTTTTGCTCCCCATCTCCCGCGCCTTGTCCCGCAGGGCATCCAGCTCCTTCCCCGTGGCCCCGGACACCGCCGCCACCTGGCTCATGGCGGAATCAAAGTCAGAAGCCACCTTTACCGCCGCCGTGGCAAGCCCGCCCACAGCCGCCGTGACCGGCATCAGCTTCTGCCCGACGCCCTCAATGGAAGAACCCACACTCTGCAATTTCTCCCCGGCAGCCCCGATTTTCTGCAAAGCCACCGAAGACTGCTCCGCCTGCCGCTCCAAATCCCGCAGGGCATGTTCCGTCTCAATGATCTCCCTCTGCAAAGCGTCATACTGGCTCTGGGAAATCTCCCCCTTTGCCAGCGCCTCATTCGCCTGCTGCCCCGCCAGCTTCAAGGCATCCAGTTTCTCTTTCGTCTCACTGACCGCCTGGGAAAGGAGCCGCTGCTTCTGCGCCATCAGCTCCGCATTGCCCGGGTCCAGCTTCAACAACTTGTTCACGTCCTTTAGCTGTGCCTGCGTGTCCCGGATCTCCTTATTCACCTTTGAAAGCGCCGTGGAGAGCTTCGTAGTATCCCCGCCAATCTCCACCGTAATCCCCTGAATCCTGGATGCCACGAACCCTCACCCGCCTTTCTCCAACGAAAAAAAGAGCCATCACTGGCTCCCACAAAAATATATGAAAAAAGCGCCTGCCATTTCTGACAAACGCCTTATGTAAAAATCCACTCTATCCCGTTAAACTTCCCCCAGCAGCTCCCGCCGGTAATCCATATCCAGAACTATCCTGTGAAAATCCTTCATCCGCTTCCCGTCCATCAGCTTCTCACCCAGCTTCACCAGCGGCATCCGCTCCCACTTCGGCTCAACCCCCGTCTGGTTAAAATACCGCGCATAGGAAAATCCCCATTCTTCCGCCTCCGTCCCCTCAAACACGAACACAACAGCCTCCATCAGCTTCACAATCGCAGAATCCCCAAACACCTCCTTCAAACACTCCGCCCCGCACTCATCATACCTCCCGTCAAAAGACAGGGCAAAATCATACTTCCCCCACCTGTCGCCGTCAAACTCCAGCGTCCCGGAGATATCCCCCTTGCAGGACGGCAGACCGATCTGTTCCATGACCTCCAGCGTATAATGCCTGCCATTAAAATCCGTCTCCATTTCAAACATATGGCAGATAAAAGCATCCGCTTCCACCTCTTCATCCTCTCGCACAAAAGAGACCGGCTTATAATCCAGCCCCTCCCATTCCTGCTTACCCGATAACGTCCGCTCCACCAGAGAACCAAGCAGCAGCTCCATAGTTTCCTTATCTATTTCCTCATACATTCCCATGCCGTACCTCCCATAACTTTTATCCATTCGCAATCCAGCCGCATTCAACTCCGCCTTCAACTCTTCAAAAAATCACTGAACTCTTTCAGTTCCTTCTTCCTGCCCTCCGGAATACTGTTGAACTCCACATTACAGACCGCTCCCTCCAGCGCATACAAATGTACCAGACAGACATTCGGATACCTTTCCTTCAATTTCAGAAAAGCCTGCTCCGCACCCGAACAAACCAGTTCCTCCGCTGAACCAATACCCACGGAATCCAGCTTCTTTGCCATCTCCTTACCAATATTCATCATAGATGCTAATTCTGCCATGTCTTCCCCCTAAGAGTTATCGTTTAAATCCCATATGCGAATACTTATCTATAATAGGAACACCGTTATCCAGTAAATAATTACCTACCATTTTTTCAACCAACTCACGTTCCTCTCTATTTTTAATTTCAGGCAGCGGGATAATAATAATCCTATTTTCATCCCACTCACATCCTGAATACTTAATTATTTTATACGAATTTGTATCTTTATCAAAATTTATATCATTTGAAGAACCTACTACACCTAAATACCCATCATTTGTAAATCGCAACCATACCATATCGGATTGATCATTCAATTTATATTGTCTTTTTATAACTTCATAGTTTAAAAGCAATAGAATATCCACACCTTTTATACATATGCATTCACTGTCAATTTTTATCTTAGACAAAAAAACATCAATCAATTTGCATATGTCATAATAATCAACTTTTCTCTTGTCATGTTCTGCTTTTCCTTGTTTTTTCCGATAATTTGTTTTATCACAATCCACACTACATCTATAATCAGGATTGTTTTCGTCATATATAGGACAATCCAATGAAGTATTCTTATATTTCTTATATTCATTTGGTATTATCATAGCCAATCTCCTAGCTCCTGTTTCATCCTGCTCTAAAACAGAAATAATATTTTTTAATCTATATCCCATTATGTAATAACCCTACATAATCTACAAGACGGTCATAACTCATGGTAGTTACTCCAAAATCTCTTTGCAATTCTCCCCTTAACTGATTGCTCATATCATCCATTCTGTCTCTTCTACCGACAACAAGACAATATCGAAATCCCCACGGTGCTACATTATATGCAATTTCTTTTATGCCATCAGCACCAAGAAAATATCCCTTGTTTTGGTCAATCCAGCGCTTCCAGTCCCGAATTTGATTAAGCCCTTTTCTAACTTTATCAGTTTCCGAATTTGCTGTTTTTAATCTATAGTCTACATTTACATCCTCAAATTCTACAAATACAAATTGATATCCTAATGAATTTTTACCTATTAGCAAATAGTCCAATCTGTACTCTGCCCCCAGTTGATATTCTGGTACAACGCAAGAAAAATGATGGCCAAAATCATATGCTTTCAATATTGATAGTGGAATAAACCACTTTTGATTACTCTTTATATAACTCTGTAAATCACTTTCTTTTTTTGAGGAATTTATAATATCAAGCAATTCTTTAGCCTCTCTTTTACAATCCAATGAACGATAATCCGCCATCTCATAAACATAAAAATTCGATGGTAATTTAGAAGTCTGTAATTCATCCATACTAACGCTTACCTCCATACTCCGATTTACCGCTACCACCAGACAGCCTTTTCCCACTACCCATCATAGCAGAAAAAGGCCACCATATCAATCAGATTTCAGAACCGGTCCATATCCTCCTGCGTCCCAAGCTCACAGTACCGATACCCGTCATTCACCTGCTCCGTATACATGTCATTCACCAGCCCGATAGACAAAAGTTCCGTATCCGCCATAGACAACCCCAACTGCACGCACCGGAGCAGGAATAACGGCGTGGTCATTTCACGCTCTGTAGGACGAAGTTTTTTTTAGCCTCCGCATCCGTCTGGACATTCAGCCCCCATAACTTGATAAGCTCCGGCAGTACCTGGTAAATGGAGAACGTATTGAACCCGTCCAGCCATTCCTCCACATCGTCTGGGATCTCCGGGTCTGCGTGCTTCGCCATGGTATAGGCGATATTCTCAAACATCTCCAAAGAAAACAGATCCAGATTGGAATGCTCTTCATCCCCTTCCCCGATACTCTTCTCCAGAATCCGCAGGTCCTTATAAATATCCCTCTGAAACTTCAACCGGTAAATCCTCGGAATCGCCGCCGAAGCCTTGAACAGCACCTCTTTCCCGTCAATCCCCACCTTCTTCACAATGCTCATACCCTTTCAGCCTCCTTAACCCTGACCTTCCAAATCATCTCCACTGCCGCCCGTCTCCGTCTTTGGAACCGGCAGATACACGCTCTTATACCACCCCTCATACGTCTCTGCAGAAGTCTTATTCCCCGTCTTCGCCTTCACATACCCGCTTGCTAGCGGCCTTGCCTTCACCGTCAGCGTCTCCGTCTGCACCTCCCGGCTTTCCTCATTGGTCTTCCCCTCGATCTTCGGCCTGCTGGCAGAACAGTTGTACAGCACATGCCGGATCTTCCGGACATCCCCGTCAAACTCAAACAGCAGGGCAAAAGCCCCGGTCTCCGAATTGGCATTCTCCACCAGCACCTCATTCCCGTCCGCTTCCTCCTTCAGCACGTCCGTCCGGAAACTCTCCGGGATCAATGCAAGCTCCAGGTCCCCGTCATAGCCCATATTGTTGGCAATGATATAATACTCAATGCCGTCCGCATAAAAAGACTCCGGCTCCCCGTTGGGGTCCAGCGCCAGCGAAACCGCGCCGGGCATCGCCACCGGCGTATCAAACATCATCTCCCCGTCTTCCGCCACCCTCTGAAGCGCATAATGGCAGTTGCAGATATTGAACTTCACCTTGTTATTCATCCCGTCTATACCTCCGTCTCATACAGAACCTCATACAACTTCTCCGACTCAATCCACACCTCGCTCTTCCCGTAGAAAATCCCGTGCCTCAACAGCACCGCCTCCACGGCCTCTTCCAGCTCCGGGTCCTTCAAGTCCGTATAAAGCTCAATGTCCAGCTCATTCTTCTTAAAATATGCAATCCCGTCCGCCGAAAAATTATCAGCCCTGGGATACAGAAACACCGCAAACGGCGGCTCCGGCGCCTCCCCTTCCACGAAATGGTCATAGGCAAAAGGAAGCCCCATTTCCTCCATCATTTCCAGCACGTCCCCATGGCTCATTTGGACAGCCCCCTTTTTATCCCCTCTTCCAACTCCCGGATGCCCTTTTCCTCCGCCGGGGCAATATGCGGAATGGCTCTCACCCTGCCGCCGCCCCGCTTCGCATGGCCCTTCTCCAAAAGATGAGTAAGCTGATACCGGTTCCGGCTGTGTACCACCACCTCCAGCGTATTGGAAGTCTCCCTCTGCCGCTTCACCGCCCAGCTCTTCTTATACTTCCCTGTCCTCACCGGAGCGCCCACCTGCGTCTCCTTCTTCACCGTGTTCCCGGCCTTCTTCACACAGTCCTTCATCACGTCCGTTGCAAGCTCCGCATACTCCAAAAGCCCGTCCATAATGGCATCCGCCATCTGGTCTACAGACACCCTCCGATTGTCAGCCATCCCGTCACCTCTTCGCCAGAGAAGCCCGCAGCTTCAACGTCCTATTCTGATACCGCACGTTATCAATAAAAGAGATATTATAAACCTGCCCCCTGAACAAAATCCGGTAATGCTCCGTGTCCATATCAGCCGCTTCCGAACAGTACCGGATAATGAAATACATATCCTTCTGTGCGTTCATCTGCGCCGCCTCCCAGTATTCCTTCCCGGAAAGACTGTTCACAAAAGCGGAACAGGAAAAATGATCCTCCCAGACCAGCACATGGTTCCCCGCCTTATCGTTCCCCAGAGAGCTTTTCTGGATCGTGATCCGCTCCTTCCACTCCCCCAAAGGATACCTCTGCCGGGAACTCCCGCCAGCCCCGCTAGTTCCATTGCTTCTGCCCCATTCCTCCGCCATCAGAACACTTCCTTCCTGATACCGAACAGCAGGGAGCGTAAAGTCTGCACCAGTTCCTCATGGTCCGCCTGCTCCCTGTGCTCATACAGATAGGCCGTGACATACAAAACAGCAATCCGCGCCATGGGAAGATGTCCTTCCAGCTCTCCCGCTTCCATCCGCGCCATATCCGCGCACATGCTCTCCCCGGTCTCCAACAGCCCGGAGATAAACCCGTCCTCGTCCGCACTGTCCACCCGGAGATACTGCTTCGCCTCTTCCAGCGTCACAACCGCCATCCTGCATCCCTCCTGCCTTTCATACCGGCAAGCCCCCTAAGCCCGTCCGCCACCATGGAAAACCCGTCCGCGATCCTCAACAATTCACTTCCCATCTTGCAATCCCTCCATATCTTCCAATCGTTCTATCAGTTCCTCGGAGTACATGGCGCACACCAGCATCTCCTTCCCAATCTCCGGGCGGCTGAAATACTGCGCCTTCTCCCCGTACCTCTTTTGTACCTCCGCCTCCATCAGCCTGCGCCGCTCGCCCCTCTCAAAGCCGAACACCCAGATCCCGTCCGCTTTCTCCATCAGCCTGGACACCAGAATCCCCTCCACAGCGCTCCCAAGCTCATCCTTGAAAATCCCGTGGAAACAAAGGAACGGACTCACCGGGATCTTCCCCTTATGGGCCGCATACCGGCAGTATTCCTCCGCCCTCTGCCGGTCCAGCTCCTCACTCCCCGTCAGATGCGTCAAAACCAGCACCATCTCCATGCCCGTTCCCTCCTTCCATGCCTTCCGGCTCCATGAACCTCACCCCGATCCCATGCTCTGCGGCAAAAGCGATCTCCGAAGCCATCCCTTCCGTGGCCTCCCCGAACACCCACACCTCGTCACAGCACAGGAGCAGCTCCAGCCCCATGGCAAGCCCCGCCTGCCGCTCCGCCTCGATCCCCTCATTCAGAAACTGCGGGAACAAAAGATGCGGCGCAACCGGCAGGAACCCTCTCTCGCAGGCCGCCCGGCAGTACCCGGCCGCCTTCCTTGCATTCCCCTCCATGTCCCCACGGAAAGGGCTGCAGATAAACACCTTCTTACGCATCACCACTTCCATCCTTTCTTCGCTTTCCGTCTGCCGGCCACTGCCGCCGCACCGGATTCATACGCCTGCACACTTTTCTCAATCTGCATCAGCTTCACCGCCAGGCTCTTGGCCACAATGCTGATCGCCTGCAGGATACCAATAAGCTCCTGCGTATTCTCTCTTTCCACTGCCTCCATCCCTCCTTTCCGGGGCTGTCGTATCTATCCCCTTCACTGCCGTAATGACACTTTTTTAAAAATAGGCAACGAAATCCTAAAACTTTTTCAAAAACCATTCGACACAGACAAAAAATATTGTCGAACGCCCCCATATCACACATCTATCCCCCTCTCTCGAAAAAAGCGGCGCAGCTTTTCCAGCACCTTATTCTTACGGAAATCCAGCGTCCGCCGGTTCTTCCCGCTAACCCTCGCATACTCATAGACACTCATTTCCTCCCCAAACACCTTCTCCGCTATCTCCCTTTCTTCCGGCAGCAGGTTATCCAGAGCGTCCTTCAATACCCCCAGCAGCATCCTCTTCTCCGCCAGTTCCTCCGTATCCTCCGCAAACAGTTCATTCCTCATGTCGTTCTCCTTCCATTCCTCATAAGACTCCTCCGTATACCCCTTTTCCTCCATCGCCTCCCGGTTCCTCTGCTCCCTCTTCTTCTGCCTCCACCACGGGCGGAAATACCTCTGGTACTCTTCCTCCGTGACCTCCATCCTCACTTCCTCATTCCCAGACCTGATGGTAACGATCCTCTTTCCAGACATAAAGCGTTCCTTTCTTTACGCCTTCGTAAAGCCAGAAACGCCGGAAGCTCTATGCGGGACAATTCCGTAAAACCAAAAAAGGCCGGAGTAAGCTACTTAATTCCTAGCTTTACTCCGGCCATTCGGTGACTCGACACTATGCGGTCCCACTCGCTCGGTCGTAAAAATACATTCAGTTCTTCAATCCTGCACGGGCTGGCAGCACAATCCTCACAATCTTCCCGCAGTGCGGACACCGCAGTTCAAAAGCAATTTCATATGCCCGGTCCCGCCTCACGTCCAGGAGCCTCCTGCCGCACAGCGGACAGACCTTCTTTTCCCCCACGCCGCCTCCTTTCCTGCCACTACAGGGACAGCGGCACGGCATCCATGCCATAATTTTCCATGCATAATCCAAGTATTCCCCATTTCCCGCAGGATAAACACCACAACGCAAAAAAAGACGGCCCCCGCACCCTCGCAGAAGCCGTCCCGCTTATGTACCTATCTTTTCTTTTGCTTTTTCTTCTCACTCTTTGGTTCCCAGTACACCGTAACAATATGATTGCAGTTCGGGCACCTGGTCTGTGCCTCCACTGGCTTCGGGGATTCCGTGCAGATATCCATAATACGCTTTCCGCACCTTGGGCATTTCAGTCTCTCCATTCATGTCCACCTCCTCGTATACAGCCCCGGTTCCTGGCTGCCGGGGCTCTAACCTGGCGATTGTCTCATTGTCTACCTCCTGTCAAATTTCTATCAACACTTTCCCGTCAGGAAAGCCTTCTTCCTCATGTGCCTCCGTCTATCTCTTCCGTCCTATCACAAACACGTCCAAACCGCCGCCCATGCCTATAAATCTCCTGAACCTCTCTCCCTCCATCCCGGCACATATTTACGCGCTATCCCAGATCAAATCCATATCCAGATCCAGATCAAACCGTGATACCTTCATCTGGCCGTGTTATTGACATAATCCTATATATAAAATCCAACCTCCGCTCCTAAAATGAATCCAAATATTCCTGGAGCCTATCCACAAACTGTCCAACATGTATCCCATCCACAAAAGAATGATGAGCCTGGACCGATACGGGCATGACAATCTTACCATCCTTCTCATAATACTTCCCCCAGTCAAACAAAGGCGTCGCATTATCCTTTTTTCCGGAATTGGTATGTGAAATATGCGTATAGGTAATCCACGGCATAGGCGAACACTGGAACACATCATTTCCAAGAGGGCCTGTAAAATATTCCTTCTGCTCCCTTGCAATCCTCCCCGCCGTCTCCACATATTCCTGGATACTGCCCCGAAGCGGCACATTGACCACTTTGAACAGCCCCGTATCCTGATTCAGATAAGTAAACGCAGTATCAATATGCTCAAAAAGAACCACCTTCCCATCCAGAAAACGATACCTGAACGCTTCAATCTCATCCGCGCATTTACATACCGCATACACAAACGCAAGCGTAAAAGAAAGATCCTGCGCCTTCACCTTCCGCCGGAAATTCGTGATATCCGCCTCAAATGTCACACAGAAAGCAGGCTCCACGCTTCCCCTGAAAACTATACAGTGCATGGCCCTCTCCCAATTTTTCTCGTCTATCACCTGATAAGTATTCATCCCAGCTCCTCCCTTTTGTTTCCCCACACATTTCATTTTCTTTTGGCAAATTTCTCTTTTGCGTATTCATATGCTTCCCGAATATACGGCCTCAAAGCCTCAAAAGTCTCTTCCGATGGGTTCAGCACACACATCCACCCCATCCACGCATAGACCGGATGCGGCAAAAAACAGTCAGCCGCAGAAAAATCATAATCCATTTCCACAACCCCGCCTGCCCCCGGACGTTTTGGCACAGCCCCGAACAGCTTCACAAACGTATCCTTACGGACACCCAGGTTCACCCGGTAAACCCCCGGCCTGTCCAGCTTAGAGCCTTTATCATTATCCCCGTCCTCCTCCTTGACCGTCAATATGTACACGCCCCTTTTCAGCACACGTCCGGGATTATAAAAAATCCCCTTTTCTCCCCAGCTCTCCACAAGGACGCTGCCCTCCAGATTTTCCAGACAATACTTCAATATCTCATCCGGCTTCATATCCCACCCCTATACTTTCCAAATCCTTTTTATAAATCTCCAATTCATAAGTTTTCCCACTGCGCTGGTCTGTCCTCCGCTCCGAATACTGATAAGTCAATCCACAGGATAAGGCCAGTGCCCTTGAAGCAAGATTCCCTGCCCGTGTAGAATAATAAAATTCCTGCCCGTCTAAAGAAATACAGTATTCCATCAATAAACGCAGAATCTGTTTCCCATATCCCCTTCCCACATACTCTGGCCCCAGGGCAATACCAGTCTCATGAAAAATACGCGGCTCTGTTTCCTCCACTCCGGCAAAACCAATGGCCTGCCCGCTGCCCCTCTCATAGACCAGCCACGCATCATGGGTTTCCTGCCACGCGATTGTCCTCTGTATCCTCTCCCTGGCCCCATCCTCATCAGCCGTCACTTTCCATACCATATATTCTGCTGTTTCCGGCCTTGACCACACATTCCGGTATATCGATCTCCAATCCTCATATTTTGCCTTTCCTAGAATAATATCTTCTGTCTCCATCCTGCCTTCATCCCTCATAAATACCCCCATCACAGCCAGACCGCCCAGTCTCCGTAATCAAAAGTTCCGCTCCCATGACGCAGTTTCCCGCTCTCCTTCAATCCCCGGAAAGCATCCCTCATACGGCCGATGATCTCCGGCTGGATATCCATGGAATGGTGCGCCGGAAACACCCTTTCCACAGGAAGAAGCGCCATCTTTTCCAGTGAGGAAAGATAAGCTCCCGGATCTGTAGATGGATAATACGCAAACAAGGTATCCTTGTAGATCAGATCCCCTGTAAAAAGGTATCCTCGCTCCGGTTCCCAAAAGCACATATGCCCCGGTGAATGTCCCGGCGTATGAAGCACCTTTATCATCCTCCCGCCAATGTCAATCTCTTCCCCGCCGTGCAGAATCATGGACGGTCTCCCCTGGAACATCTCATAGCTGCCCACATCATAACCTTCCGGCAGTTCACAACGGTCAACTACCATGCCCCTGACCGTTTCCATAGGCAAAGGAAATCCGCCCGACAGCCACCCCAGTTCCTCTTCATGGGCATAGAAATCCGGAAAATATTTATGCCCTCCGATATGGTCCCAATGGATATGCGTGGCAACAGCCGTAACTGGCTGGTCTGTCAGCTTCACCACCTCGTCATAAATATTACAGATCCCAAGCCCCGTATCGATCAGCAGGCTCCGCCCGGAACCATTCAGCAGATAACAATGTGTTTCCTCCCAATGCCGGTATTCGCTGATGATATAAGTATCCTCGTCTATCCTGTCAACCGTAAACCATTTATCCATCTGTTCCCTCCTGAAAATCTTTATCCCTTTCCATCTGCCGCCTTTTCCATTGTATGGTAACAGAGATAATCCCCGCCCCCTGTCTCAATCTTCTCATAGGTTTTTATCCGGTATCCCCGTTTCAAATACATACTTTCCGCCGGAAAAGACGCATCAATATGTACTGCCTGATATTTCCTGAAAACCATATCTTCCAGGAGATCCATCAGCCTGTTTCCATACCCCTTTGCCTGGCATTCCGGTAAGATAAACAGCCTGCAGATCTCATTCCCCCGGATGCTCCCGGTTCCCACAATTTCCCCCTGCACCTCCGCAAAATAAATATCTTCCCTGGCAAGCGCTTCCCTTATCCTCCGCTCGTTATGCAGATCCAGAAAAAACTGTACTGCCCCAGAAGGATAATAATGGGGATAGACGGCCCTTATTGTCTTCTCCACGATCTCCGCAACCTTTACGGGACATTCCGCCCGCTTCAACTCCATACGAAAATCCACATTCCTCATCTGGCTGCCTCTTTCTCTCCAATTTCTATCATTTTAACATATTACCCTTTTCATCCAGCCATCTAAAAAGGCAAGCTGTTTATCTGTATGAAACCAATGCTCCCCATTTTCCATCACAGTAAGAGCCACATGATGACTACTGACAAACATGTCCACTGTCTGACGGGATATAAGGGTATCGTTTCCTGCATATAAGATCTCCGTAGGAATATTCCATGTTATTGGATTATCCCTGACGAAACATAAATATGTCCATGACAGCTTTTCTCCAAAATCAGTAATAATTTCCTCCTTTTCGCACAGTTCCCTCTCCGATACATCTGCCCACCCCATCATATCCAGTATAAGCCTTTCCATATCAAGTACAGGCGATATAAAGAAAGCTTTCTCAATATCACAATTTTGTAATGCGTGCATTGCAAAGTAAGCTCCTATACTATTCGCAATGATATAAATATGGTTGTATCTTTCACAGGCTTTATCGTATGCCGCCCGGATCTGATCCTGCACAACCCACGGGACATCATCCTGGTAGTCTATCCCAACCATATCAAAGCCAATACAATTTTTCTTGTACTGCTCAACTTCCATATAACTTCCATTTTTTCCATGAATATATAAAATTACTTTTTCCATAAAATCGCCTCCATATAGCCAGGATCATCCTTTTCTCTGCTTTAATAGTTTCATTCCTAATAGAAAGCTAAACCCACCAAGCAATACAAAGAATAACCATACCGCATTCCAATAAATTGAATCTACGTCAAACATCCACAACAAAAGTTTATTCCAAAATTCTAATCCAGACGCAATCGCATATAGATCAAATAGCACATAAGCGCCGCCAAATAGATATATCCATCTCCACCAATAGTTGTTACCCCGGCATTTCGTAAAAGTAAAGATTCCTAAAACGCACAATCCTGCCAATACTCCCATCAGCGTAAAGTAAAACGGCCCTTTACTTCCTAATATGCCCATCCAAAACCCGGCATAAGAATCTCTGTCTATCACTCCCCATATCCTATGCAGATGGAACAGCCCAAAAGCCATGAAGAACCATGGTTCCCATATTAACACTTTTTTCTCCATTCTAGTCTCCACAATGCCCGATCCAAATTCTAAAATCTATACTTCCTCTTTCAACAGAGAATACATTTTCATATCGATCACTTTCCCGTTTTTTACCGCATTATTTCTTAACGTCCCCTCATACTGAAAACCTGCTTTTTCCAGGACACGGCAGGATGCCGTATTATACGCAAATGGCTCTGCATAAATACGGAGAATATCACTTTTCTCAAAAACATATTTGCAGACCTGTTTTACAGCCTCTGTCATAATCCCTTTTCCCCAGTATCCTTCCGCAATATAATATCCCAGCTCGGCTGTCTGCCTGTGGATATTCCCCTGACGGAAAACACCGATACTTCCCACCACCCGTCCATCTGCAGTTATGGCAAAAGCAAATGTTTCATTTTCATCAGCAGACAGCATAGCAGAAATAAAATCCACTCCGTCTTGTTCCGTATAAGGATACGGCAACCCATCTCTAAGATTATCCTGTATTTTTCTATTGGAAAGAGCCGCCGCCAAATCCGCCGCATCCGCCAAATCCCATTTTCTTATTTTACAAATCACTTTTCCGCCTCCCTAATGGATCGTCTTCCATAACAGACTCTATTATACAGCATATCGCCCGCCAATGGAACGGACTTTCTAAGAACTTACCAAAAACAAATCAATACATATACAGCTACAATGTACTTAGTGACTGCTGATTAAGTCTTAAATGCTTGATTTTACTGATTTTTCTTTCAATTAGGCGTATAATAAATGCAAGGTAATGAACCATTGGAATTCGTTTTTCATGCAGATAACCTTATAAAATATACTTGCAGAGGAGTTAAAATGCCATGTACAGACCGCTTGATAAATTGCA
>CAJTDK010000028.1 GCA_910575105.1 Lachnospiraceae bacterium
AGGAATGTTGCAATTTATCAAGCGGTCTGTACATGGCATTTTAACTCCTCTGCAAGTATATTTTATAAGGTTATCTGCATGAAAAACGAATTCCAATGGTTCATTACCTTGCATTTATTATACGCCTATTGAAAGAAAAATCAGTAAAATCAAGCATTTAAGACTTAATCAGCAGTCACTAAATATGTATTTTATGTGGAGAGGATGTCCAAGGAACTGGCCGGCAGAGAGATAACAAAAGAGTTTCTTTTGACGTATCGGGACGGGTTGATGCAGAAGTATAAGCCGCAGACGGTAAACGGAAATATTTCGGCGATCAATGCTTTCCTGACTTTCTGTGGTCTGCCGGATATGAGGCTTAAGCTTCTCAAAGTGCAGCGCCAGGTATTTCTGGAGGAGGAAAAGGAGCTGCCTAAGGAGGAATATACGCGGCTTTTTAATTCGAACGGTATTGATTAAATACATGATCTCTGACGGCAGAAAGTGTATCCGGCAGGGCATCTTCATCCCGGCATGTATAGACCAGATTTATCGCATGGAGCCGGACCGGCAGCTCCATCTGATGGTCATCTATATGTTCCCGGTATTTGGAAAGCCTGGGGACAACGATTGTTCTTCTCCCGCGCTTTACGGCGTCAATGACCGTGCCGGCCCCGCCATGGGTGATCAGGATGCTCACGGTTTTTTGTGATCTTTCCGTCAAGAATCTCAGAAAGGAGCTGCTTGACCTCTACATCTCTGATAAACTCAAATTCATTTTTCAGATCCTGAAAACTCCAGCCAGTCCTGCTGGAGCGGAAATCAGCGTTCCATTCTGCCTTTTCTGTCAGGTGCTCGGTAATATCATCTAAAGTATCGTCCATGACTTCGTCCATCTCCAGGTAATCATAGCCTTTTGTCGAAATATCACTGACCGGGTTGGCTGCCTGTGAAGTATTGACATGGACTTTTCCGTAATAGAGCGCGTACTCCTGCAGAATCTGGTTAAGGATCTTGCGGGGATATTCCTTGCCGTTTTTGACTCCGCAGTTGAACGAAACAATATAGCGGGTCGGTATAAATTCGTAGTCCTTTTCTTCGTTTTCAAGCTTGGGTTTTATTTTTTCTTCTTAAGATAGCTGCTTTGGATCCATCTGCACGTTTGCCATCACGCTCGCGGTAAAACGGATTCAACACTGCGAGTCCGCTAAGCGCGGCAGTAAAAAGGACCGTGCGCAGCAGGGAACGGACAGCGATGTCTCTGCCCGGCGGCGAGGTAAAGCTGACTTGCATGTAACCGTCCCGTTTTTCCTCGATATATGTATCACACAGCGCCCTGCTCTGGTCAGCCAGATTGAGCAGTTCCGTTTTTAAGGCGTTGATCTGCTTGTCAGCCTGCTCACAGATGCTGGCAAAACCATTGTTTTTCCCATCTGTGCAGAAGAGTAAGTATTATGCTCCATTTTCTCAACCAGCTCCGTGGCGGATGCAAGATACTCCTTTGCTTCATCCGCGAAGTAATCTACGCCGACCTTTGTTCTTGACATGTAGAATTCCTAGTTCTCATCATAGGTGGGGATCAGGACAAAACGGGTCATAAATGCATTATAGTTATCGATTGCCTCTATGCGCACATCGTGAGCTGCCATATCTTTTTTGCGGGATGTCTCCAAAATATGGTTTGTATACTGCATTCTGGACTGATAGGTATCCTTGTTAGCGGAAAGCCCGTTTTCCAGAACAAAGGCTCCGTAACGCTCCAATTCAACATCGATATAGTTCTGGAGCTTTTCGTACAGTGAGGAGAAGGTTTTCTCGCTTTCTTCTGCGCGGTAGCTGTTGCTTTCGTTGCTGTTTCCAGGGAGGTAGTCCTTCAGCTTGGCCGCCTGCAGCTCCAGATAATCTTTTACATCCAGATATTCCATTCCCTCCAGGCTTTCAAAAGACAGATCCAGCACACTGTCATTCTCTGCGTAGTTGTGTGTAAAATATTCCCGGTACACATCAACTAGAAGATTCAGGACAGTCTTCGGGTCAGTATGGTACAAAGACACGCGTTCGGAGCAGTGGATCCAGTACTTCGTAGAAATCTTCAGGTCAGATTCCTTAGAGACATCCAGTTTTTCTGAATCCAGAGGGGTAGATATCGTCAAAAGTTCAGATGACTGTCCGGCGTTTAGCTTCAAGTTTCCGCGCTCGACTACTTTTTTAGGATCTCGTCGGAAAGAATATCAGATTCATTGAATCTGGTTTCATTGGGATTCTGTCCCTTTGCTGCTTCCTCATAGTTGAAAGCCATCAACATGTCCGGTGACCAGAGCTTGGTCAGCAGACGTCCGGTAAAACAAATCAGAAAGAACAACACTCCTGCCAGAGCAACCTTTCGCTTTTTGCCGGAAAGGCTTCCGATTCCATGTTTTAGTTCAGAGATCTGCAGCTTTGATTTCACCTTAAAAATGCGCCAGATCAAAACGATGTACAGACAGATTATGCATAGATTTAAAACTGGCCCGATCACACTTAACAAAATCATAACATCAATCACTCCTTTATTTTCCTGCTATTGCTGCGGGCTTCCCGATTATTCCCGGGTATTGATATCGATGACAGCCAGCTCAGGCCTGTTGTTGATTCTGGGAAATCCACTGTGTCCATCCATTCCCCTGGAAATAAAAACAGTACTGGCCGGCAGGTCATACATCCCGCCGCTGTATTTGGGGAAAAATCCTGTATCCCCATGATATAAACCGCTAATCCCGGGTATACGGGCTACGCCTCCGTGGTAGTGTCCGCAGATACCCAGGTCAATCTCTGTATTTGCCAGTGCCTCGTAATAAAGCCCCGGGTAGTGGGAGATCAGCAGTTTAAATCCATCACTTTTTTCGTACTCCCTGATAAATTCCTTACCGTATTCGTCGTAGCCCTCAGGAGCTGTGGTCAGTCCTCCGATCTGGAAAAGTGTCCCGTGGATTGTTGCCGTTTCGGCCCGGTTGACCAGAACATGGGCGCCTCTGTCTGCGAGCTGTTGCTCAAGAGGGAGCTCCTTTTCATAGAGCAAATGATTCTCATGATTGCCGGGACTGTAGTAAACAGGGGCAATCTCTGTCAGCTTCTCACACAGGCTCAGGACGATGTTAACGTTGTCGTCATCCGCGTTGACCATGTCTCCCGCGATTGCGATCAGGTCAGACTTTAGATCTTTGATCTGTTCGGTCAGATTCAAGTTGTCTGGGTCGAATTCCCGGTTGTGGAGATCTGACAAGACCACAGGGCGGATAGCCTGAGTGTCTTCTATCTTTGGAGAGTACAGGTGGTAAAAGGTGGTCTCCAGCTCGTTGGAGAACAGGTATCTCCCGCAGAAGACCAATACAGCAATGAGGAGTACTGTCAGGAACGCCTGCTTGTGCCTGTCTTTCCGTAAGGGTTTGTCAATGGAAACGCTGGAAGCCTGCTGTTCCTTTTTTCGCTTATGTATATTCATCCTCCTTAAAACGGCTGCAATCTGTTGTTCAAAATATGTAATGAATATATGCGGTTTTGTATAGAATATTTTTTGCGGTCTGCATATATTGATTATACGGCTGGCCACGGAATAAACATTCTGTGGTAGTACCTACGGACTGCAATGCCCGGACGGCATGGTAAAAAAAGAGCTCCGGCCTGCATAAACCGAAGTAATAAGGGGAACGCAAAATAAGCCTGCAGATATTTATACATATATATTCAGGCTTGTTCACTGTATGGTAAAAAATGGATGATTAAAGTAAAATGCTAAATAAACGCTTAAATATTTGTATTATCATTGATTTTTTTTCGTCAAAAAGATATAATCAACATATATGCAGGTATATGCTTTTCAGAAATACCACAGAGTGTTTATTCTGTGGTATAGAAGTACTAGCTGCATATTTATGATGAATAATTATGCAGCAGGATAATGGGCGGATAGCCTTATCTATGTATAAGCGCAAGGAGGCTTAAGGAAGGAGCGCAGGTCAATGAAGCATAAGCTGGCAGTGATTCTGATCTTGATCTTAGTGGTGAGCATAACAGCCGCCTGCCGGGTAAAGGCAGGAGACGATACCGATACCCGTAAGGAGGAGAAAAGTTCGCAGGATAAGCCGGACGTAAAGCCTCGCAATAGCACTGGAAAGGGTGAAGAAGATATTAGCAGAGAAGACAGTCTGGAAGAATCTGTCGGAGAATATATGGAACGGATGACGGTGGAGGAGAAAGCGGCACAGCTTTTTATCATTCTACCGGAGGCATTGATGAAGGATGCAGGGACGGTTACGGCAGCCGGGGAGACTACACGGAAGGCAGTCGGCCAGATACCGGTAGGCGGCTTCATTTATCTGGATGATAATCTTAAGTCCCGCGATCAGGTAAAGACGATGCTCGAGAAGGTGCAGACATACAGCATGGAGAGGACAGGACTTCCCATGCTTCTGTGTGTGGATGAAGAAGGCGGTGCCATAGCGCGTATCGCAAACTCCGGCCGGTTCGACGTACCGCAGATGGAAGATATGTCTGTGATCGGGGCGCGTGGAGATACAGACGAAGCCGGGAAGGCTGGCAGGACGATAGGGACTTACCTGAGTGATCTGGGCTTTAACGTAGACTTTGCACCGGTTGCCGATGTGCTGACGAACCAGGAGAACCAGGTGGTGAGAAGGAGAGCCTTTGGCTCTGAGCCCGGGCTGGTGGCCGCTATGGCGGCAGCAGTTGCCGGCGGACTGCAGGAGCAGGGCGTATGCGCTGTCTATAAGCATTTTCCTGGACATGGAAGCACGGCCGCCGATACCCACGAGGGATATGCGTATGTCGATAAGGACATAGAAGAACTGAAGAGTCAGGATCTGGTGCCCTTTCAGGAAGCGGCAGACAGCGGGGCAGAGATGATTATGGTCGGCCACATCTCATTGCCGAAGGTAACGGGAGATGATACGCCGGCATCGATGTCCCGGGAGATCATCACTGGCCTTTTAAGGACGCAGATGGAATATGATGGTATAGTCGTCACTGACGCATTGAATATGGGGGCGGTAACTAAGCAGTATACCTCCTCACAGGCAGCAGTACAGACGATCCTGGCAGGCAGCGATCTGGTGCTGATGCCGGATAATTTTGAAGAAGCATATCAGGGTGTACTGGATGCAGTGGAGAAAGGGACGATTTCAAAAGAAAGGCTGGATGAATCCGTAAGGCGGATCCTCAGGATGAAGATTTCTATGACGAAAGAAAAGGAAATGAAGTAAAAAGAGGCCTTAATTATGACAGAAAAAGAATTTCGTAAGCTGAAGACGCTGGACCTTATACAGATCTTGCTGAGACAGAGCGCTGAAGTTGCAGAGCAGCAGAAGGATCTGGACGGGATGAGCGCACAGTTGGAATTACTTTTGGAAGAAAATGAGATTATAAAGGCGAAGCTTGACGACAGGGACGCCATGACTGAAGTGATAAAGAAAAATCTTGATGAGAGTGACGAATGTATCCGCGTACTGGAAGAGGAAGTGAAGAACCTTTATTCCGACAGGCAGATCACGCTGAAGGAGACAGGATCTCTCGTGCAGGCTGCGCTGGAACTGAATAAGATCTTCGAGCTGGCACAAAGGGAGGCAGAACAGTATATATATAATGTAGAAAGAAGGATCGGCGGAAGACGGTTCAAAGCCTTAGGCATAATGGAGGAGTTCGAAGAGCTGCGGCAGTTAGAGAGAGCCATCACGCCCGTCACGCAGCCGCAGATGGTACAGCCGGCAGCCGGGGGAAGACCGGCCGTCAAACCGGTAACCGCAAAAGGGAAGCTTACAGAGCCAATTATGGCAGAAAGACAAAGCTGTCCGGCAGAACCGATGATCGAAAAGGAACTGGTTATAGAGCCTATCGTCAGTGAGGAGCCGGCAGCAGAATCGGTAATAGATAGAGATATAGATATAGATATAGACAGAGATAAAGAAATGATGGATATAGACTCCCTGGAAGAACCAGAGGAGGGATCAATAGAAGAAGACAACGGACTCCTAAGGCCGGATGATTTCAAAAAGCTGCTGGAGCAAGAAAGCCCGCAAAGCAGCCGGCCGGTATCTGAAGGGCCAGAGCCGCCGTGGAAGCGGGCAGCGTTGCAGGAGCAGTCCCCGGAGCCGCCGTGGAAGCAGCAGGAAGCGCCGCCGTGGCCGGAACTGCCGCAGAAGCCGGCACCGGCAGCGCAGTCAGGACAGACACCGCAGCCTAACCAGGCAGTTCAGCCAGAGCCGGGACCGGAGCCGCCGCAGAAGCCGGCACCATCGCGGCCAAAAGGCTTATTCGGCATTTTCAGGAGAAAGAGGTAGATGAAAGTAAGTTGATTTTGAACATAATGCAAGAGAATAAAATAATTTAAAAACGACCTGTTTTTTAAAGATTTTTGACGCATCTTTTGACTGCCGCTCTGTTATACTTTTAGCAAGCTGGGATACATGCAGCAAAAAGCAGCCAGGCAGTTCTTAAGACAGGATTCGGAAGAGGGGCTTGGCATGACTGTAAAAGAATTACAAAAACTAGAAAGGCAGGATCTTCTTCTGCTGCTGGTGGAGCAGAGTAGGGAAGCAAAACAGCTCAAGGAGGAGCAGGAAACGAAAAAAATTGAGCTTCTTAGGGTAGAAGAAAGCAATATACGCTTGCAGGCCAAAGTAAGCGAGAAGGACGCCCAGATCGAGCGGCTGACCGGAAGGCTTAACGGTAAGAAGGAAAGGATCAAAGAACTGGAAGAACAGATAGAAGCATGGCATTCGAACCGGCAGGCCGGGATGGAAAATGCAAGAAATGTTGCAGAAGCGGCACTGAGGCTCAACGGCATCGCCGAGGCAGCACAGAAGGCGGCAGACCAGTACCTGTTCAATATCAGACAGAGATGCGAAAGACAGGTGGCGGCCATAGACGGGCAGCCGGACGTCGGAAGTATAGGAGGATCTGAAGGATAATGGCGAATAAGGATGCACAGAGCCAAAAGGAGCTGGAAGTTCCCAGTCTGGAGATGCTGGAAGCAGAGCTGAAGCGGGAGCAGTACAAGAGAAGCTACGGCAGAGTGCTGAAAAGTACAGTATTTTCGCTGCTGGTAGTTGCCGCGGTCGCAGCTTTGATCGCAGTACTGCTGCTTCCGGTATTGCAGATCAGCGGGACGTCCATGACAGAGACGCTGCAGGATCGGGATATCGTGGTGGCGCTTAACAGCACAAAATATAAGACCGGGGATGTCATCGCATTCTACTATAACAACAACATCCTGATCAAGCGGGTGATAGCCGGCCCGGGCGACTGGGTGAATATAGATGAGGAAGGCAATGTATTTGTGAACGAGGTGAAGCTCGATGAGCCTTACGTCAAGGAAAAGGCGCTGGGAGAGTGCAACATCGAGCTTCCATATCAGGTCCCCGATAAGAAGTGCTTTGTGATGGGGGACCACCGCTCTACAAGTATAGACAGCCGCAACTCAACAGTTGGCTGCATAGAAAATGATGCGGTCATCGGGCGGATACTGATCCGCGTCTGGCCGCTTTCAGGAATTGGATTCATAAAATAAATCGATGTAGATAAAAGAAGGGAGGCTGCATTATGGAATCTCCAATATTAAGACAGATTGCGAAATTCTTGCAGGAACGAAAAAACCATAAGCGGTGGAAGGTGGTATTTGTATGCTTAGCCGTTATCGTCGGAGTCGGTACAGGCATCGGACTTCGGATGATGGGGCTTGCGATGACTCACAAGGAAAGAGTGCTGAACTGCCAGTTTGTACTGCACGAGCACACAAAAGACTGCTATGACCAGGACAACAACGTGATATGCGGCTATGCGGATTACGCCGTGCATAAGCACAATGACGACTGCTACAACGCAGACCTCAAGCTGGTATGTCCTCTTCCGGAGATCGAGAAGCACGAGCATACGGAAAAATGCTATGACAAAGTGGTACTTCTCGTGTGCGGTCAGGAAGAATCAGCCGGGCATGAGCACACGGATGCCTGTTATACAAAGCAAAAAGGCAGCCTTGCATGTACGGCCGAGGAACATGAGCACACGGATGCCTGCTATGATGAGGAGAATAATCTTGCCTGCGGTCTTGAGGAGCATAAGCACAGCGACGACTGCTACAACTGGGAAGATGTGCTGACCTGTACGCTTCCTGCAGGAGACGGCGGACACAAGCACACGGACGCCTGCTATAAGATGCAGGAGGGTTTAACCTGCGGGCAGCTTGAGATGCATACCCATACGGAGAAATGTTTTGAAAAGATAGATAAGGACGGCACAGACGAGCAGGAGAACTTAAGGCTGATCTGCGATAAGACAGAGCTTACCGAGCATGTCCACACGGAGGCTTTTGGATGTCTCAAGACTGTGGAAGTCACACCCGGCGAGACAACCCAGGAGACGGAGGGCACAGACGGCGCTTCTGAAGACGGCGACGGCGTATTCACCACTGACTTAAACGGTGCGGGAGAAAGCGGCGAGGACGCAGCAGCACCGGAAGGTGAAGAAGGCGCCGACGGCGAAGCGGCCGGAGACGGAACCGGTGAAGCGGCGGAAGGCACAGAGGGCGAAGGAACCGACGGCGAGACAGCCGATGGCGGGGAAGGCGGAGACGGAACCGGAACCGACGCAGACGAAGCAAAGACGAAGCCGGAGGATTACGATGAGACGAAGACTTACGAAGGGCTAGGCTATATCGTATCAGCTTCTTATAATAAGGAAGCGAATATTCCGGAAGAGGCGAAGCTTATCGCTGAACAGATCACAGAAGTGACCGACAGCGAGGATTACAAAAAGCACGAAGCTGAGTTCAAGAAGAACATGGGCGATGAAAATGCGACCATGAGCGCATTGTTCAAGATCGGTTTCTATGTAGACGGCGAGGAGGTAGAGCCGGAAAGTCCGGTACTGGTTACGATCCAGTTCGTAGATAAGAACGGACTGCCGGAGGGCGCGCCGATCAAGGTCGTACACTTTGGGGATGCCGAGACTGAGGTTATCGACGGCGGCAAGGCAGAGAGCGGAAGTACGTCCTTTAAGACGAAAGGGTTTTCAAAATTTGCGGTGGGGTTTAGTAAAGAAGAAGAGGCGGATGTGGAAAAAACATCCGTCCACATTGCGGAAACCGAGGTTTATGAGGATGATGTTTTTCGAGCGACCTTTCATATCGAAGGAGATATAGAAGTTAGTAAAGAAGCAGCGGATGAACTGCAGACTGGTGGTGAAGAAAAAGCGGAGGAAGGGGATTCGGGAGAAGAGACTGACGGAGAAGAAAATGCTGAAAGCGTCAAAGATTCCGAAGGCGCTGCCGAAAGTAAAGAAGCGAAAGGTGAAGAAGAAAACGATGCCAAAGATACATCTGCATCTGATGACGCTTTGCCGGAAGATGATAAAGATGGAAAGCTGAAGTTCGAAATTAAAGCCTTAGATGAAAACAGTGATAAATATGCAGCAGCAGTTGAGCAGGCAGGCGGGTCAGATGATATGGGGGCAATGCTTCGACTCCAGGTGTTATCCTGTTCCCTGACCTATGATGGCGAGGAGATAGATATATCGGATTGTAAGGTCACAGCAGAGATTACAACTTCCAATACGCTGAATGAACAAGCGAAAGAGTCTATTCCAGACACAGTAAAGCAGTTGCTTGGCGACGAGGAAAAGATTGCAGAGGTCGGGGAAGAGATAATTGATAATGGAACTGAGATATCAGTTAAGGCTATGGGTGTAAATGGAGCAAAGATAGATACACTCGGACAGACCTATTTGAGCGAAAAAGAAGTTGAAGAGCCAATAGTATGTGAATTTGATGCAGTTGAAGAAGAAGTTGTATTGACTGCAAGAAGTCAGGCTAATCCCCATTTTACAGTAGAGTATTATGCGAATCTTAAAGTGCTGGCAACGAGCGGGGCTAATGTATTTGATATTATTGATACATCAAAAAGTGTAAACGGGGGTAATTCGCCAGTATTGCCAAGTAATGGAACAACTCCCAAGACAAAAAAAATGTATGCTGATGCTGATGGTAATATTCAGTATACAAATAAACTGATTGAGATATACAGGTCAAGAGAGTTTGATTATGTAATGGCACCAAGTCTGATGTATTTTGATGCGTTAGTAGAAAATAAGGATAGTTACAAGTTGGTTGGGATCGAAGTAACGACAAATGGAGAAAAGAAAATATATAGTGAGGCTCAGCTTGCCAACCTGCATTTTACAAACAGGGATAAAACGGCGGAGAATCTGGAGTATGCGTTGATTGCCGAAGGAACGGTAATCCGTCTGCTCTATGATGTTGTAGATACACAATGGGATTCTGACGTAGCATTTTATGATTATGATGTTTCGGATGGGAATATTTATCGTAGTGCTGATAAGGCAGGAGGAACGCTGGCTCGTTCAGAAACGGATAAGACATGGTATATCTACACAGAACAGTCAGGAATCAATTCCTCGACAAATTATAACGGTGATGGCGCAAAGTTAGCTTTTGGTAACAGTGAATCTACGCTTCCGACATCGCTTGGCGGCGTTCAATATAATAATAATAGCATTAATGCTGCGACACTGAGTAACTATGGTAGTTGTACCTATGGAATCGTAACCGGGCTACAGGACGGAAAGCTAGTTTATGCAGATGGAATTATAGCTCCGAATCTGTTTAATGAAGGTAATGCGGCAGGGAAAACCACTTATAATGACTATGACCTTAGATTTATTCGTAAAGGTGATACGTATACGCTGACTTCAGTAACGGGGACAGGCGCCAATGATCTACACAAGTTTGGGCATAAACGTTCCAACTGGAATAATACACGTACAATACTCTCTAATGAATTCTGGCCTATGGATGGTGTTGAGCATGCAGGTACAGATGGATATGATCCAAAGTTCCATCATAGTAATACAATGATAGCATTTGACAGCAAAGGTACAACACGGACTGCGCCTAATAATGACTTTGCAGGTACAACACACAATCCATATTTTGGGATGATGTATCAAGTAGAATTTGATTTAAGTACAGATTACATCGGACCATTGGAATATTATTTCTTCGGTGATGATGATATGTGGGTATTTTTAGATGGTCAGCTTGTGTGCGATATTGGTGGCGTTCACAGTTCTGTTGGCGAATATGTTGATCTTTGGGATTATCTGGAAGCAGAACGGGCGGCGAATGAGAATCATGAACACGTAAATGAATGCTATGATGAAAAAGGTAAACTTACATGTTCGACGAAGCATGTTTTATCGTTTTTCTATACTGAGCGGGGCGCTTCAGGATCTACTTGCTGGATGCAGTTTACCTTGCCTTCCATATCTTCCATGACGCCAGAGCAGGCTTCAGGGCAGTTTACAAATTCATTACAGGTTGGAAAAACAGTAGAAAATGCTAATCCGGATCAGAGTTTTGAGTTCCAGATACATTTTCAAAATAATGCTGGTGCCAATTTGCCGGATGATTACTGCTATACAAAATTCAAGAAGAAGAGAAAAATGGATAGCAATGGAAAACCTGTATTTGATGAGAATGGAAAGCCTGTATATGTTGAGAAGCTGGATGAAGACGGGAATCCGGTGTTAGATGCAGATGGTAAGCCGGTATATGAAACAGAAATTGTTAGTAATGATATTATAATCAGTGACGGAGATACTTTCTGGCTGGGGGATGGTGAGTATATCATCGTCAATTATCTGCCTCAGGGAACAACTTATACGATCACAGAAGTTCGGCCAGAAAATGGAAATGATGATTATGATATTAATATTGATGGTGAAAAGGAAAATTCAGGCGTAATAACAGATGAAATGGGAAACGTGGATACGACTGTTGAATATGTAAATGAATACCATCAGTATGAACTCCCCGAAACCGGCGGTTCCGGTCTGATTATATATACTATTGCAGGCGCTTTGTGCATACTGCTCGGCGCAGGCTTTATGTATAGAAAAAAAGCTAAGGAAAGGAGGGTGTAGATTTCCTCTTGGATTTAGCAGAATAAAGTTAAAGGCTTAAGAAAAGCCGACAAGTCAAAGACAACAAAAATTAAGGAAAAGGAGAAAGATGATGATGAGAAAAATCAAAAAATTGACAGCTTTAATGCTGGCAATAGTGATGGTGTTAGCGATGAGTATCACAGCTTTTGCCAGTGAAGTTGAGGGTGGAGATACAAATGAACCTTCGACAACTCCAGAAGCGCCAGCACCGACAACTACAGTAGGAAAAACGGATGGTCACACATACCAGCTTTATCAGATCTTTACAGGGGTATATGATGCTGCAAGTGGACGTCTTTCTGATATCAAATGGGGACAGAATAGTCAAGGTGGAACAGTAGACGCATTAGTTGGAGACAATGTTTTAAAGGAATTAACAGATCTTCAGGCTAATGCTAATGCTAGTGATAGTGAAAAATTAGCAGTTATTGAAAAATATGTCAATTTAAATAGTCCGGCATTTTCTGCCACTCCTGATTTGAGCGGAAATACAATAAAGTATACAAATCTTCCAGCGGGTTACTATTTAATTAGAGATGAGCCAAATTCTTTGGATGGCAAAGAGGATGGGGCATATACATTTTATATTGTACAGGTAACTAATGGTACATTAGAAGTTACTCCTAAGGCAGATGTACCGTCTATTGATAAGAATATTGTGGGTGCAGATAGCGCTGAGGGTGAAGAGGGTAAAGGTACCGCTGTTAATGTAGGTGATACAGTTACATTTAAGCTGACATCAACAGTTCCTAAAATGAAGGAGTATGGTTATGAGAAGTATACGTATACCGTAACTGATACTATGTCTGCTGGTCTGACTTTTACAGGGGATGCTCCTATAGTTAAAGTTGGTAATGCAACGCTTACAAATGGAACAGATTACAACTATAAATATGACGGTCAGGTGCTTACAGTTACTTTTGTGCCAGAAAGATTTATTACTTTAGCTGAAGGCGCTTCTATTGAAATTACTTATACTGCGACTTTAAATGATAAGGCTTTAACTACAGATGTTGAAGTGAATAAAGTTAAGCTTGAGTATTCAAATGATCCCAAGAGTGAGGGTACTGGCGAAACACCTGAAAAAGAAGTTTATGTATATGACTTTGATATCGATATCAATAAGTATCAAGAAGGCGATGATACGCAAAAATTGGCAGGAGCAAAATTTGTTTTAAAGAATACAGAGGGTAAGTATTACAAAGTAGGAGATGATAAAAAAGTTAGCTGGGTTGATTCTAAAGACGAAGCAACAGAGGTAGAGACTGATGTTAATGGGCATGCTAAGTTTTCCGGTCTTGACAGCGGTGTATATTACCTTGAAGAGACAGAAGCTCCGGCAGGTTATAATAAATTAACAGAGGACGTAACTGTTACTATCAGTGTGACATATGATTCGGACGGCAAAATAACATCCACAGATGTTACATCGACTAATAATGGTCAGTATGTTCATACAGAGAATATCGATAACAAGAAAGGTTCCCTCCTCCCAAGCACCGGTGGTATCGGTACCACGATCTTCTACATCATTGGAGCGATCCTCGTTATCGGCGCTGGCATTATCTTAGTTGTTAAGAAGCGCATGAGCAACGAATAAGAGTTTTATCCTTACACGTTTTATATTTTTACAAAGTACTTAACTTCACCGGGGACGGCACGTCCCGTCCCCGGCTATGCCGCACAGGCTGACACCTTCCCGTGGTGTGCGGCGAGCAACGGATGTAGGATGTATTTATTCCACTTATTCATTCGGCAGACGTCAGCGGCGGCAGATTATGCCGCTTATCGCCCGGTGTACGGATCTTTCGTACATCAGGGAACCCATTCTGACAAGATTGTGGGGAGATCTATGAACGAAGAGACACATAACCATGAACAGATATATACCAACGGGGGAATTGAGCCGCCAGAGCCTGGCTCCTTACCCAGATGGGAGGAGCTGCAGATAGACAGCGGGGAGCCGTCAAGCCCCGCAGAACCGGTTATCCCCGGAGATATCCCGGATCCGGCGCCGGAGACAGCGGCTGCGAAGAACCCTGCGCCTGCGCCGGAGCCGAAGGCGGAGCAAAAACCGGAGCAAAAACCAGCGCAGGCAGGAGAATCCGCACCCGGAGAGGCGAAGCCGTCCGAAGGCGGCGTCGTACCGGAGGAACTTCTGGCAGCGGCGAAGCAGGAGACGAAGAAAGGAAAGCCCGGGAAAAAGAAGAAGAAAAAGAAAGTATCCATAACCAATATTCTGCTGGTACTGATCATGCTGACGGGCGTGGGCGTTCTGGCCTATCCCACCGTCAGCGACTGGTGGAACTCCAGGCACGCCACACAGGCCATCGCAGGCTACGTTGAAGCAGTAGAAAGCATGTCCAAGGAGGATAAGGAAGCTATCTTTGCCAAAGCGAAGGAGTACAACGAATCCCTTCCCAACGGCGTGAATTTTAACATTCCTGAGGAGAAGTACGCGGAGTATGCCAGTATCCTCGACATTACCGGCACAGGGATCATGGGCTATATCCAGATCGACTCGATCGGGGTGAACCTTCCTGTCTACCACGGCGTAGACGAAGGGGTGCTCCAGATTGCGGCGGGACATATCCCGGGCTCATCCTTCCCCATCGGCGGGGAGCGGACCCACGCCATCATGTCCGGCCACCGGGGACTTCCCAGCGCCAAGCTGTTCACTGACCTGGATAAGCTGGGGGAGGGGGACGTATTCACCGTCACCGTGCTTGACGAGACATTTACATACATGGTAGACCAGATTCGGATCGTGCTGCCGGAGGAGACTGACGAGCTTGCCATCGTAGACGGCAAGGAGTATGCGACATTAGTTACCTGTACGCCTTACGGGGTCAATTCCCACCGTATCCTGATGCGCGGTCACCGGATTGCCAACATCGAGGGAAAGGCTACTCCGGCGGAGGCAGTGAAGATCCCGACGTATATCGTCATCCCGGCGGTAGGTATCCCGCTTTTGTTCATCGTTCTGGCGCTCATGCTTATCTATTACCGCAGGAAAAAGCCGGGGAAGAGCACGAAGGATATCCTGGATGACATCAGGAAGTCGTAGTATTCGGATTGCTGCTAATAACAGTAATTTTAGATTCGGCAGCTCAGCTTAGTAGGACTGCTGCCAGAATGATAAAGGAGGAGAGAATTATGGAGATAAGATGGAACGGCCGGCGTAAAAAAAGCTTAAGCCGCCTGTTATGTCCAGTGCTGACGCTTATGCTGGCTGCCGGCCTTATCGCGGCCGCGCCGGGCCTGACCAGGGCAGCGGAGGCAGTGGATGTGGGCAGGAGCGACTGCTCTCTGACCATACATCCCGGAGGGGGAGAGCTTTCAGAGGACCTGGCAAAAGCGAATGTGGTAGTTGATCTCTACAAGGTCGCTGACGCAGTGGAGACAGAGGGGAAGGATGGCTTTACCTTTGCATTCCTGAGCGGTTATGAGTCATTGAAGGGGGCCTATGACCAGAATCCGGACAACGAATCGTGGAGGCAGATGGCCCAGACCGCGGCAAAGTACGCGCTGGAGAGCGGCGAACCCATTTCCAAAGGGAATCCCGTGGATAAAAAGGTGGAAAACCTGGCCTGCGGCCTGTATCTACTCATTGCCAGAGGCGCGGATATCGAGGATTACAAGACGACTGTGAAGAACGAGGACGGGACGGAGGAGATCGCTACGATCGCCCGCTCTGAGAGCCATGATTATACTTTCGCGCCGGAGCTTATCGCCCTGCCGAGCAGGCAGAACATCGATGAGAACGGGAACGAGATCAGCCAGTGGGTTTATGATATGGAAGTAACCCTGAAGCCGGAGCAGAAAGGCCGCCCCGGTTCCCTGGAGATCGTAAAGAATCTCGCCACCTACAACGTGAATGTCCCGGCGGTCTTCGTCTTCCAGGTGGAGGCAGAGCTTGAGGGAGAAGTGGTATACAGCGATGTGGTGACGCTGACATTTACCGAAGCAGGGCAGAAGACGGCGCTTTTGGAAAATAAGATCCCCGTAGGGGCAAAGGTGACGGTGACAGAGATCTACAGCGGCGCATCCTACAAGATTACGTCGGCAGATGAGCAGAAGGTGACGATAGAAGCCGACAAGATCGCGTCAGTAGAGTTCAGCAATGACCACGACACGACCAATCACGGCGGCGGCGGGGTGAACAACCATTTTACCTATGACTCGGAAAATGGATGGCAGTTAGAAAAGCAGCCGGCGAACCGCGCGGATGGAGAGTAAGGAGGGCAGGAGCAGATGAAAAAGAAAAGTATTTTTCTGGCAGTTTTTGCTGTAGTATTGGCTCTGTCCGGGACGGCCGGCAGCGCTTGGGCTTACTTTACGACTTACGTGGAGGCGCGGGGCATGCTGACGCTGGAGCTTGGAGATGAGACGACTATCGACGAGCCGAAGTTCGAGTCCTGGACGAAGCACATCGTCGTATCCAGCGACCCGGGGTCAAAGCCGGTATATGTCCGGGCGAGGGCATTTTGCGGCAGCCAGTACAGCCTGGTTTACAGCGGCTCGGATAAATGGACGCCGGGCAGCGACGGCTATTACTACTACAGCGATATCTTAAACGGCGGCGAAAAGACCGAGGAGCTGCTGGTAAAGATTGAGAATGTCCCGGAGGATGTCGCCGATGCATCGGAGTTCAACGTAGCGGTGGTCTACGAGACGACCCCCGTTCTTTACGACGAGGACGGCAAGCCTTATGCAGACTGGAATGCAAAGCAGGAAGTGACAAAGGCGGAAGGAGGAAGTAACTGATGAAGCGGATAAAAAGATTCCTTAAATCTCCGGCAGCCACGATGATCTCATTTTTCCTGGCAGTGGGATTGCTTCTTTTTTCTACTATAGGAGGCGCCAGAGCGGCACTGACTTATTTTTCCGACACTTATGTGTCCCGTGTGCAGACGTCCAATATCGGCGTGACGCTGCTGGAGAACGGCAGGGAGATTGCTAAGAGGGATTACAATGAGACCTCCGACGGAACCTGGGATGAGAGCACAGGTGTGCTGTTGGCCAATCTGCTGGCAAAAGATGAGAAATTTGCCGTCGGAAAGAAATATAAAGAAGAGCTGAGCGTGAAAAACAGCGGGACGATCGACCAGTATGTCCGCGTCAGTGTGTTCAGGTACTGGCTGAAGGATGAAAAGAAGGACCGGACACTGTCGCCGGAGCTTATCGGCCTTAATCTGGTCAACGTAGGCGGCGACTGGCTTTTAGACGAGACTTCCACGACAGAAGAGCGTATCGTGCTGTATTACTCCAAGCTTTTGAAGGCGGGAGAGACATCGTCTTTGTTCGCGGACAGCATTAAGATCGACAATATGATCGCCACTAAGGTGACCCAGGTCCCGGTTGAGGGAAAGAAGAATACTATCCGGACAGTCTATGATTACGACGGGATGCAGTTCTGCGTGGAGGCTAAGGTGGACGCAGTCCAGAACCACAATGCGGAGGACGCCATCTGGAGTGCATGGGGCAAACGGGTTACGGTAGACAATGACACGCTGAAGCTGAGATAAGGAGGGAGAGAGCATGAGGAAGAAGATCGGACGGCTGTTCCTTTTGATTGGACTGCTTGTTTCACTGAATATGACGGCCTATGCGGAGACCTCCTATGGCAATTCGGACTGGTCTGTCGTATTCACGAAGGATAAGAAGATGGAAACGAACTTCAAGACTTCCGATATCGATGATGTGATTTACGGCCTGCAGCCCGGCGATAACGTCATCATCAATCTGAAGCTTAAGAATGAAAATGGCAGCGCTACAGACTGGTACATGACCAACAAGGTACTGTACTCGCTGGAGGATCGCAGCAAGAATTCGGCCACAAGCGGCGGCGCATATACTTACAAGCTGACTTATAAAGGGCCGGACGGCAAAGTAGATACGCTTTTTGACAGCGAGAGTGTAGGCGGAGAGGGAGAGAGCAAGGCCGGGGAAGGGCTTAAGCAGGCCACGAACGGACTTAAGGATTACTTCTATCTGGATACCCTCAAAAGCGGGGACAGCGGCGAGATCACGCTGGAGGTAGCCCTTGAGGGAGATACCCAGGGCAATGACTACCAGGATACCCTGGCGGACCTGCAGATGAATTTTGCCGTAGAGCTTAATGATTCGGGGACTGATACGCCGACGAATGGAACCGGCAGGCGTGCCCGGGCAGTACAGACCGGCGACGACCTGTCGCTGACGCCGTTTATCATCACGGCGTGCGTGACCGGAACTTTACTGATGATATTCGCAGTCTGCAGTCAGAGGCAGCGGGAGAAGGAGAAGAAGCTGAGAGCAAAAAGGAGGGCGGCGCAGCATGAAGAGTTTTAAAAGAGTGACTGTATTACTGCTGGCCTTTTGTATGGCCGGATCCCTTTCTGTCAATGCTTCGGCAGCGGAAAATAAGGAATATACTTACACTGTGCGTTTCTTTGCAGGCGCAAGAGGAACCTTCGGCGGAAAGGAGGTCATCACCTTCAGCAATCTGAAAGAGGGCGACCGCGTATCCTTCCGCCAGGGGGATGTGACGATGGAGAAGGACAGCAAGTATTATATCCGGGGGATACGTGAGAGCGGCAGGGATAACAATACCGTAAGCTCCCAGTCCTCCTTCGAGGTGACCGGAGATCAGGATTATGTTGTCGCCTACGGCATCAAGGGCAATACCGTCGCTTATACGGTACGCTATGTGGATGCAGACGGCAAGTCTCTCCTGCCGGATGAGACTTATTACGGAAATATAGGGGATCGTCCGGTTATCGCATACCAGTATATTGAGAATTACCTGCCCCAGGCATACAACCTGACCGGCACGTTGAAGGAGAATGAGTCAGAGAATGTCTTCACCTTCACCTACAACGCTGCCGTTACTGAGACACCCGACACACCGGCAGCTCCGAACAGGCAGACACCGACGACTCCGGCAGGGGGAAATACCGCTCCCGCCGCAGGGAACGGAGCCCAGGGGACGGGCAATGCAGCGCCTGCAGGAGACAATGAGGCTGGAAATCAAGGCGGGGATGATGCACAGGCTCCGGCGGAAGGCGGAGAAGGAGAAGGGGATCCTGACACGCCGGCAGCTCCCGTAGAGGAACAGAATGCACCGACGGATCTGCAGGATATTGAGGACGGCGCGGTACCTCTGGCCAATATAGGAGAAGACCAGCTTACCAATGTAGCAGATGAGCCTACGCCCCTTAGCAGCGGGGATTTTGCCAGGAGGATGTTAGATTTCCCGGCAGGAGCGAAGGCGGGCTTTCTGTCGCTGCTCGTCCTTCTTGGAGCAGGCGGATGGCGTCTCTATACCAAAAAGAAAAAGGAAGCGAAAGATGCAGAATAAATCGTTGCCGTCCGGACAGCGCAGGACAAAGGGAGGGAAGTTTATTCCCGCCCTTTGCAATGTTGTCGGGACTTTAATATTACTCAGCGTGATCGTGACATGTCTTCCGGCTACTGTGCCCCGCCTCTTAGGCTATGAAGTATACAACGTCGTCAGCGGGAGTATGCAGCCAAAGATACCTGTCGGAAGTATGATCTTTGTCAAGCCGGCAGATCCCGGTACGCTTAAGGAGGGCGATATCATCGCCTTTCACAGCCAGGATTCCGTGATCACCCACCGCGTGGTGAAGAATAACGAAGTCGAAGGCAAATTTACCACCAAAGGCGATGCCAATGCCGGGGAGGATATGAACGACGTGCCCTACGATGCAGTGATCGGGGAGGTTACGTACCACTGTCCGCTCTTAGGCGAGCTGCTCTGGGTCTACACCAGCACAGTAGGGAAGGCATATGCAGTCTGCTTTGCGGCCTGCGGCGCCATGTTCAATATTCTTGCAGGAAGGATGCGAGAGAGAGAAAGATGAAAAAAGTAATCAGTCGGATAATTGTAGCAATACTTTTGCTCCTGTTTATCGGTTCTGTCGGCGCGATCCTGTTCATCCTGAAGCAGTACCGCGACGACGAGGCAGTATACGGGCAGGCAGCCCAGCGCTTCACCATGGAAAATGACCCGGCGGCGGAGCCGGAGGGCAGCAAAGAAGAGTGTGCGCCTATCGTCGTGGATTTTGAGGCGCTTAAAAAAGAAAATGAGGATGTGATCGGGTGGATCTACTGCGAGGATACGGTGATCGATTACCCGGTGCTTCGGGGAGAGGATAATGATTATTACCTGCATCATACCTACGACAGGAAATCCAGCATCTCCGGTTCGATCTTCGTCGATACCAACAACCGCCCGGGGTTTGTCGATTCCAATACGGTGATCTATGGGCACCACATGAAGAATAAATCCATGTTCGCCACCATATCCAACTGGGCTGAGCAGGAGTATTACGAGGAGCATCCCATCATGTGGCTTCTGACCCCCGAACAGGATTATAAGATCGTCTTGTTCAGCGAATATACGACCTCCGCTTACTCGGACACCTATCTGATGTATCAGGAGCCGTGCCCGGAGCTTAATGAATATCTGAAGAAAGCGGCTAAGAAGTCTAACTTCAGATCAGATGCCCAGTCGGAGGAGCAGCTGGACGGCAATGCGCGCTACGTGCTTCTGTCTACCTGCGCGTATGTATTTGATGATGCCAGGGATGTGCTTCACGGAAAACTAGTCCCGGTGAACAGTGCCGGCGGAGTGCCGGTTGCGCCGGGAGAAGGCGCGGTCAGCGGAATTGATGCGGGTGAAGCCGCTGCGGGACAATAATTAACCGGGGGTGAGGATCGTGATAAAGGAAAAAGAAGATAATGTCCTGCATGCGCAGATGTTTGGCAGCTTTTCCCTGATCTGGAACGGAAAATATATCGCAGGCGGCTCTCGCTCCAGTGAAACCCAGTTTGCCTATCTGATGCAGCTCCTTCTCCATCATAAGGAGAGGGGGATAAGCCGCGGGCAGCTTAGGAAAAATCTCTTTGAAGACAGAGATATCAAGGATTTCCAGCATGCGGCGCGCAGCGTCATCTATAATGCAAAGAAGAAATTGAGGGAAGCTGGTCTTCCGGATGTGAATTATATCGAACAGAGGGACGGAATCTATTACTGGACGCAAAAGATTCCCGTGGAAGAGGATGCGGCAGTGTTCGACGGGCTTTATCTGCAGGCGGAGCAGGAGCCGGATCCGGATCGGAAGCTGGAGATCTATCTGAAAGCATGCCATTGCTATACCGGCGAATTTTTAGAAAACCAGACGGCGGTCGTCTGGGTGGCCCAGGAGGCGATGCGCTACCGGAAGCTTTTCTGCGCCTGCGCAGAGCAGGCGGTCCTGCTGCTGAGAGAGCGCCAGGATTATCTGCGCATGGAAAAGCTGGGGCTGTACGCGGCCAACATCAATCCGCTGGCAGATTGGGAGAGCGTGACTATGGAAGCGCTGCTGGCGCTGGGGCGAACCGATGAGGCGATACGGCTTTATGAAGATACGGCAGAGCTGTATTTTCAGGAAGAGGGACTTCGACCGTCAGGCCGCCTGATGGAGATGCTGGAGGATATGGGCACGCTGATCGGGCATCAGTATGCCCTGCTTGACGTAATACAGGAGAATCTGTCAGAAAAGAGCGACGAAGATAAGAAAGGCGGATTTTTCTGCTCTTATCCGGTCTTTCAGGGAATCTACCGCATGATCGAGCGCGTCATGGAGCGCGGCGGGCAGTCTGTCCATCTGATGCTTTGTACGATCGTAGACAGCAAAGGAAACCCGATGAAAGACGGTCCGGTGCTTGCTGAACTGTCCGGAAGGCTGGGCGAAGCGATCTGCACTTCCGTGCGCCGCAGCGATGCTGTCAGCAGATATGGAAAAGGGCAGTATCTGGTTCTCCTGATGAATACGACACGGGAGAATTGCAGGATACTTCAGAAAAGGATTAATTATCATTTTATCGTAGGGCGTCAGCGTACCGGGCTTCAGTATCATGTGAACAGCGTCGTATGTACGCCTGACGGCGAACGGATCACGTAGAAAGGATGAGGTTTCATGGAGAGGTCACAGTGGTATATCGGTGTTCCTAATGGCGTGGTGTTATGCATCGACCATATAGACAGATGCCGGATGGAAGGAAGGATATACCATGCCTACAGCAAAGAAGCGGCAAAGATCACAGACATAAGTCAGCTTTTGTTTGAACTGGAGGATTTCTTTGATTCGATCTGTTTTCCGTTCCCGACCGTCAATGGGCGGTCATTTCTGGAGAAGAAACCGGAAGTAAAGCGCAGAAAAGAGAGGGTGAAGGCTATGAGAGATGAAGAACTATTAAGCAAGCATGGGGACCTGGGAACTTTTATCATACGTGTACAGCATAGGCAGAACAGCAGCTGGCAAGGGCGCATCACATGGATGGATAAGAATAAGACACTGTATTTCCGTTCTGTCTGGGAGATGATCAAGCTGATCGGCAGCGCGCTTGAGACGGCCGGCGGGGAGGAAGATCTGGCAAACGAGGGATGGCCGGAGGAAGATGGGGAAGAATAAGTTTTGGGCAGTATTGCAGCTAGTACAGCCAGAAGGTCAATTGACGATATATTAAAATAAATAAGCAGGAAACCGGGACGAAAAATGTTCCGGTTTCGTTGCTTTTGCGGTGATATAGGCGTTACTATGTAAACGGTAGATAGGTTCTTTCCAAACTTAGTTGATTTTATTTTCCGAAAGTCATATAATATAACTAATGATGATAGAAAAGGACGTGGCTATATCCCTTCCAGGGAAACCGCTGATGTCACCAACTGGCTTGCGACATTTCCTAATATCCAGGTCATATCAAGGGATGGGGCCGCCACTTACTCATCGGCAGCAAAGGGCTCACACCCTGATGCAGTCCAGGTGAGCGACCGCTTCCATTTGATAAAAGGCCTTTCAGAAGCCATAAATAAATATATGGTCCGGGAATTTCCTGCCAGGATAGAAATCCCATTGACGGAGGAGGTTTCAGAAGAGAGGAAAGCCCTGTATAACACGGCAAACCGTCCACTGCGGATCCGCTTTGCCCATCAAAAAAGGAAAGAAGGGCTGACCGTATCCGATATTGCACTATTGATGCATTCATGCCCCACAACCATTCGGAAATACCTTGCCATACCAGAAGATGAAATCACGGAAAGCAGGGCTATCTCCCGGGAAAGGCAGCACCAGCTGGCAGTGCAGCAGAAGCAGCATGAGGTTGATGAAGCCCGGAAGCTGGCTGGAATTCCATACCGTAATGTTTTCGCAAAAACCCGAAAAGCTAGATACATGGATAAAATCCGCCCCAAAATATGACATACCTGAACTGCAGTCATTTATAGAAGGTATCTGTAACGATAAAGAAGCTGCCCAAAATGGGATTTCCTACTCTTACAATAATGGTTTGGCAGAAGGCAGTGTAAATAAGATAAAGGTGATAAAACGGATCATGTATGGTAGGAACAGTTTTGTGTTACTAAAGGCAAAAGTATTGTTCCATGAGCTTTTCTACGCTGAATTCAACTAAGTTTGGAAAGAACCCCTAAACGCTTATAGAATGGCGGAAACTCGTTTGAAACGTATAAATTCCGTCGCGATTTCTTTGACAAAGTTGGGAGCGTAGATTTTACCTCGTTGGGAAAGGAGATGGTTGAGTGAAAAGCAGGGAAGGAGAGAAGATTGTTTTGAGTGATTTGTCAAACGGCCATACATTAGTTCTGGGAAGCTCTGGTCAGGGAAAACGTACTATTGCTGCAGGCGGATAGAGGAAGAAATAGATAAAAATAAAGATGTCTTGGTGCTGGATTTTTCAAACAGTTATACTGTGGTGGAATTAGAGAAAAACGGATTCAAAATGTTGCATCGAACTAATATAATTAACCCGTATCAAACGCCGTACTATCTCAGTTTGCATTACGAAAATGCAGAAAAGTTTGGAACGGATTTGTCGGATGCGTTGATTCATCAGCTTAAAATTAAAGGGTGCAACCAAAGGAGATGTTTCCGAAAGAATCTTCGGGAATATCTTTTGGAGAATAGTGACTGGGATATTCAAAGCTTTGTGAAATTTTTAGAGGAAAAGGTCGAAAAACTGCAGGAACAACAAGAGTGGACAGATGACGGAAAAAGGAATGTTGAGGAGGTTGATAAAATTGTTCAAATCTTAGAACCGTGTGCTGGTCTGGGGAGTTTTCATCTTAAACAGAGCGAAAGAGACAATCGGAATAAGAGAAAGAAGCTGACGATTATTCAGCTTTCAGATTTCCCGAAATCTCACCGAAAATTTATGGCAGAATTACTTTCAACACTGACGTGGAAGGAAGCCTTTAACAGAAAAGGAACAACAGAGGGAACCGAAAAACCGAGCTGGGATCTTGTTGCTATGGATGAATTTCAGTTTATGTCGCTTGAAGACGAGAGTGCGCTTTCCAATATCTTAAGGCAGGGTCGAAAGTTCGGGATGTCATTATTGCTGAGTACACAATTTATTGAGGGGTACAGCAGTGAGGAGGTACAGACATTGTTGCAGGCTAATAACAAGCTGATCTTTAAGCCGACGGAAAAAGGATTGAGGGCTGCGGTAAAAATCATTTCTGAGACAGAAACAGCGCAATGGCGAGAGCTGCTGTCAGGGCTAAAAGTAGGAGAAGCCGTGCTCAAAGGGAGTTACTTTGTGGGAGAGGGAACTTGCAGTCAGACGAAACCGTTTGTCTGTATAATCGAATGAATTTAAACTATGACAAATAGAGGTCAAAAAGAATGAGAAAGAATGTACCGATTTGGGAAAAGGCGACATTAACGTTAGAAGAAGCGGCAGAATATTCCGGGATTGGAATCAACAATCTGCGGGAAATCTCAAATGACGAACATTGTGGGTTCGTGCTTTGGAACGGCAGCAAACGACTCATAAAGCGCCGGAAACTCGAGGAGTATTTGGAAGGCTGCGTATTCGATTTAAATATCAAGCTCGGAAAAGGAATCAGAGGCAGAGGCTGTCTATCAGCGGCTTTGGACGGTTCTAAATTGCGGGGCACTTAAAAAATTGCGCTGAGAAAATTAATATCGTTAATTTTTCGAGCGTAGATCCATTAGCGCGGAGCAATCTTGCAGAAATTGCCCTCTCCAATTTATGGCGTCGAATCTGTTTTAAAAGGACGGACTTGGCGGTGGGCGACTTGAATAGCATAGCAGGAAAATCACAAGACCAATTTTGCTGAGATAGCGAAAAAAGGGTTTTAGGCGCGGTTTAACTAAATAGAAAACGATGTAAAGGAAAATAATAAAAAACGGAGGAATAGTCATGAAACAGGAAAAAATCCCAATTTGGCAGAAATATACATTATCAATCGAAGAGGCGGCGGAGTACTTTCGGATAGGACAAGGCAGGCTTCGAGAACTGGCTGCGGAAAATCCCAACGCGGATTTCCTACTGTCCAATGGCAATCGCATACAGATAAAACGAAAGCTCTTTGAGCAATTTATTGATGAGGCAACCGTGATCTGAGTGAAAAGCAGTCAAGAAAGCCGTTTTACGGAGGCTGAATTGAAGCTGGATCGTAATTTTATATGACAAGAAGGCTCTGAATATGGTAAAATAAAGGTGCTGTATCAGAGCCTTTCTTTAGTGAACCTAAAATCAGGTATTGGAAAGGAGTTCGGTATTTTGAGTGCAAAGAGAAGGGACAGCCGGGGAAGAGTGTTGCGGAACGGGGAAATCCAAACCCCGGATGGCAGATACCGTTATAAATATATAGATGCTTTTGGCGACATAAGGTATGTATATTCATGGCGGCTAGATAAAAATGACAGGATTCCTGCAGGAAAAAAGATGGAGGCGTCTCTGCGTGAAAAGGAAAAACAGATAGCGGCAGATATCTTTGATAAGATCATACCAGAGGGCGGGGGTCTGACGGTTACAGAACTGGTAGAAAAATATATTTCGTTAAAGACGGGGGTACGTCCAACTACCGAGGCTAGCTATAGGACGGTTGTAAATATTTTGAAAAAAGAACGGTTCGGAAGGGAAAGAATTGATAAAGTAAAAATCTCGGATGCAAAAGCATGGCTGATCCAGCTTCAGAAAAATGGAAGAGGATTCAGTACGATCCGAACGATTAGGGGATCTTAAAGCCTGCCTTTCAGATGGCAGTAGATGATGATCTGATCCGCAAGAATCCTTTTGGTTTTGAGCTGGCTACAGTTATTTATAATGACAGCGTTACCAGAGAAGCCCTTACCAGAGAACAGGAGCGCAAATTTCTAAAATTTGTGGAGGAAGATTCCCATTTCAAGAAGTATTATGAAGGAGTTTATATTCTTTTTAATATAGGACTCCGCATTTCTGAATTTGAAGGTCTTACGAAATCAGATATTGATTTTAAAAATATGAAGATCAATGTAGACCACCAACTGCAGCGCTATGCAAAGATAGGATATCAGATTATTGAGCCGAAGACAGAAAGCGGTACGCGCCAGATTCCTATGACAAAGGAAGTGGCAGAATGTTTCCGGAAGATCATTAAATCCAGAAAGAGTCCGAAAGCAGAACCAATCATTGACGGGTATGTGGGCTTTCTATATCTGGATAAAAACGGAATGCCTATGGTCGCATTACACTGGGAGAAGTATTTTCAGCATATCTACACAAAGTATAATAAGATTTACAGGGTACAGATGCCCCGGGTAACGCCTCACGTATGCCGCCATACGTTCTGCAGCAAGATGGCCGCAGCGCGGATGAATCCAAAAACCCTTCAATATATTATGGGGCATAGTGATATCAGTGTGACTATGAATGCATATACACATTTTGGATTTGAGGAGGCAAGTGACGAGGATTTCCGGTAACTGAACCCGTGAAAAAACGTCAGGTGCAAAATGGTCTGCCATGCACCCGGATTTGCACCTTTTGACGGGAAAGATGTGTGAAATAATATGAATTTCCGGGAAGAAACCGAAATCAGAGAAAAGATGGAAAACGTCTGAAAAAGCGCTGTTTTATGAAGTTAAAATAAAAATGAAAGGATATGAAAGCGATGATAAAAGTACTATTTGTGTGCCACGGCAGCACGTCGGATAGCAGGGAATTGGCGGCACTTGTGGGGCAGAACAGGGCAAATCGCGGCATTTGGGAAAGTGGGTTACTACGGTTTTACTACGAGTGAGGGAACGAAAAAAGAGCCTACATTTTCAAGCCCTTTTTCCATAATTTGCGACTTAGGTTTTACCTTTCTTGGGATAGTTCTTTTGCTTCTGTCGGCAGGCATTTTCCAAAAAAACATGGCCTTGCAGTCGGAAAACCCAAGCAGGTAGGCGAGCATCCCAAACCGGGAGTCCAGCGCGTTCTGCTCACTGACGTAGCGGTCGATCAGCAGCCGGATTTCTTTTGATAAATCCATCCTGTCCAGTTCGCCGGAGTATATGTCCGACTTCCGGAGAATCGCCTGGTATTCCCCGTCACCGCTTACAATTCCATTCATGATGCCGTTCATGCGGGTGTCCATGAGCTGGTACAATGCAGAATCTTTTTCCAATCCAATCCCTCCTTCCGTGGTGTCGTATCTTAACTCTGTTTTGGCGGGTTGGCAAGTGGGAAAATAAGTTATAAAAAATTCATAAAAGATTTGTTGCGTTAACCGATATAAAATAATAAAATAGAGATAGAAAAGTATGAATTGAAACGGAAGAACCATACTAACAAAGGAGGTGTTTATTATGGCAACTTCAAGTATCACAAAGAATTTTGTCATTTCCGGCAAGGAACAGGTGGAGATGTTCATCAATGCGATTGAAGAATCTGCCAAAAACCGTCCTGTGCGTACTCCGGTAAATGTAGAGTTCATTGAAACTGAGGATGAACTGCGAGAATTTATGAGGTTCAGGGAAAAGAAAGCAAAGGAGAAATTAAATGCCAGTAACGGATAAATTTTTTGCAATCAATATCCGCAAGTATTTGGCATTAGGAGACGACCAAGAAGCCGGGGAGCCTGCGCTTGTTAAGCTGCTCTCCGGGTTTTCCTGTCCAAAGAATCCGGATTTGGAACGGTTTTTGAAAAAAAGTGCAATAGAGTTCACAAAAAAGAACCAGTCAGTTACATATCTTGTTTTTTCCAAAGATAATGGGGAAATGCTTGGTTATTTTACCCTTGCATTAAAACCTTTAACAGTAAGGGGAGAAACAGTAAGCAATACTGTAAAGAAAAAGTTGTTGCGCATCAGTGAATGGGATGAAAAATCAGATACTTATACTATGTCTGCATATCTGATTGCACAGCTTGGAAAAAATTACGCGGGCGGCAGGGATAAGGAAATCTCTGGAAAGGCGCTTATTGAACTGGCTTGGATGATGATTGAAAAAGCACAGTATATGTTTGGCGGCATGGTAACATTCTTAGAAGCTGAAAATGAGGAAAGGCTGTTATCATTTTACCGTGACAACCGCTTTTCGCAGTTCGATACCAGGCAGACCGCATCAGATACGGACGAGGCGCATGAGCTGGTACAGCTTTTAAGGCTACTCTAATGCGATTGCGTCGCACTGAGAAATATGGATTTTGTCGGTAAGAGCGCAATTTGTCGAATCCCGTTTGTCGAATGTCGAATTGGGTGGGGTAAAGAGGGGTAAAAGTCATCAGAATCTAACAGCGGCACAGGCGGCAATAAAAAAATAATGCCATAGGAATTTGGGTATTCGCAGGCAAAAGTATTGAAGAATGGCTTAAAATCAAGGGTTTTAAGGCTTGGTGGGGTTCACTGGAATGGTTGGTGAACCCCATTTTTTTGTGTTTTTAGATGCCGCTGATAGGATGGCGATAGGGGAAAAAATCGTACTATCAGGCAAAAGTATACTTTCACGCAAAAGTCCGGGGTTTCCGTGATAGTATAAAACGGAAGGGTAAAAAGGTGTAGGATATTGGCGGTTTTAGCTGAAAGATGTATTAGTTTGGCTAAAAATGTTGTTGAAAAACGGGGGATATGATACAAACACGGAAACAGCATGGAGCTTTCGTGATAGTATGGAGTTTTGCGTGTTTGTTTGCAAAATTTGTGTTTTTTGGATAGTAAATGAAATGAGGATATGGTAAAATATTAGCAATATAGAGTCAGGGAGAGATACCATGAAAAATATATTGATTACACCTGAAGGAATAAAGAAAAATTTGAAAAATGTAAAACCATTAGATGCAATATGTGAATACATATGGAATGGGTTTGATGCGGGCGCGTCTCATGTGAGAGTATATTTGCATACTAATGAAATGGGTTTGATAAATATGGTATCTATTATAGATGATGGTACAGGTATTGTATATGATGAATTACCACATAAGTTTCAACCTTTTAATGAATCTAAAAAGGCTGATTTACCTAGCAGACTAAATCATTCATTGCCACATGGGCGTAAAGGTATAGGACGTTTGACGTTTTTCTCTTTTGCTCAAATAGCAAGATGGGACACTGTTTACGAGAAAAACGAAAAGAAATATAAATATTATATTGGAATGAATAAAGATTCTCTTAATGAATATGACGATAACGGTGGGTTAAAACCAACTGAAACAAAAGATTCAGTTGGAACTAAAGTTACATTTACACAATTAATTGCATTATCTAAAGAAGAAATAATTGAAGAGATAAGGAATGAATTTTTTTGGTTTTTAGAATTAAATGAAAGTAATAAGTATGAGATATCCGTAGATGATCAGCTGATTTCTTATGAGGATATTGTGATAAATAGAACAGAGTTAGATTTAGTTCAACTTAAACTAAATCATGAATATGAAGTAAAGTTCGTGCAATGGAGTAAAAGTTTGGGGAAGGAGTATTCAAAATTTTACTTTATTGGATCAGATAATAAGGAGTGTTATAAAGAGGCGACTAAGTTAAATAAGAAGTCGGATGAATTTTTTCACAGTATATTTATTAAGAGTTCCTATTTTGATGAATTTAATTTTGATAATACTCAGATTGAGGGGCAAATAGGTTTATTCCCTAATAAAAATGAATCAGAGTTTAAGATTTTGATTGATGCTATTAATCGCTATTTAATAAAGTTTAGAAAAGAGTATTTGAAAGAGGCATCTGATAAATATATAGATGCGTTAATTAAAAAAGAAGTGTATCCAAATTTTAATATGAGTAATTTTATTGACATATATAGAAAAAGAGAACTTGATAATCTAGTTGAAACACTATATACAGCACAACCTAAAATATTTACAGGACTAAACGATGACAACAAAAAAATAATGATTCATTTATTACAACTCATTATGGATAATAGTAATAAACCAGAACTTTTTGAAGTGCTGCAACAAATAATAGACCTTGATGAGGATGAAATAAAAGAATTGGCGGATGTATTAAGATATACTACATTAAACAATATTACAAAAGTTATTAAATTATTGCAGGACCGTTTAAGAGTAGTTCAAGGATTAAAAGAAATTGTACTTGATGATAAGAAATTCGCAAAAGAGGTAGAACATTTACAAGAAGTTATAGAAAGACATTACTGGCTATTTGGAGAGCAATATAGCTTGATAACTGCCGCAGAGCCAGATTTTGAATTGGCATTAAAGGGGCTTTTAATAGCAACGAAAGGTGACGATTCTAAAGTTACTCTCGATCATGAAGATAAAAATAAAGAGATGGATATTTATATGATAAGGCAAGATCGGAAGGGTAATGTCACTGAAAATGTTGTAGTAGAATTAAAACGACCTGTTATTCCTTTGGGAGAAGAACAACTTTCTCAGGTTAAGAAGTATATGCGTGTTATTAAGTCTGATGACAGGTTTAATGCAAGTAATGTCAAATGGACCTATTTTTTGATAGGTAACAGATTTAATAAAAACGGGTTTATTCAAGATGAGTTAGAAAGTCATAGAAATCTCGGAGAGCCACATTTGGTTCATGTAGATGGGAACGGAAATAACAAAATCTATGTTTTGACATGGAGCGATATTTTCGATGAGTTTTCCAAAAGACATGATTATTTAATGAGTAAATTGGAAATAGAAAAAGAAATTTGGTTAAAGAAACATGATTCAGTTGAAGAGGTAGTGGAAGATATAAAAGAAAATTCAGCTACATTGAAGGGCGCAGTTATTCCGAAACGCGCATCGAACTAAAGGAGAAAATTATGGAAAATATGGATATTATTTTTGACTTAAATGGAGAAGAAAATGAGGAAGAATTAAAGGTAGATTTAGGGAAATTTAATCAAGCTGTTATTTGGGGGACGGATTGGACTACAGAAACAATTGCAAGACAATTGGAGAAAGGGAATATTGATTTAAATCCTTCATTTCAAAGAAGGGATGCTTGGAGTGAACAGGAGAAAAGCAAATTAATAGAATCGTTAATGTTAGGCTTTCCAGTTCCGCCCATTATTTTAGCAGAGAATAAGCAAAAAAAGAATTCATATATTGTTATAGATGGAAAACAAAGATTATTAAGTATTCGTAGATTCTATTCAGATATTTCCGAAAAGGAATTTAAAGAAAAAAGTTTACAAGAGAAAGATGTATTTAAGCAGCTTAAATTGAAGGGGTTAGATATATTAGAGGATTTCAACGGAAAAACGTATAGTCAATTAGAAGTAGAGAGTACAGATTATATTAATAATTTAGATAATCAATCAATACGAACAATAGTCATAAAAAACTGGCCGGATGAAGCGTTTCTTTATACTGTTTTTTTGAGGTTAAATACTGGTAGTAAAAAATTATCTCCTCAGGAATTAAGGCAAGCATTAAAACCTGGTCCATTCTTGGATTTTTTAGATGATGAAACGGCCAATAGTGAAGTAATAAAAAATATGTTAAATAACAAAAGTGCTGATCCACGCATGAAAGATATAGAATTGGCTTTAAGATATTTCGCATTTAAATGTTTTGCGGATAAATATGAAGGAAACTTAAAAGAATTTCTTGATTATACATGTGAAAATTTAAATAAAAGTTGGGAGAAAAATGAAAAGGTACTTCGAGAATTGTTTAAGGAATTGGAAAATGCAATTCTTTATTTAACTGATTTGTTTACACCCAATTCTGCATTTAGTAGGTATACAAAGGGAAAATGTAACGGGAGATTTAATCGTTCGATATATGAGGTTTTGACGTATTATTTTTCAATAAAGGAAATAAGATTTGCTATAGATAAAAAGAAGAAAGAATTTGTAGAAGAATTTGTAAAAATGAATGATAATAATGAGTTTATACATGCTGTAAGTGATACTACAAAGGATATTAATCGAATTGCTTTGCGATTTACAAAGGTATCGGATATTTTAGAATTGCTAATTAATGTTGATGAAAACCATGTGAAAATTCCTAAATTGAAACTTAATGAAGGCAAGATAGAAGTTATGAGCGAAATGTAGTAGAGGTGCCTTTATGAGTGAACAAAAGAGATCTAAAGAATATAAGCATTTAGAAAAAAGAATTTCACAAATTGAGAAAAATTTCAAGTTCAATCAATCTATAAATGGTATTACTAATTTGCAAGCAGATAGACTGAGAGGTTTGAGGCTTTTATGTCATGCTGAATTAGAAGATTATTTTGAAAGTGTCGCATTAAAGTTGTTAACTAAAGCAGAAAAAAGGTGGGTAGAGAAAAAGATTGCAAATTATAATCTATCGTCACTTTTTATTTGGCATGATAAAATAGACAAGAATGACACAAATGATACGAAAGCAAGGATGATTATTGCAGATTATAGAAAAGAAATTAAATCCAATCATGGAATAAAAGAGGATAATATAAAAAAATTATTTGGTCCTTTAGGGTATAGAACAGATGATTTTGATTCAACATTTATATCTACATTATCGTCTTTTGGTGCTTTGAGAGGAGAAACAGCACATATGTCTGCAAATAAAACTCAACAGCCATTAGATCAAAATACGGAATTAAAAAGAATTAAAGATTTGTTAAAGGGAATTGCAGATTTTGAGGATGTATTAAATTCCAAATAATGTTTGATTGAATAGAAGTTTTTAATAAAATCATAGGAGCAATAATCTTAGCATCCAACGGTGTCTCCTTCCCCGGCAGATACGGACACGGAAAGCCGGGAAAGCCCGTAAACACGGCACTTTTGGCACTACATAGATTTCAGAGTCACATTATTTTCGTGTGCTTTTAGGGGCATTTTTACATTAGCGAGGGTACGAACTTCTGTTCTGGGGTTGTTTTGCCTGATAGTGTATACTCGTAGACAAAAGTCGGTTATTATCACGGAAACTCGGATACTAACAGGCAAAACTAGATACTATCACGCAAAAGTCGATACTCGCAGGCAAAACCCATATACAAACACGGAAACTGCCTGTATTATCACGGAAACAGGATGGGAGTTTTCGTGATAGTATAAGGGTTTCCGTGTTTGCATACGAGTAAAACGGTAAAAACTGAATGAATAAATGATAACAAGAGAAAAGGGCTGTTTCGGCAGTCCTTTTTCTCATGTCTTAAGATTTCACAATTTATTTCTTTACATTTCAAATTTCATGGATATTTTTATAACGGTTCATAAGCAAACGGTGAATAGTGCATATCGTGCATCGGTATTATTCCGGTTCACCAGTCAGAAAACATAAAAAAATTTTTGAAAAAAACCGAAAAAAGTGCCCCGGACTATCCGTTTGGAGAGTGGACTTAACAGGAGGAATGGCGTAAAATAAAGCATAACTGCGGATGCACAGCATATCCGCAGCATGAAAAATTAACGGGAAAGGGGTTGAAAAAAGATGGGTAAAGCGTACAATCTGTTAAGCAAGCAAGCAAGCAAGCAAGCAAGCAAGCAAGCAAGCAAGCAAGCAAGCAAGCAAGCAAGCAAGCAAGCAAGCAAGCAAGCAAGCAAGCAAGCAAGCAAGCAAGCGGCATAGCTGCGCCCTTTTTTGCCCCGTTATTATTTTTTACATGCACAGAAATGGCAGGGCCGATTAAGAGGCATGGGAATACTCATGCCTCTTAATCGGCTTCTTTTGGTCTGGGGATAACCCGCAGGGTGTGGCAGCCCCAGACTTGTGGAAGGAGAAGGTCATTTGGATAAAGGATATATAGCGCCGGAGTCTGCATTAAGGAAACTGCGTGCGGCAAATGGGCTGGGGCAGACGGTCATATCTATGGGGCAACCGGCTATGGGAAAACGGAACTGGTGAAGCAGTACCTGTCAAAACGCAGGTACCGTTATATTTCCAGTGCAGAGGATGCCGCAGGGCTTCTTGATGTGGCGGCACAGGGGGACAGGAAAGGAAAAGGGGCGGAAACCCGGACAGTGGTGGCCGTGGATGACCTGCACCTTCTGAAAGACCAGGAGGGGCGCAGGGCTGTCCTTTCCCTCATAAAGCGGGAGGATGTATGGCTCATCTTGATCTGCCGCAGCCCCATCCCGGCCTGGCTGATGCCGCCCTATGTGGGCGGGGGGTTCCTCGTCATCACGGAGGATGAGCTGCGGCTTGGGGAAAAAGAGGCTGCCGTCTACATGGAGTCACAGGGGCTTAGTATCACAAAGGAAGAACTGGCATTTGTAGTGCAAAGGAGCCGGGGCAACGCCTATATCGTGCGCCATGCCGCCCTTAAGATGCTGGAAGGCATGCGCCCCGGCCCGGAGATGGCGGAAGAAATCGTGGAGGCTTTTGCCGCATACCTGGAAAGCCATGTGATGGTGCAGTGGGATTCCGATCTGCTGGAATTTCTCATGCAGGTCAGCGTCACCGATGAATTTACCCTTCCCCTTGCGGAGATGGTCACGGGTAACCGCCATGCGCCGGAACTTTTGGAGCGGGTGGTGGAGACAGGGAATTTCCTTTCCTGCAAAGACGGAACCTACCGCCTGCGCCCGCAGCTTATCCGGGCGCTGCGCAGAAGGGCGGCAAAGGAATACAGCCTACAGGAGCGGGCAGACCATGCCTACAACGCGGGGCTGTATTACGAGATGCAGGGGCAGATCGTGCCCGCCCTTGCCATGTTTGAACAGTGCGGGAAGAAAGAGCGGCTCAGGGAACTGTTGATACGGAACGCCCGCCTCAATCCCGGCAACGGTCATTACTTTGAGCTGCGCCGTTACTATTTACAGATGGAGGAAAAAGAACTTGAGGACTGTCCCGTGCTGATGGCGGGGATGAGTATGCTCTATTCCCTGCTGATGCAGGAGGAGGAAAGCGAATACTGGTATCAAAAACTGGAAAAATTTGCAGCCTCCGCAAGGGGCGGGCAGAAACGGGAAGCCGTAAGCCGCCTTGCCTACCTTGCCATCGCCCTGCCCCACCGGGGGAGCGCGGATATGATAGAGATTATGAAGAAGATGCCGCCCTGATCTTTGATAAGGGCATGAGCCTGCCGGAGTTTTCCGTCACCAGCAATTACCCTAGCACCATGAACGGGGGCAAGGACTTCTGCCACTGGAGGGAGGAAGATCACGGTAAAGGGGCTGATGCTCCACTCTGTGGGCTGCCCGCAGCCGAAGGCGTCCGTATTCATCAACTCATGGAACAGCCCGTCGCATGACACTTCCTGCGTCCATGGGTTTATTGACGGGAATGATGGCACGGCTTACCAGACATTACCGTGGAACCACAGGGGGTGGCACTGCGGCTCCGGCAGCAAGGGCAGCGGCAACAATACCCATATCGGGGTGGAAATGTGCGAACCGGCGTGTATCAAGTACACATCAGGCAGCAATTTCACCTGCTCCGACACGGCCACGGCAAAGGCGGTGGCAAAGCGGACTTATGAAACGGCGGTGGAGCTGTTCGCCATGCTCTGTGAGAAGTACAGCCTTGACCCGCTTGCGGACGGTGTCATCATCAGCCACAAGGAAGGCTGTGCGAGGGGCATTGCCAGCAACCACGGCGACCCGGAGCATTTATGGACGCAGCTTGGGATGGGGTACACAATGGATTCCTTCCGTAAAGCGGTCAAGGCAGCGATGGGCGGCACTGCTTCTGGCACAGACAGATACACCAAGATCATGGGGAATGCCGTGACAGAGGCGGAGCAGATGAAGGCATATCTGAAAGCGAAGAATCCGGCAGTGGCGCAGTCCGTCCTCGACATGGTTCCGCTGTACCTTTCAGAAGGGAGAGCGGAAGGGGTGCGTGGTGACATTGCCTTTGCGCAGTCCTGCCTTGAGACCGGGAACTTCAGTTTCTCCGGCTCTGCGGTCACGCTTTCACAGAACAACTTCTGCGGCATGGGCGTGACTTCTAACGGGGTGAAGGGGAATTCCTTCGACACGCCGCAGCTCGGCATCCGGGCGCAGGTACAGCACCTGAAAGCCTACGCTTCCACAGAGGCATTAAAAAACGTTTGCATTGACCCGCGTTTCAAATATGTCACGAGGGGCTGTGCGGAATATGTGGAGTGGCTTGGGCAGAAGGAAAACCTTGCCGGAAAGGGATGGGCGGCAGGTGCCGGCTATGGGGAGAAGATCCTCACGATCCTGAAAGGCATCCTCGGCACGGCTGGAGGGGCAGCTCCTTCCGCTCCTGCAGAAACGGAAATCTGGTACCGCGTCCGGAAGAACTGGGCAGATGCATCCTCACAGAAAGGGGCGTTCAAGTCGTTGGAGAACGCAAAGAAATGTGCGGATGAGAACCCCGGCTATTCCGTTTTTGATGAATCCGGGAAAGCGGTGTACACCAAGGCGGCAACGTTCAAGACGTATCTGGTGCGGGTATCCATCTCCGACCTTAACATCCGGAAAGGCCCTGGCACTGACCATGCAAAGACTGGGAAATATACGGGAGCCGGCACTTTCACGATTGTGGAAGAGGCAGATGGCAAAGGCGCATCCAGGTGGGGATTGCTGAAATCCTATCAGGAAAAGAGAGACGGATGGATTTCGCTGGATTATGCGAAAAGAGTGTAAACTGAATATCGGAGGACAGAAAAACAAGCCCGTGGCATTTGAAACGATGCTGCGGGCTTGTTTTGCGTTCTGTGGCTTTAATCTGTTTTCTTTGGTGCGCCCGGCAGATGCAGTGGCTTTGTCATCAGTTCCACGCAGTCTGAAAAGCCGAGCAGATAGGCAAGAGCGCCATACCGTGCGCCGAGTGCGTTCTGTTCGCAGGAGTGCAAGTCAATCAGCTCTCGTGCCTCCTTTGGCAGGTCCATAGCCTCCAGCCGGTCTAAATATCCCCTAGACTTCCGGGCAATTTCCTGATATTCCTCATCTTTTTCCAGAATGCGGTCCAGTACGCCGTTTACCCGCATATCCATCAGCAGGTACAGTACGGAATCCTTATCCATGGCAGAATCCCTCCTTCCTCAGTGGTGCATATTAACTCTGAATCAGCAGGTTATCAACAGGTAAAATCTAAAAGAATTTTTCAAAAATACCCCGCCGGACTGCTGTCCAAATCTCCGTATAGTGAGGGGACAGCGGCGGCAGATATTTTATGCCGGAGGGTGTATAAAGCCGCCAGGAAATCTCCGTATGATGAGGAGGTGGCTTAGATGACAGATGAACAGAAAAACAGCTATATCATTACAGAAAAAGAAAGAGCGGGCGTACCGGTCAGTGAAAAGTATATGCTGACCATTAGGGAGGCTGCGGAATATTTCAGCATTGGGACAAAAAAGATGAGGCGGCTTGCCGAGGATAACCTTGGAAGATTTGCAGTCTATAGCGGAAACCGCTATCTTATCATACGCACGAAATTTGAAAAGTTTGTTGATGAATCCTCTGCGATATAAAACCTTTTTATTTGCCACAAGTAGTTGACTTTCCGGGGCTTTAGAGTGATCGGACATGAAAAGGGTATTTTCACAGTCAGAGATGAAACCAGGGCAATGGCGTAGTATACTGAATCTGCAGGGCAAGGTCGATATACATCTGAATCTTTGAATTCGTGAGTGATCGTGGCTGGATGTGCTTTGGAGCACAGTAACATGTTGCCCTCCTGCATCATTATGCGGAGGAATAGCACGCGTAGTATAATTCAATTTACCGAAGTGCGTCAGCCCTGCAAATTTAATGAAGGATGGTAAATGAATATGCAGAATCTTTTGGAAGTGTGCTGTGGGCTGGATGTCCACAAAGAAGTTATTGTCGCATGCCTGCTCAAGGGGAGGCTTGAGGAAGATCCGGAACCAATTATCCGGGAATTTCCCACATTGCTCAGCGGACTTGACGAATTTAAGAAATGGATTATGGAAAATGGCTGCCGCAATGTGGCAATGGAGAGCACGGGAGTATACTGGTTTCCGATTTACAACGTACTGGAATCCATCCTGTACGGGGAGGAACGGGTCAATATTATTGTTGCGAACCCGCATCATATGAAAAATGTTCCTGGCAAGAAGACAGATGTTAAAGATGCGCAGTGGATAGCCACACTCCTGCGGGCGGGCTTGCTGGCGCCAAGCTACATACCGCCAAAAGAAATCCGGGAGCTACGTGACTGGACACGGTACAGGGATGTCCTCATCAAAGAAATGGTCGGCCATAAAAACCGCATTGAAAAGCATCTCCAGCAGTGCGGTTTTAAGCTGTCCACAATCCTCTCGGACATCTTTGGGATGAGCGGCACGCTACTCGTCAAGCGGCTCTGTGAAAAGGGTGCGCTGGAGGAACGGGATGTTGTGGAATGCCTGAAAGGCACACTGCG
>CAJTDK010000029.1 GCA_910575105.1 Lachnospiraceae bacterium
GGTGCAGATATGCAGTTGCCCTGTCAAGCGGTACTGCTGCCCTGCATCTGGCTGTCCGTCTGGCGGGGGAAAGGCTGTACGGCCAGACAGAGACAGGAAAAGGAGCGCTTTGCGGGCATAAGGTGTTCTGTTCGGATATGACATTTTCGGCAACCTTAAATCCGGTCGTCTATGAAGGCGGGGTGCCGGTGTTCATCGATACGGAATACGATTCCTGGAATATGGATCCGGCAGCGCTTGAGAAAGCTTTTGCGCTGTACCCGGATGTGCGGCTGATCGTTGTGGCGCACCTTTACGGGACGCCCGGGAAGATCGATGAGATCAAAGCCATCGCAAAAAGATATGATGCACTTATCGTAGAGGATGCCGCGGAGAGCCTGGGAGCTGCATATAAGGGACAGCAGACAGGGACATTCGGGGATTACGGGTGTATTTCATTTAATGGGAATAAGATCATCACCGGAAGCTCCGGGGGATGTTTTTTGACGGATGATCTGGCGGATGCCAATAAGGTCAGGAAATGGAGTACCCAGTCCCGGGAGAATGCGGCGTGGTACCAGCATGAAGAGATCGGGTTTAACTACCGGATGTCTAATGTGATCGCTGGTGTAATCAGAGGTCAGATTCCGTATCTTGAGGAGCATATAGCGCAGAAGAAGGCGATATATGAGCGGTATAAAGAGGGGTTACGGGGTCTGCCGGTGAGGATGAATCCTATCCCTGAAGGGTGTGAGCCTAATTACTGGCTGAGCTGTATGACCATTGACCCGGAAGCAATGTGCAGGCAGGTGCGCGGGGAATGCGAAGCGCTGTATGTACCTGAGCGTGGGAAGAGTTGTCCGACGGAGATCCTGGAGGCTTTGGTCTCGGTCAATGCAGAGGGGCGCCCGATCTGGAAGCCGATGCATATGCAGCCTGTGTACCGGATGAATGGGTTTGTTACCAGGAATGGGAATGGCCGGGCAGGGAGTGATGCTTATATTGGAGGCGGAGTATTGGGGAAGGATGGTAAGTTGTTGGATGTGGGGATGGATATCTTTCGTAGAGGGGTGTGTTTGCCTAGTGATAATAAGATGAGTATGGAACAGCAAGAGATCATTATTAAAATGATTAGGGCTTGTTTTAACTAAATAACCTATATGGAATTCGGAACAGACATGGGAAAGAATTGCAACTATGAAAAAAGTGATAAAAACATTTTTTAAAATATCAATTATTGCTACCACTATTATAGCTTATGTAATGAAAAAGGAAGCGAAAAAAACTACATATCAAGTCAAATCAATAGACACTGTAGAATTTCGTAAAATAAACTTTTATGAAAAATATGTAAAACGTATATTTGATATTGCTTGTGCTGTGGGGGCGATTGTCTGTTTTAGTCCTCTATATATAATTATTGCTTTAACAGTACGCTTAAAGCTTGGTAGTCCCGTTTTGTTTACACAGAGTCGACCAGGACTTATTGGCAAAGACGGTAAAGAAACTATATTTAAAATGTATAAGTTTCGTACTATGACTGATGATAGAGATGAAAATGGCGTATTACTTCCAGATGAAGCCAGATTAACAAAATTTGGTGCATGGCTGCGCGCTACTTCTTTGGATGAATTACCAGAGGCATTTAATATTCTGAATGGAACAATGTCTGTAATTGGTCCCAGACCACAATTGGTTCGTGATATGACGTTTATGACAAAGGAGCAAAGAAAACGTCATACAGCTAAGCCTGGATTAAGTGGATTAGCTCAGATTAATGGACGTAATGCTATTACTTGGGATGATAAACTGGATTGGGATTTAGAATATATAAAGAAAGTTAATTTTTTTAGTGATTTAAAATTAATATTAAATACCATTTTAAAGGCGTTTATTGAAAAAGAAGGTATTACTGATGATAATATGGTGACTGCTGAAGATTTAGGTGACTATCTTTTGAGAACAAATAAAGTAAGCCAGGAAGAATATGTGTATAAGCAAAAACAGGCTCAAAATATACTTTTGGGTAATGAGTCATCAGATGATGATTTAGAAGAGATTAAAAAAGTTGCTATAAATAAGAAATATAGTGTTTTGATGAGTTTATATAGAAAAGAAAAACCTGAACACTTACGCCTTTCTTTGGATAGCATGATTAATCAGTCTGCTGCCCCAGATGAGATTATTCTTGTCGAAGACGGTCCTCTTACGGATGAATTATATGACGTTCTTGATGAATATGATAAGTATCTTCATAGAGTAAAGAATAAGAAGAATCTGGGACTTGGTTTAGCACTTAATGTGGGACTGAAGGAATGCCATAATGAGTTAATTGCCCGCATGGATACAGACGACTGTTCAAAACCTAACCGTTGTGAAAAGCAGCTTAAACGTTTTGAAGAGAAACCTTATTTATCTATTGTTGGGACTCATATAGACGAGTTTGTTGGGGGCATTTCCAATATAGTTTCACAAAGAAAAGTACCTGTTACATCAGAAGACATCTATGAATTTGGAAAAAGACGATCTGCATTTAATCATCCTACTGTCATGTATAAAAAAAGCAAAGTGATGGAACAAGGCGGTTATGCAAACCTTAAACGGAATCAAGATGTTGATCTTTTTGGGCGAATGCTTTTTGCTGGTAATAAAGCAGAAAATATTGATGAAGCACTTCTTTGGTTTAGAAGTTCAAATGAACTTTCAAAAAGAAGAAAGAGTTGGCAGAATACATGGAGCTATATTGCAACAATAAGAAAATTTTGGAAGATGGGTTATTCGTCATTTGTAGATTACATAATAGTCGGATTTGCTCAGATGGTGATGTATGTAATGCCCATAAAGGTGCAAAATTTTATTTATACTAAGCTATTACGAAGATAATTTCAAGTGAATGGTGAAGATATTTTTATAGCCAGTTCCCCATGTTATTGAATCAGACCTAAATTTACAGTATTTAAACTTGTTGAATTACGACATTAAATGAAAGGTAATATGATATTTTACTCCTGTAAATATCATATTAAGTACATTATGATGACAGATAATGATATTACAATTAGTGTGATTGTTCCAGTATACAATGTAGAGAAGTATTTACATAGATGTGTAAATTCAATTCTTAATCAATCCTATAGCGATATTGAGATTATTCTCATTAACGATGGTTCGAAAGATAGCTGCCCAATGATTTGCGATCAATATGCAAAAGATTATAATAATATTCACGTGATTCATAAAACAAACGGAGGGTTAAGTTCTGCCAGAAACTGTGGAATTGAAGTAGCACAAGGAGATTTTATTACTTTTGTTGATAGTGATGATTGGATTGATTCGGAAACTTACACATATTGTATTAATCAAGTCAGGCTATTTAATGCTGATGCTATAGAATTTAATTATATTTCCGTAAATGACAGTGGAAAAGTTGTACCTTATTCACGGGAAAAAATAAATGTATACTATGGAAAAGATATTTTGCAATATTATATGGAATCTAGCACTAAAAATGGCAGTTATTCTGTATGTCGTATGTTGGTGAAAAAGAATATATTGAAAAATCTTAGATTTAGAGAAGGAAGAATTAATGAAGATATAGATTTCAAGTATAAAGTATTGAGCAGATGTAATAGTTGTGTAGTCACTAATCAAAAATTCTATTATTATTTCCAAAGTAGTAATAGTTTATCGACTGGTAAACTGTTAAAAAAGGATTTTGATCTTTTTGTAGCAGCAGATGAATTATGTAACCTGGCTCGGGATGAAACTTACGGTTCCATTAAAAAATTATCTTTCGTGAAAAAGGCAAGAACACCTTTTTCTTTATTGTGTAAAATTTCATATTTTGGAATTAGCAATGAATTTATCAATAAAAAAAATGTAATAAAGATATTAATGAGCAAACATAGAAAATATTTTAAATATCTTATTTTAAGTCCAATGCCAAAAAATAGAAAGATATTATCATTGCTCTATTTTGTAAATTTTACAATAACTGATACATGTATAAAATTTGCAAAAAAATGTATAGAAGGCAGTAAACAATAAAATTATATCTGTCGTAAGTTAATTAAATTATTTAAGCAAAAATAAGGAAACAGTGATGAAAGAGTATATATTAAATATACTAGAGAGTTTTGAATATCGGATAAACTTTAAAAAATATTGGAAAAGACGAATGGCTGTGCAGTCCTGTGGGGGGGGGTACGTAAGATATATTATATATTATGGCTCAGAAGGCAGGAAGCAAAATTTAGCGCAACAACCGGCATTGGATTGTCAACAGAAAAAAGTCCATGCTGCTATTTTAATGAGCCTGCTGTTATGCCTCATGGTCTTAGCGGTATTATAATTGCCAGAAATGTAATTTTTGTAGGCAAAGTTGTAATATATCAGCACGTGACTATTGCAGAGTCTAATAAAGAAAAATATACATATATCGGGGCTGGGGTTCAGATAGGAGCAGGTGCTGTTATATTGAATAACGTACATATTGGAAATAATGTAAAAATAGGAGCCAACGCAGTTGTAACTCATGATATTCCGGATAATACTACAGTTGTTGGAGTCCCGGCAAGAATTGTTTGAAAGGGAATTGTATTGAATGAAGATAAAGAAATTTCAGATAAAAAATTTATTTTTTATAGCACTTGCTGCGGTTTACTTTATTGAAAACAATCCGACAATTAAGGCTAATACGCATGTTCGGTATATATTTATTTTAATAATAGCAGGGTATGCTGTCTCAGAAATATTAATAAAAGGCAAACTAAAATTAAATACATTTTATATATGGACAGTGGCTGTTCTTTTCTTTTTTACATTGAGTTCCAGATGGAGTTTTAATACACAAGATTCATTTCAGAATGTAAAAAATATGCTTATTGTATACGTGATTTTATTGTCCATTATTACGGTTGTTAAAATGGAAAATGATTTTCTTTTGCTTTTAAAATATGTCGTTTGGGCATTTGTAGCGGACACTTTATATGTACTGATGGCGGTTGGGTTAAATGATTTGGGTGAAGGTCGTTTAGGTGCTGAATACTCTCAGCTAGAAGAGTGGAATGCGAATGCGATTGCTGGTTTTACTGCATGGGGTTGCATTATTGCAATATATTTGTTCCTAAATGCTAAGAGAAAAATTGAGAAAAGAAGATGGGGAATTATTGCATTGTTTTTCGCAGTGATGACAATGTACACAGGTTCCAGAAAAGGTATAATCATTATAGTGGCTGTTCCGTTATGCTATAGCATTTACGCTTATAGGGGAAACAAAAAAATTCGCAACACGTATTTCGTGATACTTGCCATGGTAGTGGGATATATTTTGATCATGTATAACCAACAGATGTACGAATTGATCGGAGCCAGAATCGTAAGAATGATTCAGGAATTGCTTGGTCATAAAACATCTGAAAACAGTATGAGTATAAGAATGCTGATGATTAGCAGCGGGTTTTTCTGGTTTTTGGAGCATCCTCTTTTAGGGTATGGGATTGGTCAGTATCACATATTATTATCGCGCGCTATTGGATTAGATACATATTCCCATTGTAATTTTGTGGAAATACTTGTTGGCGGTGGCATAATAGGTTTTTTAATATATTACAGTATTTATATAGAACTAATTATTCTATATATTAATAAAATATTAAAAACACAAAACAAAACAGTTGTTTATTTTTTCTTTATGCTGGTAATTTCTACAGTATTACATGCAGCATTGGTTTGTTATTCTGATTTGAATTACATTACAGTTCTGTTATTAGCTTATATAGTTGCAATGCAAAATATATCTGGAAATATATCCAAAAAGTAATGTGAGGTGTTCAATGATTCATAAAATACTATTTGTGTCCCGATTTATGAAGGGTGGAGGTGCAGAGCGTGTAATATCAGTATTGACGGGGGAATTGGTGGAACAGGGATATGGTATTGGCCTTATGTCATATGTGGTGACAGATGAAGACTATGATATAGATAAGCGCGTCAAAAAATATTCTATGGGGGATACTTACTCAGAAAATAGTGGTAATGCTATTAGTAGAACATTATATCGAATAAATCGTCTAAAACAAGTAATTTCTGAATATAAGCCGGATATTATCATCCCGTTTTTGGAGCCGATTGTGAGGGAAGTGTATGTGGCTGTCGGAAATGGGAATATACCAATTGTTGCGACTGTAAGAAATCTTCCTGTTTATAATTCAATATTTCAAAAAAAATTATACCACTATATTTATGAACATTGCTCAATGGTTTTTTTTCAAACGAAATCACAACAACGATATTTTTCACAAAAAGTAGTAGAAAGATCATTTGTATTACCTAATCCAGTTGATATACGATTTGTGAATAGTGGTGAAAAAAGAAATAAATCAAAGAAAATTATTAATATTGTAACGGCGGGACGATTAAGTGAGCAAAAGAATCATAAGATTCTGTTAGACGCGATGATGCTTGTACATAAAAGTCACCCTGAATGTTATTTGAAAATATATGGGGAAGGCAATAAAAGAACAGAATTAGAGTCTTATGTATCGGAAAGACATGCTAATAGTTTTATTCAAATTATGCAGAGATCAAATAATCTAGTAGATGTATATAAAAATTCAGATTTATTTGTGTTGAGTTCTAATTATGAAGGGATGCCAAATGCACTTATGGAAGCAATGGCATCTGGAATACCTTGTATATCAACTGATTGTCCGACTGGTCCTAAAGAATTATTAGGAAAGAATATAAGAGGACTGTTAGTATCAATGAATGATGTGGTAAGTTTATCAGAAGCGATTATCAGAATGGTGGAGAATCCTGAAAGAGCATATCAATATGCCTTGTGTGCTCATAATTATATTAAAGGAAATTTTACACCAGAGAAAATTGCGGTACAGCTGATAAAATGTTGTGAAAACATGATATAAAAGTGGTTAATCAATATAAGGGAGGAGGACAAAGTGGAACGTATATTACAAATTCCCGGAGGAATTCTGAACCGCAATAATGGAATAGCAACTTTTTTAATGAATATATACCGAAACATTAATCGGGACAAATTTCAATTCGATTTCATTGTCTTTACAGACGAAAAAGGTGAGTATGACGAAGAAATCATAAAATTAGGAGGAAGGCTTTATCATGTGGAACGACCAGGGCGTAATCTAATAAAAAATATGACACAAACTTATAAGATTATGAAAGAAAATTCTTATCATATTATGCACCGACATGCAGCAGACGCGCTATGCTGGCCAGATTTTTATTTAGCAAAAAAAGCGGGGATTAATCACCGCATCGTACATTCTCATGGAATACATACAGTTAAGACAAAAATGCATAGATTTTTTTATCCTTTAATGATTGCAAATATCACAAATCGGGTTGCCTGTAGCAAGCTAGCAGGTTTGTGGTTATATCATGATAATTTAGATTTTTATGTGATTAAAAACGGAATACAAACATCAAGATTTCTGTTCTCAGAAAAACAGCGCATAGAACAAAGAAAAGAACTTCAAATATCAGATAATACATTGGTACTTGGTAATGTAGGCCGGTTAGCAAATCCCAAAAATCCACTCATGACAGTAAAAGTATTTGCGGCTTTAGAAAAAAAATATCCTAACAGCAAATTAATTATGTTAGGAGAAGGCGATTTAAGAGATGTGGTTGAAGCTCTAATTAACCAACTGAATGTTCAAGACAAGGTATTTCTTCCTGGAGTAACTAGTGAGGTGGCAAAATGGATGTGTGCAATGGATGTAGGAATATATCCGTCCGAATTTGAAGGCTTTCCCTTTTCCGTAATAGAAAGTGAAGCAAATGGTCTGCCAATAATTATGTCTAATCGTATTACCAATGAGATAGATGTCTTAGGATCTATAGTATCCTTATCTTTAGATAGTTCCCCTGATATATGGGCGGAAGAGATATTACGCTTATATCAGAAAGATAATCCACTGTCTCGTGGTGAATATGCTGAAATCATCTTTCAAGCGGGATATGATATAAAAAATACGGTAAAGGATTTGGAAAACTATTATGAAAAGTTGCTGCCATAATGGGTATCAGAAAAATATCTCAAAAAAAATAAAAAGGTTATTCCTGGATTCTGATTATCGCTTTCAGGTGCTTGCAACCCGAGGTTTTTATAATCATATGGATGATCGAAAGTATCTCAAAAAAACGTTTAAATATATTATGGAATATGAATTAGATCTTGATAATCCTAAAACGTTCAATGAAAAAATTCAGTGGTTAAAGTTGTATGACCGTAAACCAAGGTATACTATGATGGTGGACAAATACGAGGTTCGAAAGTATATCGCAGATAAAATTGGAAAAGAATATCTTATACCACTTCTTGGTGTGTGGGATACTCCAGATGAAATTGATTTTAACCTTCTACCGAATCAGTTTGTTTTAAAATGTAATCATAATTCAGGATTAGGAATGTGTATTTGCAAGGATAAAGCTACTTTGAATATTACAAAAGTAAAAAAAGAGTTACGAAAAGGATTAAAGCAGGATTTCTATTTGACAGGGCGCGAATGGCCATATAAGAATGTGAATAGAAGGATTATTGCAGAAAAATATATGGAGAATGAAGTAACACATGAATTAATGGATTACAAATTCTTCTGTTTTAATGGGCAAGTTGAGTTTTTTAAAATAGATTTTAATAGGTTTATTAATCATCAGGCAAATTACTATTCAATTGATGGAGCTTTACTTCCTTTCGGTGAACAAGTGTGTCCACCTGATTTTGAAAAAAAGTTATTAATGCCGTTTAATTTAAAGAAAATGATCGAATTGGCAGGGGTATTATCAAAAGGAATTCCATTTATCCGCGTAGATTTTTATGAAGTACAAAAAAGAGTTTATTTTGGTGAATTGACTTTTTATCCAGCCTCAGGTATGGGAAAATTTATTCCTAATGAAATTGATATGCAATTAGGGAAAAAGATAAATATACTGAAACAATCATAGACTTTTTTATTGGCACGAAATATAAGCAAATTTCAGTGAATAATGAGCCTGATATTTTTGTTAGGACAAGGTGGAGAAATGAGGTGATGCGGTGCATCGTTGATTGATGACAACGCGGTGCTGGCAAAAATAGCTGGCACAGAATTCACTATTAATTACGCAACGCAGTACTAAGTGCTGTTTTAATGTCAATGCACCATTTATTGCAGTAATTTTGCTTGAAAGATCAAGCATTTACGCTAATTATGCTGGTAGGAAAGTTGTGTAAATAATATTTAAAAGTAATGCACTGATTGATTTTTTAAGACTACATATAAGGTTATGATTATTAGGGAGATTGTGATTTTGATTTGATATTATAAGAGGATGACAAACTATGAATTCAAGAATAATAAAAGAGAATAAAGCTATTAAGTTTTTTGTTATAGTACCAGTTTATAAAACTGAGAAATATATTCAAGAATGTATTGATTCGGTATTAAATCAAACATACCAAAATTTCAAGTTGATTCTTGTTGATGATGGGTCGCCTGATAATTCAGGGAATATTTGTGAGCAATATGCCGTTATGGATTCTCGAATTATTGTTATTCATCAGAAAAATATGGGTTCGATTGCAGCTAGGCAAGCTGCTATAAAATTTATTAAAGGATTAATTGATTTCGATGACACATTTATTGTCTTCTTAGATTCAGATGATTCTTTAAAAGAAAAAGCATTAGAAAAAATATATCAGAGTATACAGAAATATGACTGTGACATGGTTATTTATGGGATGGAGCGTGTACTAAAAGGAGAAGTTATTGTACCATATGATTCCCAAAATGGATATTCAGGTTTAATAGAGGATAAAAATGTATTATATAATCTGGTATTTAATAATTGTGAATTCAATTCTCTTTGTAGAAAAGCGATATCGGCATTGTTAATTAGTGATATGGATTATAGAGATTATTATCATCTTTCTTATGGTGAGGATTTATTGCAGAGCATTACATATTATAAAAATAGCAAAAATGTATATATCTTAAATGAAAGTTTGTATAATTATACCTTTAATCCAGATAGTTTAACAAATACTATATCTGAAAAAAATTTTGAGGTTGATTTTACTATTAGAAAGATGGTATATGAATTTTTACAAAAAGAAAATATTTTTACTCCTAATGACTGGAAACGATATAGAAGTTATTGTGTTGTACTTTTGGTTGAGAGGATAAAAATAATTTTGCAACTTCAAATTGACAAAACAAAAAAGTATTCTTATTTTGAAGAAATTTATAATTCGGATTATTTTCAAAATTATATTAGAGGACAAGAATATGAAAGGAAAAGACTTGGTAAGAAAGCATTAGTCTATTTTCTTTTTAAAAAAAAATTATATTTGTTAATAATAATAGTTTATAAATTTTATAAAAATATAAGTAAACGTCATGAAAAATCTAACTGATACACGGGAAAAAAGAGCAAAATTTAATATTATGTGTTCTCTAATAGGTCAATTAGTAACACTTTTATGCGGGTTGATTATTCCACAGTTAATGATTAAAAGATTTGGATCGGAAGCATATGGAGCTACTACTTCTATATCTCAATTTATGGCATATATCAGTTTGCTAGAAGGCGGTATTGGTGGTGTTGCGAGAGCTGCACTATATAAACCGCTTGCAGATAATAATATACATGTAATTAGTGAAATCCTTGCGGAAATCAAGAATTTTTTTAGAATTGTCGCTTACATTTTTATTATATATGTAATAATTTTATCGTGCACATTTAAGACAATTTCTCATATAGAATGTATGGACTGGTTTAGCACATTTTTGCTTGTGATTGTCATTAGTTTATCGACATTTGCACAGTATTTTGTTGGGATTTCATATTCTGTACTTATTCAAGCTGCACAAAGAACTTATATTATGAGTCTTATTTCAATTTCAACAGTTGTGCTAAATACTATTTTTGTTATTATACTTGTTGATTTTGGGAGCAACTTGACCATTGTTAAATTTGTAAGTAGTTGTGTTTTTGTTTTGCGCCCGTTCTTGATGTGTATTTATGTCAGGAGAGAATTCAGTCTAGTTAAGTGTAATAAAAGTAATAAAACCTATTTAAGTCAAAAATGGTCAGGTTTAGGTCAGCACATTGCTTTCTTTTTATATTCTAATACGGATATTGCAATACTTACAATTTTCGCAGATTTAAGAATGGTAGCAGTATATTCAGTTTACTATATGGTTGTTTCTCAAATTGAAAATTTAATTGCATCTTTTTCATCAGGAATGGAAGCAGTTTTTGGTGATATGCTAGTCAAAAATGAAATGGAAGAATTACATAAAACATTTAATTATTACGAAATTATGATTTCCGTTATTTCTACGATTCTTTTTTCGGTAACAGCAGTATTAATTGTTCCTTTTGTTAGAATATACACAGAGAATGTTAGCGATACAAATTATATAGCGCCTACATTCTCGTTATTATTAATTCTATCATCATATGTAGCATGTTTGAGAAAACCTTATCATAATTTGATAATTGCTGCGGGTCATTTCAAGCAAACACAAATTGCTGCATACGGAGAAGCAATTATTAATATAGGGTTGTCTGTAGTACTTGTTATTTATTTCGGGCTGATTGGTGTAGCAATTGGTACCTTGGTTGCAACAACTTTTCGATTGTTGTATTATGCTTTTTATTTATCTACTCATATCTTTAATCGCAGAATTATTTTTTTTATTAGATGTGAAATAAAAAATACAACTATTTTCGTTCTTGTATATATTATCGGTAAAATGATTAGCAATTTGGTGGATTTAAAAGATTATGTTATATGGGCAAAATGCGGCGTTATAATGACATTAATTGCAATTTTGATAACTATTATTGGTAATTTCACATTTTATAAATATGATTTAAAAGTCATATTAACAAAACAGATGATAAACAAATTATAAACTCAAACTTCGCACTTGAATAAGTCCTATGCACCTTGCTACGAAAATAAAACTCGTAGCCAGAAACTGAACCTTGACAACAAATGTTTTCAACAATCATGAAAGTATAGCTATAAAGCAGTCAGATAAGATAGGCTGCTTATGGCGACATATTGCAAATGCAAATAGATCAGCCCTGAGCTTTTACGTGATAGCCATGCTTCTCTAATTCACGTATGTAGCGGGAAAGCTGTTTTTGTTCACAGTTTTTACGTCTGGCTTCAAAACAGGATTCATCGAAAAGAGTTCCCTGTTTTAACATTGTATAAATAATATCAAGAAGTTTCCTGGCAAGGGCAACGATAGCTTTTTTAGCGCCTTTTTTCTGTTTGATCCTCCAATATCATGCAGAGAGGTAGGTATTCCGTTTTCCTGCAATCACCCAGGCAATTTCGAAATGCATGCTTTTTATGTAAGGGTTGCCTTTTGTGACAGAGGTGCTTTTTCGTTTTCCGGCGCTCTCATTATTACCCGGACACAGGCCGGCCCATGAACAGATATGTTCTGCTGTTTTGAAAGGCTCCATATCGATGCCGATCTCTGCAATGATCGCACAGGAAGCAGTCGTGCTTATCCCATAAATACTGCTGAGCTGCTAAGCCTGCAGGGCAAATAGAGCCATATCTTCCTCAAGACCCTTTTCGATTCATTAAAGTGCTCTTTTAAGGAATCATAATGCTTCATAAGGATCTTCAAAAACGATTTTTGATGCTCCGACAGAGTTCCGTTTACAGACATAAAAATTTCATCTATACGGTTTCTTGTCTTTGTTTTCAGGCAGGAGTCTAAAGCGGCTCGGTCAATCTGGCCATGCTCCATTAAATGCAGGATGATATTCCTGCCAGAAGCACCAAAAATATTGGAAATGCAGGAGGACAGTCGGAAACCGGAGTTTTGTAAAAACTTTTCAACCCTATTCTTCTGAGATGTGATGTCACGGATGACGTTCTTACGGTAACGGTTTAAATCGCGGAATTCACGGATTCTTTTTTCGGGAATAAAGCTGCCGTTCAGGAGCCCGACCCGCAGGAGGGTGGATATCCATTCGGAATCCCGCATATCTGGTTTTTGCCGGGAACGTTCTTCATGTGGCGTGCATTAACAACCAGCAGAGTCATATCGCCGGAGAAAGCATCCTCCAATATTTCATAAATGGGCATCCAGTAAATGCCAGTGCTTTCCATGACAACATGGCGGCAGTTTTGAGAAACAATCCAGTCCCGTAAAGCAATCATATCAGGAATCAGGGTAGTAAATTCACGGATTTCAGAGTGTGTCGGTTTACCCAAAGGGCCGGTCAGGATACATGCAACAATTTTTTCTTTGTGGACATCCAGCCCACAGGAAATTTCCAGAAGGTCTTTCATACAGAGCATCTCCTTTGTAATAGAATTGGCAGGAGATTTGCCCGAGATAATGCGTACTTTGCTACTCGTGCTATCCATAAAAGGTGCGACAATATGCTGTGTTCAAGGGCAAAACATTTACGCTGAAAAAACGGGGTGCAAATCCTCCAAGGTGCAATCAAACTTATTCCTGCCTGAGACTATTATAAACCAAGGGAGCCAAAACAGTAGTGGAGCCAGTCCCCCATTTTCATTCCAGGCTGTGATATCCCTTCATGGTTCGTTGAAAATTCAATAATAACTGGCATAAAAATAGCATGAAACCGTATTCCAAATATCTTCGGTATAAAAGCATCGAATGCTTATAATAAATAGGAATTCATGTTACAGAAGTCTTTCAGTATCTTTTCCTGCTGATATTTTCTAACAGAAGCATGTATATGAATCGGATTACCGGACGGAATGCGCCTAGATTTGCAATGGATACTGTGTACCGGTTCACAAAGATGATCCAGATCAACTGGATACGTTTCACAACTCTGCTGGCTTTCAGGATCATAAAGGATGCGATTATTCTTTTAGACTCAAAAGACTGTGCAAATGTATTGATCATTAATGATTCCATATTTGAACGCAGCCATTCTCGGTATCTATCGTTTACCTTTGAACATAAGCGCTTACGATACAAACAGTTCTATTACAGGAATCTCAAATAATAGTTTCATAGGATTCCTGCTATGAACAGCAGAAAGGATATCGGAACATCCTTTTTGTCGAAGTCGCTTCACCCAGTTATAAAAAGTGCCTTGCTTAATGTTATGCTCCAAACTCCATTGATAGTCCGTAAGGCCGCTGGATCTGCGCTCCATGATCAGACGGTATTGCTCATCAGCAGTGACTGGTTTTGCACGCATAGCTTTCTCATCCTCTATAGTGTAGTAAACGCATTTATCGAGTTCTAGCATTAGAGAATAGTAAAATGCTTGCATTCTAGCAAATATTATGAAGTAAAAACTAGGTTCTGTCACTCCGTCAGTTTATTTTGCGCTACCCATCAGCCATCAATGGCCAAGGAGCCGTCGGAAGTCCGAAATCCTTCCTGCGGGAGTTTGACTGGTTGATGTCAGGGATTGCTATTGACCAGTCAAAAGCCTTGAAAGTGGAGCAAAACGCCTGAAAATACTGAATAGAAAATTCGTAGAAATTGAGCACCTATCCTGAAATTAAATGCTTACATTTTTTAATTCACTTATCCCCGGCTCTGTTTTACACAATTTCCCCAAAAGTATCAGGATGCTTTACATCAAACACCTCATTACATATCATAACAGTAACTAAATTTTCCGTCTCAGACAGATTAATTATATTATGCGTCCACCCGGGAATCATATGAACTGCTTCAATCTTATCCCCGAAAACTTCAAATTCCACCTTCTCTCCCGTATTAATATTACGTTCCTGAATCAGTCCATGACCGGCAACCACGATAAAAAGCTCCCACTTGGAATTGTGCCAGTGCTGTCCTTTTGTGATGCCAGGCTTACTCACATTAACCGAAACCTGTCCGCAATCCGCTGTATGTATCAGTTCTGTAAAAGAACCTCTGTCATCCGTGTTCATCTTAAGGGAATACTTGAATTTTTCTGCCGGAAGATAGGTCAGGTAAAGGGAATAAAGCTTTTTAGCAAAAGAACCTTGCGGTATCCTGGGCATCATCAAAGTAACCGGTTGCTGTTTAAACTCCTCTAACAAATCTACAATCTCACCAAGTGCTATTTTATGCGTGGCCGGGACACAGCAGTATCTGCCCGAATCATTTAAAATAGTTTCCACACCTTCATATTCGCAGCGTTGCTCCTTCCCTTCGAGCAAGTCGAACATTCCCTCGATCAGATCATCGATATACAAAAGCTCCAGCTTCGTTGAGCGGTCATTTACCATAAACGGAAGATCATTTGCTACAGCATGGCAAAAAGTGGAAACCGCCGAATTATAATTTGGTCTGGAATGTCCCATTAAATTGGGAAACCGATATACAGCCACTTTTGCTCCGGTTTCTTTTGCGTAGGAAAAAAATAATTCTTCCCCTGCCTTTTTCGAAAGGCCATACGCACTGTTTTGAAAACGACCCGCCAAGGTCGCCTGTATAGATGACGAGAGCATGACAGTGGCTTTGCTTTTATATTTTTTCAGAGTATCAAGAAGAGTTGTCGCAAAACCAAAGTTTCCATTCATAAAATCACTGGGATCCTCGGGGCGGTTAACCCCTGCAAGATTAAATATAACGTCTGCTTTCCGGCAATAATCATCTAAATCTTCTGGTTTGGAATCCAGGTCATACGCATATATTTCATCAATAATGATTTCAGGTCTTGTCCCGTTTTTGCCGTCTCTGATATTTTTTAAGTTGTTCACTAGGGCAGTTCCGACCATGCCCTTTGCTCCGGTTATTAATATATTCATATTATACCTGTCCTTTCTCAGCTTTCTTTTCTCCAAACCATTTTATTCACCACGCCTGTATAGGACTGGATAATCTTTATCACCTTATCCGATACATTTTTATCCATATAATCTGGAACTGGCATGCCAAAATCACCGTTCCTGTTCATCAGGACAGACAAATCCACTGCTTGTAGCAGGCCTTTTTCATCAATACCCGAGAGGATAAAGCAAGCTTTATCAAGGGCTTCCGGGCGTTCGGTGCTGGTGCGGATGCATACCGCAGGGAACGGGTGTCCCACGCTGGTAAAATAACTGCTTTCCTCGGGAAGCGTACCCGAATCCGAAACGACAGCAAATGCGTTCATCTGCAGGCAATTATAATCATGAAAACCCAGCGGTTCATGTCGGATAACACGGGAGTCAAGCTTAAACCCAGTGCTTTCGAGCTTTTTTCGTGAGCGAGGATGGCAGGAGTAGAGGATTGGCATATCGTATTTCTCAGCCATCTTGTTGACCGCATTAAACAGCGACAGGAAATTTTTTTCCGTATCAATGTTTTCTTCGCGATGGGCAGACAGCAGGATATATTTTCCCTTTTCCAGGCCAAGACGGTCATGGATGTCGGAGGCTTCAATTTTTGCTAGACTATCATGAAGAACCTCAGCCATCGGCGAGCCAGTCACATAAGTGCGCTCTTTCGGGAGTCCACAGTCTGCAAGATAACGTCGTGCATGCTCGGAATATGCCATATTGACATCAGAAATGATATCCACGATACGGCGGTTCATTTCTTCCGGTAGGCACTCGTCCTTGCAGCGATTTCCGGCCTCCATATGGAAAATAGGGATATGCAGGCGCTTTGCACCAATAACGGACAGGCACGAATTCGTATCCCCAAGAACGAGGACTGCTTCCGGTCTGATCTGGCTCATTAACTGATACGAACTGGCGATAATGTTGCCCATGGTCTCGCCGAGATCAGCGCCGGCCGCATTTAAGTAAACCTCAGGATTGTCCAGCTCCAAGTCGCGGAAAAAGACACCGTTAAGGTTGTAGTCATAATTTTGTCCAGTATGCGCTAAAATGGTATCAAAATAAGTACGGCATTTCCTGATCACTGCCGCCAGGCGGATAATTTCAGGACGGGTACCGACAATGATCAGAAGCTTTAATTTTCCGTTTTCTTTCCAGTGTATGCTGCGATAATTTTCCATAATACATCTGATCCTTTCTTAATTATTGAACATATTCGGCTTACATTAGCTCCATTTTTTCCAATTCTTCCTGGATATAGGTGAGAGAAGCAATCTTTGCTTTAGTTTCTTCCAAATCTAATCTTCTCGTATTATTGGAATTAAATTCGGTTAAGGCATTCCGTTCCCCGTCTCCTTCTTTAAAATATTTATCATAATTCAAGCCGCGGTTATCGGCTGGAACGCGATAGAAATCCCCCATATCGATTGCTTTCGCACATTCTTCATTTGTAAGCAGGGTCTCGTACAACTTTTCACCGTGACGGATACCGATAACCTTAATATCCTCTTTTCTTCCGCCAAACAGCTCGCAAACAGCCTCGGCTTGCGTCTGAATTGTGCAGGCGGGTGCTTTCTGGATCAGAAGATCACCGTTCTCACCATTTTCAAAGGCAAAAAGCACCAAATCGACAGCTTCCTCCAGGGACATAATAAAACGTGTCATGGCCGGCTCAGTCAAGGTAATCGGACTACCTTTCTTAATCTGGTCAATCCATAGCGGAATCACAGATCCGCGGCTACACATGACATTGCCGTAACGAGTGCAGCAGATCTTTGTCCTGCCGGATGTCCTGGATTTAGCCACCGCAACCTTTTCCTCCACTGCTTTTGTAATACCCATGGCATTGATGGGATATGCAGCTTTATCTGTAGACAGGCATATGACACACTCTACGCCTTCATCAATGGCAGCTGTAAGAACATTGTCCGTTCCAACAACATTTGTGCGGACTGCTTCCATAGGGAAGAATTCGCAGGATGGAACCTGCTTTAATGCTGCGGCATGGAAAACATAATCTACGCCATGCATAGCATTTTTTATGGACTGGAGATCACGGACATCTCCTATGTAAAATTTAATCTTATCAGCAACTTCCGGCATCTTTATCTGGAATTCGTGACGCATGTCGTCCTGCTTCTTTTCATCACGGCTGAATATTCGGATTTCGCCGATGTTGGTTTTGAGGAAACGGTTCAGGACGGCGTTGCCAAAAGAACCGGTGCCTCCGGTGATCATTAGTATCTTGTTTTTAAATAGTGACATTGTCTGCATCCCTTTCAACAATTTTACATACTTCCCTCACCAAACATTCCAGTCATCTCTGAGGACGCAAAATCTTTTAGTGGAAGTTTTACGGGTTGTCCTATAAGTTGGCTTTTATAAATAGCTAATACAATTTCAAGTGCATTTTTTCCTGCATATGCATCTACATATGGTTGACGATTATTTTTTATTGCATCAAGCATATCGGCATAAAGACTTGTATGACCATTACCATATACATTAGAAGTTTCCTCCTGAAGACCAGCCTTTTTTTTATCGTCATCAGTAATATTAGAAAAATTCCAAATATCAATATTATTACAGGATGTTCCACCAAGCTTTACTGTTCCTTTTTCTCCGAACAGGTACAATGTTTCTTCAAGATTCTTTGGATATACGTTAACTGTTCCTTCAATAGTTCCTATTGCACCATTCTTAAACTTTAGAATTGCTACACCAATATCTTCACATTCAAGATAGTCATGAAATTGTTGTTTAGTCACTCCATATACTTCCTCTATTTCGTCGCCCATCATCCATCGTAAAAGATCAATACCATGAATACATTGATTCATTAATGAGCCGCCATCCGAAGTCCATTTTCCTCTCCAGGTCGCTTGTTCATAATATGCTCTATTTCTATTCCAACGAACATTAATTGAACCATGTGATAGTTTCCCGAATCTTCCAGAATCAAGAGCTGTTCTCATCTCTTGAACAGCCAAATTAAACCTGTTCTGATGGCAAACAGCAAGTTTAACGCCTTTTTTTTCACTATGATTAAGCATTTTTGTAGCATCAACCATAGACATTGCCATTGGTTTTTCAACTATTACATTTAGACCGTGGTCGATGCAGAATAAAGCAATTTCAGCATGCATGCCACTATCTGTAGCAATTGCTACTAATTCAATTTCTGAATGCTCCAAAATCATTTTTTTGTAATCCGTGTATTTTAAAACATTTGTGTTTATTTCCGTTTTATCAATCAAAAGGTCTATATGACTTGGTATAAGATCACAAAGAGCAATAAGTTCAAGTTTATTATTTTTTACGGCTTTAATGTGATTAATAGCTATCCTTCCACAACCAATTAGTGCAAATTTCATATAATTTAAACCTCCGATACTGTTTTTAATTGTTCGATAATGTAATCTCTCTCATCACTATACAATTCCGGAAATACAGGAATAGCAAACGTTGTTTTACTAAGTTCTTCTGTAACAGGAAGGCTACCCTTATGGTATCCGAACTGAGCGAATGCACCTTGTTGATGTATAGGGATGGGATAATAAGTTCCACAGGAAATTCCTGCAGCTTTTAATCTTTTCATAATAATCTGCGCATTTGTATGCTTAAGAGCATAGATATAGTAAGAATGATAACAATGTTCTCCCTGAATTGGTGTAATATATTCGGTTCCTTTTAATGCTTCATTAAATAGCGTCACATTTTCTCGACGTTTGTCAATAAATTCTTCAATATGAACAAGTTTTTTTCGAAGTATGGCAGCCTGAAGTGCATCAAGACGAGAATTATAGCCAATGAGATAGTTATAATATTTATTTTTTCCACTTGGAATATTATCAGGAAAAGTTTCTCCTCTCAATGAATAATTCTTTTTCAGTGTCAATAAACCATCTTCTCCTGAACCATGAACTTTAAGAGATCGACATGCTCGTGCTATGTCCTCATTATCTGTAAGCACCATTCCGCCATCACCGGCACATCCAAGATTTTTCGTCGGAAAAAAGGAAAAGCATGCCACATCTCCAAGCGTATTCTTTCTTTGATTATCATATTTTGTTCCTGTAGATTGTGCACAATCTGTAATAAGATAAAGATTATGTTTTCGACAAATTGCCTTTATAGTTTTCATATCACAAGATTGTCCATACAAATGTACTGGAAGAACCGCTTTTGTTTTTGATGTAATAGCATTTTCTATGAGTTCTGGATTCATACAATATGTGTCCGAACAAACATCAATAAATACTGGTGTTGCACCAACAGCAATAATACTTTCCGCAGTTGCAAAAAAAGTCCAAGAAACCGTAATAACCTCATCGCCCACTCCAATTCCTAGTGAACGTAGTGCTAGTATAATGGAATCCGATCCATTCCCACAAGAAATTCCATATTTAGCACCTTCATAACTTGCAAATTCTTCCTCAAATTTATTTACCTCTTGTCCACCTATATATATTCCACTGCGTAATACCTTAAGAGCAGCTTTCTCATATTCTTTAGAATAAGTTTCATGTTGACGTTGAATATTCATCAGTTGTATTTCCATTTTGAAATTCCTTTCCTATATTATTTTTCTCCAACTGGAAAAATTTCACCTTTTTCATTAGCTTTATATTTAGAATTGCATGAGGTGCAATACAAATTTTTGTCTAATTTACGACCGCATTTACATACATGCGCATAAAATTTTGCGGGATTACCCACGACCATTGTGTAATCTGGAACATCACTAGTTATAACTGATCCGGCTCCTATAAAAGCATATTTTCCGATATTATTTCCACAAACAATTGTAGCATTTGCTCCAATAGTAGCCCCCTCTTTAATTAGGGTACCTTTAAATTCAGACTTTCTTTCAATAAAGCTACGTGGATTGGAAACATTAGTAAAGACTGCATTCGGACCTATAAAAACATTATTCTCACATTTAAATCCTGTATAAAGTGCAACATTATTTTTCACTTTAACGTTATCACCCAAAACTACCCCTGTTTCTATAAATGCATTTTCTCCGATATTACAATTTTTTCCGATTTGTACGCCTTTCATAATATGACACCAATGCCAAACACGAGTATTTCGCCCAATGGAACTCGTTTCGTCAATTAATGCTGTAGGATGTGCAAAATAGTTTTTATTCATTCTATTATCTCCTTAATACTTTGTATATATTTTGTTTAATTAAATCAATAAAATATGTATATTCGCTTGCCTGTTTATATAAAATGCAGAGGAAAAGATTTATAGTTATAAGGCATATAAATAATTTGGAAAAAAAACCACACCACCCGCCAATCAGTATTATTTTATTAAGCAACAAATAATTAATAATTGTACCCCCAAAAATGCTTAAAAAATACTTTGTAAATGTTAATAAATAATCTCGCCACTTCTTACCAAATTTTCTCTTATACAATAAATATGGTTCATACCAAAAATTAGTTGTAAAATTACTTATTAATGTCCCTAACAAAATTCCTACCACTCCCATTTTGAGCGGAACAACCAATATAAGAGATGCCACTAAGTTAATTATAGCTTCAGCAATACATTTCCACCGTATTTCCACAAACATTCCGTATGTATCTATATACATTAAAAATGTACTTCTAATTAGTCGCATATAAAGATTAAAGCAAATTAAAACTACAATTTTTATATCAAGAACATATTCCTCTCCTGCCCATAGCACAATAAACGAATCAATGAGACAAAAAAGGCATGAACATGAAACTCCGGTTAGCCAAAAATTAACAAACCATATTTTTTTAAATGAATCGTATATAGTATCCCTAGATTCAGTAACAATAATATTTCCAACACTTCCTATTAGTGATTCGAATATTTTGACAAATGTAGTACGCAACATTCCAATAAAGAGAGTATAATTCGAATAAATTCCGAGTATTATTGTACTTACAAATTTTGAAATTAGTAAATTGTCTGTTGACGTTACAATTGCAGAACTAACTTTACTAGCAATCATTGCTTTTATATTGATAAATATTGAGTTTTTAGTTTCGTCATCAATTCTCTCATTTTTATATTCTTTTAAAAAACCATAGTGAATATCAACATATAAGGACACTAATATGTTATTCAAAACAGTACCTAACAATTGAATACTCAAAAATATAATGTAATTAGATAAACACACAAGAACGATGACTTGAATTACGTTTTGTAATACAGTAACTAAAATAAATAGCAATGAGACAATATATGATTTTTGATTAACAATTAGTATGCTTTTTTTATATACGAAAAAGTAGCTTGCTGTAGTATTCAATAAAAATAATATATATATTAAAGGTAATTCTGTGATATTCGGAATACCAGAAATAAATAAACTCAAAAAAGGAATGAGCATTAATCCTATGATAGTTAAAGTGGTTCCAATAATTCTATAGATTTTTTTATAAAAATTCAAAAGTGACATAAGCTTTCCATAGTCACCGTATGCGGCTGGCTTATACATTGAATATGTAATTGCTGTTCCGACACCCAATTCTCCTAACGATAATAACGTAAGAATATCACTAAATAAACCATTAAACCCTAAATATAATTTACCTAAAGTATAAATAAAAACTGTTCGAGTCAAAAATGACAAACTACTATAAATAATTTGTTCAATTATTGCAAATATTGAATTTTTTACCATGGATTCAAATCTGTTTATATTTTGCACTTAAGCTACCTCTCTCAGTCCACTAATGAGTACTCATAAATTATTTATTTTGCATTTTCTTTACATTTATTTCTAATTTTTCATAAAATTTTTTATAATTTATCTGTGAACTGAATTTTTCTTCCCATGTATTTCTTGCCTGAAAGCGTTTATCACGAATATCATTATTACACAATGTATAATATTGTCTAATAGCGTTAATTATTTCTACGTGAGCCGTTTCTTTATTTATGAGCCATCCGTTTGTATTATTTACAATTTCTGATGTTCCACCTACATCAGTTGCAATCGCTGGAATACCAAATGAATAAGCTTCCATGATTGAAACCGGAATCCCCTCGCTTAAGCTAGCATTGATAAAAATATCTACATGATTATTTGCATACCAATCAAAAATTTCCTTTTTTAATGTATATCCCTTTAATTCAATGGATAGATTCTTCTGTTTACTTTGATTAATAATACTTTTAACATTCTCCATTTGATTACCATCACCGAAATGAACCCAATGAATTGGTATATCTGTAATGTCGCAGAGCGCCTTACATATCAATGGTACTCTTTTTACTTCAATAATATTAGAACAAGACACAACTACAATTTTTTGTTTTTTTTCTTCAGGATTTAGACCATAATCATCAGTTCCTAGTCGTGAAATAAATATCTTTTCTTTTGCGTAAGGATATCTTTTTTTTATGTAATTAAAACCATCTTCCGAAATAGAAATAATACTATTTAATCGATTATAAATATATTGTTTATAAGGTAAATAATCATTAAAGTGCCAATATTCATATAAATCAACTCTATGTACTCGTGTTAATTTATATATATTTTCATTTTTTATTAATGCTATAGCTAAAGATGAGATAGCCCCCCAATATGAGTACAAAACAATATTGTCAGTTATGTCTTGGCATAAGTCCTCAACATGACATCTGATCCTTTCAGATTCCAAAAGTACTGATATTGATCTTCTTAAAGTGACATAAGACAGTTTGTTTGCTTTACATAAAAAAAAGATTTCATTAGTCCATATCTTAATTAATTGACTTATATGCTTTAATCTGATTATTTTTCGGCTATATGAATTATTCATTTTATGCAAATTAATATTAGGATATTTACTGTAATCAAACATTAAAGCAGAATTATTCGTATCCATTGGAAATAAAATAATTTTATACTCATTTTTTGATGCTAATTTTATTTCCTCAATTAAAAATGGCTCTCCATTAATAAAGGGAAATCTATTCGTAAGCAAAATGATGGTCATTCTTAGATAAATCCTCCTCAAATTCACTTGATATATCCTAGTTCTGTAATATTAAGCTATATTAGTAATTATTATGTTGTTAAGCACTTCTTTTTAATACCAGCCACTTTTTATTCTATTTTCTGATTCTTCAACATATAAACTAATAAATATGTAATAAGAAAATAACCGATATTCGTGGTTGTTATGTTAGCATAGATAAATGAGAATGTATTTTCGCGAGGCAAAAGCATTAATGACTCTAGCATCATAAATTGTATTGCTTTAATCCAAACACTATCGTTCTTATAGTTATAGAGACGCGATAAAATAACTCCTAACATAACGTTAATAACTATTAAACCAACATACCCAAAATCATGAAACGTTTCTGCAATATATGACGAACCTAGTCCTCCGCCTCTAAAATATATACTTGAATTTGCTAAATACGTAATTGTTTGACCAAAGCTACGACCATACAAAGCCATATTTAAAGTATGATTTTTCAATACCTCAAATCCAAATAATGAACCTACAATTGACTGGTTTCTTATCATTACAGTAAAAAGTCCACCTATTGTATAAATACCATCAGGAATTCTATCCGAATACACTTTTCCATAACCAATCACATTAGCAGAACTTGATTCAAAAAATTCACTTAAGTAGTCGACAAAGGAATAATCAACCACCATATTAATCCGTGTATATGCCATATTAACAAAAAAAACAATTATTATTGGTATTAAAACAATAATATATAATATCCATATCGATTTAAACCAAGTTATATCCGAATCTTCAATTTGCCGATAACATAAATACATTATGCTGCTTAAACCTGCTAAAATAATATAACTCCGGTGACCTCCAGAGGCTCTTATACACGCTATCAGAAAATTTACTATAAGAACTATATATGCTTTGCTTTTTTGGGGTTTTGACATTAAATAAATCCAAAAGAAAACAGTATACCCTCTTGCAAGCCTGATTAATATTGCAGAAATATTGGTTTCGTAACCTAAATAACTAGCAACATATCCAAGATCCACTTGGACTTTAGCGTTTACATATGATACAATAATCTGTGGTAATATCGTAATTAATATTCCGATTGCGGAAATTTTCCTATAAGCTGAAACATCTCGGAAAGTTTGAATTTTTTCAGGAACTTTAACATGTTCTCGCTTATTATTAGCCCACAAAAAACCTAGCGGAAAAAAGAACTGGCTAATAAATAAAGTTGAAACAATATGATTGTTTATTTCTTTGGAAAATTCCCCTAGCAAGATAGTTTCCTTATTTTGAAGAAAACTTAGTATAATTGTTCCCGATAAAAACATAATAAATGAAATTTCAAAAAGGATTATTACCATATTACTAAAAATATTTTTAGTATAATAAATACACCATGCAATTGTTAAAGTTAATAATGCTATAATTTCAAGTTTTAAGGAATTGAAAACTTGAGCAAGAATGAAAAAAAATAATGCACTAAATATTCCTCCTAACAGTAGTTCATTTATCAATCTAAGCTTTTTCAATTTCTCCTCCTTGAAAGAATTCAAATATTCTTTCGACGTACAAATTAACATTACTTCTAAATTGTCGCTGCGATATTTTTGTGTTTTTCAAAGCAATAAATATTTTTTTTAAATCAATTTCATTCCGTGGAGTATAACAGTGTATCTTTTCTGCTACACCTAACAAATCGTCCTCTATATTGTTAAAAATCATTTCAGCCTCTCCAGGAATTATCACACCAGTTCCAGAAAATAATCCTTCAAAAACAGTTCTACCAATACAACCAATTCTCTCTCCCCTGACTATATAATCCGTAATAGCATATAATTCTTCTATTTTTTTCCATTCTCCGATCCATCTTATTTTTCTAGAATTAATTACTTTTTTTTTGCAATGTTGAGCATACCTAGAATGATCATCTCCTGCAATTATTAATATTGCATCTATATCCGATGCAACAAATGCATCTATTATAAATTCAACACCTTTAGTTTCTAATACTTTTCCAAATACCGAAAATATCACTTTATCTTTTGGAATGTTAAGTTTTTCTGCAATTTCAATAGGATTAATGGAGTGAACTTTTTCCATATTAAATGGATTATTTAGTATTAACTTTCGGTTGTCTAAATCTTTAAAAGGCAAATAAGTAGCGTTATCAATATATATATTTCCTGTCGCTTGACCCAAAGCGGCAAAAACTTTTTGGAATTTCCTATGATTCCCGTCGAATACCTCTCTAATATGACAATAGATTGTATGTTTCTTTGTAATAAGTGGCCATAAAACCATAGAATTTAAATAGATAATTGAGTAATCATCAAAAATTCTATTAATTTTCTTATGCAAACTTTTTGCGAGAATGTTGTTAAATGTTAAATAAATTTTTCCTTTATAAGACATTTCGTTTTTTCCTGGAAAACAAAAATCAAATGGTAACCATTCATAAATCACCTTACCAGGCTTATTGTTTAATTGATTAACTTTCAAAGGATCAATGACAGTTCCTTGTATATCTTTCCTTATGAGTAAATCATAATCTATTAACGATTTATCTAACCAGGTTAGCAAACTTCGACCTGCTCCATAAACTACGTTTGATGAATGCATTACAACTAACATTTTCATATATTATTCCTACCTACGATATTATTTTAAACAGAAAATATTATGCCAAATCTATTGGAAATATTTTATTTAAATATTTTATTGTAACTCACCAATATTTCCAAATAATCTATCCTCGAATTTCTTTTGTAAATATAATTTGTTAAGATTATTTAAATATTTTTTTTCTGCTTCATAAGCAAAATAAGATTGCATCTTGCAAGAAGTAGATAATGCTACTAGCTTTTCGTATATATCTTTTGAGGAATTTACACACATAGCTACATCTTCTAAATATTTCATAGACCCAATATTTTTCGGTCCAATAGCTAAAATAGGTTTTCCGATTGATAAATACTCTGTAACTTTTGTAGATAAAGAAAATTTGGTTTTTTCAACATATTTTTCTTCAAATGACTCTACAAATAACAGAATATCTGCACAATTCAACTTTTTAATTAACCCTTCCGAATCCAAATGTCCCTTATAACGAACGTATTTATTAAGTTTTAATTTATTAGCCTTATTCATATCTGGAATACGATTTGTATAAATATCTAAATATATTTTTTGCTTATTATTTAAATTGTAATATCTAATTGCCTTCGAAACTAATCCAATAACATTTTCTCTTCCGTAATATAGACTACCTGTATAAATCAAATGTACATTTTCATGTTTCTCTTGATACTCTTCACGTTTAAGTAACGGCGACATATTAACAATTATTGTACTATCTCTATTAAAAGTTTTTTTATAAGCAACTCGCATCGGTTCCGATACAGTAAAAAATATGTCAGCTTCTTTAAGACATTTTTGCATCTTATTTTTAACTTTATTTCTATATATTTTATTGAGACACTTTTCTTTTTTTCTTGGCATAATATAGTCATCAGTTATATAAAGTGCTAATCTACATTTATATCTCTTCCATATAAACATACAAATATCATATGCAAATAATGTATCTCCACCTAAAAAGAATATTGTTGTTGGCTTAAATGTGTCAAGCCAATCAAGCAAATCACTGGATATCCATGAATTACCCCATAACCAATTACGAATACTGCATGTTATCACATTTCTAGGAAGCTTTAATCCTTGTTGTATCTTTTTGGTATTGTTATCTTCCTTTTTTGCAGGACATAATATGCAATCAATCTTTTCACCTGACGGTTTGTTATAAAATTTAGCTCGGAATACATCTCTATTAGTAATACGAAAATATTCATATCCTTCTATTGTTGGTTGTTCGTTATTAAAATATAATTGTCTAACCTTATTTTTATCCAAACCATCAATATAAGATAGAATGGTTTTTCCATTATTATTTGTTTGGCTCAAAACATTATTACTTATTATTAATAATCTCTTTTTTTTATCTTGACAAACCCCCAAAATTGTTTCATCCTTTCATAACTACTATGCAAATTATTATCAACCCCGATTTATTCATACAGTTTTATGAATTTATAACTTTTTATACTATAAATTTTCTCATAATTATTTCATAACATTTATCTACGCTGTAGTTGTCTAATAAATATTGATATTCTTGTTCCCTTATTTTCTCATTTGAATTTTCTTTAAGGATATTTTTAATAGTTTCACTAAATGCCTCAACATTATTACTTTCACACCACCATCCAAATCCACCATCTGCAATAACTTGACCAACATCGGTATTTGGATCAGTACAAGCAAGCACTGGTATCTTCGCTTGCATATACGAGAGTAATCTACAAGGAAAATTAGGAATTGTGAATCTATGATCTAAAAATATCATTCCTATATCACAAGCAGCAACTAACGACTCATAGTCTACTTTTGGAAGGCGACTCATTAATCGCATATTTCTTTGAGGGTATTTTTCTACAAAATTTTCAAGTTTATAAAATTCAGTACCATTACCAACAATCAAAAAAAATACATCATGGTTTTTTGATTGACTATGTATACAATTAATTAAAAAGTCAATACCCTGCGGCTTTCCAAGATTTCCACCATATATAAATACCTTTTTATCAAGTGGAATACCATACTTTTCTCGAATAGCTACTTTAGATTTTTCATCTATCGACTTGTCTATTATCTCAATACTATTAGGACATACTTCAACAATTTCAGGATTGATTTCAGAGTTATGTTTAATCATGTAGTCTACATTTGCTTGACTCATGCAACCGATATAATCAGATAAACTATATAATTTCTTCTCTTTATTGCGAAAATAATTATAAAGAATTGATTTTATACCGGTCTTACTCAACAAATCCAAATCGACTGCATTTTGTGGAAAAATATCTTTTAATAATAAATATGTTTTAGCATGATCTCTTTTTTTTACATATTTAACTGCTTTTTGAAATGTAATTGGTGGTGTGGAATACATAATAAGGTCAAATGTTATATCCGAAAAATATCTTTTAATACCCGTAATCAATTTACTTTCTAATATAATAGTAGATATTCCTTTTTCAATTATGTTGTTTTTTTGAATATTACCGATTTGTAATTTTAATATAGATACATTTGTTCCCTCAATATATTTTGTTTTTTGCATATGTTTCCTCTCTATTGGCGAGATAACATATACAAAATGACCATTTTTTGCAAATACTCGTAGTAAATCCGTATAAATATTACGTTCATTTATTGATTTAAAATCTGATAATGTCAAAAATAGAATTTTCATAGAGACGCTCTACTCTTTCTGTAATTTCATACACATTTTAATCTAAAATTCAAATCATTTAAAATCTATATTTTGGGAAAAAACCTTCATCTAAAGAGCCTTGTTTCATTTCTATACCTCTCAGGTTACAAAATTCTTTATATTTTTCCTTATTGAATATCTTCTTCCCAATATAAAAGTTATTAGTATCCTTTTTTCTATAAAATGATTTTTTGAATTTATACAAACTATCTTCTTTACTTCCTACACCACCGCCAAGATAAAGTGTTTTACATCCATTTGAATTCCCCCAAAGTGCCATTTCATATAATATAAGATTGGTTGGAGCTAAACTGGAATATTGTTTAATTGAACCTGATAGATGATAATTCATTTTGCCATTCGCAACTAAAACAATTGATGCTGCAATAATTTTTCCATCATATTCTGCGTAGAATACTTGAGCATTTTGCGGAAGATCCTCTAATATACTTTCGTAGAATACTTCTTCAAAATAGTAATAATCCTCAGCTTTATCCCTTTCCATTGTCTCGTTATAAATATTTCTGAAAATTTTGTATATATCTGGATTTCTTGCCATATATACTTTTATTTTATTTTTTTTTGCCTTCCGTATCATGTTCCGATTTTTGCTTGTAAAATTATTCCAAATAATCTCTGGCGTTGATAAATCCAATGAAACTGTATTCCCTAATGCTATAATATGGTAACTTTCTCCGCAATAGTTATGGTTTTTCAATATTGGATGAAATCTGACAAATTCGCATATGATTCTATTTTTTTTACAATATTGTTCATATTCATCAAAAAGTTGTTTTGTTTCATTTCCTTCAATAAGCCAACCACCGTAACCATAAGGGGAAATTATATCCCAATATCTATCCTCAGATATTTTTCCTTTAAATCTATCATCTTTAGCGATATCTCGCTTCATAATTACATTAATCCCTCTGCATCTAGAATCTTCAAAATAATACAATTGAGGATTTCCATCTCCATGAAGTTTAAATGCTTTAACATATCCACTAAGCCAATAAACGTCATATTCTTTAAATGACCGAACGATTTTATCCCATTGTTCAGATTGTTCAATACTCAAAACTTGTAGCATATCCTACTCCAATTCTTTTTATAGTTCATCAAATCGCCCAAGTTCTAATTCCTTTTTATAATCAAGAAGAAAGCTTTTATAGTCGTATTGTGGTTTATAGCCTAACTCCTTAATAGCAGGATTTATATCCATAATGTACTCGCCTGTATTCGGCATATCCGATAAAAATGATATCTTTGATTTTTTTTCGCCACCAAGAATATTTGCCATAATTTTTATCTGATCTTCAAGTGATGTCCCTACTCCTGTTCCCACATTGTAAAAGCCTTCATTTCGATCGACTTTTATGCCAAGAAATAACAATTGAGCAAAATCTTTCACATAAACCATATCTTTTACTTTAGTCGGATCTCCCCAAATCTCCATATCTTCTCCAGCTATTGCCTTATCAATTAAAACTCGATACCACAATGTACTCCTTTTTCCATCGCGATAGAAATAACGCTCTTTTGCATAAAGATAAATCGTAGGTAATCTGAAAATAAATTTTTTAAGTCCATAATGCTGATGATAATACTCAATTAAGTCTACTGCAGCACATTTTGCAATCAAATATACTGTATGGTCAGAATTATATGAAAATGTTCTGGGCATATTCACTGTCAAAGTTGGATAATTAGACGCATGAGGTAATATATCACCAAAACTTTGCGCAAAAAGAATTCTGTCAGCTTTGACTTCAACACAATAATTTAATATATTTACTGTTCCCATAAGATTTACATTTAGCATTTTATCTATATAATCGCCATCACTTCTTGCTGGCATATACCCAGCCAAATCTACAACCGCATATACACTTTCTCTTGGAAGCTTAAAAAAATCATTTTTTTCAACAATATTCATTGAAATATATGAAATGTGAAAATATTTCTCAAAAAATGTAGTTTTCCGATTTCCTACAGCAATAATTTCATATTCACGATTCACATCGTGCTCAAGAAAGTAATCAATAAAATACCTTCCTGTTTCACCAGATGCTCCAAAAACAATAACTTTTTTCATTAATAATTTTTCCTTTCTACATTTAAGGGTTTTGGATATTTATGTTTAACTCCATTTACATCAACAAACAAATTACCACTTTCATCAGAATAGATTTGTGTTCTATCAACTACACCTGATCGTAAAAACACTATTTTTAACGTACTGATAATAATTTTTAAATCTCTCATAAATGTGATTTTATTAACATATGATAAATCAAACAAAAATCTTTCTTCCCAAGATGTATAATTTCTGCCATGAATCTGTGATAAACCAGTCAATCCAGGACGTATATCATGACGACTTTTTTCTTTTTCTGTATAATAAGGAAGATAACATACCAATAATGGCCTAGGGCCAACAATGGACATATCACCTTTAATAATGTTTATCAACTCTGGCAACTCATCTAAAGATGTAGCACGAAGAACTTTTCCTAATTTCGTTAATCTGACATTATCAGGAAGAAGTTCTCCCTTTTCATTTCTTTCATCTGTCATGGTTCTAAATTTATATAACTTAAAAATCTTTTCGTTTTTCCCTGGACGCTCTTGTTTGAATATAATAGGTGTGCCAAGATTAATTCTTACAAGGATAGCTACTATTATATAAAGCCAAAAAAGGCAAATTATAGCTAATAGGGAAATCAGAAAATCCATAGGTCGTTTTATAAAAGCTTCATAGATTCCATATGGTTTATGTTTTTTCATTTTTTGCCCCTATATTTATACAAATAAATTATTTGAAACAATTCCTAATCATTTTAATAACCTTCCCTTGTTGCTCAATTGTCATCTTGTTATCAGATGGAAGACATAATCCCCGCTGAAAGATATCCATCCCCACATCCAACAACTTACCATCCTTCCCCAATACTCCGCCTCCAATATAAGCATCACTCCCTGCCCGGCCATTCCCATTCCTGGTAACAAACCCATTCATCCGGTACACAGGCTGCATATGCATCGGCTTCCAGATCGGGCGCCCCTCTGCATTGACCGAGACCAAAGCCTCCAGGATCTCCGTCGGACAACTCTTCCCACTCTCAGGTACATACAGCGCTTCGCATTCCCCGCGCACCTGCCTGCACATTGCTTCCGGGTCAATGGTCATACAGCTCAGCCAGTAATTAGGCTCACACCCTTCAGGGATAGGATTCATCCTCACCGGCAGACCCCGTAACCCCTCTTTATACCGCTCATATATCGCTTTCTTCTGCGCCATATGCTCCTCAAGATACGGGAGCTGTCCTCTGACTACGCCAGCGATCACATTAGACATCCGGTAGTTAAACCCGATCTCCTCATGCTGGTACCACACCGCATTCTCCCGGGACTGGGTACTCCATTTCCTGACCTTATTGGCATCCGCCAGATCATCCGTCAAAAAACATCCCCCGGAGCTTCCGGTGATGATCTTATTCCCATTAAATGAAATACACCCGTAATCCCCGAATGTCCCTGTCTGCTGTCCCTTATATGCAGCTCCCAGACTCTCCGCGGCATCCTCTACGATAAGTGCATCATATCTTTTTGCGATGGCTTTGATCTCATCGATCTTCCCGGGCGTCCCGTAAAGGTGCGCCACGACGATCAGCCTCACATCCGGGTACAGCGCAAAAGCTTTCTCAAGCGCTGCCGGATCCATATTCCAGGAATCGTATTCCGTATCGATGAACACCGGCACCCCGCCTTCATAGACGACCGGATTTAAGGTTGCCGAAAATGTCATATCCGAACAGAACACCTTATGCCCGCTAAGCGCTCCTTTTCCTGTCTCTGTCTGGCCGTACAGCCTTTCCCCCGCCAGACGGACAGCCAGATGCAGGGCAGCAGTACCGCTTGACAGGGCAACTGCATATCTGCACC
>CAJTDK010000030.1 GCA_910575105.1 Lachnospiraceae bacterium
TGCAATTTATCAAGCGGTCTGTACATGGCATTTTAACTCCTCTGCAAGTATATTTTATAAGGTTATCTGCATGAAAAACGAATTCCAATGGTTCATTACCTTGCATTTATTATACGCCTAATTGAAAGAAAAATCAGTAAAATCAAGCATTTAAGACTTAATCAGCAGTCACTACTTATATAGATGGACAAATAATCAAAGATTATTTGTACTTTCACGTACCTTGACAATTTCATACATCTTTCAGGAGATTGATACCGGGTGCTGTAGATAGTATGCATTGACGCACGCCTACAGCTTAATGATTACACAGTAACGCCTACTACGTGGCCGGAAAGGGCATAGAAACTGGCTTCTGGGAGATCAACAACATTATTAATTTGAAATTTACAAGGCAGCAAAAGGGACGTATAATAGAAATATGAGGAGTTTTGGCTATACGTTACCTATACTGTCAAAAGAAAGGAGTACATATGACAGCAAATTCTAATCAAGAAACATCTGCTGTACATCCAGGAGGATCAACGACCTACTCCGTACAAGAAATTGCCGTCATTTTAGGTATAAGCAAAAAATTAGCATACAAATTATGTGAAGAAAACTGCTTTATCTCAAAACGAATCGGCAGAATCATACGGATAAATAAGAGATCCTTTGAGGACTGGCTGAATAGCGGAGCACAATAAAAAGGAGAAAACGTATGGCTACAATTATCAAGCGTAAGAAAAATTATTCGGTTGTTTACTACTATGAAACCGAATTCGGCGAAAAAAAGCAAAAATGGGAAACCTTTACAAACCGTAAGGATGCCAACAAACGGAAGATCGAGATTGAGAACCAGCAGGAACAGGGGGTTTTTGTTGCTCCTACATCACAAACACTGGAAGATTTTCTATATGACTTCGTAAATTTATATGGTGAGAAGAAATGGAGCATAAGCACATATGACAATAATGTGTCACTGATCGGTAATTATATCACCCCTATTATTGGAAAGACTCCAATTCAGAATATCAATCGGAAATTTGTAGATCAGTACTATAACACGCTTAAAAAGACAAAACCTGTAATGGTACAAAATAAGCAGCCTAGAAGTGAATATTTGCCACCACAAACGATTGAACGGATATTCAAGCTGTTATCCTGTGCTTTCAGGCAAGCGGTGAAATGGGAGCTTGTAGGAAAGAATCCTTTTGAGCTTTCAGATGCATTACCCAAAATAAAGTATAAAAAGCGTGATATATGGGATGCGGAAACTATTTCCAAAGCACTCGATGAATGCAGAGACGGAAAGTTGTATGTTGCAATGAATCTTTCTTTTGCATGTTCTATGAGAGAAGGGGAGATTCTTGGCCTGACCTGGGATATGGTGCATATTTCGGATGAAGACATCAAAGCTGACAACACTTATATAGATATTCAAAAAGAATTGTTAAGAGTATCGAAACGGACAATTGAGATTCTTGATAAAAAGGATATCTACTTTATCTTTCCGCCGCTGATGCCAAATACATCCACAAGGGTTGTCTTAAAGAAGCCAAAGACCGACAGCAGTATCCGCCGCGTATGGATTCCAAAAACTCTTGCTTATATATTGAGAGACTGGAAAAAGCATCAGGATGAGCTAAAAGAATTCCTTGGCAATGAATATCAGGATTTCAATCTTGTTGTGGCTCTTCAGAATGGACGTCCCTGTGAAGGCAGAGTTCTTTTGAAATCTTTTGAGGAACTTCGTACTAGGGCAAAGCTGCCAAACGTAGTATTCCATTCACTGCGCCATTCCAGTACGACTTATAAACTGAAATTAAACCATGGTGATATTAAGGCTACGCAAGGAGATACTGGGCATGCACAGACGGATATGATCACAGAAATTTATTCCCATATTCTGGATGAGGACAGAAAAGTAAACGCTCAGAAGTTTGAAGCTGCTTTTTACAAAAATCCCGATTTACGCAAATCTGGGCCGCCAGCTTCGGATGCACAGACAAATTCCGGTGATATTGATCTGAATATTTTGATTAAAAAGTTAAAAGACTCTCCGGAATTAGCAACTACATTGGCCCAGTTATTAGTTCAATAACTTATTAGCAGGAAAACCTGCTAATTCTCCTATTAGCAGAGGTGCTGATTTTATTAGCAAACTACGGCGTTATGGTTCGTTTCCATATTAGCAAACATGATTTTTTATGCATTCGCTATTTTGCATGAATAAAGAAATAATCTGTTCTGTTAAAAAACGCCGCAAACCTTACGTTTACGGCGTTTTCACGTTCCTGACTGGAGTCGAACCAGCGGCCTATTGCTTAGGAGGCAATCGCTCTATCCTACTGAGCTACAGGAACTTGTGTATATTATAACGGTTTTATTCAACCATTATAAACAAATTATGCAGTTTTTGTTTTGAACGAGCACCCACTTAGGAGGCGGTCGCTCTATCCAGCTGAACTATAGCGATATCCATGTTTATATATTTTACCACTAACCACGTAAAAAATCAAGCTGAAAACCGTAAGTTTTTTTAGCAAGTTTTTTCAGATTTTTAAGTATCAAAACTGCTTTCCCTTTCGCTCCGTTCACCGTAACCTTCTCAGATTCATTTAAAGTTTCCTCCGGCAACAATATATTATCATTTCCATATCATCTTCTCACATTTTACATCAAATGCACAAACTTATAATCAGTAATGATATTTTAACAATATCCGCACCAATGCTCCATACACCTATAAACCAAATCCACAAATGCGACTTTCATCAAATGGAGCACCGGCGTAATGAATACTCTTATTCAAAATTAATCTTTCCCTGCAGCCATATATTTCCCTTGAATCTCCGTCCGTTGGCCGGCTCTCCGACTACTCTCGCTTTCGGGACGCAGAGTGAAAACCTCAGGTCATTCACTTCCAGATCCATAATGTAGAGCTCTTCTTTCGTGACACTGTTCACCGTCGTTCTATATTCTAAGATCGTACCAAGGATTGAATACTTGTCGCACTCAATCCCGAAGGGCATGATACTGGTATCAACGATGCTGAAAATGTCTTCCGTGACCAATCTCCTGGATACTTTTGAATATGTATCAATATCATCCAGAGTCAGACTTTCGATCGCGGCAGGATCTCCCGCCTTCGCAGCATTCACCAGTTTCATCCGGTTATTTACATCCTCTTTCTGCTGTCTTTCCTGATTCTTGCTCTTCGACACCGGAAAAAGAATCATCCCCTCATTGCTCAGCGCAGACAGAGTAACAGACATATACTGTACCCTGCTCTGTCTGCTGAGCTGGCAGATCTTAAGATATTCCAACGTATTCTGAACATGAAAGATCAGGTTGATCGCAATCTTGGAATCCTCGCATATTCCAATATATGCCTCCCTGTCACTCCGACGTTCTATACCTACATCTGCGTACGACGTAATCCCTTTCCCGGTAAAATAAGGAAGGTAATATAACTTTTCAAAATGTGAATTCACGTCCATATCACCGAACAAAGAGATTCCGATTCCTTCACTATATTCTTTTCGGAATTCACAGAAATCCATCTCCTCATCCTGTAAGATCAATTCGTGATGTGTAAATTTTTGTTCTACCTGAGTCAGGATTTCGTATAATTCTTTTTTTGATTCTATATCGCCAAATCCAATGGCTGTCAGGTATTGATTCATAATTATTTCCTCTTAATTTCAGTCATTCCGCCCATGTACGGACGCAGAATCTCAGGAATTCTTACACTTCCATCAGCCTGAAGATTATTTTCCAGGAAAGCGATCAGCATTCTCGGAGGAGCTACTACTGTATTATTCAGTGTGTGTGCAAAATATTTGCTTCCGTCCGCCCCTTTTACGCGGATTCCAAGTCTCCTTGCCTGCGCGTCGCTTAAGTTAGAGCAACTTCCTACTTCAAAATATTTCTTCTGTCTTGGTGACCATGCTTCAACATCACAGGACTTCACTTTTAAGTCTGCCAAGTCTCCCGAACAACACTCCAGAGTGCGGACCGGGATGTCAAGGGAGCGGAACAGATCCACTGTATTCTTCCACAACTGATCATACCAGTAAGGACTTTCCTCTGGCTTGCATACGACGATCATCTCCTGTTTTTCAAACTGATGGATACGGTATACACCTCTCTCCTCGATACCATGAGCCCCTTTTTCCTTACGGAAGCACGGAGAATAGCTGGTCAATGTCTGTGGAAGCTGATCTTCATTCAGCATATTGTCAATAAATTTTCCGATCATAGAATGTTCGCTTGTTCCGATCAGATACAGATCCTCGCCTTCGATCTTGTACATCATCGCATCCATTTCTGCAAAGCTCATTACACCTGTCACAACATTGCTGCGGATCATAAACGGCGGGATGCAATAAGTAAATCCTCTGTTGATCATAAAATCGCGAGCATAGGTGATCACTGCGGAGTGAAGCCTTGCAATATCGCCCATCAGATAATAGAATCCATTCCCTGCAACTCTTCCTGCGCTCTCAAGGTCAATACCTTTGAAGCTTTCCATAATCTCCGTGTGGTAAGGAATATCATAGTCAGGAACAACAGGCTCACCAAACTTTTCAATTTCTACATTCTCGCTGTCATCCTTTCCGATCGGCACAGACGAGTCGATGATATTCGGTATTGTCATCATAATCTTTTTAATCTTTTCTTCCACTTCTTTTTCCTCGGAAGAAAGGTTCTCTACACGATCGGCATTTGCCTGCACTTTTTTCTTAAGCTCCTCTGCCTCTTCCTTCTTTCCCTGCGCCATACATGAACCGATCTGTTTGGAAATCTTATTCCGGTCAGCGCGCAGTGCTTCTACCTCCTGCTTAATATCTCTATTCCTCTTATCCAGTTCTAATACCTCATCTACCAGCGGAAGTTTATCATCCTGGAATTTTTTTCTGATATTTTCCTTTACTGCATCCGGGTTATTCCTAACAAATCTTATATCTAACATCTCTTTTCCTCCTGCTTTTCCTTTATTATGATTCTTTATTATATATATCTGAAAAGATTGCCTTGTCCAATGCTTCAGCCTCTTCCTCTGCTAATTCCACGTAGCTTTCTGCATTTACAATCTCTTTCACATAAGTATAGCATCCTTCACGACTATGCATGGCATTCATGATCCATCCATTATTTTTTCCGTCCAGCATAGCAACAGCAAAGCTCAGTTTTCCGCCCATCTCGTTGAAGGCATCGTACTTTACGATTCCGACCTTCTGAAAATTCTGATCCAGAACTTTTCTCATATCGCGGATATCAGCACGGTTCTGCTTTGTGACCTTTATAATTGTCTCTGCTTCCTGAAATCTTTCCATCATACTCTCTTCTAAGCTTTTCCCATCTTTCCCACGCATAAACGTCTGGTAGCTGCCTTTCAGCCGGTTATATTTTACAGTCACATTTACATATAATATAAATAATATGATAAATAATGCAAGCATAAATATAAAAATAAATGCGGGGTCTATCCCTAATGCATTTAATATCCTGCTTTCCATATAGACTTATTCTCCCCTTCCAAGACTCATAATCATATCGAACACTCGTTCTAATTCGTCGTCTGAATAATATTCTATCTCTATCTTCCCTTTTCCATTCCCTTTTGATGATATATTAACCTTTGTTCCCATGATATCTTTCATTTTATTGGCAAGATCATTATACAGGAATTCATTTTCAATTATTTTTTTTACTTTTGGCTGTTTTGGATTTTTTATCTCCTTTACAAGCTTTTCTACGTCTCTTACACTTAGCTTCTCATCAAATATCCTTACTGCCAGTTCGTGTTGCGCTTCCGCATCTTCGATAGCAAGAAGAGCCCTGGCATGTCCGGTAGAAATCATATCGTCAATAACCATCTGCTGTACTTTATCGCATAGCTTCAGCAGACGCATAGAATTTGTAACTGCCGTTCGGCTCTTCGACACACGTTCGGCTACTTCATCCTGTTTCAGATTAAATTCCTCCAACAGTCTTTTATATGCCGCTGCTTCTTCGATCGGATTCAGGTTTTCTCTCTGTATATTTTCAATCAACCCGATTTCGATAATTTCCTGTTCTGTATAATCTTTAATAATCACAGGAATTTCTTTGATTCCTGCCATCTTTGCGGCCCGCCATCTCCGCTCGCCGGCTATGATCTCATAATAATCTTTTCTCTTTCTTACAAGAAGCGGCTGGAGTACGCCGAACTGTTTAATTGAATCTGATAATTCCATCAGAGCATCTTCTTCAAACTTTTTACGCGGCTGCTCTCTGTTTGGCTCTACTTTATTAATATTTATCATTTGTTCCCCGGATTGTGATTCCATCTGAACATCACTGTTTTCCAGCGATTTCAGGACCGCTTCTGTCTGATTCGTCTTTCCAGGCTTATGATCAGGTATCAAACTGTCCAAGCCTTTGCCAAGCCCCTTTTTCCTGACGGCCATTCTTACCCCTCCTTTAATTCTACCCTTGAGATATTACTTCATCTGCTAATCTCATATAACTTTCTGCCCCTGCTGATTTGACATCATAATGATTAATTGGCATTCCGTAGCTCGGCGCTTCTGCAAGTCTTATGTTTCTCGGAATAATAGTTTTATAAATATTCTGTTCTAAATTATCCTTTACATTTTCCACAACCTGAAGGGAAAGATTGGTTCTGGCATCATACATCGTAAATACGACGCCTTCTATTTTAAGATTCTCATTCAGCCTGTCTCTTACAAGCTCTACAGTATGTATTAATTGGCTCAATCCTTCAAGTGCGTAATATTCACACTGAATTGGGACAAGAACAGAATCTGCAGTAGTCATTGCATTGATCGTAAGCATACTCAAAGACGGCGGACAATCGATGATGATAAAGTCATAATCATCTTTCACTTTATACAGAGCATTTTTCAGAATATATTCTTTATTTTCTTCATCTAGCAATTCAATCTCAGCGCCAGACAAATCAATGCTGGTTGGTATAATATCCAGATTTTCGTGAATATCCTTTTTTACTGCATCAGCAATATTTATCTCACCGATTATTAAATCATAAATCGTCTTTTCTACAGAGTTCTTATCTAATCCGAGTCCGCTTGTCATATTCCCCTGCGGATCCATATCTACCGAAAGGACTTTCTTCCCTTTTTCAGCCAGACATGCAGATAAATTAATAGCTGTAGTAGTCTTTCCAACACCGCCCTTTTGATTAGCGATAGCTATTATTTTTCCCATATTAATCACCTTTCTTTTCGTGTATTACTAGTATAACACTTTTCCTTCTATATATCCACAAAATGTTTCACGTGAAACATTTTTTTTACAATTTGAAGTATATTTTACTTTTTCATCTGCTTTTATTGTGAAATATATTTCTTTGATATGCATTATCCCTTTTTTATATCATAAAATAGTGTGATTACTTGTCTAGTTATATTCGATATATTGTGGTATATAAAATGCATAATTTGAAATAAATTTGCACAAGAGAATTCGACTCAAAACGATTATGCTTCTGCATTAATATAATAATCATTCATTTTCACCCAAATAGAACTAAATCTTTTTTAGTCTTCTTAGCAGCTAAACGTGGTGATTTGAAAGTATGATATGGTATGGTTTCTGTAGTGCAGTACAGTATAATATAATATAATATAATATTGTAGTGGTAGTGATATTGTCAAGTGATGTAATCACGGTAATTAGCAAATCAGTTATATCTTGAGAACAACTCAAGTAAGATATTAAACCACAGACGAAATTTTTGCTGTAAAATGTTTCACGTGAAACATTAAAGGAACCTCTTATTTATCTAAGAGGTTCCTTCGAGGGCATTCCGGCCTTGCGCGGATATTTTTTATTTATTAAATCTTTCTTTTTTATTTTTACAATAGCTCTTTTTATATCCGTATCTGGTAAACTGAACTTGACGACTTCACTTATCTCTCCACCAAGTATTTTAACTGCTTTTTTTGATTCTTCTATCTCCTGCTCTATATCTTCCGATTTATAAGAAATAAAATATCCATTTTTTATAACATATGGCAAGCAATATTCAGATAAAGTTGAAAGATTAGCCACTGCCCTCGATACACACAAATCGAATTTCTCCCTGTATTCCTTTTGTCTCGCATAATCTTCTGCTCTTCCATGGATAGCTACAATATTCTTTAAATCCAAGCTTTCTATTACTGTATTCAAAAAATTAATTCTCTTATTAAGCGAATCCAGCAAAGTTACTCTCAAACCCGGAAATATGATTTTCAACGGAATTCCAGGAAATCCAGCCCCTGTACCAATATCGATCACAGATAAACTGTCGTTTTGCAGTTTCTCCATGCTGATAGCCTTTACCATTGAAAGACTATCCACAAAATGCTTTTGCACGACTTCTTTATAATCCGTTATGGCCGTAAGATTCATCACGCTGTTCCACTCTGTAAGCAATCCAAAATATATCAAAAACTGTTCTGCCTGCGCATCGTCCAACTCTATGCCGATTTTTTTTATCTCTTCCCGCAAAAATATATCTTTATTCATATACACCTCTTACTCATCCCGATGGTTTGTTCTTATGATTTCCTCAAGATACACTAAAAGTACTGATATATCCGCCGGAGAAACACCGGATATTCTTGAAGCCTGTCCGATTGACGCCGGACGATATTCCTTAAGCTTTTGCATAGCTTCAATTCTTAAGCTCTTCACCTGATCATAGTTCATATCTTCTGGAATTTTTTTATTCTCAAGCTTTTTAAAATGCTCAACCTGCTTTTTTTGGCGCTTAATGTATCCGTCATATTTAATCGCAATATTAATCTGCTCAGATACTTCATACACAAACTCTGCCGGAAGTTCCGGTCTCTTTGGATCAATACATTTTAACAATTCATAAGACAACTCAGGGCGTCTGATTAGCTCCATCATCGTTGTTCCAGATACGAGAGGCGTACTCCCATATTTTTCTAATAATTTCTGCACTTCTTCCGTTGTCCCTACTGTCACACGCTCAAGTCTTTTTATTTCTTCCCGGATCAGCCTTTCTTTGAACTTGAGCCGGTCATATCTTTCCTTAGAGATAAGACCGATCTCATATCCCCGCTCACTCAATCTCTGATCCGCGTTATCCTGACGCAGCAGCAGACGATACTCTGCCCTTGATGTCATCATCCGGTATGGCTCATGACTTTCCTTCATCACCAAATCATCGATAAGAACTCCGATATAAGCTTCCGACCGGTCAAGTATAACTGGAGGAAGATTATCAATCTTTCTTGAAGCATTGATTCCTGCGATCAATCCCTGCGCCGCCGCTTCCTCATACCCTGAACTGCCATTGAACTGCCCGCCGCTGAATAATCCTTCGATGCTTCTAAATTCAAGAGACGCCTTCAACTGCCTGGCATCAATACAATCATATTCGATTGCATACGCGTTTCTGACGATCCGCACTTTTTCTAGTCCCGGAACCGTCCGGTACATCTCATATTGGACATCCTCCGGCAAAGAACTGGACATTCCGCCGATATACATCTCATTAGTCTCTAACCCCTCTGGCTCGATAAATACTTGATGACGGTTCTTATCTGCAAACTTCACTACCTTATCTTCGATAGACGGACAATATCTCGGCCCTGTTCCTTCGATTCTCCCGGAAAACAAAGGGGAACGGTCGAGATTCTTTCTAATAATGTCATGAGTCTGCTCATTCGTATAGGTCAGCCAGCAGGACACCTGATCAATCTGTACATCCTCCGGGTCAGTGGAAAAAGAAAATGGGACGACTCTCTCGTCGCCAAACTGCTCTTCCATCTTAGTAAAATCAACTGTTTTCTTATCTATCCTGGCAGGAGTTCCCGTTTTAAAACGATACATCCTGATTCCAAGCTCTTTCAGGCTGTCCGTAAGATAATTTGCCGCCTGAAGACCATTTGGCCCAGTATAAGTACTCACATCTCCATATATACATCTGGCGTTCAAATACGTCCCTGTACATAGAATGACTACCTGACAATGATATATTGCCCCGGACAATGTCTGAACTCCGGTTACGCGGTTATCCTCCGCGAGTATCTTTACGACCTCCGTCTGCTTTATCTCAAGGTTTTTTTCATCCTCCATCACCTGTCTCATAGTACGGCTGTAGAAAGCTTTGTCTGCCTGCGCACGAAGAGAATGAACAGCGGGGCCTTTCGATTTATTGAGCATTTTAGACTGAATAAAGGTACGGTCGATCACCTTCCCCATCTCACCACCCAATGCATCAATCTCCCGCACCAGGTGTCCTTTCGAGCTTCCCCCGATATTCGGATTGCAGGGCATAAGAGCGATACTGTCTACACTTACAGTAAAAACTATCGTCCTGTGTCCAAGCCTTGCACAGGCAAGAGCTGCCTCACAGCCCGCATGACCTGCACCGATAACAACCACATCATATTTATCCTTATTTACCCATACAGAATTTGCTGAATATTTCATTGACCAAATCCTCTCCTATCGTCTCACCAGTAATATTTCCCAATGATTCATACGCATCCATTAAATCTATAGAATAAAAATCCTCCGGCATATTCATCTCGATACTTTCATTTACCTTACTTAAAGATTCATATGCGCTTACTAATGCCACTTTATGTCTTACATTTGTAATATATATTTCATCATTAAAAGAGATTTCTCCTTCAAAAAACATCTCTTTTATCTTCTCCTCCAGCCGGTCAATTCCTTTCTGCTCCTTTGCAGATATCTCTATTATCGCTGATTTTTTTGCATAATTCAATTCACTTTTTATACTAGATTTACTATTTTTTGCAAGTTCCAATTCATTCACTACATCCTCTTTTGTAATGATCTGATCCAAATCAGATTTATTTAACAAAATCAAAGACTTCTTTTTCTGGATCATTTCAAGGATGTCCCGGTCATTATCATCCAGAGGGCAGGAAGCGTCCATAACAAATAAGATAAGATCAGCTTTGTCGATAATACTTCTCGCCCTGTTAACACCGATTCTCTCCACGACATCTTCCGTACTATGGATTCCGGCCGTATCCATAATATTCAGCGATATTCCCTGCAGATTAATATGCTCCTCAAGAACATCCCTGGTAGTCCCTGCAATATCTGTCACTATTGCCCGTTCTTCTCTCAGAAATGCATTAAGAAGAGAGGACTTTCCTGCGTTAGGCTTTCCGACAATTGCGGTCTGGATACCTTCTTTAATGATCCTTCCGTCTTCACAAGTGCTAAGAAGACGCTGTATTTCTGAAAGAAGCTTATCCACAGATTCCTTTAGCTTCTCCCCATATCCGTCCACACTGATATGCTCCGGGTCGTCAAGAGCCGTCTCGATAAAAGCGGTATGATAGATAATCTCCTTTCTTATCTCGTCTATCTTCTTCTTTATGCTGCCCTTCAACTGACTCACCGAGCTTTGGCGTGCATATTCATTCTGCGAAGATATAAGATCGCCTACCGCCTCTGCCTGAGACAGATCCAACCTTCCGTTTAGGTATGCACGTTTTGTAAATTCTCCTGGATCTGCTGGCCTTGCGCCGTTCTTGATCAATACCTCCAGAACCTTTTTTACCACATATACACCGCCGTGGCAGTTAATCTCCACTGTATCTTCACCAGTATAACTGCGCGGGCCCTTCATCAGCATCACCAGAACCTCATCGATGGTCCTGCCCTCATCCTCGATATATCCGTAATGAATCGTATGAGACTTCTGTTTTGCAAGCCGCTTATTCTTTTTTCCAACATATACTTTATCTGCAATGTCAAATGCTTCTTCTCCCGTCATCCGCACGATCCCGATCCCGGAGCTGCCCAGGGCGGTAGATATCGCAGCTATTGTATCTGAATATTGCCCGTTCATCTTATCCTCCAAAAATATCTTTTAAAAAAACAGAGGCAATCACAACCCCTGTTTTTCAAACCATCTGTTATCTATTGCGCACTAAAGTCACCACTACTCTCCTGTACGGCTCTTCACCCTCACTGTGAGTAGATACAGCCGGGTCAGACTGAAGCACGGAATGGATAATTCTTCTCTCATATGGATTCATTGGCTCAAGCGATACATTCCTGCGTGTTCTCTTCACCTTACTCGCAATGTTCTTAGCAAGGTTTTCAAGTGTCTGCTTTCTTCTTCTCCGGTAATCCTCTGTATCCAGCTTAACTCTCACATATCCGTCCTGCATCTTATTGGCGACACGGTTAGTCAGATATTGGAGAGAATCCAAGGTCTGCCCGCGCTTTCCGATCAGCAGCCCCATATCCGGACCGTCCATGTTGATACTCAGAGCACCTTCATCATCAATCCTTGTAGTTACTTCCACTTCCTTCATATCAATACATGCAAGAACATCTTCGATAAATTTCTTACAAGTAGCAACCGTAGTCTCCTCAACGGGAACAAGCACAATCTCCTTCTTCTCCGGAGCCTTCATTTCTTCCTTTACTTCTTCTTTTCTTTCCTCGTCTCCCTGCGGCCATCCTTGCGGTTATCTTTTTTGTTATATTTCCGATTATCCTTTTTCTGGTATCTTTCTGGTCTTTCCTTAACAACTCTGTCCTTCACAGGCTTATCTTCCGCCCGCTTTGTCTCTTTTACTTCAGTACTCTTTTCTTCTGTTTCCTTAATCTCTTCCTTTACTTTCTCTTCCTTTTTCCTTCGTGCCTTAATTACAGCCTGTTTCATACCGATTCCGAAAAATCCGGCACTTCCTTTTTCAATTACTTCATAATCCAACTTATCACTTGTTACCCCTAACTGAACTAAAGCTTCCGTAATTGCATCATCAAGTGTCTTGGCAGATACTGTAATATAATCCATAATAATTGCCCCCTAATTATTCTTATTAAATCTATCAACCATATTTGCTTTATCTGCAAGGCTTCCCGGCTTCGCATTTTTCGCTCTCTGCCTTGCCTGCTCTACCTTCGCTTCTCTTTCCTTTTCAGACATCGTACTTGTCTTTCTGTTCACAGAATCTTTCATTGATCTTGTGTTCGTCTGAGCCATCTCATTAATCCTCTCGGCTCTTTCTCCGCGCTTTTTCGCCTTCTGCTTCGCCTTTTCCTTATTCTTCTCAATCAGATCTTCAACAGACATCTTAGATAGATGTTTATTTATTACGATCTGCTGAACAGTACGTACGACTGCACTGATAATCCAGTAAAGACCGATACCGGTGGGCAGCGTAAATACCATAAATACGGAAAGCATCGGCATCGTCGTATTCATCGTCTTCATCGTTCCCGCCATCGGATTATCCTTATCAAGCTGCTGTCCGGATACTGCCTGGTTAAGGCGGATATTGAGCATCTGCGTCGCCCCCGAAAGTACTGGAAGCAGGATAGCTGTAACAATGATCGCAGCAGCAGATATAGAATAAGAACCGCTGTTCCGGATCATATGAATCGGTGCCTCTTTAAGATTCGGGATCGTCAAAAATCTCTGCACCGTATCCGGCGCTGACTTGATCGCCGGAACATAAGCTTCAATATTATAGATAACCGGGTATAAAGCGAACAAAAACGGCATCTGGATCAATAGCGGAAGACAACCGCCCATCATGGATGTTCCGTACTTGTCATAAACCTGCTGGATCTCCTCCTGCTGCTTCATCATCGAAGCCTGATCCTTCTTATTCTTATATTTTTTTTGAATAGCCTGAATCTCCGGATTCATCACCGAAGACATCTTCGATGTCCTCTGCTGGTTAATAGTCATAGGAAGCATACAGGTATACACGATGATCGTGTAAATGATAATGGACAACCCTACGACTCCGTTCTCCAGGCCCAGGGTATCCGTCAACATAGTATAGATAAAGTCCATCACTTTACCTAATAGCCAGCAAAGCTGCCCTACGATCGGCCAGTTTGCCGCTGTCAATAAACTAAAAGCCATCTCTTTTCCTCCATCGTAATCTTTTCTTACGGGACAGGGTCATATCCTCCCTTTGAAAAGGGATTGCACCTCAATATACGTTTTACTGCAAGAAATCCTCCCTTTGCCGCCCCATACTTTTCAATCGCTTCAAGTGCGTAAGTTGAGCATGTCGGATAATATTTGCAGGACGAATATCCCTTCATAGAAGAAAGATGCTTACGGTAAAAGCTTATACATGCAAGCAGTATCTTTTTCACACCCCATTACCCCAATATCTAATCTATAATATTATGAAGATTTCCCAGATGGATTAGCGCGCTCTCTATCTCATGGTAATTTTTTCCTTTTGCGCTGTTTCTCACAATAACTACGATATCAATCCCGCATCTGAAACAATCTTCCTGCAGTCTGTAGATTTCTCTCAACAGTCTTGTCAGGCGATGCCTGACAACACTGTTTCCTACTTTTTTACTTACGGATATTCCTAATCTGTTCTTTTCTAATCCATTCTCCCTGACGTACATGACCAGATACTTATTGGCCAGCGATCTTCCTTCTTTGTATACCAATCCAAAGTCTGAATATTTTTTTAATGATTCGGAATATTTCATAACTTGATTCTCCTAATTTTAATAGAAGAAAAGGCCACATATATGCGGCCTAAGCGGATAATACTTTTCTTCCTTTAGCTCTTCTGTTCGCAAGTACCTTTCTTCCGCCTGCAGTACTCATCCTAGATCTGAAACCATGAACTTTAGCTCGCTGTCTTTTCTTAGGCTGAAATGTCATCTTCATAGATATCCACCTCCTTATATTTTATCAGGAAAATTCCCTACGTATTTCCATAAGACATCAATAATAATTATATTAAATTACTGTTTGTCCGTCAAGTAAAACCTTCTTTTTCTCATTAAATTTCTTCAACAAATCTAATTTTCCATTCTATTCTTTTTTTCATCCACCTAATATCCACAAGTTATCCACAAATTGTGGATAACTTGTGGATATTAGGTGGATATATTGTTAGCTCAAAAATTTTTTTATTTTTATCTCATGAAAATAAGCCGTTTTCTTTTAGAATAAAGTTTTCCACAATGAATAATAATTGCTTAAATCTGAAATTTGATGTAAAATAATAAGAAGTCTTAGAGAGAGTAGGGGTTATATATATGAACATTGTCGAGGAAAAATGGGCCGACATTATCGAATATCTGAGAACCGAACACGAACTATCAAACGTGTCATTCACAACATGGATACAGCCTTTAAGAGTATACGACGTCATTGACGACACTGTCTATATTATGGTGAATATGAACGCCAGCGTCGAGTACATCGAGAAAAAATATCTTCTCCCTTTTAAAGTCTGTATTGCAGAGATCACCGGGATCGAATACGACGTCGTATTTATATCGGAAGATGATGAAAAGATAAGCGAAATCCGCAATATGTCGATTGAGGCAGACAACAAAAGGAAAAACAAGTCACTGTCTGAGATGGCTGGGCTTAATCCAAAGTATACATTTGACACATTCGTAGTCGGAGGCAATAATAACTTTGCCCATGCGGCTTCTCTTGCCGTATCTGAATCACCGGGAGAAGTGTACAACCCTCTCTTCCTATACGGGGGAGTAGGATTGGGAAAGACCCACCTTATGCATTCCATCGCCCATTTTATCCTGGAAAAAAATTCCAATAAACAGGTTCTGTATGTAACCAGCGAAGCCTTTACTAACGAGCTGATCGAGGCACTGAAAAAAGGTAAGACTGCAGGCGATGAGTCTGAGATATCCAAGTTCCGGAACAAATACAGGAGCAACGATGTCCTGCTGATCGACGATATCCAGTTTATTATAGGAAAAGAAAGTACGCAGGAAGAGTTCTTCCACACCTTTAATCACTTACATACTTCAGGAAAACAGATCATCATATCCAGCGATAAGCCTCCCAAGGATATTGAAACTCTTGAAGCGAGGCTGCGAACCAGATTCGAGTGGGGACTGATCGCAGATATATCCTCACCTGCCTATGAGACGAGGATGGCCATACTCCAGAAAAAAATCGAGATCGATCATCTTCAAAAATATAAGATTCCCCGCGACGTATTAGACTACATTGCTGTTAATGTGAAATCCAACATCCGTGAGCTGGAAGGTTCACTAAATAAACTGATCGCCCTTTATAAGCTTAACCACAATGAAGGCCCGATCGACATCACCCTAGCAGCAGAAGCATTGAAGGATATCATCTCATCGGAAAATAACCGGAAGGTCACTCCTGAGCTGATCCTTGATATCGTATCCGAGCATTTTAACGTTACTGTAACTGACTTAAGAAGTAATAAAAGAAATTCTGAGATTGCATATCCCCGCCAGATCGCCATGTATCTCATACGTACGATGACAGAGTCGTCACTGAAAGCTGTGGGAGTCGTTCTCGGCGGAAAGGATCATTCAACTGTCAAATATGCAATTGAAAAGATAGAAAAGGAAGCAAGTGAAAGTGAATCCTTTTCCAACACGCTTTCTATATTAAGAAAAAAAATCAATCCTGTTTGATGTGAATAAAATTGTGGACAACGATAGAAAAATCTTTTTACAGGAAAACATAAAGATTTCCATAGAAAGTTATCCCAATTTTATCCTTCTGAAAAAGGGAGTATATTTCACATAATTATCAAACCTGCAAATCCAGACAAACAGGGGCTTTAAAGGACTTTTCCTCTTTTCCACAGCCCCTAATAAGAATAAGACGGAATTAAATCATTTATTTATCTATGCGCGCTTTCTGAAAGGAGTTATACACATGAAAATCATATGCAGTAAATCTAATCTTGTAAAAGGTGTCAGCATTGTTGCAAAAGCTGTTCCTTCAAAAACGACGATGCCGATTCTTGAATGTATTTTAATTGACGCTACTACAGATCTTATTAAATTCACTGCCAATGATATGGAGCTTGGAATACAGACTGAAGTTGAAGGTGAGATCATCGACAGAGGTATGATTGCGATTGATGCAAAGATATTTTCTGAGATCGTCCGTAAGCTTCCTGAGAATGATGTCACGATAACCACGGATGATAACCTGCAGACAACGATCGTTTGCGAAAAAGCGAAATTCGATATTTCCGGCAAGCCAGGAGAAGAGTTCTCCTACCTTCCGGCTATTGAAAAGCAGGATTCTATAGAAATTTCTCAGTTTACTTTGAAAGAAGTAATAAGACAGACGATATTTTCCATATCGGATACAGAGAGCAACAAACTGATGACGGGAGAGCTGTTTGAAATCAGCAATAACATGCTAAGGGTTGCTTCTTTGGACGGACACAGAATATCTATCCGCAGGATTGCCCTCAAAGATGCGGCGAACGATAAAAAACTGATTGTCCCCGGCAAGACGCTGAACGAGATCTGTAAGATACTTTCCGGAGAAGCGGACAGTATCGTGAATATTTCTTATACGGATAATCATATTGTCTTTGAATTTGACCAGACTATCGTTGTGTCAAGGCTGATTGAAGGCGAATATTTTAAGATCGACCAGATGATCGCTAATGATCATGAGATTAAGGTCAGGATCAATAAAAAAGAATTTTTGAACTGTATTGACAGAGCTACGCTTTTGGTAAAGGAAGGGGATAAGAAGCCGATCATCATCAATATCAACGATGAGATCATGGAGCTTAAGATCAAGTCGCAGATAGGCTCTATGAACGAGGAGATTTATATTAACAAAGAGGGGAAAAATCTTATGATCGGTTTTAATCCGAAGTTTCTTTTGGATGCCCTGCGCAATATAGATGACGAGGAGATCACACTGTATCTGATGAGTGCGAAGGCGCCTTGCTTTATCAAGGATGATGAGGAGAATTATATCTACCTGATCCTTCCGGTCAATTTTAACGCGATTTCATAGATATGGCAGTATAGGACAGGCACTAGTACATCCAGGTTGGATTTGAAATCTGTGTCCGTACCGGCAGATTTTCCGGTACAGAAAGAGAGGCAATATGACAGAGATAAAGTTGAGAGATGAATTTATTAAGCTTGGTCAGGCACTGAAAGCAGCGAATCTTGTAGAATCAGGGGCAGATGCCAAGAGCGTGATCTTAGAAGGCCTGGTGAGCGTCAACGGCGAGACGGATACGCGCCGGGGACGAAAGCTTTATGCCGGAGATATTGTTGTGTTTAACGGAGAGCAGATCAAAATTGAAGATTAAATCCTTAAAATTAAAAAATTTCAGAAATTATGATCTGTTAAATCTGGACTTTGACACTGGAGCCAATATATTTTACGGCGACAATGCCCAGGGAAAAACGAATATACTTGAAGCAGCGTATCTTTCAGGTACGACGAAGTCACACAGAGGAGCGAAGGATAAAGAACTGATCAACTTTGGGAGAGATGAGTCTCATATAGAGACGGTCGTAGAAAAAAAAGGAATCCACTACCAGATCGATCTTCATCTGAAAAGAAATAGTCCTAAGGGAATAGCTATCAATAAGATGCCGATACGCAAGGCGAGTGAGTTATTCGGTATCGTGAATTTTGTATTTTTCTCGCCGGAGGATCTGAACATCATAAAAAACGGTCCTTCCGAGAGAAGAAGATTTATTGATCTGGAATTATCCCAGCTAGACAAGATCTATCTGAGTAATCTGGCTAATTATAACCGTATTGTGAATCAGAGGAATCATTTGCTGAAAGAAATCAGTAATGAAAATAGAAAAAATTGCATGGATACACTTGAAATATGGGAGCTCCAATTAGTACAATATGGGAATAAGCTGATAGAGAGAAGAAAACAGTTCGTTGATGATATGAACAGGATCGTATCATCTGTACATAAAAAATTGACAGGCGATAAAGAAGAGATACAGATCGTCTATGAGCCAAGCAATGGAAAATTGGCGCTTGAACAGGCGGTAGAGAGGAACAGAGAGAAGGATATAAGGATAAAGAGTACATCTGTAGGACCTCACAGGGACGATATCTGTATTATGTCAGGCAATTTGGATATCCGCAGGTTTGGCTCGCAGGGACAGCAGAGAACCGCGGCTCTTTCTTTAAAACTGTCGGAAATAGAACTGGTAAAGCGGACAATTCATGACACGCCGGTATTATTACTTGACGATGTCTTGTCTGAACTTGATAAACACAGGCAAAACTATCTATTAGACAGTATTAATGATATACAGACTCTGATCACCTGTACGGGTGTTGAGGATTTTGTAAATCATAGATTTTCAGTTAATAAAGTGTTCCATGTCCAGAACGGGCAGGTGGCAAAAGAGAATTAGGAGGATTTGAATGAGTACAGAAAAAGTACAGCATGAATACGGTGCCGATGAGATTCAGATATTGGAAGGTCTGGAAGCGGTAAGAAAACGTCCGGGTATGTATATTGGAAGTACGTCGCTTAGAGGCCTTCACCATCTGGTGTATGAGATTGTAGATAATTCTGTTGATGAAGCATTGGCGGGATTCTGTGATACGATTTTCGTCACGATCAATAAAGATAATTCTGTCACTGTTATTGATAATGGACGTGGAATCCCGATCGGGATCAACCATAAAGCAGGGCTTCCCGCAGTGGAGGTCGTATTTACGGTGCTTCATGCCGGCGGAAAATTCGGCGGAGGAGGTTACAAGGTATCCGGCGGGCTTCACGGAGTGGGTGCGTCCGTTGTGAATGCCCTCTCTAACTGGCTTGAGGTTGAGATCTGTAAGGATGGAAAGGTCTATAAACAGCGCTATGAGCGGGGAAAGGTTATGGATAAGCTTCACGTTGCCGGAGAATGTGAAGCGGAGAAGACAGGCACGAAAGTCACGTTTATGCCTGACGATGCAATATTTGAAGAGACGATTTTTGATTATGATATCTTAAAACAAAGGTTCCGGGAGATGGCGTTTCTGACGAAAGGTCTTAAGATCGTTATCAGGGATGAAAGACCGGAAGAGAAGCCGATAGAAAAGACCTTCCACTATGAAGGAGGGATCAAGGAATTTGTCCAGTATCTAAACCGGAGTAAGACAGCGCTCTACGGCGATGTTATCTATTGCGAAGGAATGGTGAACAATGTTGCGGTGGAGGTGGCCATGCAGCACAACGATTCCTACAGCGACAATACTTATGGGTTTGTCAACAATATTACGACTCCAGAGGGCGGAACCCATGTGGTAGGCTTCCGTAATGCCCTGACAAAGACTTTTAATGATTATGCAAGGAAGAATAAGCTTTTGAAGGAGAGTGAGCCGAATCTTTCCGGCGAGGACATCCGGGAAGGGCTTACCGCGATCATCAGCGTGAAGATCGAAGATCCGCAGTTCGAGGGACAGACTAAGCAAAAGCTTGGGAACAGTGAAGCACGGGGTGCGGTAGACAGTATCGTGAGCAGACAATTGGGAATCTATCTTGAGCAGAATCCATCGGTTGCCAGGATGACGGTGGAAAAGTCTGTGATGGCGCAGCGTGCCAGGGAAGCGGCTAGAAAAGCAAGAGATCTGACAAGAAGGAAGTCGGCACTTGACGGTATGTCTCTTCCAGGAAAGCTTGCAGATTGTTCAGATAAGAATCCAGAAAACTGTGAGATCTATATCGTAGAGGGAGATTCCGCAGGCGGTTCAGCGAAGACAGCCAGAGACCGCGCTACTCAGGCGATTCTGCCTCTTCGTGGAAAGATCCTGAATGTGGAAAAGGCAAGGCTTGATAAGATATACGGCAATGCGGAGATCAAGGCGATGATCACTGCATTTGGTACGGGAATCCACGATGATTTTGATATATCGAAGCTACGTTATCACAAGATTATCATTATGACGGATGCGGACGTGGACGGCGCACATATCAGTACATTACTATTGACCTTCCTCTATCGGTTTATGCCGAATTTGATCAAAGAGGGATATGTCTATCTGGCACAGCCGCCTCTTTATAAGCTGGAGAAGAATAAGAAGGTGTGGTACGCCTACAGCGACGAAGAGCTAGACGGGATTCTTAAGGAAGTCGGACGAGACACGAATAATAAGATTCAGCGGTATAAAGGTCTGGGAGAGATGGACGCCGAGCAGCTCTGGGATACTACTATGGATCCGGAACACAGGATTCTGCTTCGGGTTACGATGGACGAGGAGTCAGCCTCTGAGCTCGACCTTACCTTTACGACGCTTATGGGTGATAAGGTAGAGCCGAGAAAAGAATTTATTGAAGAAAATGCAAAATATGTTAAGAATCTTGATGTATAATCTGATGTAAGAGAAAGGACAGGGGAATATGGAAGATAATATTTTTGACAAAGTCCATGATGTGGATTTGAAAAAGACGATGGAAACCTCTTACATTGATTATGCCATGAGTGTAATCGCTTCAAGGGCTCTTCCTGATGTAAGAGATGGATTGAAGCCGGTTCAGCGAAGGATTTTATATTCTATGATCGAGCTGAACAACGGGCCGGACAAGCCTCATAGGAAGTGTGCGCGTATCGTTGGTGATACGATGGGTAAATATCATCCTCACGGCGACAGTTCAATCTATGGCGCTCTGGTCAATATGGCGCAGGATTGGTCTACAAGATATCCGCTTGTTGACGGACATGGGAACTTCGGTTCAATGGACGGTGACGGCGCAGCCGCTATGCGGTACACAGAGGCGCGTCTGAGTAAGATTTCCATGGAGCTGACTGCTGATATCAATAAAGATACGGTAGATTTTACTCCGAACTTTGACGAGACAGAGAAAGAGCCGGTAGTGCTTCCGGCAAGATTTCCTAATCTTTTGGTAAATGGTACATCGGGAATTGCTGTCGGTATGGCGACAAATATTCCGCCGCATAATCTGAAAGAGACGATAAATGCAGTTGTAAAGATCATTGATAATCAGATTGCGGATAAGGGTGAGACGACGATCGAGGAGATTCTGCAGATTGTAAAGGGGCCTGACTTCCCTACGGGCGGTATGATCCTTGGCACGCGGGGGATCGAAGAGGCTTACCGGACAGGGCGAGGGAAGATCCGTGTGCGTGCCGTGACCGATATCGAGACTATGCCTAACGGAAAGAGCAGGATTGTCGTAACGGAACTTCCCTATATGGTGAATAAGGCACGGCTTATCGAAAAGATAGCGGAGCTTGTGCGTGATAAAAAGATTGACGGGATCACGGATCTGGGCGACCAGTCTAACCGGGAAGGTATGCGCATAGTTATCGAACTCCGCCGCGATGTGAATGCTAATGTAATTCTGAATCAATTGTTCAAGCATACACAGCTTCAGGATACGTTCGGTGTGATCATGCTGGCTCTTGTGAATAATGAACCGAAGGTAATGAATATCCTTGATATGCTTCAATTTTACTTGCAGCATCAGGAAGAAGTCGTTACGCGGCGCACAAAATATGAGCTAAACAAAGCGAGAGAAAGGGCGCATATCTTAGAGGGATTGTTGATCGCCCTTGATCATATTGATGAGGTTATCCGGATAATCAGGGGATCTCAGACTGTCCAGACTGCAAAGACAGAACTGATGCAGCGCTTCGGTCTTTCGGATGTTCAGGCACAGGCTATCGTGGATATGCGTCTCCGTGCGCTTACTGGTCTGGAGAGGGAGAGGCTGGAAGCAGAGTACAATGAACTGATGAAGCAGATCGAACGGTTGGAGGCGATTCTTGCAGACCGTAAGCTCCTTTTGGGAGTTATCCGCGAAGAGATCATTGTGATCAGGGATAAATACGGTGATGATAGAAGGACGTCCATCGGATTTGATGAATTTGATATATCCATGGAGGATCTGATTCCGAAGGAGGATGTGGTGATCACCCTGACAAAGCTGGGATATATCAAGCGCATGTCCCACGATACGTTTAAGTCCCAGAACCGGGGAGGAAAAGGGATCAAAGGGATGCAGACTCTGGACGAGGATTATGTGGAAGAGTTATTTATCTCCCACACGCATCATTATATTATGTTCTTTACCAATACAGGTCGTGTATACCGGATGAAGGCATACGAGATTCCGGAGGCCAGCCGGACTTCCAGGGGAACCGCGATTGTGAATCTGCTGCAGCTGATGCCGGGGGAGAAGATCAGTGCGGTTATCGAGCTTGATGATTACCGTGACGGCGAATATCTGTTTATGGCGACTAAGCGGGGGCTGGTAAAGAAGACCCCGATCAAGGAATATGCGAATGTTCGCAAGAAAGGACTTGCCGCCATCACGCTCCGTGAAGATGATGAACTGATCGAGGTTAAATATACAGACGGGAGAAATGATATCTTCCTAGTGACAAAGTATGGCCAGTGTATCCGTTTTAATGAGAAGGATGTGCGTCCGACCGGAAGGACATCAATGGGTGTGCGAGGCATGAATCTTTCTGACCGGGATGAGATCATCGGAATGCAGCTAGAGATACAGGGCAAGGAGCTTCTTATCGCGTCGGAAAAGGGTATGGGAAAACGTACTGTGACTTCGGAATTTACCTGCCAGAACAGAGGCGGAAAAGGAGTAAAATGCTATAAGATCACTGAAAAGACAGGCAATGTGGTAGGTGTAAAGGCTGTCAGCGAAGACGATGAGATCATGATCATCAATACAGAAGGAATCATTATCCGAATGAAATGTGAAGGTATCTCTGTCCTTGGAAGGATAACCTCCGGTGTGAAGCTTATCAATTTGAACGGCGGAGATAGAGTGGCCAGTATCGCCAAGGTAAGGAAAGGAGACGAGGAAGAAGCGGAAAGCGAGGAATCTTCTGAGTCCAAGACAGAAAAAGAACCAGGGAATGAATCTGAAGTTTAAGACAGACAGTAACATTAAAACAGCCGCATGATGATATTTCATGCGGCTGTCTTGATCACAGCGTACTGCAATTATGTTCGTTAGTACTTCGAAAAATAAGTATCTGGCTGCTTATTTTTGCTGTCTTAATTAAGTCTCTTGCGCTTTCAGTTCCCGGAGAATGATCTCAGCCACCTTCACTACCGTAGCTTCTACAAACTTTGTGCACTGTGCTTTTCTTTCAGGAGAATCTTTCTCCATCCCTCTTGTTAAGACGCGGCAGCATGTCCCGCCGCAAGTCTCCTTGAAATAATCATGAAACTCCTTTGTAAGTTCAAAGCATTTGATATTCTTCGGGTCACCTGGAGTGGAACGTCCGAAAAAGTATCCGATACACATCGTAGCTCCCGCCAGTGCGCCGCAGATGCATCCGCCCCCGCCAAGTCCCCAGGGGAATCCAGAGCTCATCTTGATCGCATCGTCAGACATGTCCAGATCTAAGGCTTTTCTTATCGTATAGATCACTGATTCGGAGCAGGTAAAACCGGAATGGAAGATGTCGTTGGCATCCTGCCTTAATTGATCAAAATTTATATCTGTAGTCATAGTAAACCTCCTTGTAAATGATATTTTTTTAATCATATCATATATGGGAAGGGATTGCATTAAAAGTATAGATAAAAGCTGAACAATCCTGGAAATTAGGTTAGTGTTCACTTCGTTTACAGCAACTCAATTAAAGCAGCCGGAAGACCTGTTCTGCCGCTGCCGCCATGTTTTTCTGTGCATTTTCCTTTTTCATGGCATCTACCAGCGTTGTCACTCCGCGGACGATTGGAAAAAATGCATCGATTCCTGCGTCATTGCAGACAGAAGCGCCTTCGGTAATGGTTCCTGCAAATGCAATTACTTTTGCGCCGTATTTTTTTGCAAGGCGTGCAACACCTACGGGAGCTTTTCCCATAGCTGTCTGATGATCCAGGCGGCCTTCTCCAGTTATGGCGATATCTGCGTCCTTTAATTCATCTTCAAGGCTGACAACGTCCAGAATCAATTTGATTCCGGGTGTAAGTTCTGCGCCGATGTAGCTTAAGAAGGCAAAACCAAGTCCGCCTGCAGCTCCGGCTCCGGCGGCAGCAGAGTGATCCTGTCCGAGAGCGGCAGCAGTAGCCTTTGCAAAATTAGCCATTCCATTGTCCAGAGTTTCCTTAAGATCACCGGTAACACCTTTTTGCGGGCCGTAGATATAGGTAGCTCCATTTTCGCCGCAGAGAGGATTGTTCACGTCGCAGGCGATGCGGAAATTACATGCGGGAATAAGAGGATGGCGGTTTTTGGTATTGACAGATTCGACTTTTTCCAGGGCCTGCGCGCCTTCGCCCGTATCCGCACCGTCTTTATCATAAAATTCATAGCCAAGTGCCTTCAGCATGCCGATCCCGCCGTCATTAGTGGCGCTTCCACCGATTCCGATGATAAAATTGCGGCAGCCCCGTTCCATCGCGTCTTTGATCATCTCGCCGACACCGTAGGTCGTGGCAGAGAGCGGGTTCTTCTCTGTGTCTGGGACGAGGGTAATTCCTGCGGCAGACGCCATATCCATAATGGCTGTGCTGCTTTCCTTCAAGTAACCGTAATAGCAGGAAACAGGTGTACCCATAGGTCCTGTCACAGTAATGTCGATCCATTCTCCCTTTAGACCTTCAATCAGAGCGTCTACAGTACCCTCGCCGCCGTCAGCCAGCGGCTTCACAATAACCTGGGCATCCGGCTTGGCTTTTAAAATTCCTTCCTTTGCCGCCATGCCTGCTTCGATAGAAGAAAGGCTTCCCTTTAAGGAGTCGATTGCGATAACAACTTTCATTATAGATTTCCTCCGTATCTTTTTTATCAGTATATCATATCATGTAGAAAAAAATATGTTATGAATAACAATATAGAAAGAAATACAAGACATAATATAGTATAAGGAACATTATTAAAGAATAAATATGTTTATAATCCTATGATTTGCGAATATTCTAGCGCTTCTGCATTCGGACTGCGAGATACAATATAACTGCATCCTTAAAATCTCTCGGATTAAATCCGCAGATTCGGTGAATACGATTCAGCTTATATTGCAGTGTATTTTTATGGAGAAAAAGTCTTTTGCAGGTCTGGCTTAATGACTGTCCCTCTTCATAATAAGTGCGCAGCAGCAAGATATCCTCGGGAGAAAGGCCGGAGAGGACTTTTGACAGATATTCGTCCCGATTATTTTCAGGAACGGAACTTAGTATGATTTCTAAAGTCAGGTCGTCAAAGAGGGAAAGAGAGACACCCTCTATAGAGGCATTTTCCAGAGCAATATGGGCGGTGCGGTATGAGGAATGTAACTGATATATAGTTGCTGCACATCCGATTCCTGTCTGCAGGATCTTACGGTTGTCGTCAGAAAAGCTCTTAAGAACAGTTATATTTTCAATAATAGTCTGATCGTCTGCCAGGGCGATGAACCTGTCCGGGTAATAATCACAGAAGAGATGGATGTTAAGACGGTCAAATAGCCGGATGATTTTATTTTCAACGGAAAAAAGAGTAAAGGAGGGGTCAGCGGCAATGGTATGGATGATGATGATCCGTTTTGACAGATTTTCATTAATATGGAAATCTTTTAGTGCAGCAAGCACGTATTCGGGCATGTCGAGGCTCTCGGAGGTCAGGGCATTTAGAAGGAAACGCTTTTTTTCTGATAAGGTATGTGCTGTACCGCCAAGTTCCTGCTCGCGGATCAAAAGCCTGGTGATCCGCTCTGCTAAATGAGCAAAACTACGTACATCATCGGGATTGCCGCTGATTCCGATGACAGCGATAAGAAGCCCATTGTGGGTAACAGGAATGTTGACACCGAAGTTTGTACCTTTATAGCTGTCATTTTCTCTGACTTCGATAGTCTTCTGGGTGTCGGCTGCCTCTTTGCCGATTTCGTGAAAGGTGCCGATACGGTGTTCATCTGTACTTGCAAAGATGATTCCTTTTTTATTGATAAAATTAATATCATGCCCGCAGATGTCGTGTACAGTGCTGACAATCTGCTGGGCAAGGGACTTGCTCACTGTAGTGATCATATGAAGGTCTCCTTGTCGTGGTATTGCGTGATGTACTCTGGGTAAAATAGTAGCATGTTTATGGATTTGCTGTCAATTAAGGAGATGATATAAAATACTATCTGCCGGAGCAGGAGTTACCATTCACGGTTCAGGTGCCGCTCATCACAACGATTTGTGGCGGCATTCCGAGTTTTGCTGCGCAAAAGCCCCCTCACTCCTGTATCATGTTCTTACGGAATGCGTATCCAGTGCGTATTCCTGACCCATGAACCAATGTCAGTTAATTAGGGACGCTTTTGAATAACCCTAAGCCTATCGTTTTCTACAATCGGGGGAATGTAAAGGATATAAACGGAACATCGGCGTTTGTTTGATATGTTCCGGTAAAAGTAACTTGTTTTCTTTGCACACCAAGTAGACGAATAGCCATCCGTCTGAAAATGTGTTATACTATCAGTGTTGGGTTAGCCAGCTTTACGCAAAACGATAGGTAAAGCTGACCGGAACCCGGAACCTATGCTGGCGGGCATAGGTTCGTCGGGCCTGATAGGAAGGGTATTCCTTGCTGTCAGGCCTTCTATGTCTTGCGGAGATTCTCCGCTTTGAAGGCGCAGGAAATAGTGACATGCTTTGTAGGCGACAGAATAATTCACCTGAAGCTGATGCTTCCTGCCCTTGCGGTTGATGATTACCTGTCTGGTAACGATGGAGCAGAAGTTATATAGAAGAAGCCGCGCCCATAGTTCCATTTCTATGAATCTGTGTTGCTTTGAATGGAAGTTTGAAGCCCCGAGCACATGCTTCAATTCACGGAAAGAAGTTTCGATTCCCCATCTTAGATGGTAAAGGTATTTGATTTCATCGACCGAAAATTCTTCCGGAGACAGATTTGTGATAATGTTCTCATAACCATCCTCTGAGATTCTGAATCTGAGAATGCGCAGGGCAATAGGATATTCCGTCGTTTTATCTGAATTGATATAATCAAAGGCGACATTCTTGCAGATAAATCTGTACGGTTCTTCCAATTCTGGGTGGCGGCATTTTTTCTTTGAATTGGACCTGGTGAGTATACGTTTAACCTGAACATCAAAGCAGTCCTGAGCCGGGAAGTCGTTACCAAGGATGCGCTGCATTTTAATGTCAGCAGCTCTAATCATGCAATGAAAATGATGTTCGGCGGCATGTGCAAAACATTGAACGAATGAACCCCCCGGTCCGCAATAAAGATAGGAACTATACCGGGAACTGTCTGATGCCTGTCAATTAAGGCGCAGAGAGCACGAAACTCGTTCTTTTTTCTGACTGGCTGAACCACGCAGTCGGTATATCTTTTTGATATAAGGTCAAAAAGGGGGATGATGTGAACTTGGTTGTAAGCATTGGTGGTCGTGCCGTCCGGAGCAAAATAGGAATCAATATCCAACGGATTTCTGGTAAAAGTAAAGGAAGACCCATCCGCAGCGAGAAGCTGGTACTTGTCTTTATAGAAAGTGTATGGATAAAGTTTGTTAAAGGAATGGAACAGATAAGGCAGCGCATCATCCGAAAGCTTGGCTCTTTGCTGGAAGAAAGCAAAATGAGAGGCAGTATCTTTCGCAAAAGAGAAGAACTTTAGCAGTTCATCCTTTACAGAGCCCGCCTCCATAGAAACGATAAGCTGTAGTAAATTGTGAAAATCCAGTTTTCTGTTTTTCAAGAGGTCCGTTTCAGGGTGATTAGAGAAATCTCCTGGATGAGAAGCCATTTCTGAAATAATTTCAAATAAACGGTGTTTGGTTTGTTGTGCAAATGACAGGTGAAACCTCCTTGTAATTGGAATTATCATGTTTATTTCAATTTCAAGGAGGTACACATTATGTTCCAGGATAAAATTAAATCCCTTTTCTCATCTTCTATTCAAGCCGTTGTATCCAGAATCTCAGACTTCGCGGTTCATCCCGAAAAAGATTTTACGCATCGCGAAAAATTCGTCGCCGACATACTTTTGGCATTTCTCTTTTTCAGCAGACCCAAGTTTTCCCCTGCTGAATATTTTGTGGAACCGGGACATTCCGCGAAAGGATCTTACAGTATCCATATCAATGCTTTTTATGATCTGGATCGCCATACTTATACCGATGCCATTTTTCAGCCTGTCCACCAGAAAGATGAATTCCGCGCCTTTTGCGAGGTTGTTGACCGGCATCCGGTCTCTGATGGGACAAAAAATGTATATTTCGGGGACCGGGGGTACTGTTCTTATAATAACATGGCACATGTCATAGAAAACCAGCAGTACTTCCTCTTCCGTACGAAAGATATCCATTCCAAGGGACTGGTCAGGGGTTTTGATTTGCCGGAGGAAGAGTCTTTTGATATTGACGTAGACGTGGCTCTTGTCAGAAGCCATTCCTCAAAAATTAAAATTGAGGGCAGCTGCCGCCGGTTTGTAGACAAGGCAACTTCTTTTGATTTCATTGAATACGGCTCAAAAGACACCTACTGTCTGGCATTCCGCATTGTCCGGTTTTCCATTTCTGACGAAAACTGCGAGTGCATTGTCACAAACCTGCCAAGAAACGACTTCCCACCGGAACGCATCCAAAGGCTATATTTTTCCCGCTGGGGAATTGAAACATCATTTCGTAAGCTGAAATATACGGTCGGACTCAGTAACTTTCATGCATATAAACCCGAATACGTGAAGCAGGAAATCTGGGCGAGGATGATCACTTATAACCTTACGAAGACCATAGTGAACCATGCAGTGATTGAAAAAGGGGAAACCAAGCATGAATATAAAATAAATTTTAGTTCCGCAGTCCAATCTGCAGCTCTTTCCTCCGTCCGGCAACGGAAGAAAGACCAATCAATGTGACAGTCCTGCTGTAAAGAGAACTGATACCTATACGAAAGCGGCAGTATCCAAGATTGAAAACTACGCATTTTCGAAAACCACGGTATTTTATTTACCGAGCAGCATAAGGAAACCATCATATAATATTCTACATATTTTTCAGGCAGATGTAAATCTGTCTTTCTGGGATGTCCAAAATTCAAAAAATCCGGTTGAAAACCCAATATTTTTCTATTAAGTCATTTGCCAATATGAGGATTATCTGCAAATCAGATGTATTTTCCAGAATTATTTTTAATCCGATTCTTAAACTAAATGACATTGGCCCATGAACAGTAACAGTAAGGATACAGGGGTTACTGCTTATACAGGCTTGTATACTATTTGTATTTGTAGAGATCGTGAGAAAATGATAGAAGGGTACGAAAATTCTATTACCGAGGCGATTCTAAATGGATCTATGTATGTTGGTGGCCATAGAGCGGACAGCAATATAGAGTGTTGTATTTACCTTAAAAAACGTCAGAGGAAAAAAATGTAAAAAAAGATAGAAAAAAGTATTGACATAGAGGATAAAAGCTGATATTATAAATTTCGCTGCGGCGGACGCGGCGGTTTCCAAGGAAGAAAGCACAGGGTTTTATCCCATGCAGAAAACCGGCGGGAACAAAAAATAGTAACAGTTCAGCCTTGCGACTGGCAAAAGAGAGAAATTGAAAAAGTTTTTTCTTCTGATTATCCACATGGAAACACGTAATTTTACGAATTTAATTGCTTTGTGATTAGT
>CAJTDK010000031.1 GCA_910575105.1 Lachnospiraceae bacterium
AATCTTCGACAGCAAATCGACATCACAAAAAGTGTAAAATCGACAGAGATTTTTTACATATCTTATTCTTATCAGGAAGTCTTAAATTCCATAGACACAAGATTTTTTACAGCCTCGTTATCAATGACATTGATAGTCATAAATAAAGAATTTCATTACTGCTTGTTGTCCTTTGATGTTAAATATATGTTCCTTTTCTGATCGTCTTTTCATTCCTTGATGTTCATAAAAACCATAATTACAACTTGTGTCTGTAAATAAATAAAATTCTTTCAGTTTTTCTTGCTTCATGTAATCGAGCGTTGATTGAAAGAGCATCTTGCCAATTCCTTTTCCTCTGCATGAAGAACTTACGGCAAACAAGGTAAGTTCTGCTGGATAATTTTTGTTGTTCTCATTTAGTAATTGCTTATCAATTCCATTGACATTACCAAAAATTTTTGAAACATTCCGACCCTCTTTTGAACTGTATAAAGATATAATTGACTTTACCTGTAATAGTCGATTAGAAATCGGGCATTCATGTTTAGCAATATTGTTAGCCAATATAATACCTGCCACATTTCCGTCAATTACCGCTACTTTTGAAAAAGTATAGTTTGTTAAACAACTGCTTAAAAATACCCTAGCTAATTTAATTGCTGTTTTTGGACTGCTAAAATCATCATAATGCCAAGTCTCCCTGATAATCGTTTCTAAAGCTTTAAAATCTTGTTTTTGATATTCTCGTAATTCTATTCGCATTGTTTTTCTCCTTGTTTTCATCATTTATATCATGTATGATAAAGTATACAGTAACTGTAATGTCAATAAGGAGATATAAGAAAATGAGAAAAGAAATCAAAAGGCTAACAACCGCACAATTCGCAAAACTGCATGAAGTAAATAAACGTACATTACACTATTATGATGAAATTGGTCTTTTTCGTCCGCTTACCAAAGCTGAAAATGGGTATCGCTATTATGATATTTCACAAAGTATAGATTTTGAATATATCCGTATGCTGAAAGAATTAAATATGAGTATCGAGGAAATTGAAACATACCGGAAAAATCCCACACCTGCTGATTTCTTAAAAATTGTGAATGAGAAAGAAAAAGAAATTGATAAACAAATTCAAAGGCTGAAAGATATTAAAACTGTAATGCAGAGAAAAAAGGAGAAAATCGTTTTTTGTGAAACCTTACAGGAACAGGAAATTAGAATTGAAGAATGTAAATCAGAAAGGCTTTTAGTCTATCCTTGTGATTTCTCAGAAGATGATATATCACAAATTTTTTCTCACTTGAAAGATATATGGGGAATAGAACAGATACGAATGGGAATGGGAAGCTTTATTTCGCTTGATAATGTATATAAGATGAACTTTGATAAATATGAGGGAATATATACGATTGCTTTGAACAAAAAATCTGTTCTGAATAGACATATAAAACCACAAGGAAAATATCTATGTGGTTATCAAAAGGGTAAATGGGATAAACTACCATCCCTATATCAACAGATGCTTTTTTATGCCCATGAAAATAATCTACAACTGACGGGCTATGCTTATGAAGTCGGCTTGAACGATTTTGTTATTTCTAATGAAGTTGATTATATTACAAAAATTGTGATTAAGATTGATGAAAACCCTTGACTTTACAGTTAGTGTATAGTTTGTTCTTTTTGTATCAAGATACAAAGAGAGGAATTTTAATGATGAAATTATTACTACTGGCAGTAATTATATTTGCAAAAATTTTCCTATAAAGGCGTGGCATTAGGGGGAAAATGGTAAAAGTTACATAAAGACAAAATATTATGAGATTAAAGAGTCAATAATGTCTGATAGTGTAAACAATGATGTTGCTCCTTAAAAGTTTATAATAAATTAATATGGAAATTAGTATAGAAATCAGTATAGAAATAAAAAGCCTGCGGACATGTTCCATGTCTGCAGACTTTTTGAAGAAATTGTACGGAATATTAATTATTTCCATTAATCGCCGTTGCCTGAAGCAGTATTTTTTCTGCCGTAGAAGCGGCTGTGCTGTCGGTCTGTATCTGGTCTCTGATCTGCTGTCTCTCCAGCCACCGGTAGAAATCATGACGCTTTTCTAAGCGGCGGTAATAGGCTTTTACCATCTCGTCGCTGCTGCGGGTTAGGGTGCCGCCGGCTTTGGATGCGGCAGCGTTGACGATCGTTCCGTCCTTTCCGATGGCAACGACCTGGGACATACCGACGGTACATCCGGGTCTGATGGCTTCATTGCGCGCTACGTCATAGGCAAACCAGTTGTCGATGGTCGCCATGATCTCATAGGCGTAATCCGGATCTTCTTCCATGCGCTTTTGCACATCGGGGTGGATGACGACAGCTTTGCTTCCAGGCGGGACATTGCCCAGGGCGTGGATCTCCTTGGGGGCGATAAACTGGCCGTCTATGGAGCCGTAAAATGGATTCTCTCCGGACGGTCTCCAGTTTTCCAGAGCTTTTGTGTCACAGTCCTGCTGGTAGAGCAGATAGTGGGGATAGTCGTTCCGGGTGCGCCAGTAGCTGGTGCTGGCGTCAAATACATGGTATGCGATGCCGGGATATTTTGCTTTCAGCATACTTTCCAGAGAAGGAGCCTGGATTCCTTCGGTATTTTCTGCTTTTATATCTGTGCCGGCGGTCTGTGCCGCAGCAGAGATGCCGTTCACAGCAGAGTTGCTGTTTACAGCAGTTTTGCCTGCAAGAGCTTGCGTTGCCAGGTCAGAAAAGCTTGAGCCTATGGTGTTGGGCTGCCGCTTTGCGTCGGTGGCTATTTGGGCTTCATATGTCCTGATGATATAGTCGGTCTGAATGGTGTTGTTCATTGATTGCTCCTTTCCTGCAAAAGAATCGTTGCACAGAATTGGTCATGTTCGGTTTTTAGTTCCAGGTCTCCCATATATTTTTCCACTTCCCGGCGTACACTGGAAAGTCCCAGGCCATGAAAGGGAGCATCTGCCGTCTTTGTGGTCGCAGGCAGGCCGTCCGTCCGGAATCTCAGCTCGCCGGAAAAAGGATTCTTTACCTCGATCAGAAAAAACCTCCCTTTCTGCCTGCTGGACAGTGTGATATATGCCTTCCCCCGGCAGCTGCTTTTAGGATTCGCCAATGCATGGCCGTCTGCTTCGCCGTGCCTGGTATCGCGGCCGTCTGCACCGGCGCTGATCATCTCGCATGCTTCCAATGCATTCTGTAAAAGATTCTGCAGGATGATTCCCAGATCAAAAGCGTCGTATCCTCCAGAAGCGGGATAGTGAAAATCCGCCTGGAAATCAATGCTTCGCGCCAGGCACTGCTGCCGTTTGTCGTTGATGATGACATCAGTGACGGCATTTCCTGTCTGAATCGTCAGATCGACGTCCTGCACAGCTTCATCCATGCGGGCGATATACTGCTCTAACTCGCTGTACTGTCCGTTCCTGGCTAACCCCCGGATATTGTTAAGGTGTCCCCGCATATCGTGCTTCATCTGCCGGATATGGGTGCAAAACTGCTCCGCTTCATGTATTCTGCTCCGGAGCGCCTGGGCTTGCTGTAATTTCACAAAATCATCTTCACGTTCCCTGCGAAGTGTCTCCAGTCTCTGCCAGAATGCTGCTGTAAGAAATGTACCGGTGTAAAACAGCAGTGCCAGCACAGGCACGATCCCTAATAACAAGGGATGGCGTTCATAGAGACGGAGGGGTATGCCGTTGTTGATCTCAAAGAGCAGGACAGAGATCATCCGTCCGAACAGGATACCTGCCGCCGGAATCAGGCTCAAATGGCATATTTCCTGCCAATAAAGTGTCATCTTATTTTTTTGGAGCTGCCGGCACAGCGCAAAGAGCATAACGGCCAGCAGAGCAGCATGAGCCAGGGTAAACAGTGTGTTTTGCACCGCGGTATGCAGATAGATGTCTTCTAAAGTTACCGGGTATGCAAAAAGCAGCCGCTGCAGGGCAAAATCTGCGCTCTCGACGATCAGCCCGCTGGAAATTCTGGCATTATAATAGAGAAGAACCAGCAAAAAGATGAATGATTTTTCCATGTGAAGCCGGCCGGAGGCCATAAGGAGCAAAGCCAGCAGGACAGGGAAGAATAATCCTGGCGGGACGGCTGCGTTGCTGCAAAATAACCATCCGGCGAGATGGAGGAGAAAGACAAGAAGCACCGCCCTTTTTCTATGGTTCTGGCACGCCTTACATGCGATGAACGGTTTCACAAATGCGGCCAGGCTGGCGGAATAAAGCAGCGCGGCTGCGGAGGTAAGAAGGTGCTGAAAAATTCTCAATTGTACTTCACTCATAGGCCGCTCTCCATTTTCAGAAAACGAAGATATGCTTTTACAAAATCCTGATATTTATATTTGGAAATCTGCAGTCGGTCTCCGTTAGTCATCGTGGCCTCAGTTCTGCTGTATGCTTCAATGCCGGCGAGATTGACGAGATATCCCTTGTGGATGCGGAAAAATCCTCCCTGAAGCTTTGCCTCCAGGTCGCTGATCTTCGCATAGTAAGCCAGTTCCCCGTCTCTTAAGTGGAGGATGACCTTGTGGTTGCTGCTTTCTATATACTGGATGTGGCTTAACGGGATGGTCCGGCTTGTGCCGGCGAGCTGAAGAGTGAGCGTTCGGTTCATTTCCAGAGAGCGCTTATATTTCTTAAGCTTTTCTATCCGCACTGATGCGCGGGCAAATACCCGGGCAAACTTCTGCTCATCCACTGGCTTGAGCAGATATTGGAATGCGCCTACATCAAATGCGTCGAATACATACTGCTCATAACCGGTAACAAAGATAATCACGGGTTCTGTCTCAGAATCCTGCTCCTTAAGCCTTTGGGCCAGGGCCATTCCGTCTGAATGCACACCCGATGGGCCAAGATCTATGTCCAGAAAATATAGATCAGCTTTCCGGACATCTGCAAGGCAGCCGTCAGCGGAAGCATATTCGGCAATCTCGCAGGGAAAGGGCTGTTTGCGGATCAGCGATGCGAGATAAGAGCGGGTGATGTCGTCGTCATCACAAATAGCTGTTTTTAGCATATGAATATTCCCTCCAAATATAATATCGTTCGGGGAGTGGTGAAGATAAGAGGCGATGGCGTGACTGGACGGATTGATGGCGTGAACGGATACCGTATCAACTATGATGGTACTTTGATCCATGGTCGGATGGGGGTAATAAGCCCTGCGCACCTCACTTCTGAATTATAATAAAAGCCCGCAGACGGCATAGCCACCTGCGAGCTTGGCATCGGACGGAGACGGAGGGATTCGAACCCTCGTACCGGCGCAAAACCGGTAAACTGATTTCGAGTCAGCCCCGTTACGGCCACTTCGGTACGTCTCCATACTTGTCTAGTATAACACAGGTCATCGGTAAAATGGAATACCTAAATTTCATTTTTTGATAAAATTTTTCTTGTAAAGGCTATCTTATATTTTTACCTGCTTTTTCTCGTGCAAATGCAAAGGATCTTTAATTCTTCTCCCCGTTTTTTTCACTGGTATCCCGGGAATTAAACTCTTCCAGGTCGAAGATAAATATCTCTTCGATCGGTATTCCGACGGCCCGGGAGATATCAACCGCTAATTTGAGCGATGGGTTATACTGGGCCTTTTCAAGGCGCATGATCGTCTCCCGGCGCACACCTACCTGGTTGGCAAGCTGCTCCTGGGTCAGATCCATCAATTGCCTGTATCTTTTCAGTCTGCATACAAAATCCGGCATATCTTATCCCTCACTTTCTTTCGGCAGCTCCTCATGGTCATAGCGGTACAGAAGAAAGCTGCTCAGGAACAGGTTAAGGGCTATGGCGAGGGCGACAGTGATAATATATGCGATGAAAGTATATTCCAGATTCCCCATAAGCGTTCCCTGGCCTAAGAATACGGTGGCAAAGAAGATGATGGACATCGCTGCCTTATTCGCCGAATAATTAGCCTTCAGCTTATTCTCACAGTACCGTTCGTCCATAAGGGTAGCAGAAAGCTTTCCCTCGTAAAAAAAGCCGAAAAACCCGAAGAAGATGAAGAAGACAAAAGGAAAGACTGTCTTATCCGCATGGTAAGTCCAGAACCCGAGAAATCCGGTGAATCCGAAAAAGCCCAAAAGCCCAAGCCTGGGGTCTACCCGTTTGGTCATCCGGGAAGATGCTTCTTTTTGCTTTTTTACGCGTATGATGCGCATAAGCATCACAAAAAGGTACAGGATATATAAGGCGAAGAGGATGCCGGAGACGATCATAGGGAGATCCTGCATTCGGAAGGCGTATACAGACAGATCCATCGGTGCGACGAATCTTGAATCATTAAAAACAACGGAGTACCAGGATGACCCCGCTGTGATAAGGGCACATATGACCCCGAGAAAAACGGTTATTTTCGTGCTGTTCTTTTTCATAGTCATGTCCTCCAGAACTTTTGAGATAAGATATATTTGCCCGTTTATGTGATAAATATATCACTAACCATCCGCGTTGTCAACAAAAAAGATACAAATATATCTCGTTTCTTTGCTGCCGCGCTGCCGGCAGTTCACCGCGCGGATCCGTCTCTGTATTCTTTCGGCGTACATTTCATATAACGCTTAAAGATCTGCCCATAGTAGGCAGGGCTTGAAAACCCTACAAGCCCCGCGGTCTTCGTGATACTCTCCCCTTCCTTCAGAAATGCCAGACTGCTCTGCACCCGAAGGAACAGCAGGTATTCAAAGATCGTCATCCCCATATGTTTCTTGAAAAAACGGCAGCACTCGCTTTTGCAGATATTCACATGCGCCGCCACATCGTCAAGGCTGATGTCCTGGCTGTAATTATCCTGGATAAAGGAGATGATGTCGCGGAGCCTCTGCAGATGCTTCTGGGGGTGCTGCTCCTTCTTGGGAAGGTTGGAAAAATAGTGGTAAAGCATGCCGAAGATCTGCAGGAGAAGGATGTGGACTTGCAGCTCGTAATCCGCCGTCTTTTCCAGGGACAGGCGGTAGATGTCCTGGATCCTGCCAAGGATTTCCTGATGCCACGCCACATGCTTTTCAAACTTCAATGAAGGCCAGCCGTCATTTGACGTGATAAAATCAATATACTTCGTCTGCAGGATGCTGTTCTCGTAGCCGTAGAGGAATCTTGGGTGGAAGGTGACGGACAGATAGGTGCATTCCTGCCCGTCCTTCATGTAGCCGGAGTGGAGGGTATTGCTGTTGCCGAATAGCCCTTCGCCTTTTTTCAGGATGTAGCTGTGGTTGTTGACGTGGTATTCGATGGCGCCGGACATGATCCAGGTAAGCTCGATCTCCGGGTGCCAGTGCCACAGAAAAGAGCCCTGTTCGTAGGACTGGATCGTCTCGATGCTGACCTCCACGGGAAAGCTGTAATTCCCATGCTCCTTGATCTCCTTCTGGTTCTCTGTGGTATTGATCTGCGTTTTTTCCATAATTTGCAATCCCTTTTCCATATATAATTCAAATTTCCTCAATATCCTTATAATAAAGTTCAATATTCTTATTGCATAAAAGATATAATCTCATTATCATTATAATCATAAAGCAAGGGAGAACTTCCTGCAAGTTAAATTTCTGTAGCAATTTAACAGTTTTGCGAAAAACGAAAAAGGAGAACAGTAAAATGGTAGAAAAGCTGATCAAAACATTTTATGAAACGTTCGGGGAGGGCGGGGATGTCCGCACCTATTTCGCGCCGGGACGGGTGAACCTGATTGGGGAGCACACGGATTACAACGGCGGGCATGTATTTCCCTGCGCGCTTACCCTTGGAACCTACGGGCTCGTCAGAGACCGGGAGGACAGAACGCTCAGGTTCTATTCGGTCAATATTGATTCCGTGGGCGTTGTAGAGGTGAGCCTTGATGAGATCAGGGCGACGAAGGAGGCAGCCTGGACAAACTACCCGAAGGGCGTTGTGTGGGCCTTTGAAAAGCGGGGCTTTAAGCTGACGCACGGTATGGATATCCTGATCTGCGGCGACATTCCCAACGGCTCCGGCCTTTCCTCTTCCGCATCGCTGGAGGTGCTGACCGGCGTGATCCTTAAGGACACCTTTGGATTTGACGTTTCCATGGTGGATATCGCGCTCATCGGGCAGGACGCGGAGAATAACTTTAACGGCTTAAGCTGCGGTATCATGGACCAGTTCGCCAGCGCCATGGGCAAGAAGGACAACGCCATTTTCCTTGACACGAACACGTTAAACTATACTTACGCGCCGGTGAAGCTGCCGGATGCGAAGATCGTCATCACTAACAGCAAGGTTAAGCACAGTCTGGTAAATTCTGCGTATAACGACCGGAGAAATGAGTGCGAGACAGCCCTCAGGGAGCTTCAGGCGGTTGTGGATATCAAGACGCTGGGAGACCTGACGGAGGAGCAGTTCGAGGAGCATAAAGGCGCCATCAAGGACGAGATCCGCCGGAAACGCGCAAAGCATGCGGTATACGAGAACCAGCGCGCCATCAATGCGGTAGAGGCCCTTAAGGCCAACGATATCGAAAAGTTCGGCAAACTGATGAATGCCTCCCACGAATCCCTCCGGTACGATTATGAGGTATCCTGTGAGGAGATCGACATTCTGGTGGATCTTGCGCAGGCAATGCCCGGCGTGGTGGGCTCCAGGATCACCGGCGGCGGTTTCGGCGGATGCACCGTGAGCATCGTGAAAAATGACGCGGTAGATGCATTTGTGAAAGAGATCGGAAAAGCATATCTTGAAAAGGTCGGCCATGATGCGGAGTTCTATGTGGTAGATATCGGCGACGGCGCAGGAAAGCTTGATTAAGGAGGGTTTGGCATGTTATCGGAGAATATAAAAAAGCTGGTGGAATACGGAGTGCAGGCAGGGCTTGTGCCGGAGTGCGAGCGCATTTACACAACAAATCTTCTGCTCGATCTGTTTCGTGAGGACAGCTTTGAGGACGTGGAGACCGACCTAGAGAATATCAGTCTTGAGGAGGTGCTTAAGAACCTTCTTGACGAGGCGGTCGCCCGGGGGATCATCGAGGACAGCATCGTATACCGGGATATGTTCGACACAAAGCTGATGAACTGCCTGATGCCGCGGCCGGCCCAGGTGCAGAAAAGCTTCTGGGAGAAGTATGAAAAATCTCCTGAGGAGGCGACAGAGTATTTCTATAAGCTGAGCCAGGACAGCGATTATATCCGCCGCTACCGGGTGAAGAAGGACATGAAGTGGAAGGTGGATTCTCCCTACGGCGAGATCGACATCACGGTAAATCTTTCTAAGCCGGAGAAGGATCCGAAGGCGATCGCGGCGGCGAAGAATGCCAAGGCCAGCAGCTATCCGAAGTGCCTTTTATGCATGGAAAATGAAGGGTACGCAGGGCGCGTGAACCATCCGGCACGCGATAATCACCGGATAATTCCCATCACCATCAACGACAGCCAGTGGGGCTTTCAGTATTCGCCCTACGTGTATTACAACGAACACTGTATCGTGTTCAACGGACAGCATACGCCGATGAAGATCGAGAAGGCGGCGTTTATCAAGCTGTTTGATTTTGTAAAATTGTTTCCTCATTATTTTCTGGGATCTAATGCAGACCTTCCGATCGTAGGCGGATCCATCTTAAGCCACGATCACTTCCAGGGAGGGCATTACACCTTCGCTATGGCGAAGGCGCCGATTGAGAAAGAAGTGACCATTCCAGGTTACGAGGATGTGGAGGCCGGCATCGTAAAGTGGCCGCTGTCCGTGCTCCGCATCAGAAGTAAGGACGAAAAGCGGCTCATCGCACTGGCAGACCATATACTGGACAAATGGCGCGGCTACACGGACGAAGCGGCATTTGTCTTTGCGGAGACGGACGGAGAGCCGCACAATACGATCACGCCGATTGCAAGAAAGGTCGGGGAAGTCTTTGAGCTTGACCTGACACTGCGCAACAATATCACTACCGGGGAGCATCCGCTGGGCGTCTACCATCCCCATGCAGAGCGCCATCATATCAAGAAGGAGAACATCGGCCTCATCGAGGTCATGGGTCTTGCGGTACTGCCGTCCAGACTTAAAGAGGAGATTGAACTTCTGGCAGAATATATTACTGAAGGCAAGGATATCCGGAGCAATGAAAAGATCGAGAAGCATGCGGACTGGGCAGAGACATTTAAGTCTCAATACGGCAGCATCACGAAGGAGAATGTGGTGGATATCCTGAAGAAGGAGATCGGTAATGTGTTCGTGAAGGTTCTGGAGGACGCGGGGGTTTACAAGTGTACGGAAGAAGGACGCCAGGCGTTTATGCGGTTTGTGCAGACATTATAGATATGTCTGTCAGCGCCGGATGCCGGATTAGCGCAGTTGCTTTTGGCTCTGCGGATGAAAGGCTTTAAAGAGATTAAACAATTTTGAAGGAAAAAGCGGTTACCGTGAACGGGACGGACAGTGACGGAAAGTTAGGATTGGATTAAGGAAAGGCGGCGGAAAGACTGGTTCTGCCGCCTTACGTGCCGTTATTTGAATGTTCATTCAGAATAGCATAAGCAGTGCTGTTGTCAGGAAGGAATCAGAAGGGAAAGGTATTTTTCATAGTTCACGCCGTCGTTGCGGTCAATCTGCTCCCTGACGGAATCGGAAAGCGCCAGCTCGATGAATTTCCCGGCGGTCTGTATGACAGAAGGGATACTGTCGCCCCTGGCGGTTCCGGCGCACAGGCAGGAGGCAAAAAGATCCCCTGTGCCGGAGTAGCTTCCGCCCACATAAGGGAAGGCGAAGACTTCGCAGGTATCCTTGGTGGCGTAGAGATTTCCCATCTGCCGGATCCCTTTTTCATCGGTGAACCGGATGCCGGTTACGACAACATGCTTACGCCCCGGCCCGCACAGAGATCTGGCGAGAGTGCCGGTTTCTTCTAACAGGGAATCCGTATGGGGGATGTTTGCTATATAGTCATAATCTGCGCCTGTGAGAAGACAGAGCTCTGTTACATTGGGCGTGATAATATCCGCCTGAAAGCATAGCTCCTTCATCAGAGAGAGCAGGGTATCGGTAAACATGTCGTAAGGAATCCCGTCGTCACCCATAACGGGGTCTACAAGCAGGAAGCTGCTTTCCTGATAAAAGGTGTCAAGAAACCGGAAGATCTGACGGATCTGCTCTTCGCCGGCCACGAAGCCGGTGTAGATCCCGTCGAATCTTGCGCCCATCTTTTTCCATTCCCTTCGGAAATATTCCATCTTGTCTGTATAGTCGTCACAATAATAACTGGGGTATCCGGTCTGGGCGCTTAAGATCGCGGTCGGAAGCGGGCAGGGGGAAACACCCATGGCCGATAATACGGAGATGGCGGCGGTCAGGGAGCAGCGGCCGAATCCGGATAAATCATTGATCACAGCGATTTTTTTTGTCATAACAGATAAACTCCTTTTGTTTCGTCAAAGCTGGGATGCGAACCGGCAAAGCGCTTAGCGTGTCTGAACGGTTACAGCTGTATTCCTATTCTAGCATGCAAGTGGCCGTGATGAAAAGTCCAGATCTGAAAGAAACGGGCAGTCCAGTATGAGACGCGGATGATCACGGAGTGAACCGTAACAGGCGGGAAAATAAATATCCGGTATATGCTGGAAGGACCGCCGCATACCAGATATGCCGTTTATGAAAATTACAGGGAATCTTGTGTGATAATAGAGATGGGGATCTCAACATTGTCTGTGGGCGTGATCTTTTTGACCAGATATTCAAACCAAGTCTTGACTAGCTGGTATCCTTGCAGCTCGGGATTCTGCCTGATGACAAAATCCACACAGCCATTTTTCAGCAGTGCGGTTACATCAGGGGTGAGGTCATGGCAGATCACTTTCATTTTATAATTGAGATTAAGTAACTGCAAGGCTTGGCCGACGTCTTTGATACCGCCGCCGGTGAAATAGATTCCCATTAAGTCTGGGCGGCTGTGCGGCCTCCTTTGTAATGGTTTTGCCCTACAAAGCAGAATTTCTTCGATCTTAGAGTTGCATGTGAGGACGGCAATATTATTTTCAATCAGCTGGTTGATCTTATTTTTTGTCATGGCATCGTCAATCGGGAAAAGGGCGATGCCGTTGCCTTCTTCAAGTTCAAGCTCGCTGAGTATGCTGATCTGTTCTGTCGGCACTAAGGACAGCGGCATTTTAGCGGAAACATCTATGCCAAAAGGGCGGTATTTGCTTTCAGTGTTGCGGATGCGCCCGGGAATGAATAACAGTATCGACTGGCCGCAGATCGGCAAAGCATTGCGTGACATCAATTACCAGAAAGCAGTCGTGATGGAGACGTTTCTGCTAAAAGGCGTCGAGGTCGGCGAATCCATCAGGGTATGGAGAGAGAAGTCCAAATAAATATTTCAAAAAAAGAGGGAGAATCAAAACTGGATTTTGACAGACTGTCAGAGATCCGCAGTGCAGTATCCATTCCGCTGGTGCTTCACGGGGCTTCTGGAGTTTCGGATGAAATGGTAGTAAGAGCAATTGAACTTGGAATATGCAAAGTTAATTTTGCGACAGAACTAAGGGTGGCATATACGCAAGGAGTAAGACAGATAGTAGAAGATGAAAAAGTATATGACCGGGATTCTTGCACTCTTGTATCAAAAAAATGTATTTAAAAAGTCGATTTTTCTATTGACAGATAGCACAAGTTGGGATATAATTATTTTTGCTGTAGAGAGATACAGTTGTGTGGGCGTAGCTCAGCTGGATAGAGCGTTTGGCTACGGACCAAAAGGTCGGGGGTTCGAATCCTCTCGCCCACGCTGAAAAGCGGGATAGCTTTAAGAAAAAGAAGACACTCCGGGATACGGGGTGTTTTTTTGTTGTACTAAGATCTTGCATTTTACCGCAAAGACACAGAACAGTCACAGTTTCATCAGAATTTTATCAAGGAATATCCGTATAATGTAAATCTCAGATCATATTGTGTATAAAATGCAGAGAATATACCTCAGCGGGAGAATGGGCGCGGGTCTTACCGTCCGTGGAGGGAACGATCGGAAAGGAAGGGATCAGATGATGAAAAGACAGAAAATAAGAAAAGTGACGGCAGCAGTGGTGGCAGCGGCAATGCTCATCTCGGGCTGTCAGGGAGGCCGGGCCGGACAGAACGGACAGGGAGGCAGCAGCGGCACGGACGGAAGCGCGGATGAAGAGCTGTACGGGCAGGTGACTGTCGTTGACGAAAGCGAGATGACGGTCAGTCTGGCTAAGCGGCCGGAAGGCCCCGGGGAAGAGACAGAATTTACCGGGGAAGAGCAGACAGTGAAGGTGACAGAGGAGACGAAGGTTACGCGGGGAGGCGGTATGAAGGGTGCGCCTGGTAAGCCGGAGGGTCAGGAAGGAGAAGCGCCTGAGAAACCGGAAGGCCAGGAGGGAGAAGTACCTGAGAAGCCGGAGAATCAGGAAGGAGAGGCGCCTGAGAAACCGGAAGGCCAGGAGGGAGAAGACGGAGAACAGCCCAGAAAGCCTGGCGGGGGAGCAGAGGAAGCGGAATTAAGCGATATGCAGAAAGGCGATATGGTAAGGATCATCCTCAATGGCGATGAGGCGGCTGAGATCATGATCCAAAGCATGCCGGAAGACGCCGGCAAAAAAGAAGAATCCGTGGCAGAGCTTACAGGAACATACACCGTTGACGGAGAAAAAGAATCTGCTGCGAATAAGACTTATGAGTCAGAGGAGCAGGATAAGAGCGCAGTACTGGTCACGAATCAGGGCTCGCTTAAGCTGACTGGCGGGACACTCAAAAAGACCGGGGACACAGGCAGTACGGAGCAGAGCGATTTTTACGGACTTAATGCGGTATTTGCCGTGGAGGACGGAAGCCGGGCAGAGCTGTACGACAGTACGGTCAGCTCCTCGGCAGAAGGGGCGAACGCAGTATTTGCCACGGGTGAGGATTCGGAGGTTTCCATAGACAATATCCGGATACATACTACAGGGAATTCTTCCAGGGGGCTGGATGCGACCTACGGCGGTTCCATTACGGCGACCAATGTGGACATCAAAACGGAAGGGGCTCACTGCGCCCCTGCAGCTACAGACAGGGGCGAAGGCACGATCACCGTAAACGGCGGCACACTGTCAGCTTCAGGGGAGGGGAGCCCCTGCGTATATTCTACCGGAGATATTACAATAAAAAATGTAGAGGGAGAAGCGTTAGCAAGCCAGGCTGCAGTGGTGGAGGGAAAGAATTCCGTGACATTGGAAAAATGCAAGCTGACCGGCAGCGGGGAGAATGGCGTTATGCTTTACCAGAGTACCTCCGGCGATGCCGGCGAGGGGACGGCTTCATTTACGGCCAGGGATTGTGAGCTGTCTTCATCGTCAAAAGGCCCTATGTTCTATGTCACCAACACAAAGGCAGAGGCCCTGCTTGACAATACTGCGCTGAACTTTGGCGGCGGGATACTGGCGCAGGTGTCCGGCAACGATACCAATAACTGGGGGAAACCGGGCGCGAACGGAGGAGATTTTACGCTGACGGCTGCGGGGCAGAAGCTGGCCGGAGATATCACCTGCGATTCGATCAGCACGGTTTCCGTCGTTCTGACAGACAAAAGCCAGTGGACAGGAGCGCTTAATGCCGGGCAGGAGGGGAAGAAAGTTTCGGTTTCTCTCGACGTTGGATCTTCGTGGACACTGACCGGCGATTCTTATGTAGATGTATTTGAAAATAAAGATGAAAGCCTAGATAATATCATATCAAATGGGTATATGATATATTATGATCCTGCAGAGGAGGCAAACGACTGGCTTGAAAAGCGGACAATAAATTTGAGCGGCGGCGGTAAAATTATGCCGAAATAGCCATGTTTGTGGTACAATGTTAATAACGCATTTCCTGAGCGGAAATAATAGGCAAAAAGAGGTGAGATTACATGGCAGGATATGTTATGGCATTGGACGCAGGCACGACCAGCAACCGCAGTATATTATTTAATGAAAAAGGAGAGATCTGCAGCGTTGCACAAAAGGAGTTTACCCAGTATTTCCCGAAGCCAGGCTGGGTAGAGCACGATGCCAATGAGATCTGGTCTTCGCAGCTTGGCGTGGCGGTGGAGGCCATGAATAAGATCGGGGCGTCGGCAGAGGATATCGCGGCGATCGGCATCACGAACCAGCGGGAGACGGCGATCGTGTGGGATAAGCATACGGGAGAGCCGGTCTATCATGCAATCGTGTGGCAGTGCCGCAGGACGGCAGAGTACTGCGACGAGCTGAAGGAAAAAGGGTATACTGAGATGTTCCGCAAAAAGACAGGGCTGATCATTGACGCATATTTTGCGGGAACGAAGATTAAGTGGATCCTGGATCATGTGGAGGGTGCCAGAGAGAAGGCGAAGAAGGGTGAGCTGCTTTTCGGTACCGTGGAGACGTGGCTGATCTGGAAGCTGACCAAGGGCGCGGTGCATGTGACGGATTATTCCAATGCGTCCAGGACGCTGCTGTTTAATATCAATACGCTGGAGTGGGACAAAGAGATTCTGGACATTATGGGCATCCCTGAGGCGATGCTGCCGAAGGCGCTGCCCTCAAGCTGCGTGTACGGACATGCGGATTCGTCCTTTCTGGGGGGAGCCATTCCCATCGCGGGCGCGGCGGGCGACCAGCAGTCGGCGCTTTTCGGGCAGACCTGTTTCCGGCCGGGAGACGCCAAGAATACTTACGGGACGGGATGTTTCCTGCTGATGAATACGGGCGAGAAGCCGGTGTTTTCCAAGAACGGTCTTGTCACGACTATCGCGTGGGGGCTTGACGGGAAGGTATACTATGCGCTGGAGGGCTCGATCTTTGTGGCGGGCGCGGCTATCCAGTGGTTAAGGGATGAGATGCGGCTGATCGACTCGGCTATGGATTCGGAGTATATGGCGAAAAAGGTGAATGATACTAACGGGTGCTACGTGGTGCCGGCGTTTACTGGGCTTGGGGCGCCGCATTGGGACCAGTATGCGAGAGGAACAATCGTGGGACTGACCCGGGGCGTCAGCAAATACCACATTATCCGGGCTACCCTGGAATCGATTGCCTATCAGGTCAATGATGTGCTGAATGCCATGAAGGCGGATTCGAAGATAGCCTTAAGTGCTCTCAAGGTTGACGGCGGGGCCAGTGCCAATGATTTCCTCATGCAGACTCAGGCGGACATCATCAATGCGCCGGTTAAGCGCCCTCAGTGCATCGAGACGACGGCTATGGGAGCGGCTTATCTTGCGGGGCTTGCCGTGGGCTACTGGAAGGATAAAGAGGAGGTCGTAAAAAACTGGGCCATGGACCGGGAATTTACTCCTCAGATCGAGGAGGATACGCGGGCAAAAAAAATAAAAGGATGGGAGAAGGCCGTAAAATATGCATACGGTTGGGCGAAGGATGAAGATTGAGAAGATTCGGTGCGAGATCTGCGGCAACCACTGTGAGCTGGAGGCAGAGATTGAAGACGGGGAAGTACTGGACGTATCCGGCAACGGATGCATGAAAGGATTTATCTTTGCGCAGCAGGAGGCACGCAGGCAGAATGAGTAATCTATTGTTTTATTTTTTTGTGGACAGATGGCACAAAATATAATAAAATAGCCTTATTGGGAAATTTTAGACAATAGAAGGAAGGTATAGTAATTATGAAACGAAATGTTATTGTTGGACAGTCCGGCGGGCCGACAGCGGCGATAAACTCCAGCCTTGCAGGCGTTTACCGTACGGCGAAGGACCGCGGGGCGAATAAAGTATATGGCATGCTGCACGGGGTGCAGGGACTTTTGGAGGAGAAGTATATCGATCTTTCAGACCATATCAAGACAGAGCTTGACGCAGAGCTTCTTAAGAGGACTCCTGCGGCATTCCTCGGCTCCTGCCGCTACAAGCTGCCGGAGATCCACGAGGACAGAGAGGTATATGACCGGATTTTTGCGATTCTGGATAAGCTTGATATCGAGGCATTTATCTATATCGGCGGCAATGATTCGATGGACACCATCAAAAAGCTGTCGGATTATGCGATCATTACCGGACATCCGACAAGATTCGTCGGCTGCCCGAAGACTATTGACAATGACCTTGCGCTTACAGACCACACGCCGGGATACGGCAGCGCTGCTAAGTATATCGGTACCTCGATGAAGGAGATTATTCGTGACAGCTTCTGCCTGGAGTATGCGAATGGCCTTGTTACGATCGTGGAGATCATGGGGCGCAACGCAGGCTGGCTTACCGGTGCGGCAGCGCTGGCGCAGGGGGAGGACTGCGAGGGGCCGGATATGATCTATCTGCCAGAGCATTCCTTTGACCTGGTGAAGTTCCGTGACAAGGTGCAGAAGATTCTGGATAAGAAGACGTCTGTAGTAGTTGCGATCTCTGAGGGTATCTGTACGGAAGATGGAAAATATGTATGCGAGCTTGGCAATAGTGTTGATTTCGTGGACGCTTTCGGACACAAGCAGTTGTCGGGTACGGCGGCTTATCTTGCGAATTATATTGCAGGTGAGCTTGGCTGCAAGACCCGTGCTATCGAACTGAGCACGCTGCAGAGAGCGGCGTCGCATGCAGCATCCCGTGTGGATATCTTAGAGGCTTATCAGGTAGGCGGTGCGGCTGTGAAGGCAGCGGACGAAGGCGACAGCGGCAAGATGGTCGTACTGCAGCGTCTTTCTGACGATCCGTACCAGTGTGGAACGGAAGTGAAGGACGTGCATAAGATCGCCAATGACGAGAAGCTTGTTCCGCCGGAGTGGGTGACAAAGGACGGGACTTACGTGTCCAGCGAATTTATCTCTTATGTAAGACCGCTGATTCAGGGAGATGTGTCACCGGTCATGGTAGACGGTATCCCGAGACACTTATATACACCGAGAGAGCTGAGCGAGAGACACCGAGACTGATCAGGATATCTGCGGACGGCATCTGGCAGGGCATACGCCGGGGCCGTCTTTCTGTACGCAGAAATGTAATGGTTACGATGAACGAGGTGAACAATAGTATCTTGAGTTACTGTTCACATACAATGTCAGTTAGTTAAGCCCTTGGCTTAGATTCCCATGCAGGGTCTAACAAAAATTTTCTGAAAAATTCACTCAAATGGGTTGACACAGAGTTCAAAATGTGTGGCCGCTCTCGCTACTGATTGTATTTTAAGAGACAGCGAGAGCGGCTCTTGTAATTTAGAAGTATATTATTTATCTGATTACAAGGAGGTTTCACCTGTCATTTGCACAACAAACCAAACACCGTTTATTTGAAATTATTTCAGAAATGGCTTCTCATCCAGGAGATTTCTCTAATCACCCTGAAACGGACCTCTCGAGAAACAGAAAACTGGGTTTTCACAATTTACTACAGCTTATCGATTCTATGGAGGCGGGCTCTATAAAGGATGAACTGCTAAAGTTCTTCTCTTTTGCGAAAGATACTGCCTCTCATTCTGCTTTCTTCCAGCAAAGAGACAAGCTTTCGGATGATGCGCTGCCTTATCTGTTCCATTCCTTTAACAAACTTTATCCATACACTTTCTATAAAGACAAGTACCAGCTTCTCGCTGCGGATGGGTCTTCCTTTACTTTTACCAGAAATCCGTTGGATATTGATTCCTATTTTGCTCCGGACGGCAAGACCACCAATGCTTACAACCAAGTTCACATCATCCCCCTTTTTGACCTTATATCAAAAAGATATACCGACTGCGTGGTTCAGCCAGTCAGAAAAAAGAACGAGTTTCGTGCTCTCTGCGCCTTAATTGACAGGCATCAGACAGTTCCCAGTATAGTTCCTATCTTTATCGCGGACCGGGGGGTTCATTCGTTCAATGTCTTTGCACATGCCGCCGAACATCATTTTCATTTCATGATTAGAGCTGCTGACATTAAAATGCAGCGCATCCTTGGTAACGACTTCCCGGCTCAGGACTGCTTTGATGCTCGGTTTAATCGTATACTCACCAGATCCAATTCAAAGAAAAAACGCCGCCACCCAGAATTGGAAGAACCGTACAGATTTATCTGCAAGAATGTCGCCTTTGATTATATCGATTCAGATAAAACGACGGAATATCCTATTGCCCTGCGCATTCTCAGATTCAGAATCTCAGAGGATGGTTATGAGAACATTATCACAAACCTGTCTCCGGAAGAATTTTCGGTCGATGAAATCAAATACCTTTACCATCTAAGATGGGGAATCGAAACTTCTTTCCGTGAATTGAAGCATGTGCTTGGGGCTTCAATCTTCCATTCAAAGCAACGCAGATTCATAGAAATGGAACTATGGGCGCGGCTTCTTCTATATAACTTCTGCTCCATCGTTACCGGACAGGTAATCATCAACCGCAAAGGCAGGAAGCATCAGCTTCAGGTGAATTATTCTGTCGCCTACAAAGCATGTCACCATTTCCTGCGCCTTCAACGTGGAGAATCTCCGCCATACATAGAAGGCCTGACAGCAAGGAATACCCTTCCTATCAGGCCCGACGAACCTATGCCGCCAGCATAGGTTCCGGGTTCCGGTCAGCTTTACCTATCGTTTTGCGTAAAGCTGGCAAACCCAACACTGATAGTATAACACATTTTCAGACGGATGGCTATTCGTCTACTTGGTGTGCAAAGAAAACAAGTTACTTTTACCGGAACATATCAAACAAACGCCGATGTTCCGTTTATATCCTTTACGTTCCCCCGATTGTAGAAAACGATAGGCTTAGGGTTATTCAAAAGCGTCCCTAACTAACTGACATTGGTTCACATAGGTGCAGGAAAAAAGAGAAAAAAGTTCTTGCATTTTTTGCGCTTTTCTTTTAATATATAAATCACTCCAGATGTTTCGGAGAATCAGTTTTATTCTTATATTCTTATTTCATTAATTCCCATAAGAGATATGCGTAAGTTTTATTTTTTGAGAGAGGTGATGTGTTTGGGAACTAAAGAAGGGTATGATGTGTTGCGTTTGATCGAGCACGATCAGGTCTGCTACGTCAGTTCGGAGTATGTAAGGGGGAATCCTCTGCCAAGATGGATCAAGTACCACCCTTGTATAGAGAAGGGAGAATTATTCCGGATGATCGGTGATATTGCAGGACAGTTGTCGCGGATCCACAGATGCCGGGGGAATCCGTGCTACCGTTATGTGAATCCTTACAGCATGATCATGTCGGAGGATGGGCGCGTGGGGTTACTTGATGTCAATGCCGAATCGAACAGCGGGCAGCTGAGACTTATGCAGCGCCGTACGGTGCGGGAGCATTTTCTCCCTCCGGAGGAGCCCTATTATCAGAGAGCCAGCGTGGAGCTTGATATCTACGGTTTTGGCAGGACGCTCCAGTACCTGCTTTCGGAGACGGAGACAGAGCCGCCTCTTCGCAAAGCTGAAGAGGTAAGATTTCAGAAGATCATTTCCAGATGCCTTAACGGGCATTCTAAAAAAACATTTCAAAATGTATCTGACATTCAGAGGATGATTCCAGTATACAGACAGCCGCCGGCAGAAGGAGGCGGGATAAAGAAGCAAAAGAGCGCAGCAGTAATAGCGCTTTTTGCTGTCGGACTTGCAGCTGCGGCGGCAGCCATTTGGACGGTGCTGCCTTGTATTTAAAAAATTCCGGTGCAGGAGGATGGCTGGGGCTATGTTGTTGCCTGCCGGGGTCTCTGTAAACAGTCGTCCCAAAAACGAAAAAACAAAATAAAATCTGTAATAAAATATTGCAAAAACAAATCGGAAGAGTTATAATTACACCAGATATGGGTGAATTGCGTCCATAAAAATACATATTTTGAGGATGATATTATAATGAAAAGATTTGGGACAAGGGTATTAACCGCTGTTGTTGCAGGTTCATTGATCGTTATGCCTGTTTCAGCGGCGCCGACAGTGGATGAATTGAAGGAAAGTAAGGAGTCAGCACAGGGAGAAGTGAATTCTTTGAAAGCTGAGCTCACCAAGATTATCGGGAAGATCGACGAGCTTGAGAGAAGTCTGGTCAGGACAAGCGAGGAGATTGATACGGTAAAGGTTGAACTGGGCGATGCGAAGGAGCTGGAGAAGCAGCAGTATGAGGATATGAAGCTTCGCATCAGGTATATGTACGAGCAGGGGGATGTGAGCGCTCTTGAAGCGCTGATGAACGCGAAGGATTTTTCCGACCTGATGAATAAGGCAGAGTACGTCCAGAAGGTTCATGCATATGACCGGCAGAAGCTGAACGAATATATTGAGACGAAGGAAAAGGTATCTACGCTCAAGACGAAGCTTGAGAAAGAGAAAAAGGATATGGAGAGCATGCAGACGGAATACGAGGCGCAAGAAGAAGATCTCAATGATATGATCATTTCGAAGCGCGAGGAAGTAGCGGATCTGGATGTACAGCTTCAGGAGGCAGTGGCAGAAGCAGCCCGCAAGGCAGAGGAAGCAGAAAGAGCGCGCCGTGAGGAAGAAGAGCGCAAGGCGGCGGAACAGCAGCAGGGCAACGCTGCTGCAGATAATAGCAAGGATGATAATGGCAGCAGTACTGTCAGCGGCGGCACAAGCGGCGGCAGCAGTGATAATGATAACAGTAACAACAACACAACGTCAGGCAGTAAGGATGATGCAGACACTAACAAAAGCAATAGCGATGACAGTTCTTCATCAGGAGGAGGCGGAGCTTCCGCAGCAAGTGCCATCGTCAGCGCAGCTTACGGACAGCTTAATGTGCCATATGTCTATGGAGGCGCGAGTCCGTCCGGCTTTGACTGTTCTGGCCTTGTGATGTATTGTCACCGTGCGGCAGGCATCAGTCTTGGACATTCCTCCGGTTCTCAGGGAAGCGGCGGAAAGAGCGTTTCCAGCCCGCAGCCGGGTGATGTGGTGTGCTATGCCGGACATGTAGGGATCTATATCGGAGGCGGCAAGATGATTCATGCGCCGCGTACCGGAGACGTTGTCAAGATTGCCAGTGTATCCAGCGTCCGCGGCGGGGCTGCATGGTACAGAAGATATTGGTAGGCTTTTTAGTACATAGCGGATACAGGATATTTGCGTATGGATTCTTGGTGTATAGAGCAGGGAGGGCAGTAGAGATACTGCCCTTTATTTATGCGGCCTGCGAAAAGAAATGAACTGTTTTTGAATTTTTTGGAAATTCCGGCAAAAACATTGAAAAAGGGAAAAAAATGTTGTATCCTGTTTTAGAGTGTGAGGGGAGCATAACAAGATAACTGTGTGATTAATTAGGAAGGGTGAACATATGAAAAGACGTTTATTGCAGACGCTCATCACAACTGCGGTGGTGAGTTCTTTAATTGTAACCCCTGTTCTGGCCACACCTCAGGACGATGCAGATTCGTTTGAGCAAAGGAAAAGTCAGGCAGAGGCACAGGCAGAAGCACAGGTAGAGTCGCTTGAACAGCAGAAGAGTCAGGCGGAGGCGCAGGCGGACAGTGTGAACAACGAGCTGGTAAATCTTCTTGTGGAGTACGATGCGTTGCAGAAGGACATGGAGACACAGGAAGGGCGGATTGTTGAGGCGGAAAACGACCTTAAGGATGCAGAAGCCAAAGAGAAGCAGCAGTATGAGGATATGAAGCTTCGAATCAAATACATGTACGAAGAAGGAGATTCAAGCTTTTTTTCTACGCTTGTGGATGCCAAGTCGTACGCTGATCTGGTGAATAAGGCGGAGTACATACAGAAGGTTCATGATTATGACCGCAAGATGCTGAATAAGTATGTAGAGACCAAGAACGAGGTTGCAGAACTGAAGGACAATCTGGAGGAAGGGCAGGCAGAGATGCAGGCGCTGTCTGATGAGATGGTCGTGCAGAAGGGAAATCTTGAGACTACACTGACTCAGATGAAAAGTCAGATTGAAGATTTTGACGATCAGCTTGTGCAGGCGAAGGAAGCAGCAGCAGAGGAGCTGAGGCGTATCGAAGAAGAGCAACGGGCGGCAGAGGCCGCAGAAGCAGCCGCAAGGGAGCAGGCAGAAAGAGAGCAGGCGGCCGCAGAGCAGCAGACACCGGACAATGAAGGTACGGAAGACGCTGGACAGCAGGATGATCCGGGTATAACACAGCCGTCAGATACTTCGGATGACAAGGCGGAAGATACACAGCCGTCGGATGATGATAAAGAGGACAGCAAGGACGACAGCAGCCAGGATGATAAGCAGGACGACGATGATAAGCAGGAAGAGGATACAGGCACTAAGCCGGGCAATTCTTCTTTAGGCCAGCAGATTGCAGATATGGGATGCAATTATATCGGGAACAAATATGTATATGGCGGCAACAGCCTGACGAACGGAATTGACTGTTCGGGCTTCGTTCAGCAGATTCACCGTAAGTTCGGAATATCTACACCGCGGACATCCGGTGCCCTCCGCAGCGGCGGAAAGTCTGTGAGCTATGCAGACAGAATGCCGGGAGATGTAATCTGTTACAGTGGACATGTAGCGATCTATATCGGCAATAATAAGATTGTGCATGCGTCTAACAGCGCGCCGTATCCGAAGGGAGGCATCAAGATCTCCTCGCCGGCGAATTACCGTACGGTACTTGCTGTGAGAAGATATTGGTAAGTGTTATAGATTTTTATTGTGATGATAAAGAGCAGGTCTCGGATGACCTGCTCTTTTTGGGCGGGGCGCTGATGATCCGCCGCTGTTCACTCTGTGAGCAGCAATAGTGTCAGTTACCATGGGTCAGGAATGCACACTAGCTGCGCATTCTGTAAGAACATGATACAGGAGTGTCATTTTCAATTTCCGGAATTTGCCCACGGAAATCAATTTTCCAAAATCTCACAAATCTTAGAAGACTCAAGCATGATGAAGCAGCTCCGCCGCTGACAGTTTTCGGCTGGAGATATAATAGTGCCATTCTTCTGTTTTTCTTCCATCTTTTTCAAATTCCGTCTTAATTGCACCGATACAATTCAGGTTTTCCCACTTTTCTTTCCCATACAGCCACGCAGTATCACCTGTGGAATAAGCAGTCCTGGTTTCGACCCGGTCACGGTTTTTCTCTGTCCTTCTTTCACAGTCCATACCCTTCCTAAGCGTATCATCCTGGACATATTCAGAGATTTCTCTCTCAAGATTCGGCTGGTTGCCTTTTGCGTCCAATAAGTAATCGCCCTTCCCTTTGACAATTATCCCTGCAGTTTTTTGCTGGCAGTTTAGCGCATCCGCAACAACCAGGCATCCTTCAACATCCATTTTTTTCAGCAGCTCCTGTACTGCAGGAATCTCGTTGCTTTTGGTTGAAACCGTTTCTGATGCCAGGGTAATCCCAAGTTCACAAATCTGGGCACTGATAATATGCAGGGGGCTGCCAATATGCTTCATCCCTGTTGTGGAACGGATTGTTTTTCCATCCAGGGAAATGGTTGTCTGACTGCGGTCTTCAGGTAAAAATTGGGCAGCCCATCTCATCAGACATTGATTCAGTGTGTCCGTTTTCACCATCTTCAGCAGCACCAAAAGCCAATAGTAGCATGGAATGTGGCTGATTCCGAATTTCTCCTTCAAAAATCCGCTTACACGTTCACTTTCCGCCCACTGATGAATCTGGCTGACATTTTTCAAACCGCATAGGCTTCCAAGTACCACGATGCTAATTGCTTCTGCAATACTGCAAAAGTATCCATTGTATTCTTCTGTTGTTTCTACCTCTTCAAAGAAGTCGGTTAATGTTTTTCTATCCATACCATCATGATATCTTATTGATAGCTTTTTGAAAATTGATTTCCGGTAACAGTTCAGCCATGCGATTGACCTAACGGGTATTACACCGGCTAAAATATAGCCGGTGTGCCCATAAATAACATTTTTATATTTTCTATAATCCCCATTTTCCTTTTCTTAAGGGTTTCTATGACTGTCATAATGGAACAGTACATTTCACTGCCGCTTTCCTTGCGAAAACCTCCAGCCATTTTCTGGCGATTTTTTGCTTTCCGTAAATCTCGTTCCGAAATGTTGTCATCAAAGGGCACGGAAAAATCATGCAAGAATAAAAGATGGTTTTGACTGTATTTATCCATACGGTTAAGTAATGTCTTTTCCTCTTTTTTCGCATATTTATGTGTGGTCGTTTTATTTTCTGCCTCTCCTTTTCGTATCAGGGAAAAATATTTTTCTTCATATTCCCTTAGGATTGCTGGCGGAAATGATGGGAACCCCTGCCCTAGTAATTCTTTGCGTTCCCGATTTATTTCACACAGGAGCGTACTCATCTCCCCAGACCATGCATTCCCTGTTTCCTCCGTATTTTTTCGGAGATAACGGAGGATGTGGACATTGCATTCTGCGTGATCCGTGCCAAAGTGGTACAAAGCGGTTTCATGGTCATGGAGAAGAATCCCTGTATAGTGTTTCAAAAAATACAGTCCCTTCAGTGCTTCTATGGATTTGCCGCCCATGGCATGGTATACCACGCTGTTTTTTATGCTGAAATTCCGGATATAATTCTGTTTCCCATTTACTGTTACCACTGTGGCATCGGTTGCAACAACCTTTTGGTTCAACAGTCCGTTTTCCAAATTTGAAATGCTTGTTTGAGAAACCGACGCCAGTTTTTTGCAAAATCCATAGACGCTCCCTTCTGATAATTCGAGTTCTCCGTTACCGGCTGCATTTAAAAAAGAAGCAATCCTGTCGTTTGACATAACCCCTTCGCTGTACAGGGATACAGCCAGTGCTTTTACATTTGCTCCATAGGTAACATCACTGCGGTATTCTTTTGGAACCTGTAAAACCCCTTCTTTATCTGCATAGATACGGATTTCTGTAATCATCGGTTCCACAGCTAGATCAACCACATATTTTGTGACATATTTCTGCCCGGCTGCATTACCAATCATTTTT
>CAJTDK010000032.1 GCA_910575105.1 Lachnospiraceae bacterium
ATGCATAGGGCTTCTCCTTTGCTTTATGTGTGGCTGCTTACCAACATAATCATAGCAAACTTGAGGCTCTTTTTTGTATAGAAATTGTTTCACTTATTAGGTGAAAAAGTAAAATGGTCAAAACACAGTGTTTATACGGCATTGAACACTGTTGAAAAAGATAGCGTGAATAATTCAGGCTTATCAATACAGCTACTTTAAAAGCCACATTTAAAGGAATTTATGGACAGCCTATCGGAACTTACATGAAAGAATACCGCATGAAACAGGCGGCTGTGCTTCTTCGGCAGACGAAAAGCACAATAGCGGAGATCGCAAATCAGGTGGGATATGAGAACCAGAGCAAGTTTTCAACAGCTTTTCGGGATATATTGAAGATAACACCTGCAGAATACCGCAAACAAAATGCCAGTGAATAAACTGGAATGAGAAGCAGCATAGCATAATGGGAAGGGAGGTCGTTTTGGAGGTCAGAATGAAGATAAGACAAGTTGGTTTATCAGTGTTAGGCAGGTGGTTATAATGGGTAAGGTGATGATACTGTCTTTTTCGGAGGATGAGGAAGAAGTCTGCCAGAGAATGTTGCAGATTATAAGCGAAAGCCCCCGCTTTGAAGGCTGTAATGTGCTTCAAGTGGAAAAACACCTTAGTATCGGAGAAATGAAGCTGAACTTAGCAGAGAAAAATGTGGTCATACATGGTGCGGAGGTTATGCTTACCAATAGGGAGTTTGAAATACTGTATTTGTTAGCGCAGAGTCCCGGCAGGATATTCAGTAAAGAGCAGATCTATGATATTGTCTGGCAGGAGCCGTATTCCGGCGATTACAACATTGTCATGAGCCATATCCGCCACATAAGGGAGAAAATAGAGGACAATCCGGGCAAGCCGCTTTACATACAGACCGTATGGGGCATTGGCTATCGGTTCAACAAAAATTTAAGCAGCAGTCTGTGATGTGAAAACAGATTGCTGCTTATTTTTTGTCCTATACGCCTAAAAGGTATTCACAGGATACATGGAAGAACTCTGCCAGAGCCACCACCTCATAATCCGGGACAAACCTTGTCCCTTTTTCAATCCGTAAAACGGTCAGGTCGCTAAACTCATATCCGGCAAGCTGGAGCTGCTCGGCAAGGGCTTTCTGTGACAGCTTCCTTTCCGTCCGCAGTTCCATAACCCTTTGACCGATCAGGTTTTTTGAGTTGTTTTCCTTATTCCAATAGATTTTAATATCCTACCACCAACTTTCTAAAGATGAAGTCCCTTACCATTGATTTTACGAAATATTGTTGATAATATACTTCTAAAGATGAAGTGTTGGGGAATTATCTTGTTATTGAGAAATTGGGGATTGATAATACTGTCTGTAAAATACAATAATATTTTTAACAGAGAAAGGTGGAAACAAGCATGAATGAAGTTTTTGAAACATTGTCGGATGTCTTTGAGGAGCTGCGCAGCGAATCGGAGGACAGGGAGTATTCTGTCCAGACGGAGGAAGCAAAAGCAGCCAGCCGGGAACTGAAAAAGAAACAGAAGGCATTTGAAGCATATCTTTCCAAGCTGCCGAAAGAGGACAGAGAGTTTCTGGAGGACTATATGGATGCGGTGGATCATGCCCATTACAAGGAGGAACAGAGGGCATATTATCAGGGATTTGTGGACAGCGTACAGGTTCTTGACGGACTTGGCATTATAAAAAAGCGTATCCGTATAAAAGAGTTTCTTAAAAAATTCAGCAGATAGACAAAGAGGTGGCTGACAGGACAGAAGGCGAGCCACCTTTTTTGCATGGTTCAGAAAAATCCAGAAATACTCACGAAAAAATTCAGATGTTGGGGATATTCTATTCTTTGGGATGTTTGTATGTCCGAAGATAGGCTTCCACAATAGCGAGTATCGTTGTAATTTGTTCTTCCGTACATTGTGACAGATAGACCAGCAAACGCTTGTAGTCAAGGTTGTCTGCCGGGGCGTCCGGATAGAAAAACGGATCGGCGGAAATATGTAAGGCTCGTATGAGCTGCCCTAGCTTTTCAATGCTTGGCACATTTCCATGATTTTCGATTTCCTTGATATAACGGGAGGAAACACCGGATTTTTCAGCCAGTTCTTCATAGGTCAGTTTCTGGTCGGTTCTAGCCTTCTTCAGACGGAATCCCATTTCCTTGTCAATTTTCTTTTTCCTTGCCATATATGCACCTCCATGTATAGTGTATATTGCACATTTTACTTTGAAAATGCACTAATAAATCACTTTATCAGAGGGGCATAATGCACATAGAAGAATAAAAAGACTTTGGATATTGCATATAAAAAAACGCAGTATCCAAAGGTTTTTTGCGTGAATTTTTATCCTTTGGGTACGTTTAGGGGAATTTATGTGTTCTGAACGGTCTGAGGGATATTTTTTTGACTTAGTGAACCTGTCCGGCTATTGGCGTGGGAAGGTTCTTTTATAAGGTGTTTTACTGGCAGTAAAGCAGAATCTACCCTGACAAGTGAACTATACGCTCCCGTAGCGTGTGGAGAAAACAGAATAACAGATATGAATAACGTCCAGCGGGCATTTTGCCTGTCCGGGCGTTTTTTATATACAAAAAATTTTTACTCCCACCCGAACATCAGCCTACCGCCATTTGGCAGATACAACGGAAAGGGAAAAGGCGTATGCCTTTGTCACGTCACAACGGGGGAGGAGGTGAACTCGTATGAAGAAACCTTCTTGCCATGATGAACTGACAATCAGGCATCGCTTTGACCGCCTGTGCCAGATGTCGCTCAAAGGCGAAGCAATTAACTATTACCGGCACATGGATTACCGCAGGGAACATGAAGCCATGTTTTCTGAACTGTCTGAAAAGGAGCTGAACCAGTTGTTTGTTATGGACGAGTACGGAGTGGAGAACAGTCATTTTACAGTGCATGGATATGACATTGAAGTAAAAGACACCCTGATTGCGGAAGCGTTGCAGGCACTTTCGGAGAGGAAGCGGAATGTAATACTGCTTTCATATTTTCTGGAAATGAGCGATGCGGATATAGCAAGGGAGATGAACCTTGTCCGCAGCACAGTCCATGAACATCGGACACGCTCACTTGAGATTTTAAGGAAGATTATGGAGGGAAAAGCAGATGAAACAGAGATGTAAGAACAGAGAAGAAAAGAATTTGTTGCCTTTCCATATCATTAAGGCAGCATCAGAAGGCGATGTACTGGCAATCAACACAGTCCTGAAGCACTATGAGGGATACATAATTACCCTGTCCACCCGGAAGATGTATGACGAGGGAGGGCGGCTTCATTATTGTGTCGATGAAACACTGCGCCGGAGGCTTGAAACAAAGCTGATTACAAAGATATTGGCGTTTGAAGCGGTATAAGGGGCGGTTAGCTGCCCTTTTCCATAGCTGACAGATTTACAGCGGTGTACCTTGATAATTGAATACTGTATTGCATACAGGACGTGAGGATATGCAGAGCCACTAAGCAGATGCGCCATGACGTACCTGCCCTGATTTATAACAGGGTGAAACGTGAGGAAATGTTGAAGCAGGACATTGAAGCAAAGGTAAGGAGCGAGTGAGATCAGGCAAAATATGTAGCAGTTACATGGGGCGATGAAGCATATCTGTGATAATGATACTTCCGGGTTGCGGGGAACCGCAATCCGGTCAATGAAATGACGGTGCAAGACCGATGTGGGCGGTGTAATGAGCCACCACCTGTATTGCAGTTTTTATCTGCTAATAAATGGAGGAAGCGTATTTTTATTGGTAGATATATAATTACCGGGGAAGGAGGAAAAGATGGGATGTGAGAAAACATTATTGTCAGTCAGTGAATTTTGTGTATATGTTGGCATAGGGAAAACTAAGGCAAGAGAAATGCTTGCTAATCCCTGTTGCAAATATGTGGTTCGTATTGGTCGAAGGGTATTTGTACATAAAGAATTATTTGATGAAGAACTGAGAAAAAGTGCAAAATTTCAACTAATTATGTGATTTGAAAATTCCTCTTGAAATTGCGTCATTATTATGCTACACTTAAAGCGAAGGAGATGAGAAGATGCCTAAAATAATACCAATCAGGGAATTAAGAGATACAACAACAATGTCTGAGTTATGTCACAGCACAGAAGAACCTATTTTTATAACCAAAAATGGTTATGGTGATATGGTAATCATGAGTCTGGAAACGTTTGAGAAAAACTCAGGTATGAGTGATTTTTATTCGGATGTTAAGTTTCGTAAAGGAAAATACTCTGATTTGCAAAATAAATAACAGGCATCGAAATTCTTTGGAGTTTTAAGGATTGCTGATAATTTGAGCTTTTCGAGATTGTGAATGAACGATTGCGAGAGGATGAGAATTATGGGTAAAGACTTAAAGGGCAAAGAGTTAGGTAGAGGGCTGTCCCAAAGACCAGACGGAAGATATATGGGTAGAGCGCAGGTGGAAGGAAAGTCAATTGTATTATATGATTGGAAGATAAAAGAATTAAAAAAGAATCTTGCAATAGCCATTGATGAAGCCAAACGGAGTAATTTGATGCCGGATATGGATGGCAAAAAGGTTACTTTAAGTGAATGGTTTGAAGAATGGTATTCTAAATACAAGGCACCAACTTTGAAAAATGGTGGTTCACCTTCCTACAAGCGAAAATTTATGAATTACTATGGAGTGCGTATTGGTACAAAACCCTTGGCGGATATTAGACAGCTCCATGTTCAGACTGCGATTGCGGATATGCTGGAAGCAGGGCGCTCAACTAAGTCCGTCAGAGAAGCAACAGGAATTTTGCAGAATTGTATTGAAGCTGCTATCGCAAACGGATTGATGAGATTAAATCCAGTAGTCGGTGTGATAATACCTAAGTGTGAGAGAGTCGAGCGCAGGGTACTTTCTGTAGAGGAACAGGAAATTTTCTTAGAGTACCTTGAACGAACGAAAAGTTGGTATGAGGAAATGTATAAATTCATGCTTCTAACGGGTATGCGGGTAGGTGAGATCGGTGGTCTTCGTTGGGAGGATATTGATTTTGCTGGAAAGTTTATCTATGTAAAAAGAACATTGTCTTATGACTATGCAGATGGGAAAAAGACAATGAGAATGACTTCACCAAAGACAGAAAATTCTGACAGAAAAATTCCGTTCTTTGGAGAAACAAAAAGTATTCTTGAAAGACAGATGGAAAAAATTAAAAGGAAACGAGAGGATTTGGGTGAGCGATGGCGTCAACCGGAGGAATTTGGAAATCTGGTATTCCTGACATCTATGGGTTCACCGATTGGGCGTTACAGCGTAGAGAGTGATATGAGGTATATTACAAGCCAGATAAATGATATGTACCGTATGGAGGCACTGTATGGATCTGCTGTACAAAAAACTTTTGAGCGTATACACCCACATGCTTTACGTCACACTTTTGCAACCAGATGTTTTGAAAAGGGAATGACACCAAGAACGGTACAGGAAATTATGGGACACGCAAATTATAATACAACGGTTTCATATACCCATGTGTTGGATGACATAAAAGCAAAAGAAGCCTTGCGTGTAGGGGATTTCCTGCAGAATAATAACAATAAGGAAATGGTTGAGTATGAGAGTTTGGTAGGTATTATATAGGAAGATTCTCTACTCAAGAAAATTGAGTAATTTTAGTATGAATCAGTGCGTGTGCAGTGATTCAAATGCAGATAGTGCTTGAAAAATAGGGATTTTAGATAAAAATATATAACCTGTTTTTCAAACTTCGCAAAACAGATGTCTTGAACAATTGGGAGTTTCTCTGTATAATAAAACCATAAGGTAGGGTATAGACGATTTGCCGGACTGATTGGCAAAATCCGGAACCGAGGTGATATGATGCAGGGTGAAACATTACAGGAAGAACCAAAAGAAAAAACAGCGGAGAAAAAGGATGCGTTTGCAAAATATACGGCGAAAGACAGTGTTTTTTCAACGCTTTTTCAGGATAAGAAATATCTGATACAGTTATACCGTGCACTCCATCCGGAGGATATGGAGACAACGGAAGATGCGCTTATGGATATTACCATAAGGAACGTCCTCACGAATGGAATTTATAACGATCTGGCTTTCAGGGTTGGGGATAAAGTCATGTTTCTGGTCGAGCATCAATCTTCATGGACGATGAATATTATTATACGTGTGCTGATGTATTTAGTGCAAATTTACCATGACTATTTTGAGGAACAGGATGCAGATTTATATGGGAGCAAGAAAGTTCATGTTCCAGAACCAGAATTATATATGATTTTTACAGGAGAGCGTGCCAGCAGACCGGAAGAAATCTCACTTTCCAAAGAATTTTTCGGCGGGAAGGAATGTGCCATTGAAGTAAAGGTGAAAGTGCTTTACGGCGATAAAGGGAATGACATTATCAGCCAGTATGTTGCGTTTACAAAAGTATATAATAAACAGGTGAAACAGTATGGAAGGAGCCGGGAGGCTGTCACGGAAACCATCCGTATCTGTAAAGACAGGGATGTGCTTCGGAAGTTTTTGGCAGGCAGAGAAAAGGAGGTTATATCTATTATGATGGCTTTGTTTGATGAAGAGAAGATCATGCGTACCCATATCGCAAGTGAAAAGAAAGAAACGGCAAGGAAAGCAGCGGAAAAGATGTTGAAAGATGGGAAAATAACGGTAGATGAAATCTCAGAATATTTTACCGAACTTTCAGAGAGGGACATTCAGGAAATAGAAAAAGAATTGCTTCAAACAATCTAATATCTGTCGGCAGGCAGACGCAAAAGAAAGAATATATAGAATCCCCGGTTGCAAATGAATACAGCCGGGGTTATTCACATGGAGGATAAAGTGAAGGAATCAGAACTGATAAGGAAAGTACATTCCGCAGTCTATCACCAGTGCCAGCAGAGAGGGTACGCCGCCCCGGCAGATATACTGGTTGATATAGGTGTCCTGCCTAAGCAGAAGTATGAGGACTGGAGATTCGGGAAAGTACGGTATCTAGAAGCGGCCTGTACGTGTAATTTAAAGAAACTTTCTTTTATTATGAAACAGATTCGCTCTTATGCAAAGAAAACGAATCTGAAACCGTCTTTCTGCTATTACAAGCGGTGGGGCGTGAAGAAAAAGCATGGGCATAAGCCGGTAATCCCCTTGCGGTTCAGCAAAAGCGGAAATCCGGAGATTGAAAAAGCATATGCGACACACTATGTGGATTTGAGACGGACAGAGCAGTTGAAGAAAGAAAAAATGGAGAAGGCGGCAGTTGCAAACCAGGCTGAAATATCGGATAAGACACAAGATATGCCAGTAAATATTTCTGACAGCAGAAGCGGAGCGTAAAATGGGGAGAAGGAATGGAAAAAGAATCTGACAAAAAGTATGAAACCATGAAGAAAATCATGGACGCATTAGAGGATATTCTATGCTCTTATCAGGGCAGGGGACATCAATCAGTATATGTTGACCTGGATTCCCTTGCGCTTTTCACAAGCCTGATTGCATACGGGCAGATACAGGTAGAAAATTACAGGTATGACTATGACGATAATATCCATGAGGACGAAGAAGCTGAACGGATTTACAGGGAGCTTGCCCCACAGACAAGATGGCGTGTGGGGCAGGGAACCCAGATAGAACCGATACGGATGAATGCTTTGAAGCAGCTTGCGGCTCAAGGTACGCCGACGTACCAGAGACAGGTTTATTATGTAGATACAGGCTCCATCCTGGTATGCGGGGAAATCCTGCCCTATGAGATTTTCCAGTTGTTCACGGATATGCCGGAAGTGAAGAAATTATATGTTTTCCCCTACCCGTTCCAAGCGGAATGGGAGAAGCCGCTCTATATTTCCTTTGAACCAACAGAAGCGGCACGGGAGGAAATGCAGAAATATGTGGAGAGAAAACTGGATGAAATGTGCCGTATGATGAGAGAGAAAAGCGAAGGCATTAGCGGAATAATCCCTAAAGTGGAAGATATTTTTTAAAGATATTTGTTTCATTGGAATCATAACAGCCGCAAAGATTTGATAAAGGAATCCTGCGGCTGTTTTTCTGCCAGTAAGATTAAGAAATATCGGTGCTTTTCTGTTTCTCCGGCTGTCGGGTGTGTGGCTGTCCTAAAATCTTATCGACATTAGAGCAGACTGTATTCAATTCTTTTTGATAATCCCGGTAGTAATGGTAAGTATTCTGTGCCTCTTTTTTCTGGTGGAGCAGCTTTTCCTTTTCTGCTTTCAATAACTTCATCGAGGGCAGCTTCCCATCTGCGGACTGCTCTTTCAGAAATTTCCGTGCGGTTTCATAGAGTGCGATTTCCGTCGGATGCTCCTGCCGGAACTGCCCTTTATTCTTTGCTTTCACAAACTTTTGGTAGACAGATTTATTGGCAAGATACTGACCTGTATAGTGGATCTGCTCATTTACCTTCCGGAGATTATCTTCTACAGACTTCAATTCTTTTCTGGAAATGGAAGCATGGCTCTTAATCTCTGAAAAAGAATCTTCCAGGGAATCCCTTGTATTATATCCATGCTCTTGTACATAAGCAACTGTTTTAGCCATTTCTTTCAGGTTGGAAAGTTTCACTTTGTTAGCGTAAGCGGCATTCTGCGGTGCCTTTACGCAAGCTTGCAGATCGACCACCAGACGCAGATCTGATTTGATAAACAGGACTGATACAGTTTCCTCTTGCAGTAGATTGGATGGGCTGGTTGCAGATTTCTTCGATTCCATATTATATTTCCCCATATCAACTGTTTTCTTTTTGTTTTCCTTATGCTCTGCATTTTCCTTAAACAGCTCCAGAAGATAATCTTCTACATAATGTGTGCCGAGCATCCTTCCGGTGATATATTTGTTTCGTTCCGGGTGGAGGTAGCTGAACCTGCCCCGGCTGACCTTCAATTTGACATTGTATTTTTCCAAAAGCAAGTTCTGAAAATCTTCCCGGCTGCAGGAAACGGCTGCGGCATCTTCGATTGCAGACCGTAGAAATTCTTTCTGTGTCTGAAATTCTGTTTTACGTGGTGTAAGTCCGTCAGCACGGAGCTGTCTGTTACGTTCATCCAGTTTCTTCTGCCCTCTGCGCTTCGCATGGTATTCCCGGTCTGTGATTTTCTTTTCCGCAGGAGCAAGGAGGTCTACCTGGTGCAGATGTTCCCGGCGGCATATATCCATAAGTGATTGCTTTAAGTGTATCAGATAATCTTTAGATACATGATGCTTATACCCGGCACAGGAATCGCAGGCCCGCTCCATAAAGTCCTGACGTTCCACATCATATTTCCGTAAGCTGTTGATTACGATATGCACATGGATGTTGCCGCTTTCATTATGCCCATCCATGTGGGTACAGACAAGAGCCTGATGACCGGGAAAGTTCTTTTTTGTGTATTCCATTCCAATCTGCTGTGCCCATTCCCCGGTTAATCCGTTTTCTATTGCGTCCTTTGGATCGAAGCTGATGATGTAATGGTGGGATTTGATTTCATCATAGGATTCATTTTTGCGGTATAGGGCATTTAGTTCCCTGCACTCCATGTCGAACGTGAAAGGATCACAGTTTATGCCGTCCATGATATATTCCTTTCGTGGAATCAATTCACCATTTTCATCAAATATCGGTTTGTTCGTACTTTCATCATACTGGAATATGAGATACCGTTGTGCTTCCCCATAGTCGGCATTTTTACTTGCTATGTGTTTCAGTATTGCCATCCAAACTCCCTCCGGCGGCAGAGTGGAAATCTCCCGCCATCTTTAAGACTTCATACTTCATTTCATAAATTCTGGCCACGCTCTGGTCGATTGCCTTACGCATTTCTTGTGAGTGGATGCCGCCGCTGTTAAAATGCCTTGCAATTTGGTTTAAGTTGCTCCCGATTTTCCCAAACTCTGCAACCAGCTTTTTCAACTCTGGCAGGTCTGCCACAATCTCATATTTCGCTGTGACCTTCTGCTTCATAATCTGTTTCCGAACATATTCAGCCGTTGGAAGATGTGTAGCCTTTGCGTTTTCAGAAACGATTTCATATTCCGTATCAGTAAGGCGGAGCATAATTTGGTGTTTGTGTCGTAGTTCCCTGTCCTTCTTTGGTCTTGCCATTGTATAATTCCTTTCTGTTAAAAGTGTAAAAGTGATAGCACTTCCCTTATTATAAGGATAAAAAAAGTTCTTATAATAAAGCCAATTAGGGAACGCCAATGGGAAACGAAAGAGAGATTTTTATAGAAATATTTAGATTTCTCCGTGATTGGGATAATCACGCTGCGACTATTTTCAATAGGAGCCAACCTGCATATTGGGGAAATATGCCAGAACCGAGGGTATGGGGAGCGGAATCCTCCATCAAGTTTGTCAGGTAAGCAAAATCCACGAAGTGGGTTTGGAGTTACTCTGGCGAAACTTGCCCTTTATGTCAGAACTGAAATAAAGAGCATTATCCGAAAAGTTTTATTATCAAAGAAACATCATGAAAAGCACAGTCTATCGGCAGTTTCTAAAGAACTCTTCGGATAATCTTACTTAATAATGCAGTTTGATTAAAAAAGCCATACATAGTATTTTTGTTAGTATTCTTAGTAAATCCATTATTACGATTGTTGGAATGTGTTGTTCTCAGCAAAATTTTATAATGCTAATCTTCTATGTCAGAATGCTTTTCTTTTGACCAAGGCTCAGGCACGAATCCTTTTACTAAACTTTTAGAATTCCTGTGTTTGACATAAAAATATCCCATTGTGGAGAATATAATAGCTCCTATAAAGTTTACAATCAGATCACTCATGGTATCTATCAAACCAATATCCAAGTAACCTTCTATGCCTAGTTCTTTTCCGTTAATCACTACTTCCTGAATATTTGTAATATGGATAGATTGGTTTTGACCTCTGGTATTCAGAAGTGTTGAATGTATAGAATGGATAACAGTATCTTTCTGCATATCCAGATTCCATAAAAAATCCATTCCAAACTCAAAAAATTCCCATAATACACCGATTGTCATAGAAAAACTAAATGCTGTAATAGCCATGAATAAGGGGGATAGGTCAAATTTCATTTTCCTCTGCCGGTTCATAATATCTACAAGCGAAAATCCTATTGCTGCACATAAAAATCCATTTAGTGTGTGCAAAACTGTATCCCAATATAGGAAACGCATGTAAAAAGAACGGATTTCACCTAATATTTCGGCCGAAAAAATAAAAATGAGGACAATGATTTCCAGTGGAGACGGAAATTCCACTTTTAAAGTCGCTTGAATTACACTTGGTATTATCATTAAGATAAGAGTTAAAATACATAAGAATGCATTTTCATAATTCTGGTGGAATATTTGGAGAATTAAGATCCCAAGAACAAGTAAGCGCAGTCCCAAATAAACGAAAAATGTATTTTTATGTTCTGTCAGCTCTGCAATGACAGCCTGATAGAATTTTCGTATTTTTCTTTTCATATATATTCTCTATTTTCATTTCCTTTTCTTAGTATGCGGCAAAATAATAAACTATAGTGTCAGGATGATATGGAGAGTGATTATGCTGTGCATATCATCAGAACCCATTTTGATATATAGAAAAGGAAAGAGTATTAAAACCAAGATCCAGATAATACCAAAAAATATATTTATCATGGAATCCTCCTATCTATGCGGGTATGACTGTTAAGACGGCATGGCTCATTTCATATGTGTCTGTCTTTAAATATGCTCTATTTTATGTAATTTACTGTAAGGATAGATAGTCCAAGGATGGCAAGCACAATGCCAGTTGCACGGTTTAAAGCCGCGGCGCTTGCTTTGTTTGCAAATTTGGCGGCAATCCTGGCCCATAGCAGGGTGGATGTGACACAAAAAACCAGACATCTCATATCCGGCATCCCGCCAATGGCAAAATGGCTGGCAGCGCCTGTGAAGGCCGTGAAAGCCATAATAAATACACTTGTTCCAACGGCTGTCTTTAATTCGTAGCCTAATACACTGGTTAAAAGCAGGAGCATCATCATCCCGCCGCCTGCGCCGATAAATCCGCAGATAAACCCAACGATGGAGCCGCTTAGGATTGACTGGACAATACGTTTCCGGCTGTCAACGGCCTTCATAGATTCTTTTGTTGTCATAACAGGCCTTATGATAAACTTGATTCCGAGCAGTAATGTCATAAACACAGAAAAACTACCCATTGTAGTATTGGGAACCAGGCTTGCGGCGAAGCTCCCAACTAATGTAAATATTAAAACGGCAGCCATCATAACAATTCCATTTCTGATGTCAAGGTTTTTATTCTTCCCATAGGTGTATGCACTGACGGCGCTTGCCAGGACATCACTTGCCAATGCAATACCGACAGCTTCATATGCAGGCAGTCCCAAAAAAGTGATCAGCATCGGGCTGATGACAGCGGCTGCGCTCATGCCTGCAAAGCCGGTTCCAAGCCCGGCTCCTATACCAGCAATAAAACAAATAAAAAATTGAAACATGGTTTTACCTTCTCCTTGTAAAAGTATCAGTTTTCATCAGATAAAGGGTAAATTTTTGTGCCTAACACAGAATGAATAAACTGGATAGAGAGGTTTTCCATCTGTGAGGCGGGAAGCGTCATATCCTTTTTTATCCATTGGAGCAGGAGGTTTACAGTCCCGCCCAGAATAAAATCAAAATACATATCACATATTTCAGTCGTAAGTTCCGGTATGTTTGCAGGCATGGTTTCAATCAGCTGCGGGCGGAAAGACGAGATGATTTCACGTAAAAACTGTGTTTCCGTTGGATTTTTGGTCAGCATATGTGTAAAATCTTTATTTTCTATAATAATGGCTAGAATGTTGGAGAGCAGTTTGTGTACGGAAAAGTTTTCCAGACAGTTTTTTCGTATGGTTTCGCAGGTTTCTTCTGCGACGGATAGCTCTATTTTAGCGAATAAGTCCGGTACGTCCTCGTAATATTTATAAAATGTCCCCCTGTTTACATCCGCCAGCTTACAAACATCGGTTACTGTAATGTGTTTCAGTTCTTTTGATTCCAATAAATCAAAAAGCGCTGTCCGGATTGCCTGCAGGCTGTATTTTGTCCGCCTGTCCAAATGTGAATTTTTCATAAAATCCCCTTTTTCTATACAGTTTTCATATGAAATGTTTAGAAACAGCCATATGTACTGCATTTTGATGATTGATTTTCTATTTGTGGGTATTATAATATACAATGTCGAAAAAATCAACAGATGTTTATTAAAAAACAAATAAACAATATGTGGAAAGGAGAGAATTTCAGATGAAAAAAATAGCGGACTTTATCGTTGACAAACGAAAATATGTTATGATTTTGTATCTGATCATTCTGGTGATAAGCGTCGTGGGGATGCTGCATGTAAATGTCAATTACGACATGTCTAAGTATCTCCCCAGGGAATCATTCACAAAATTAGGAATGGAAAAGATGAGCGGCGAATATGGAGATTTGGCAAGCATTACGGTCATGTTTGATGATTTGGATGAAAAGGAACAAATAAAAATCAAAGAGGATCTGGCATCTGTTCCAAATGTGAAAAGCGTTGTCTACCTGCAGGACGATGAATCCTATCAAAAAGACGGTCATTCCAAATACATGGTCGCAGTTTCAGCAGGCACATATTCGAATGAAGCAAGAAAAGTTCTGGAAGAAATCAAGGACCGGTATCAGGATTATGAGATAGCGGTCAGCGGGGCGGTTGTAGATAATGATCTTCTGATAAAGACTTTGGCCGGTGAGATACCTGTGATTGCAATGATTGTAGTTGTAATTATTTTTGCTATTTTATTCCTGCTCTGCGATTCCTGGATTGAGCCGTTCTTGTATATGGGGTGCATCGGGGTTGCGATTTTAATTAATATGGGAACGAATGCACTGCTCCCATCCGTATCCTTTATGACATTTGCAGTAGGCGCACTGCTTCAGCTGGGTCTGTCTATGGACTATTCCATTATGCTGATGAACCGCTATAATCAGGAAAAGCTGGATGATCCCAATCCTACTGTAGCAATGAAAAAAGCGCTGCTTCATGCGTTTGGCGCAATTGCAAGCAGTTCCGTTACGACAATTGTAGGGCTTCTTGTCCTTGTTTTTATGAGTTTTAAAATCGGGCAGGATATGGGGGTTGTCCTTGCAAAAGGAGTATTCATCAGCTTGATCTGCATTTTTACGATTTTGCCGGGGCTGGTCATTATGTTTGATAAGTTGATTATGAAAACACATAAAAAATCCCTGAATTTTAAAATGGATTTTATAATGAAAGCTGTTACAAAGGCACGGTTTGCCTTAATCCCGATCGTGGCAGTTATTGTAGTTTTTGCGGTGGTTTTAAAAGGAGGATTGGGAATAGGGTACGTCAAGACATTTGACAATGAGGATCAGGCTAAAATAGAAGATGTGTTTGGGATAGATAATCAGATTGTATTACTTTACGATCATTTGGAGGATAAAAGCAAAATTGCAGAATATATTGGCTGGCTGGAAGGGCAGGATGAAGTAAATTCTGTGCAGGATTATTCCAATACGATTGGTAAGGAGTATACATACGAAGAGCTTGCAAAAGATATGGATATGACAGAATCGCAAGCGAAAATGTTATATCAAATGTATCGGGAGAACCAAGATACTTCTGAATATGAAAAGATAACGATGTACGATCTGGTTTGCTATCTGGAAGAAAATGTAGCTGCGGATCCTGCTTATGCCGAATTTATGACAGCAGAGCAGATCACACAGATCAAAGATGCAAAGAAAGAGCTGGAGGATGGAAAGATAAAAGTAGCGGATGCTGAACAGGAAATCAAAGATGGGGAAAAGGAACTGTCGGATGGTGAAGCAAAGATTGCAGATGGTGAAGCGCAGATTACGAAAAACGAAAGGCTTTTAAATGAAAGCGAAAAGGAATTGAAAAACGGAGAGGCTCAAATCGCAGAAAGTGAAAAACAAATATCCGATGGTGAAACGCAGCTTGCAAAAGCAGAAACGAACCTTGCAGAAAGCGAGAAACAAATATCAGCCGGAGAGGAACAGCTTGCGGCAGCAGAAACCGAACTAGCCGGGAATGAGAAACAAATATCCGATGGAGAAAAACAGCTTGCGGCAGCAGAAGCCGAACTAGCCGAAAATGAGGAACAAATATCAGCCGGAGAGGAACAGCTTGCAGCGGCCAGGAAACAAATGTTGGAGTCTGGCTTGGACGAAGAAACAATTAATGCCCAGCTTGTCCAGCAGGAACAGGCGCTTGCAGAGGCAAGACAGCAGTTAGAAGCCGGGAAAGCGGAGCTTACGGCAAAGAAGGAAGAGCTTGCTAATGGAAGGAAACAGTTAGAAGCCGGGAAAGCAGAACTTGCGGCAAAGAAAGCAGAATTAAAAGAAGGCAGAAAACAGTTGGAAGCTGGGAAAGCAGAGCTTGTGGCAAAGAAACAGGAACTGGCAGATGGCAGGGCAAAACTGGAAAGCGGGAAGCAGGAACTGGCAGACGGCAGGGGACAGCTGAACAATGGGTACAGCCAGATAGCGAAAGCAAAACAGGAATTAGAAGAAGGGAAGCAGGAACTGGCAGACGGCAGGAAAGAATTGAATGACGGTAAAACAGAATTGGAGGAAAGTAAAGAAATCTACGAGAAACCCATGACGGCGGAAGAACTGGCAGATGTTATGGAAGAGGATCAGTCAGATGTAGAAGAAATGCTTAAAATCCGCAGAATGACGATGCTTGATGTGGAAAATGACAAGATGGAACTGGAGGAATTTGTTGATTTTATTATAAAGGAAGTGCTTACAAATGAAACCTATGCAGATGCCATTACAGATGATATGAGGAAAGAACTGGAAGATGGGCAGAAAGAAATTGCGGATAACAAGGAATTAATGCTTGGAGAGGAATACAACCGTATGATGGTATCCCTTGCACTGCCAATAGAAGGAGATAAAACTTTTTCATTTATAGGGAAAATGAAAGAAAAGGCCGAGAATATTTTTTTGGATGAAACATGGATCGTAGGTGATTCTACAATGGGATATGAAATGGACTTAGGATTTTCAGACGAATTGAACTTTGTAACGCTGCTTACGGTTGCGGCAATCCTGGCTGTGGTGGTAGTGACTTTCCGTTCTCTTGTCTGCTCAGCAACGCTTGTGGCAGTTATACAGGCCGCTGTATATATTGTGACTGCAATCGTGGCGATGATGGGCATTTCTGTTAATTACATTGCGTTGATCCTTGTTCAGTGTATTTTGATGGGTTCTACGATTGATTACGGTATTCTTTTCATGAGCAACTACAGAGAGATGCGGCAGGAAAAGGACAAAAGGGAAGCAGTGGTTTCCGCCATGAATTATTCCATAAAAACAATCATGACATCTTCACTGATATTGATCAGCTGCTGCCTGACAGTAGGATTTATCATGACCCAGGAGATTATTGCACAGACTTGTTCTGTAATTGCATATGGGGCATTATGTGCTGTAATATTAGTTATTTTCCTCCTGCCCGCTTTGGCATATGTTTTAGACAGATTTATGATAAAAAAGACAAAGGAGGTACATGGAGTATGAGAAAGATTATATGTATCGGGAGGCAGTTTGGAAGCGGAGGGCATTTTATCGCCCGGAAATTTGCCGAAAGGGAATGCATTCCTTATTATGACTGGAAAATACTGGATCGGGCAATCGAAGCCAGCGGCATTGCCAGGCATATTATGGAGAGGGCGGATGAAAGGATGGCGCATCCGCTCTGGCAGCCGGTATACTATGAAGGAAATTCTAAAAAGTATTACGGAAAGAATGCTAATGATATTTTATTTGAAGCGCAAAAAGAAATTATTCTTGAGGATGCAAAAAAGAGTGACGCTGTATTTGTTGGAAGATGTGCGGATTATATTTTAAGAGAATTTACGGATTACTGTGTAAAAAGCATTTTTTTTGTAGCTCCTATGGAATATCGGATCAGGCAGACGATGGAGGTCGATCACCTAAGCGAAAAAGAGGCATCTGTAAAAGTAAGAAAGTCAGACAAGATGAGAAGTGCATATTACAATTATTATACAGGACACGATTGGGGAAAACCTTCCGATTATAATTACTGTATGAATGTGGCGGATAATGATGAGGAAGAGATTATAACATTGATGGGGCATATTTATAATATAAGTTAATACATTGGAATTTATTTTGAAGCTGTCACATTGTAATATCAGGCAGAGCGTTCCTGGTGTGACAGCTTCATTTAGAAATGACAGGATGATTTGGACATAGCTAGAGCGTGTTTGAAAAATCATTCCCGCCATCTGCATCCCCCACTTAGCGTGATATTTGTGCCTAATTCGGTCAACGTAGCCCGCTACGCCTCCCTCATTTGGCACAAATCTTCCACTAAGTGTGGAATACATCTGTCGGAAAGCATTTTTCAAACACGCTTTAGTGTAAAATAGAGGATTTGCAATCAAAGTAACTTAGGCCGGTTTGAATAATTGTTTTAAGATATAAAATGGTCTTTTCTTTATCTCTGGAATGCTTTTCCCTTGCCCAATCGACCAGCGTACCGGCAAGTGCTTCTGTATAGAATTTTGCAAGGAACTCTTTGAATTCCGGATCAAGATGTTTATTTGACTTTTCATCTGCATGATTAATCAGAGTGGAGGTAACAGTTATAAAATCGGAATAAAAAAAGCGTTTCATCTCATCCCGGCCAATGGCATCATAAGCACAACTGATAATATAGTCATTTTCGTCTACATAATCCATGATAAAGCAGATAGCATCCTCATAATCAACTAATAGATCAAAGTGCTTTACTACATCTATAGCCTCTTCTGTCAACATCCAACGAAGCAGAGAGTAAATATCTTCAAAATGATAATAGAACGTATTGCGGTTTACGCCGCAGCTTTGGATAATTTCTTTTACAGTGATTTTAGAAAAAGCTTTATGGCGCATGGCTTCTTTTAATGAAGCGGCTAATGCCTTTTTTGTTTTTAATGAAAGTTGTTCGTTTTTCAATATATATCACACCTCCGAAAAAAGTATTCTAATTATACATTGTCGGGAAGAAAAAACCAATAGGCAAATTCAGACAGGTGTCTGGTATATTTCGTTTATTAGGCAAATATAACTTCCGTGTCTGATATCGAACACAGTATAACTGTTTGTCTGTTTTTATTTCCAGTTTCTTTTTATATACTGTGTAGTGTGCGAAAAGCAAAATTGTATAGAAGGAGGATATTAATGGAAAAACAAGCCTTTTCCATAGTAATGCAGACATCCATCGGAAAAAGATATGGAACAATGACTGTTGAATGGAAAGAAGAATGTATTAGTGGATTTTTGACGATTTTGGAACATACGGAAGCCTTTCAGGGATGTGTAGACGAATCAGGAAATTGCCGGATTGAGGGCAAAATTATTTCTCTGACACGAACAATTCCATATATTGCAACAGGTAAGATTAATACTACAATGATACAGCTTATATTAAAGGGGGAAAAGAATGTATTTGCTCTGTCTGGTGTGCCGGATATAGAGAATGGAGGGACGAATCTATGAGAAAGTTTTACAGCAATGTTGTGAAATACCGAAAAGGCATTTTAATCGTTTTCCTCATAGCAGCAGTAGTTTGTGTATTTCTCAAGAATATGGTATCTGTCAATTATGACATGAATGACTATCTGCCAGAGAGCGCCAAGTCTACATTAGCGCTGGATTTGATGGAGCAGGAGTTTGAAGGCGGAATACCGAATACTCGTGTTATGGTCAATGACGTGTCAATACCGGAAGCGTTGGAATACAAAAAGCAGCTGGAATCAGTAAAGGGAGTCACAGAAGTTACATGGCTTGACGATGTGGCGGACATTACGATTCCTGTCAGCGTTTTGGATGCAAATACTCTGAAAACATATTATATAGATGATACTGCATTGTTTACTGTGACGATTGAAGAAGAAAAACGAATCAGTGCCGTATCCGATATAAGGGAAATCATAGGCGATGAAAATGCGATGTCTGGAAGCGCTGTTTCAACAGCTACAGCTACAACAAATACCGTTTCAGAAATCAGGAAAATTACAGTGATTGCAGTGTTGTTTGTGCTTATTGTATTAATACTTACTACTACCTCATGGGCAGAACCGCTGATTATTTTGATTGGTTTGGGGATTGCAATATTAATCAATGGCGGAACAAATATGATGTTTGGCGAGATCTCTTTTGTGACAAATGCAGCAGGGAGTATTTTGCAGCTTGCGGTTTCTCTGGACTATTCTGTATTTTTAATCCATCGTTTTGAGGAATGCCGGAAAGAGCAGCTAAACGAGCAGATAGCAATGGTGGATGCGCTGTGCAAGTCTACGACTTCTATTTTGTCCAGCGGCCTTACAACAGTGATCGGTTTTCTTGCGTTGGTATTGATGCAGTTTAAAATCGGGCCTGATTTGGGTCTGGCTTTGGCAAAAGGAATAGCAGTCAGTCTTATCACAGTTTTCATTTTTATGCCTTCCTTGATACTCATGGCTTTCAAGATTTTAGACAGGACAAAACACCAGATGTTTATGCCTGGATTCCAAAGATTTGGGAAAGCAGTAAATCGTATCGCAGTTCCTTTGGTCTGCATATTTGCCATTATCATTGCGCCTGCTTATCTGGCTTCTAATGCAAATGAGTACTATTATGGCTCATCAAACATTTTTAATGAAGAAACACAGTTAGGCAAAGATATTGCTTCGATTGAAAAAGTGTTTGGACAGCGTGATACTTATGTATTGCTGGTTCCGCGTGGAGATACAGCTACGGAAACAAAACTTTCTGACGAATTGCATGAGCTGCCCGAAATAACAAGTATCATATCTTATGTTGATATGGCAGGCGCAGAAATCCCCCTGGAATATCTGGATGAAGACACGCTGGCAATGCTGATGAGTGATGACTACAGCCGTATGGTGCTTTCCGTAGACGCCCATTATGAAGGTGAGGAAACGTTTGAATTGGTTGAAACGATCCGGGAGATTGCAGAATCCTGTTATCCTGGGACATGGTATCTTGCAGGAGAGGGCGTAAGCACTTATGACTTAATGGATACGGTAACGGTGGATATGGTGAAAGTAAATTTAGCCGCGATTGCTGCTGTTTTCATCGTGCTTCTCTTGACGATGAAATCGATCTCTTTGCCTGTTATTCTGGTATTGAGCATAGAAACGGCTATCTGGCTGAATCTTTCCTGCCCGTATTTTATGAATCAGACAATTTTCTATATTGCATATCTTATCATCAGCTCTATTCAATTAGGAGCCACGGTAGATTATGCAATCCTTATGACAGACAGGTATAAAGAAAACAGGCAGACGTTTCAAAAGAAAGAGGCTGTATGGCACACGATTTCCGATGTGACAGTTTCGATCCTGACATCTGGTATTGTGCTTACAGCAGTAGGGTTGCTGTTGGGCTATATATCAACCAATCAATTATTGGCACAGCTTGGCATTTTTGTAGGACGTGGCGCGATTTTTTCGTTGATGATTGTGCTTCTGATTCTTCCGGGATTGTTATTTTTGTTTGATAAACTGATTACAAGAACACCGAAAAAAAGCAGGGAACATAAGCCGGCGGCTTTAAAGCGCAGACATAGACCGGCATTATTAAGGAGGTAATGTAAAATGAACTGTTCTAAATTAAAAAAAATTTTGGCAGCCTTACTGGCGGCAGCCATAGCTGCAACTGCTGTTTTGCCAGTTTTTGCGTCAGCTTCTGAAGCAAATTCACAGAAAGAAGAAGTAGTGTATGTAAATTTGGATAATGGCGGCTCTGCAAAGGAAATCAATGTGGTCAATATTTTCAATGTAGAAAGCGGAAAAGTTGTTGATTATGGAAAATATCAGAATATAAGAAATATGACTACCACAGATGAGGCGGATTATTCGGGTAATACAGTGACAATCCATACGTCTGCGGCGAAACTTTATTATGAGGGGAAACTTGACAGTGTAGTTATGCCCTGGGATATTAAGATTCAATATTATATGGATGGAAAACCTTATTCCGGAGAAGAAATTGCAGGCATGAGCGGTGCAATGAAAATGAAACTCCAGATTGAAAAAAATGAAAAATGCCGGGGGAACTTCTATGAAAGTTATGCATTGCAGGCATCTTTATCGCTGGATACTGACAAGTGTAAAAATATTGTCGCAGGGGATGCTACTATTGCCAATGTAGGGAGCGATAAACAGCTCACTTATACGATTTTACCCGGCAAAGGGGCAGATATTGAAATTACGGCAGATGTGACAGATTTTGAGCTGGGTGGAATATCCATCAATGGAATCCCATTAAACCTTAATATAGAAGTGGATGATGATGAACTGATGGATCAGGTTACAGAACTGCTAGATGCAATCGGGAAATTAGATGATGGGGCAGGAGAATTGCAGGATGGCGTTTCCAAGCTGCAGGATGGAGCAGAGACTGAGTTAAAAGATGGGGTACATGACCTGACAGATGGAGCTGCCAAACTACAGGATGGCACCTCTGCGTTAAAAGACGGTGGGAACAGCCTGCAAAGCGGAGCCGCAGAACTGCAAAATGGAGTAAACGAGTTAGATGAAGGAATTCATTCTTTGAATAGCGGAATAGGACAAATGCAGGAAGCGCTGAATGCTTTAAATGGACAGTCGCCAGAACTTGTAAATGGCTCTTCTTCTTTTCGATCAGCGCTTGGGAAACTGCAGGAAGCATTAAGCGGCATATCTGTAACAAATGAAGATCTGACCGCATTGACAGACGCATCTTCCGCGATAAAGAGTGGAATTGATGATCTTGTTTCAGGAATCAGTTCATTACAGGAAAATATAAGTTTTAGCGCTTATAAAGCGGCCATGCTTCAGAATGGGTTAGATATTGATGGACTTCGCCAGAAAAACGAGTCAGCAATCGGAAATTTACAAGGACTGATTAGCAGTCTGTCCTCCCAGATTGAAACTTTGAAAAATGCAGGGATGGATACCGGAGACTTGGAAGCGCAGCTTGGGAGCCTTTCAGATATTATTGCATTGCTTGGCGCTAATAATGCAAGCATAGGAGGAACTGAAAGTTATCTATCAGCGATCAATTCTAACTTGTCTGCATTACTGCAGGGCGCAACAGCTTTACAAGCGAATTATGGAGCCTTTGACAGCAAAATTGGAGAATTGGTAAATAAAATCGGAGGTCTGGCATATCAGATGTCGGAACTTTCCACAGCGGTAAATACATTGGTAACAGAGTATGAAAAGCTAGACAGCGGCATCAAAGGATATACAGATGCGGTTGCAAAAATTGTTGCAAGTTATTCGCAGATTACTGACGGAGCTTCCAAGCTTGTTTCTGGGAGTGGCGCATTAAAAACCGGGAGTGATAGTTTATACAGCGGAACAGGGGAATTGCTTTCTGGTATTGTGGAAATATACAATGGCACAGGCACTTTAAAGGACGGCACAGGCACTTTAGATGAAGGGGTTGCGGAATTGATTTCCGGCATAGCACAGCTTTATGACGGCGCAGGGGACTTGAAAGACGGAACCTCCGAAATGCGGGAAGAAACTGATGGCATGGATTCAGAGATTACAGATAAAATTGACGAATTGCTGGAAACTGTTACCGGAGGTGATCTGGAAGTCGTATCTTTTGTGTCTGATAAAAATACAAATATAGATAAGGTGCAATTTGTGATTAAAACAGATGGAATTCAGACAGAAGAGATAGAAGAGGGCGATGCCAAGGAAGCAAAGACTTTGAATATGTGGCAGAAATTTTTGAATCTGTTTGGCCTATATGATGAGGATTGAAGCGCTAAGAGATAATTAATAACAAAATACTTTATGGAGGCTGTAGAATTTCGATGAGCTGAAATATTGGAGATAAGAAAGCAAAATATATTTGATGTACTGAAAGGATTGAAAATGGTGTGGATTTACTGCTTATAAGATTAGAGAAAATAGATAATCCTGAATTATTCACCGTTGTACAGTGAAAGTAGCTGAAAGCCACATAGTTACTGTATTTAAGCTGTTTATTGCATTTCATCTATTAAGTGAATAAAAAAGAGCATCCAGTTGTGATAAAATTAAGGTGTTCAAAGTCTTAATGAACACACAAAGGAGCCCTTTATGGATATTTTAAACAGCTTAACACTTAAAAGCAATAGGCAGATTAAAATAAATTTTGACGGAGGCGATTTATCCTCCGATGCAGGACTTCTTCTTATAAAAGATTTCGCTGCAAAGAACGGCTTTTCAAAGCTGGTCAAAAAGAAATTTAAAACCAATGATACGTCGGTTTGCTTCCACAAAGATGACGAAAACCTTATGCAAATGATTTATCAGATTATCTCTGCATATTTTGCAGATGACTGTGCTGACGAGCTGACCCTGGATCCTGTTTTCCACGCCATCCTTGAGAAAGACGGCCTGGCTTCACAGCCTACGTTGTCAAGGTTTTTCAACCGTATGGACGGGGATACCCTCATACAGTTCGATGACATTGATAAATGCCTCAGGGATATCATCTATTCCATAAAGCGTCCGGAGCATATGCTCTTGGACCTGGACAGCACTTTGTTTGGCACTTACGGTAATCAGGAAGGCGAAGGCTTCAACTTCCATTATCAGGCACATGGATATCATCCGTTACTGTGCTATGACGGATTGACCGGGGATCTGCTCAAAGCAGACCTGCGTGACGGAACACTTCACTGCAGCAATGATGCGGATAAATTTATGGAATCCCTCTTTCAGGAATACATGGAAAGAGGAATGAAAACTTATCTTCGTGGTGACAGCGGATTTTCATCCCCCAAGCTTTATAAAGCCTGTGAGGTGAATGGCTGTTCCTATGCCATCCGCTTAAAACAGAATTTTTCACTCATTGCCCTTGCTTCGGATAAAGATGAAGATTTGTACAAAGCAAGCAAAGAGGACCAAATCAGTTATGCGGTAACTTATGGTGAATTCATGTATCAGGCTGGTTCATGGGAATATCCAAGACGTGTGGTTTTCAAAATCGAGAAACCATACGGCCAGCTGACACACATGCACACCTTTATTGTTACAAACATGGATATGGAGTCCTATCAGATCATTAAGTTCTACCGTAATCGAGGCAGGATGGAAAACTTTATCAAGGAAGGCAAAACCGGATTTGACTTTGCGGCCATGATCAGTCATTCCAAAATAGTGAATGCCAACCGAATGTGGATACACATGCTTGCGTACAACTTATTCAATTGGTTCAGGCGACTGGTACTTCCAGAAAATATGCGAAAGCAACAGGTAGATACCATTCGTTTAAAGCTGATAAATATAGCAGCAAGAGCAGTCCGTTCAGCAAGATATATAACATTCAAACTGTGCAGTAGTTGTCCTTATAAAAAAGAATTCCACATGACACTGTAGAACATCCAGCGACTGACTGTACAGTTGGAATAGCAGCGCTTGATGTACCTTGACAGTTCAAAATGAATCAGTCAGATTCCACAGGGATAGTTTGCCCATTTTTGTGGATAGCCCGATTGATTTCAGGAAAACTGGAATAAGGTTTTGCAGTTCGGAACATTTCTATATGTTCATGAATAATTCAGGATATATTTTATGGAAATGCTTTATGATAAATTTTCCAACGCTTTTTTGGGCAGTTAAAAATTTTTCCTAAAGAAGGGCAACATAAGGTATAATTAGATGAAACGACTTTGAGTAAAAAATATTCGCTATTTAGTGACTGCTGATTAAGTCAATGGTTTTTTAAGTACATATAGAAAATTCTTTTCTCGATCCAATAAAATTTAACAGATGTATTTTCAAATCACTATCCCTTTTACAGTTCTCTA
>CAJTDK010000033.1 GCA_910575105.1 Lachnospiraceae bacterium
TTAGAGAACTGTAAAAGGGATAGTGATTTGAAAATACATCTGTTAAATTTTATTGGATCGAGAAAAGAATTTTCTATATGTACTTAAAAAACCATTGACTTAATCAGCAGTCACTAAATATCATCTAAGTATAGAAGGAAGAAAGCGGTTGACAATTGATAGAAAATTGGAAAAACAAGGTTTACTGGGAGATGTCAATGCAATGCAGAAATATATTGGTATATTGTTACAGCATAACTATATTGAAGATGCTTATCATTATGTGTCGATTTTGGATAGAATAATGATAAATGACAATGATTTCATGCAATTAAAATGTGAAGTGCTTGAGAAATATTCGGTTTTGAGATGACAAATACGAAAGAAGAGGTAAATTGTTTTGGTTACATTTATTCCCCCCTATTGCGGTGAAGCGATAAAAAGCAGCGCTGAAAAGAAAATGTTCAATATTTTACAGAAGCTTGATTTGAAACATGCATATGTCATACACTCTCTGGGCCTTCCTAAGCATCAGACTAAAGTATATGGAGAAATAGATTTTGTAGTGGTGTGTGAGAGGGGCGTGGCATGTCTTGAGATAAAGGGAGGAAGAGTTGAATGCCGGGATGGAAGGTGGTATTTTAAAGATCGCTACGGCGTGGAGAGAAGAAAGCCCGAAGGACCATTTGCTCAAGTAATAGGAAATATGTTTAGTCTGAAAACGTTATTAAAAAATAAGTTTCAGAAAAATCCCAATATACGGAATCTCCTTGTCGCTTCCGGCGTAGTTTTTCCTGATATTATGTTCCAATCAGAAGCGGAAGAAATTATTCCTGAAATGATATTTGATAAAAAATCATCAGATATTACGAGATATTTGGAAGAGGTATTTGATTACTGGCAGGGAAGACAGCATAACAGGCCGTTCAAGCTCTCGCTTTCCGATATACAAGATATCGTAGCTTACCTTCGGGGGAATTTTGTGTTTGTTCCGGCATTAAATGATAGATTGTCAGAAGTTGAAGAAAGGTTAGTCCGTCTCACTTTTGAACAGTTCAGGACAATGGACGCATTGTCTGTAAATGAGCGTCTGCTGATAGAGGGAAATGCTGGAACGGGAAAAACGCTACTTGCAGTGAACTTCGCCAAATCGCAGGCGGAGAAAGGGAACAGGGTTCTTTATCTTGCATTCAATAAGAATCTTACACATGACGTACAACGGCAGATTGGCGGTGTAAGGAATTTAAAGGTGATTAATATTCATGCATTATTTGGTGAGTATGTAGAGGTGGATATTGACACTCTAAATGCAAACCCGCAAAAATATTTTTCTGAAGATCTGCCTAATGCTTTTTATGAATATATTGATGCTCTTGAACAACAGGAACTTGAAGAGATGCAATATGATCTACTTGTAATGGATGAGGGGCAGGATATTCTGGTTCCGGAGTATCTTTATGCACTGGATCATCTGTTTTTGGGTGGATTTGAAAAGGGACGCTGGGCAGTTTTTTATGATGAGAAACAGAATATATACAATCCTAAATACAAAGAAGGTTTTGATATTTTGAATTCCTTGGAACCGACTAGATTCAAATTGTTTGTTAATTGCAGAAATACCGTACAGATTGGGAATTATAGTTCAAAAGTAAGCGGAGTTGAACTTAATGAATTTATCCGTGAAAATGGCGAAGAGGTTCAGAAAGTGGTTTATTCTGATAAAAAGGATTTTGCAAAAAAAGTAAAGGAAATTATCAGAGGGTTGGAGGAAGAAAAAGTTAATTTGAAAGATGTAGTATTTCTTGCTCCGAAGCAGTATGAAAAATCAATGTTGAAAGAGGTGGATCTGGAAATAAAAAAATTAAACGATGAGTTTGATTTAGATAAAGATGTGCCGATATATGCAACAATCCAGGGCTTCAAAGGACTGGATTCAAAGATTGTTATTTTGTTTGATGTAGATAATATCAAAGACGAAAAATTTTCACAGTTAATGTATATTGCGTCGACAAGGGCAAGAACGTTGTTATACATTATAGGTTCGGAAGAATTCTGGAAACGGCAAGAAGCTTGAATAATGAATTACGGGAGGACTTTTATCAGGCAAATCATGGGTACGGGAATTGAATACGGGTTGAAATAAGGCATTTCTTAAAAGAGAAATGTCTTTTTTTATGGAAAACATTTGGATTTTTTTGTACAGGGACAATATGTGTCAGACCTATTTGCTATATTATACATGACAAGGCTTTAAAGTCTTTATAAATGCAGAGGTGTAGTAGGAGGGAAGGAATGTTTGTACGTAAGATCAAAAGCAGCAAAGGAATTATAGAAGTAGGTAAATATGGTATTGACAGGATTGATGTTCATGAAAATCATACGGCCACATGTTATACCGCTGGCGGGAATATTTTTAGAGCAAAGGTGAAGAAAATTCTTAACGATGATAAAGTTGTTTCAAATTCAAAGAATCATCATAAAAACTTATACTAAGCTTCAATGTAAAAGCAGGGATTGTATATAGGTATATTCCCGCATTATTTGCTAAAGTCGGAAATCCTGATTATATACTATAAAAATGAAACAGAGAATCTATAAACATATCACAAAAAAGGAGGAGAAAATTATGTTTATACTGGAACTATGTAGAGGAGCCGTTGGATGAACCGAAAAAAGAATATTTTCAGTTTTGAAACAGATATCCAGATGACCATTTCAAAATTATCAGAGGACGACAAAGAGGAAATGCTGGATGTAATTGAAAATCAGGGGATGCACACAGAAGCATTGAGCAAAAGAGATAATAAAAAGAAGAACAGGAGATGAGCGTATGTTTTGCAATAACTGCGGAAAAGAATTAAAGAATGAATGGATAAAATGTCCGTATTGCGGTACAGAGACGGGAAATATAGGCGAAGAGAATACGGCAGAGGGAGTATTTGAGGAAAAAGGAGCTGATGCCGGGATGCAGTCTTATGAAACAGAAGAAGCGGGAAGTGAATGGAATGATGTTCCGCATTCTGAAAAAATCTCACACAGGAAATTTTGGAAGTTTCTGCTTCTTTCTATAGTAACTTGCGGGATTTATGGGATATATGTTCTTTGCGGCTATGTAAAGGATATTAATAAAGTGTGTGATGGCGACGGAAAAGAGAGCAAAAATTATATCGTAGTACTTCTGTTAAGTATAGTAACCTGTGGAATCTACGGAGTGTATTGGTGGTATACGCAGGGAGAACGACTGTATAATGCGGCTCCGAGCTATGGGATAACAGTCAGGGAAAAAGGGAGCACTATATTAATCTGGATATTGCTGGGATGTACGCTAATGCCAGGCGTAGGGCTATTGGTTGCTGCCTATATTATGTTCGATAATATGAACAGGATCGCATCCGCATACAATGGCGAGATGTCGGCCGAAGATATCAGAAAAATGGGAGAACCTCATCCGCATCTGATCAGAAATGCTGCACTTATCTATATCGTGCTTCTAGTTATCTTAATAGGGTCGGGGACGATGATTTTGGGATCGCTTTTCTCCTATGGCCTGTCGGAGGAAAACGTTGATCTATCGGAAGAATATGAGGATTATTCTGACAGGGATTTTGAGGAATTGATCGGCTGGCCCAAAGAAAGCCTGGAAGAATCAGACATGATTTTTGAAGAGAATGATTTTGGGTACCAATTGTTTGATGGAGATGTTCAGGTAATGTGTGGAGATGAAAAGGCTGACACGATAATCATCAGCGGAGAACCAGAAAGAAAGCCGGTTTTTCACGGAGTAAAGCTTGGAATGGGCATAGATGAGGCGGAAACATTATTAAAGGACGCATATATGGATGACGGAGTAGTAGATAATAAAAAAACATATATCAATCCTAATACAGGAAGTGCTGTTAGGTTGACGGTTGATAATGATCATGTAAAAGAGATTATCGCAACACAGCTTACGGAGGAAGAGATAAAGGAGTTTGTTGACTTGAAAAACCAGGAGGAGACAGACGCAGAAGCAGAGCAAAAAGATATGTCAGAGGAATACATTTTCCCAGACAGTAATAAAAGATATCTGACAGAGGAGGAAGTCCTCAGTATGGATGCCGCAACCTTAAAAATCGCTAGGAATGAGATATTTGCAAGATATGGATACATATTTAAGAGTGAAGATTTAAAGGCACATTTCAAAGGGACTTCATGGTACAGGGAAAAAGTGAAAGCAGAAAAGTTTGACGCTGACAAGACGTTCAACAAGTTTGAAAAGAAAAATATCGAATTGCTCAAACGAGCTGAAGAAAAACTGAATGGAAAGAGCTCCGAAGATCAACGGCAATCTGATAATGATGACGGGAGCGAATTGTTGGAAGATCTATATCCGGGCTGTATAGAGGTCAGCGCTGATGAGCTTGCCAGAAATCCTTCGGATTATGATGGGGAAAATATTATAGTAGAGGGCAGTTTATTTAAATACAGTAATGCGGATTATCAGATTGGAGGCTTCACTACGATTCTGGTATTTGTGGAAAATGGTGTATACGATAAAAACGGGGAGCCCGTAGAGTATGCTGCTGACGGGGACTGGGGATATATCATAGGTACATTTCATTCGTTCGGTTACGAAAGCTATGGTGAAGATGTTCACGGTATAGATAACGCAATGGTAATGCTGAATGAATAAAAATGATTGCTTGATTAAAATATAAAGAATGGGAGATGAGAGTATGTTTTATCCAAATTGCGGAAAAGAATTGAATGAAGAGTGGAGGGTATGTCCGAATTGCGGGACTGAGATATCAGACCCGGACGGAGAAGATGATGAAGATGATGATGAAGATTTTAGAGAATGGAAGTAACTATTAAAAGTCATGGTTCAGGAGCATCCGGTGAGGGCTACGTTGTGCATTCCGGTGATTTGTATATCCTTTTATGTGTTTTGGGGATTTTTTACGAGGGATATGCGGGATATTAATCTGTGGACACTTATAAATGCTGCTGCTTTTATAACATTTTGTGATACGGCGCTCTGGATTCTTTATGGTCCGGTAAATCTCAAGGAAGTAAAGGAAAAGGTTTGGAAAGAGCCACAGAAAGGTCTGGGAATTGTCTCACATCTTGGAGGTGTCGTGCTTATGATCGTAATTCTGACAGTTGGAAATTTCATAATGGATGAAAGCAATTATGATGAGGAAACTTCGGACAACCTGCTGTCGGTTGACGGGACAGTATCTGAAGAACCGGGCAGTGATATGTCGATAGAAGAATACATAAATCAATGTCAGGAAGTTATAGGGGAAGAACTGGCCAGAAATCCGGAGCAATATATTGGGAAAGATATAATAATGGAAGGTGATTTCAATATTCTCGGCGGAAACCTGGTGATGAACTGGTTCACGGACAGCGGGATCATTCAGGTAAATTATGACGGAAATGCAGTGGATACGCAGGGAAATGTTATCGGGAATGTCCCGACAGGGGATTACGGACTGGTTGCGGGGCGGTATGGGATTGATGAAATTACAGAATATCCATATATTAACGCTGCAGTCATCATTATTGACAAGGGACAAGCCCAAGAAGGCAGCGAGGAAATAGCTGAAAATTGAACCAAAGAAGGCAGGAATATGATGAAAGAGAGAAAAAACAGTGAAGATTTGTTTCGGGCAGTTGCTAAAAAACATGGAGTATCGGCAGAAGAGGTGAGAAAAGATATAGAGGAGATTATCGCAGATGCGCGTAATAATCCGAATCCGGCGATGCAGGCAGAATTTAAGAAACGGTTTGGAGACGGAGTCCCGACCCCAGAGGAATTTATTTATGTTTTGACCCGGGAAGTCAAAACATGCAGTAGTAGGGATTGATCAGGAGGAGAGCGTTTGTGATTTTGAAAAGGCAAAGGTGGTATTGACAGACAATATTGAGGGATATATTGATGATGTTTTTCTGTCTTTTAATAACCTGTACTTTGTTTAGGGAATTTAAGGCGGCAGATGATAAAGGAATGTTATAGGTATATTTAAAGTCTGAAAGGATAATTATTTGCGGTGTCCAGATTGGACACTGATAGGAAAAGGAAAGAACAGGAGACGAAAAATGCTTTGTAATAACTGTGGAAAGGAGTCAGCAGGATGCTGGTCAAAATGTCCTAATTGCGGGGCTGAAAAACTGCCTAATTCAGAGGAAGAAGAGGATGGTGTTAAGCGACAGAAATCTATTCAAAGTTACTGTGAATGGAAGTGGCTGGAAGAATGTGATGTCCCAAAAGAAGAAATGGAAGGTAATATTTTTCTGGTGATAAGTGAGAGCTTAGAGAATTGTCTTTTAAATCTTATACTGTTTTTTGTGATACCGGCAGTTATAGCTGTGGAACTGGTACAAAATTTATTGAAGCAGTTGGATGTTTTAGAAAACAATCATTTCTGGTATAGGATTCTTCAATTATTTCTAACTCGTCAAAAAGGACATTTGGATGTCTCAATGAGCCATTGTCCTATAGAAGAAGTCTGGAAAGATAAAGATACTGGAGGAGATAATTATGAAATAGTATGGGGGCGCTTAAATATAATGAGCTAATGTTTAAGCGTCCATTAAAAAGTGGCAAAGATGTGATTGTGCCGTCATTAATAGAAAGAGACACATATTTTCTAACTATCCATGATGTGGATGAAATGGGGAAAAAGTCAAAAAAAATGGAGAGTTTGTCTGGCTTGCAGATGTCTGGAAGTATTATGGCGGGAAGCAGGCTTGTCAGGGTGTTTCGTAAGAAGTTTTTTGACTTTTTACGTGAGGACATCTGATAAAATTAAGAAGTTTATTGAATGGTTCTGTGAAGTGGGACAAGTTTAGGGACATTAACACAGGGAATGAAAAGGAACCACTGGAATTTATTTTTGTACACATGGATACAGAATATAGGTGTGAGGGAGGGGTATATCAGGAATATAATCCGGGGAACTTTGAGAAAATTTTGAAGACATTGAAGATGAATGAAGAAATAATCGGAATATATGGAGTTGAAGAGGAAAAACGGGACTTTCAAGCTGAGCTGGATTACCGAAGATGCGGGCAGAATTTAAGAAACAGTTTAGGGACGAGATGCTAATTTCGGAGGAGTTCATTTATAGCTGGCCAACTGCAATGAAATTCAGGGTGTCCAGATTGGACACCCGCTAGAAAGTCCATATAAAAGCTGCCGGAGATAAAAGTCCGGATCAAATCGTCTAATGTTTTCCCCGAAAGGTTCTTTCTAAACTTGGTTAAAATAACAAATTATTTTTACCCGGGATGTGTGATGAAGCGTTATAGAAAAAAACTACAAACGGATACGTATATAGAAAATAATGATTTGTGTGTAATCTTTGGGTATGCTAGAATTATTACACTATAGTATTTCGTGAAAGATAATCTTTTATGAAGTGTTAAAAAGGAGCAAGAGAGAGGAGAACAAGATGAAAAAAATTAACTTCAAATCATGGTTACATAAGACTGTGATGGCTGTGTTTGCTGTTGTTGTGATGGTTTCTTTTATGGATTTAACATCTATAGAAGCAAATGCAGCGAAAAAATGGACTCTTAATCCAACTACAAAAACGCTTAATGTTGGTCAGACCTTTAAAATTAAATCAAATAAGAGCGTAAAATGGTCTGTAGTTAAGGGTAAGAAAACCATTAAACTTTATAGTAAAACAAAGAAAACAGTAAAAGTAAAAGCGGTAAAAAGTGGCAATGCTTTGGTTCGGGTTAAGATTGGGAAAAAATATAAAAATGTAAAAATTAAAATTCTGCCTAAGTTAAGTGTTTCATCTGCAAATGTACAAGTGGAAAAAGGACAATACGAGACTCTTACCGCTAATAATGACGTAAAATGGTCTGTACAGTCTGGAAGTCAATATATTAAACTTTCAAATAGTGCAAAGAGAAGTGTAAGAGTCAATGGTTTGGAAGCGGGTGTGGCTTATGTCAGAGCCAAAAACACAAAAACTGGCTCCTATAAGACTGTTAAAGTAACAGTGTCAGCGACAACCGTATCCGGCGAGAAATTTAATAAAGTATTATCTGGAGAAGATACAACAACAAAACTCATTGATGCAAGAAATTCTGATGCATATGCAGGATGGGCGTTGGATGAGGCAACTCGTGGCGGTCATTTTGAAGGTGCAATGAACTTAGATGCTGCATGGATTGGAGAATCTAAATTAGACGGAATAATTTCGGATAATGGTATTTCGGCAAACGGAACTTATATCGTTTATGATACAAATGGAAAAGATGCAGTTGCTATGGCTAAGTACTTGAAGAGTAAGGGCATTGCAAATGTTTCCACATATAATGCGGTTAATGAGATTAACGGTAACGCAAAATTGGTCAGCTATGAAAACTATGATCTGACCGTTCCGGCATCTATTGTTAAAAATATCTCTGATAATGTTGTAAGCGGAACAGCATTGAGTGATGTTGCAAAAGAAGTTGTTGGCGACAGCAAGAATATTGTTATTCTTGAATGTTCATGGGGAGCGCCGGAGGATACAAATTATGTAAAAAACCATGTACCGGGAGCACTTCATATTGATACAAATGAAACAGATCCACCGGGAGTATATATTGAGGCAGAAAATGAGCAATATCTGTATGATTACAAATATGAATGGCGACTTAACTCTGATGAAAATTTAATTAAACTTTTTAGCAGCAGAGGTGTTACAAAGGATTCTTGTGTTGTGGTTACAGGAAGTGGTTCAGCACCAGTTTCAAGATGTGGCGTTTTATTGAAATATATCGGTGTTGAAAATGTACATATTATGAGCAAAAACTATACTGACTGGAAAGTAAAAGGATATGCGTTTGAATCAGAAAACAGAAATGCGGAATTGCCAAATGGACCGAAGGCTATCGCGGCACTTTCTGCACAAGAAGCAGCAGAAAAGTTTGGAGCTTCTGTGGCATTACATCCAGAAGTTTATGAAAAAACAGCAACTGTTTTAGATAGATTAGGGGATAACGATTATCAGTTAGTAGATAACAGAAATCAGAAAGAATGGGATGGATTGACGCCAAATTATGAATACGAAGATCTGGCAGGCCGTATTGATGGTTCTATTCATTCACAGCAGAATTCATACAATCCGGATAATTCTATGCGCAGCAAGCTTCTTCATGACGCCAAATGGACTGGAGATGGAATTGATTTAAGCAAACATATGACATTCTTCTGTGGAGATGGTTGGAGAGCGGCTGTGGATACATGGAATGCATGGGTATTAGGATATGATGCGTCTATATATCATGGATGGATGGAATGGTCTAACTCGGGATGTGACTTTATAAATAAAGATGGACAGACTGTTCACTATGATAAAGATCAGCAGGCAGTGGTAGATAGTGCAGGAACGATCGTTCAAAAACTGACGACGAAATTGGAGTTTGAAAAGGATGAAGTAACCGTAAACGCAACAGGCACATATGAGGGATTAAATACATTAATTAATAAAACTGAAATCGATCCAATTTACTCGTCATCAGATGAAAGTCTTGTAACAGTAGCTGCAAATGGAACTATTGAAGTAGTATCTATGCCAGAAAAGGAAACAGAAGTTATAATTACAGCACTTGTAAAAGATTTTGATAATAATAGTATGGGTGCAAAAGATCGTTCTATAACTTATAAATTAAAACTTGTTGCAGGTAATGCAGAAGAACAATAAAAAATAAGAATACTATTCAAATGTTCGAGTTAGCTTTATATAAGATGTAATCCACAAGTTTCAATATGATTTAATATTACAGAAAGCTGTCGTTTTAACAGATAAATTTTGTGATGCGGCAGCTTTTTTTGCTTATTTTACATAGGAAATGGAGCCACTTACCGTAAACGGCAGGTAAGTTCTTTCCATTATTTGTTGACTCGATAAAGCTCATGACTTATCATGACGTAAACGGTAGATAGGTTCTTTCCAAACTTAGTTGATTTTATTTTCCAAAAGTCATATAATATAACTAATAATGATAGAAAAGGACGTGGCTATATGGATGAATTTATCAAACTTCTTCACAAAGATTATGAATTAGTGCAATATCAGATGAAGGACAAGGCCATTATTTTCCATATCCAATCCAGCAGAAAAGAGCTGGCATGCCCGTTCTGCGGTTCAAAGTCCATGCGCACCCATTCTGTATATGAAAGGGAAATTCAGGATCTTCCGATCCAGGAGAAAAAGGTTATTTTATTAGTAACTACACGGAAGATGTTTTGTGATAACCCACAGTGCCAGCATACGACATTTGCCGAGGTACATCCTTTTGCAGCGCCAAAGGCCCAAAAGACAGACCGTCTGGTCAAAAATATCCTCCATACTTCAGCACAATTAAGTTCCCTGAACGCGTCAAAGCTTTTAAAAAGTGGACATATCACAGTATGTAAAAGCAGTATTTGCAGCCTGCTTAAAAAAATGCCGGCAATTGTGGATAAGTCTTCTATTACAAAAGTTTGTGTGGATGATTTTGCGCTCAGGAAAAGGTTCTTTTATGGAACGGTCATGATCGACCTTGAGAGGGAGGTCGGCTGCTCAACTAATGGGTAGCCTCCTACCCGCTTATAGGTACGCATATCTACCGTTTACATCATGACCGCAAGATTAGCATCTTGGGTGAAAAATATTTATCATTTTAATCAAGTTTGGAAAAAAACTGCCGAAAATATTTATGTACTGTTTTTTGGCAGTTGTAACAGAAAACAAACAGACCAGCAAAGGAGGAAGATCACATGAAGACGAAGAAAAGATTTGATCAGGCAACAGGCACAAGGAAAACTACAGTCAGGGAGCGGATCTTCCTGTCCGGGGAACTGGTATAAAATATGACGATAAGATAAACCGTCAGTATCATTTTTCTATCAATCTGTCCGGTTCAGGGTATAAATCTGCATCTCTGATGTTTGGCGGATACGCATTTCTGTATGGTATCCGAAAGAAAGAGAGAGGATTTATGAAAACTGTGAACGGAATCTTTGCGTCCGCAAAAATATTCACTGATGATGTAGAAGATTATGCAGAAGCGCAGATAAAGCTGCTCTGCGATAATGAGGTGGCTAAGGGCAGCGCTATCCGTATCATGCCGGATGTGCACCCCGGAAAAGTGGGTGTCATAGGGCTTACGATGACAGTGGGAGAAACTATTCTGCCCAGTCTTGTCGGCATCGATATCGGGTGCGGGATTACAGTCACGAAAGTAAAACAAAAGAAAATAGAGTTTCAGAAGCTTGATACGGTCATCCGGGAAAATATTCCGGCCGGAGGATCTATCCGGAAAAAGGCACACCGTTTCTGGCAGGAGTTTGACCTTACGAGGCTCCGCTGCTTTGGGAGCATCCATGGGGAAAAGGCAGCGCTCAGTCTTGGGACGCTGGGAGGCGGCAATCATTTTCTGGAGGCAGACCGGGATGAAGAGAGATGCCTCTATATAGCCGTCCATTCGGGAAGCCGTCATCTTGGAAAAGAAGTGACAGAGTATTACCTGCGCAAAGGGCAGGAGGAGTTAAGGCAGAAGGGAGTCCTGGTGCCGTATGAGATGACCGTGCTGGAAGGCAGGCTTAAAGAAGATTACCTTTACGACCAGCAGGTGGTGAAGGAGTATGCCGAACTGAACCGTAAGGCGATAACAGATGAGCTGGTGAAAGGGATGAAATTAAAGGCGCTGGAAACATTTTCCAGCAGCCACAATTATATCGAAGACGGGAGAAATCCTATACTCCGGAAAGGCGCGGTCTCTGCGTATAAAGGGGAGCAGGTGGCGATCCCGGTCAATATGAGGGACGGTATCCTCCTGGGAACCGGGATGGGGAACCCGGACTGGAATTACTCGGCGCCCCATGGCTCGGGGAGGATACTTAGGCGGGATCAGGTGTCAGACCATTATACGGTGTCGGAGTTTAAGAGAGAGATGAAAGGGATATACTGCTCCTGCATCGGAAAAGGGACGCTTGATGAAGCGCCCTTTGCCTACCGGGATCTGGAATATATCTGTCGTTCCATCCACGATACGGTGGAGATTACAAAGCGTTTAACGCCGGTATATAGCTATAAAGCCGGAGATTAATAAGAAGCCAGGGCGGTTTAAAGTGCCGCCTTGTAAAAGGAGACAGTATGAAAAAAGACGGCATGAAGAGAAATACAGCATAAAGAGAAATACGGCATGAAGAAAAATTTCAGGTAAAAATATAAGATAAAGGGAAATAACAGAAAAAAGAGAACATTGGAGGCAATAAATGATCGTACAGATAAGCTCGGGCCAGGGCCCGGCAGAATGTGAACTTGCAGTATGCAAGCTGTTTGGGGCACTTAAGAAGGAGTATCCGGATATTGAAGAGCTGTCATCCCACAGGTCGCGGAATCAGGGATGCCTTACTTCCGTCCTGTTTTTTACGGAACGGGATTTATCACATCTGGAGGGGAGCGTGCAGTGGATCTGTAAAAGCCCTTTCCGCCCGCACCATAAAAGGAAGAACTGGTTTGTGGATGTGAGCGTGATCCCGGAAAGAGAAAATATATGCAAGGAGCAGGATATCCGTTTTGAGCGTTTCCATTCAGGAGGAAAAGGCGGGCAGAACGTCAATAAGGTGGAGACAGGGGTAAGGCTCGTCCACATCCCTACGGGGATCACAGTAACGTCTACTTCTGAGCGGAGCCAGTATGCGAATAAAAGGGATGCGCTGAATAAGCTGAGCGCTGTCCTGGAGCAGAAGGAACGGGAAGAGAAGAAAAAGCAGGTGAACTCAGCATGGAGGGAGCATACGAGGATCGTCCGGGGGAATCCGGTGAGGGTGTATGAAGGGATGGATTTTAAACTCAGGAAGAATCAGGCAGAAAAGAAATTTTTTGAAGAATCAGCGGGTATTCAAAGGTGAAACTGACTTTTTGCAAATTAAGTCAAAAGGTTGAATAAACTTTTGTCAAATAGCATAGATGGTTTTGTTCGTTATAGGAACTGGAGAAAAGTATTGTATGTGTTAAACTTAAAGGATATAATAGAAATAGAGATAAAGGCGGTGAATAAATGACAGTAAAAGAAGTACAAGATATCGAGACAATAGAACAGATTATTGACGAGATGAATTTATTTGATGATGATTTAATGTCTATGGTCTTTGACGGTAATATTCCGGCTACAGAACTTTTGCTAAAGATTATATTGAAACGGGATGATATCATAGTAATAAGTGTTGCCTCACAGCGGGAGTTTAAAAATCCTATTGTAGGAGGCCGTGATATCCGTTTAGATATTTTAGCAAAAGACAGCAAAGGAAAACATTATGATATTGAGGTACAGAAGAGACCGGAGGGAGCACATGTGCGGCGTGCCAGATTTAACAGCAGTATGATGGATGTGCGGATGTTGAAAGCGGGGCAGGAATTTTCAGAGCTTCGGGATTCATATATGGTATTTATCACACAGACAGATATATTTGGCCATGGGATGCCGATTTATACGGTAAACCGCCATTTTGAAGAAACTGAGGATTGGTTTAACGATGGTTCTCATATTGTATATGTAAACGGCAGTTATAAAGGAGAAGATGCAGTTGGTAAGCTGATGCATGATTTTGGATGTAAAGAATCAAAAGATATTTATTATCAAGAGCTGGCAGAAGGTGTGAAACATTTTAAAGAGGAAGAAGGAGGTCGGAAGCTTATGTGTGAAGCAGTAGAAAAGTATGCTGACAGAAAGATACTGGATAAACAATTGGAAATGGTTAGGAATCTGATGGATTCTATGAAACTGACTGCTGAGCAGGCAATGACAGCTTTAAAGTTTTCTGATCAGGAAAAAGCTGTATTAATGAAAAAAATGAGAAAATCATCAGTGAGGTTATGATTATTGGTTGTAACAAGGCTGCATAAGAATGATATTTGCGCATTATAATACTGGGAAAATGTTCGAATCGAACATCGTAAGGCCGAGACAGAAATGTCTCGGTTTTTGTGGTGAAAAAATGCTTAAAAGGCCAGGTAAAAGTCCGCAGAATCAGTTACATATTATAAACGTGAAGCAGTCTTAAGCCAGCGGCAGGAGAAAGGTTCTGCCGCTTTTGCCGCTGGAATAACAGCGAAGGAGGGTAGGAAGAACAGGCTGCAGCGAAACTTGTAAATCGGTTAAAATAAAGAAAGGAAATGATAGGCAGATGCATCTTATGGTTTGGTAAAAGGGCAGAAAGATTTACAGAATGAAAAAATATTATGGTAAAGCAGGATTAATACCCCTGCTTTTTTTTGTGAAAGGGGAGTGAAAAGCGGATGATAGAGATACTACTGGCGGTAAAGAAAGCAGGACAGACGATTCTGGATATTGTGTTCAGGGTATAGGAAAGGGGATGATGGCCATAGACGGGACTAAGATAGCATTACTTCTGATCGGGTGCGCAGTTGAGGTGTGCAAGATCCTTTCGGATGAAATGGATGGATAATTCGGCGTAAGCATTCGGATGCTGCGCAGATCAACTTAATATCAGAAACAGGATAAGGGTGTATGGAGCGGCAAGGGGTTCTTTCTGTACTTTGGGTATCCACATATTCTCAGGATTTGTTATAAGCCACCAATTGGCTTAGCAAAGCAAAATGAGAATAACGGAATTACCCAAATATCAGAAAGAACCCGGCAAGGTTCCATACGTCTTTTTCAGCGCCTCGAAGAGGAAAACAATGTATCACACAATCAAACCACGTTCCAGAGCATGGAACACAGAAAAAAGCAGAAAAAATACCAAAATAAAATCAAAGGAGGAACAATAAATGGCAGCAAATGTTGAAAGTATGTTTTACGTAAGGGAAACCCCATGGCACGGACTTGGAACAAGGGTAAATGAAGCGCCCGCATCAAAGGAAGCATTAACAGCGGCGGGACTCGACTGGAGAGTTCTCCAGGAACCTATTTACACAGAGACAGAGGAACTGATAAGCGGCTACAAAGCAAATGTGCGGGACTGTGACCGGCAGGTACTCGGCGTGGTGACCGACCGCTACAAGGTCATCCAGAACACGGAGGCGTTCGCTTTTACCGATTCCCTGTTAGGGGAAGGCGTGCGCTACGAGACGGCGGGGAGCCTGCTGGGAGGGCGGAAGGTCTGGCTCCTGGCCCACATGCCCCATGAATATATCATTTCCGGGGAGCGGATAAGCCCGTATCTTTTATTCTCCAACGCCCACGACGGCTCCGGGGCCGTAAGGATCGCGCTGACACCGGTAAGGGTCGTATGCAACAATACGCTGAACCTGGCGCTGTCTACGGCAAAGCGTTCCTGGTCCATGATGCACACCGGGGATATCAAAGGAAAGATCAAAGAAGCAGAGGATACTCTTTTCCGGGCGGAAAGTTACATGGACGAGCTGGGAAAGGAATTTGAAAATCTGAGGACAAAGAAACTGACGGATAAGAAAGTGATGGAATATATTGAGATCCTGCTCCCCATAGAGGACGGCTCCACGCCCCAGCAGGTACGGAACATGAAGAGGCTCCGGGAGGATATGAAGATCCGTTACTTTGACGCGCCGGACCTGCAGCATGTAGGGAAGAACGCTTACCGTTTTGTCAATGCGGTATCTGACTTTGCCACCCATGCGCAGCCCTTGAGGAAGACAGTGAATTATAGGGAGAACCTGTTTTCAAGGACGGTGGAAGGGAACCCGCTGATTGACAAAGCTTACCAGATGGTAAATGCTGCGTAAAATAAATGGCAGGAAAGCAGATTTTAAGGAAGCGGGCGAAGAAAGGAAGATGAAGACATGCGTCCATATAGGAAACAGTTAGAAAAAATCTTCTGCCGGAAACTCGGCAGGGAGTTAGACCAGTTTAAACAGCAGATGATGGAGAAAGAAAAGGAAGAGATATACTGTTCGGCTTACCAGATCGACAGCGTGATCTGTATCTATGAGGCGCTGATAGAACTAAGCGGCAGGATAGCGGAGGAAATCTTAGAGGCAGTGACAGCATTTCCCGGGCTTCTTGGGTTCCTCTATGACAGGTGGATGAAATACAAGGATTCCCATATGGAGGACATCGCATACTGCCTGAACGGGGAGTTGTCAGGCATCCGGGGCAGATACCGGGAGCGCAGGCAGGGAAAAACGGAGAGGATGAAAAAGAGATCAGGAAAAAGAGAGAAAAAGGAAAAACGGGAGAAGTTGGCGGCAAATAAGTTTGCCGGGAGAAAGGAGCTGGAAGGATGAAGAAGTTGATATCTACATTAAACCTTGAGAAAAAAGAATGGCTAAAGTACCGTAAGCGCGGCCTTGGCGGTTCAGACGCCGGGGCGGTCTGCGGCCTCAATCCCTACCGGACGGCGATGCAGGTCTGGCAGGACAAGAGAACAGACACCACCGAAGATATAGACAACGAAGCTATGCGCGAGGGAAGGGAATTTGAGGATTATGTTGCACGGAGATTTATGGAGGCGACAGGAAAGAAAGTGCGTAAGGCCAACTTTATGTACTATGATGAGGAACATCCTTTCATGCTGGCGGATGTAGACCGGATGATTGTCGGGGAAAATGCGGGGCTGGAGTGCAAGACTGCCAGCCCCTACATGGCGGAGAAATGGGCAGACGGCAGGATACCTTTGTCCTATCAGATCCAGTGTCTCCATTACATGTCCGTCTGCAATGCGGATGCCTGGTATATCGCGGTGCTGATCTACGGGAGGGAGTTTAAATATTATAAGATAGAGCGGGACGAGGAGATGCTTGAGGATCTGATCCGGATAGAGAAAGATTTCTGGGAGAACCATGTGTTAAAAGGAGTGCTGCCGGAGCCGGATGGTTCGGAGCTTGCAGACAGCGTGATTGCAGAATATTTTAAGAAATCTGAGGCAAAAACTATCCTGCTCACCGGGTTTGACGGGAAGCTGGAAAGGAGACAGGAGCTTGCAGAACTCATCGAAAGCCTTGAAAGTGAGAAGCGGCAGATTGAGCAGGAGCTTAAGCTTTATATGGGGGAGGCTGAGATTGCGGAGAATGAGCGGTACAGGATCTCATGGAAACCGGTGAGCAGCCAGAGGATTGACGAGAAGAGTCTAAAAGAAGAAAGGCCGGAGATTTACGAAAAATATCGGAAGGTGTCCCGGTACAGAAGGTTACTGGTGAAGGCGGCGGAGGCTGTGGAGAAAGCGGCGTAAAGAATGGCAAAAGAATGTTGGCGGGTGTCCAGATTGGACACCTTTGTCCGGTGTTTTACAGTTACTAAGAAAGTGTTTATAGTGGACAGCTCTAGCCAGTACCATACGGTGATTAAATAAGCGTCCAGATTGGACATCCTCAGCCAGTGATTTCGGTAATTGAAAAAGTGTTCAGTTTGGACACATTTCAGGACAAAGGAAAGACAGAAGTAAAACTATCATCAGAAGGACGGAAGGCGGGAAAACAGGCAGAAGTCTTCTATTTCCGGGAAAGGATAATCTATGGCAGGAAAAAATGTGATCAAAGAAGAACTCGCCAGAAAAGCAGGATGTATAGAGGAAAAGAACAGGGAAAGTATATCGTTCCCTGCAAAAGAAGGCGAAGAAAAAGGAGGTGCGGAAGATATGGCAGGAACAGGAAAAGTCAGTAACAGCGGTGAATTTGTCCGGCTGTTAAGGTCGGATGAGATTGAGTGCAGGGTAGCCATGGTCAATGAGAAGGGCTTAAGTCTTCTTCTGTTTAAAGATGCCCGTGTGGACCAGAAGATCTTAGATGAGACATTTACGCCTTTCGGATGGAGAAGGACCCATCAGAGCATTGACGGGAACCTTTACTGTACGGTGGAGATATGGGATAAGGAAAAATGCCAGTGGATAGCGAAGCAGGATGTAGGGACGGTCAGCTATTCGGAGAAAGAAAAGGGACAGGCTTCGGATTCTTTCAAGCGGGCGTGTTTCAATTGGGGGATCGGCCGCGAAATGTACAGCGCCCCGTTTATCTGGGTCCCGGCAGAGAAAGTGGACATTAAGCTGAAAGGCGACCGCTATGTTACGTCAGAAAGATTTTCCGTCCAGTCAATCTCATATAATGAGCAGCGGGAAATCGTATCCCTTGTGATCGTAAACAGCAAAGGATATAAAGTGTTTGAGACAGGAAAGAGGCAATGGCAGGGACAGGATGCCGGCAGAAACAGCATTGGAAGTAATGCCGTGGACATTAAAGAAGCCGGTATTAATTCCGGCATCAGGAGCACCAGTACAGATACTGGAACCGGCATCGTTACGGATATCCAGCGCAGGGCATTGGAAAAAGAACTGCAGCGTACAGGCGTATTGCTGGAAACTGTGCTCGGAAGATACAGCATCTACAGCATGGATGAAATGACAGAGGAAATCTATACGAAGGCGCTTAACAGTTTAAAGAGGACAAAGTCAAAAGCAGCATGATAAAGGAAATGAGCAGGAGGAAGCAAAGATGAGCGAAGGTAATCATAAGAAGAATAAAAGTCCCGTATGGGATGAGATAAAGCAAAAGGTCAGGTTCCGGCTGATCAACAGGGAGCAGAACCAGGAATATCTAAAAAGCCATGTCTACCGGGAATATCTGGATCTCGCCGCAGTATTTGGAGTGGAGGCGGCAGATCTTAAGGCGGTGAAGGTCCTCATTCCGGTAACGGAAACGATGGCATCAGAATGGGGAGTTACTGCGGATGATCTGTGGGCGGCGGCGCTTGCTAATCTGGAAGAAGAGGAATGCATAGTTGTAGATATCCGCTATATGATCCCCGGAGGTATAGAGGAAAATAAGGAAGATATAAATATGTACGTGTGCATGACACAGGACGGAAGCGGAAACGGAGGAGCCGGGGCGATATTGAAGAAAGACCTGCTGAAACAGTTTGCAGGAGAACATAAGGAGAAGATCTATATCCTGCCAAGCTCAGTACACGAAATGCTCCTGGTGCCAGATGACGGGAAGGGAGTGGAGAACGTGCTGAAAGAGATGGTGGAGGAGGTCAATGACGGGTTCAGGTATGAAAGCCCGGAGGAGTGGCTGTCGGATTCAGTGTACTATTATGACCGGGAAAAGGATGAAGTCAGGATAGCGGCATAGGAGGAAAAGGGCCTATGAAAAAAGTAGATATAATCATCGCTTTATTGGTGCTGATACTGCTGACGCTTTTGTTCAGGGAAGGGATTGCGGAATTAGTGAGGTGGATGGTGTTTAAAATTTATCGTATATGTGATAGATCAGATGATACAAAAATGAAAATTATAAGCCTTAAACCGTTTAAACCGTCCAAACCGCGTATTAGGACAGAGGGGATACCCTGGTATATATGGGCGGTTTTGGCGGTTTGGACGGTAAGGGGTAGTAATAGGTAATGCGAAGTGGGATTTTTCAATAGATTAATCTGCTAAAGTAATGAAAGTGAGATATATGAGGACAGTGTAGCAGAGTATGATGGAAATAGAATACATATCTCGTTTATAAGAAAGATACCATATATGTTAGGAAGACGGGGAATAATTACCCTGTCTTCCTAATTGTAGTCTATGGAGTATTATTATCCGAGATATTGTTGTTTGCTATTTTTAGTAAAAATTTGATGACATGAGGTTGTATTATGGGGAATCTCCAACCTTGTTCTGCAATTCTTTGGTTTATATCAGTATCTGTTAAATCGAAAGCTTTTTGGTTTAGACTGCGCAGGATTCTTTTAATATCATCTTCCTCGAATCGATACAAAGGGAATTTTAAGCTTTCTATATATCCAGGATTCTTATATATTAGAAGAGGTGGTAAATCTTTTAGTTTTTCTTCTAATTTTTTTGAAAGCCGATCCTGAGAAAGCTTAATAGAATCTTTTAAGTTAGAAAAATAATCGTCTTCTGTAGTTATGGTGCGATAATTTTGTGGATTTGAAGAAGATGATTTTTTGACTTTTTTTATAAATTTTTCAAACTCTGTTATTATTTCCTGATAATAATGTGAAATAATTTTATACAATTCTTTAATATGCGTTTCAGCATTATTATTGTCAAAAATAAATGATCTTTCTGCTATTCGCTGTGCAACATAATAGTCCTCGATAATATCTTTGCATCTCTGGCAGAATGAGACTTTTATATTTTTTAACATAGATTTCAGTTTTTGTAAATGAGTTTCGTATTGTTCTTTAAATTTATCAAAATCCTTGATTGCGAGTGGATATTTTGAAGAAATATGATTGTCTTCTAGCTGGTTGCCGATAAAATCGAGAAATTTATTTGTGGCTTCAGATAGCTCTTTGCAACGTTGATCAAGAAAACTCAGCTCTTCATTCGCATTCCATGCTTCTTCATGTTTATAGAGTAAGGTTGGATCTGTAAGCGGAGGAATAGTATTATTTGATTTGTTAGAATCTGAATTTTTATCGGATTCTTTCCTTTCGAGTGCTTTTTGACTTTTCTCTTTTTTATCAGGCGCTTTTTGATTTTCCTCTTTTTTGTCAGTTACATTTTGAATTGCCCCTTTATTAAGTACTTTTTCAGTCAGTTCTTTTTCAAATTGTTCTAGAAGTAAATTCATATAGGTAGGAATTGCGCTTGGACTTTTGTGGTAATAAGAGTCTGTCAAAATACTGGTAAGTCCACGGGTTGCATTTCGGATTGTAGCTTTCTGCTCGGGAGTTTGCGCATATTTTTTATACAAGGTTTCCAGTGTGGAAAAATATTTACGGCCAAGATATTCATTGGTCCAGTCAGGATATATTTCTTCTATATTTATATCAGGTGTTTTTTGGTCATGATACTTGGTTTTTGCAGCAGTATCAAAATAATGATCTAACTTTTTAAAGAATGAATTTGCGGGAGCTGTTTTTCTATTAATGCTAAATGCCGCGAGAATATAAGCAGCCAAATAGGGTGCAAAGGGATACGGAATCTTCCATGTAAAGGAACAATTTTCATATCTGTCGCCATATTTGTTGAATTTATCCTGAATTATTCACGCTATCTTTTTCAACAGTGTTCAATGCCGTATAAACACTGTGTTTTGACCATTTTACTTTTTCACCTAATAAGTGAAACAATTTCTATACAAAAAAGAGCCTCAAGTTTGCTATGATTATGTTGGTAAGCAGCCACACATAAAGCAAAGGAGAAGCCCTATGCA
>CAJTDK010000034.1:0-17225 GCA_910575105.1 Lachnospiraceae bacterium
TTTTTACAGTTTTTAGAGAACTGTAAAAGGGATAGTGATTTGAAAATACATCTGTTAAATTTTATTGGATCGAGAAAAGAATTTTCTATATGTACTTAAAAAACCATTGACTTAATCAGCAGTCACTAAGTAATAGTATCGAAATTCGGGATATTGGAAAATTTTTGAAAAAAGTTAAAATAAATCAAGAAATGATAAAAAAGGTTAAGAAAAATCCGGATTGCAAGGAAACAACCCGGTAAGAGTCCTTATTTATCTTTGCTAGACAAGCGCTTTAAGAGAGGAATGATCGTCATCATGTCATCTTCGTCTAACTCTTTCAGAAGGTCACAGGCTTTCTGGTACAGCGGAAGATTGTGTAATTCCTCGTCAAAGAACTGGTATGGTGTGATGTCGAAGTATTGGCAGATTTCGTAAAACTGGCTCATGGACGGCAGGGAACGTCCGGAACTGATATTCTGGATATAGCTTTTGTTCTTCCCCAGATCCAGGCTCATTTGGTATTCTGATACATTTTTCTTAATCCGTAACTCTGTGATGCGGTCTGCTACATACTTCTTATCCATTTTTCTACACCTCTCAAATTTATTTTATCCTATTTGATTATGCAGAATTACGGAATGTAATAGTTATAAATACCATATATATTAACCCGAATTATTCATGAGCAAATAAAAATGCTCAAAATTACCAAACCTTGCTCCAGTTCTTCTGAAACCAATCGAATCATCTGCAAAAATGGGCAAACTACCCCCTTGGGAATCAGATTGATTCATTTTGGACTGTCAAGGTTCGTTAATAGTTGTTATTCCAACTGTACATTTAAGCACTGGATATTTTCCAGTGTTCTGTGGAATTCCTTTTTATAAGGACAGCCGCTGCACAGTTTGAATGTGATATATCTTGCTGAGCGGACTGCTCTTGCAGCAATCTTCATCAGTTTTAAACGAATGGTATTAACCTGTTGCTTTCGCATATTCGCAGGAAGCGCCAGTCGCCTGAACCAATTGAATAAGTTGTAGGCAAGCATGTGAAGCCTCATTCGGTTGGCGTTTACTACTTTGGAATGACTGCTGACAGCGGCAAAGTCAAATCCGGTTTTGCATTCTTTGATAAAGTTTTCCATCCTGCCGCGGACACAGTAAAACCGGATGATTTGACAGGGCTCCATATCCATATTTGTAACAATAAAGGTGTACATGTGTGTCAACTGACCATATGGTTTCTCAATTTTGAAAACCACACGCCTTGGATATTCCCATGAACCAGCCTGATATATGAATTCACCATAAGTTACAGCATAACTGATTTGATCATCTTTGATTGCTTTGTACAAATCTTCATCTTTATCCGAAGCAAGGGCAATGAGTGAGGAATTCTGTTTTAAGCGGATGGCATAGGAACAGCCATTCATCTCACAGGTTTTATAAAGCTTAGGAGATGAGAATCCACTGTCACCACGGAGATAAGCTTTAATACCTCTTTCCATGCACTCCTGAAAGAGAGGTTCCACAAATTTATCTGCATTGTTGCTGCAGTGGAGTGTTCCATCGCGAAGTTCTGCCTTGAGCAGATCTCCGGTCAGACCGTCATAGCAAAGCAGGGGATGATATCCATGTGCCTGATAATGAAAGTTGAAGCCTTCACCTTCCTGATGACCGTAAGTGCCAAACAAAGTGCTGTCCAGATCGAGAAGCATATGCTCCGGACGCCTGATTGCATAGATGATGTTCCTGAGACTTTTATCAATGGCATCAAACTGAAGCAGCGTATCTTCATCCATACGGTTAAAAAATCTTGACAATGTCGGCTGTGACGCCAAACTGTCCTTTTCAAGGATAGCGTTGAAAACAGGATCCAAGGTCAGTTCATCAGCGCAGTCATCTTCGAAATATGCAGCGATAATCTGATAAATCATCTGCATCAGGTTTTCATCGTCTTTGTGGAAGCGAATTGACTTATCATTGGTTTTAAATATCCTTTTGATCAGCCTGATAAAACCGATCTTTGCAGCGAATTCTTTTAACAGAAGAAGTCCTGCATCGGAGGATAAATCACCTCCGTCAAAATTTATTTTAATCCGTCTATTGCTTTTAAGTGTCAAGGTGTTTAAAATATTCATAGAGAGACCCTTTCTGCGGTATATATTTGGATTCGACACCTAAATTTTACCACATATTTGGTCTCTTTTTCTACTCACTTAATAGATGAATGCAATAAACAGCTTGAATACGGTAACTATGTGGCTTTCAGCCATCATTACCGTACAACGGTGAATAATTTAGGATTAATATATGATTGATTATATCCGTATATTGGGGATATAATACAATAGAAGAAAGAATGAAAGAATTTCACAAAATAAATGTGATAAACCGTGCCTTTTGAGATATGATGATTGTTGGAAGGAGTAGATGCGAGTGAAAGTGATCGGAACTGCCAAAGAAATTGAATGGCTGAAAGATGCTATACAGAACAATTGCGACCAGTGCCCTTATATGAAATCCTGCTGTGAGTCTGCAAAGCAGGAAGACCGGCTGTATGGAAAGGTTCAGCATACATGTAAGGATTTTCTGGGAGAAGCTATAGAGTTTATTATAGAAAGCGATGCGTAATACTGTATGTTGTGTATGCGTAAAAGAATAATCTATATATAGTATAAATAAAATTGACATCGCCTATATCTTGTGTTACTATACTGGTATAGTTGATTTTATGCATGCCCCTTGTGGGGAAGCTTTCGGATTCTTAGGCATCCCGAAAGCAGAGGACAGAAGAAAAAGGAATCTGTCTGGCATAAGCTGTTTATGTTTGTAAGGAGTGTCACCATACACCGTTTCCGGCTTGCAGTGGCACTTTTTGTTTTTTTGGCTGGAGATGTTCATTAACATATCAGCCAGTCAGTGTGGAATGAATGGAGAATATATCTCTGTTTCATTCCTTTTTTATTGCAATCATCCCTAGTCATAGACAAATTCTACGGATGAAGTTGCCAAAACTGGCCAGCGTGCCGTTTATGGATAAAAAATTTATTTAAGAAAGGTGGAAGAACACATGAATGAAACAAGAATCTATGCAGACGCATTTGAAACGACGTTTGCAAACCCAAAAGAAATGCTGGATTTTCTGGCAGAAAGAGCGAAGGCTGCCACATGGATCCGAAAGCCTACCAGGTCTCTCAGGCTGGTTCCAATCAGCCAGGAGGCAGAGCATATGGAGGCTTCTTCTACGGCAGACTGGGAGGAGATCCTTAAGGATACGGAAAAGAATACCCAGCTGGCATTAAAGGTCAGAGGGGAAACCTACCCGGTACGGGACTGTGCCATTAAGACCATCCTGGACCGTGCAGGGATCTCCGGCGCTGGATTACGCAAGCTGGAGAAATCCAACTATGCCAGGGTGGTGAACTATTGCCTGAAGGTAGCAAAGGGAGATGCGCTGATCAAGATTGCGGATGGAAAGGTCTCTGCCGTACATGGCGGGGACAGCCATGATTACAGTATCCTTGATATGCGTGCGGTCTTTGAGACGACCATGCAGTATCTTGATACAAATTTCAAAGGAAGTAGTTATATGGAAGGTTCCGGTGCCTTTGACCATTCCATCGTATCGGCTATGTGGGAGCTTGGAGGAAACCAGGAACTTCTCGATACTTATCGTATTGCTCTTGCCGACCATGGCATGACCGACAAGGTGATTGCGCCTGCAGTAAGGCTCACCACATCAGATGTGGCAGCCAGCGGAGCGAATCTCTACCCGATGCTGTTATGTGACAGCGGGAACCGGACCATCAGCCTTGGAAACCCGATCAAGCTGGCCCATACCGGAGGCGCAGATTTAGTGCAGTTTATGAACAACCTCCGAATGCTTTGTTCCAGATATCAGGACGCAGTTGCGGATATGCCTAAGTCATGAAATTCGATTATTGATTTATATTTCATTATTACTTAGATTTTTGCAATAAATTTAAGTAATAGCCCTTTTCTTATTTCAAAATTTGTGATATGCTGAAAATAGATTTTTACTATTGAGGTATACGAGATGCTTCCCTATACAGGAGACTATATTGAGCATATTGATGACAACTTAGACGATTTTAAATATTATACATTTACCCCTCGACCTCTAATGCATGGGGACATGTATAAAATGGATGATGAATTATCTGCTTTGTTAATTGAGGCTCACCGGAATATTGGATTCCTGGAGGGGCTTCTTAAATATGCCCCAAATAAAGATGCATTCAGCGAATTAATGCTATTAAAAGAATGCACATATTCCCTGATGGTTGACTATGATGCTCCTTCTTTCCAAGAGGTACTTGTCAGTCGTGGGGGCGACAAAGGAGATATTGCACGAATCAATAATCTTGAACTAGCTTATAAAGCAGCGATGGATAGGACTATTTCAGCTCCAGATTTAAGTGAACTTTGCGGAATTGCATTATATGGTGATGTAGTTAGTAAGCCAGTTGATATTAGGGACAAGCAGACTTTTTTATTGGGTGTCAGGACGAATCTCAAATCTTACAACCCTACAGCCCCTGATGCAGTTTTGCCAGCGCTAGCAGATATTTCTGCCTATTTATATAATGACAAAGACACTGACCCATTGATAAAGGCAGCTTTAGTTCATTATCAATTTGAAATGATACATCCATTCGAGCGATACAATGGTATCGTTGGGCGAATAATAGTTCAGATGGCACTTCGTGATATCGCAAACGAACCATTACTGTTGATATGCTTATCTGAATACTTATACCATAATAAGAATGAATATTTTGACTTGTTACAAACAACGCAATACAGTGGTGGTTATATTCGTTGGATTAAGTTCTTCGTAGACGCTATAGGCAAAGCTGCAAAAAGATCAGCTCAGTTGCTGATACAGTATGAAGCTATTGTGGTCAAAGATAAAAATCATTTAAAAGAAATACAATTGCTGCCTAAGAGCGTTTGGATCGTATATGATTACCTCAAGATCTTTCCTGTGACTAGCATTTCCCATGCTGCAAAGCAGTTGGGTAGTTCGTTCAATTCAATATCAATGGCTGTGCACATATTGAGTGAGAAAGGTATCGTCATTCAAAAAAACGATAATGTGAGGAATCGCATTTGGGAGTATGCTTCTCTTGCATCTCTTTTTATACAAGAATAATGTTCATTTTTAGGAAATATTCGATAAGATTAAGTTATCGACTGTTTATTCCTGAACTTCAGGCATCTATAAATATCTAATATTTGGAGGGTATAATGACGCAATCAAATATCATCATGTACACTACAGAAGATGGAGTCACAAAAATAGAAGTTACATTTGACCATGATACGGTTTGGCTCTCCATAGATCAAATGGCCGAATTATTTCAACGAGATAAAAGTGTAATCGGAAAACATATAAGAAATATTTTTAATGAAGGAGAATTGGCAAAAGAAGCAGTTTGGGCAAAATTTGCCTACACTGCTTCTGACGGTAAGACCTATCAGGTGGATTTCTATAATTTAGATGTTATTATTTCCGTTGGTTATCGGGTAAAATCCCTGAGAGGAACACAGTTTAGAATATGGGCTGCTTCTATTTTGAAGGAATATATGAAAAAAGGGTTCGCATTAGATGATGATCGACTTAAGAATCTTGGAGGCGGAAACTATTTTGATGAATTGTTAGCTCGTATCCGTGATATTCGTTCTTCTGAAAAAGTGTTTTGGAGAAAAGTTCTGGAAATATATGCAACAAGTATTGATTATGACCCAAAAGCAGAGAGTTCGATTATATTTTTTAAGCAGATACAAAATAAAATGCACTGGGCGGCTCATAAGCACACAGCGGCAGAAGTAATCTATCAGCGGGCAGATGCAGATAAGGACAATATGGGATTAACATCGTGGGCCGGAAGAGAGATTAAACGTTCTGATGTAGAGGTTGCAAAGAATTATTTAAGCGAAAAAGAAATAGATGCGTTAAATAAAATCGTTACGGCGTATTTAGATATTGCGGAAGTCCATGCCTTGAATCAAGAACCAATGTATATGAAAGACTGGCTGGAAACAATTGACGACTATCTGAAAATGACAAGAAGGGATATTTTAACTACAAAAGGAAGAGTTACTCATAAACAGGCTCTTGAAAAGGCGCATGGAGAATACGACAAATATCGGAAAAAGCAGGAGGATATCCTTTCTCCGGTGGAACGCCATTTTCTTGAAAGTATAGAAGAATTACAAGAGTTGGAAGATAAAAAATAATTTTGCCTAATCTGACGCAAGCAGGAAGGTGGGTTACAGAGCATGAATTATTTATCAGCCAAGTTTATATTGGCACCAATCACAGTGGCTCCAACTTCGACCGTTTGGCATTCAAGCAAATGCTGAGAAATATCAATATTGAGAGCAGTGCTGTGAGTGAGGGGCAAAAGGTTGAAGTGAAATGGCTGGAGATGTTTTGATTTACAGTGAGGTGTAATGAAAGCAGAGCCTTTTCCGAAATATTATGACAGGAGGCAGCACTATGGAATTACCTTATATACCTGTGACTTTACTTGAAAGTCAGATGGATAGAGATGCAGAATTTTATAGAGAGTGAAAGCTATCGAAGTTAACTGATATAAATTATTCAGATATTGTGAGGTGGTATTAATGATCAGTCCGGATCTTCCCATTATGAAATCTTCTGAAGATAAACTAAATCGAGAATCGTTTGTAAAAAGCCTTGCCAATGTTATATTGCAATCAGCTTTTCCTACTTCCTTTACTGTGGGTCTGTATGGCGCATGGGGAAGCGGAAAGACTTCATTACTAAATATGGTAATAGAGCAAATAGAACGCAGTAGTACAGATGTGGTCATATTAAGGTTTAATCCCTGGCTCTGTTCTGATCCAAAACAACTTATTACCCAATTCTTTAAACAGTTAGCAAGCGCAATAAAAATGAAAAAACCTACGGCAGATACTGTGTGTGAATTGGTCGATCAATATGCGGATATTTTTGATGCAGCCAGTCTTATCCCATATGCAGGAGCCGCAATTGCAGCAGCAGGTAAAATGTTTACAACCAAGGCAAGAAAGCGCATGAACCGAAAGAGTAACGATATGCAGGGACAAAAAGATGAGATTATCCGCACAATGGTTAAGGAGAATTTAAAAATAATTGTCTCTATAGATGATATTGACCGACTTTCAGAAGAAGAGATTATCGCTGTTTTTCAGTTGGTAAAAGCACTAGCAGATTTCCCAAACGCGGTATATTTACTTGCTTTTGATTATGATGTTGTGGTGCGTGCGCTTGGCACAGTGCAACACGGAGATGGACGAGAATACCTTGAAAAAGTTATACAGGTTCCGTTTGAAATACCTGCGCCGAGTATGGAAAGTATTCATGATGCTCTTTTCTCAAAGCTCAATGGAATACTTGGAGATATACCGGATAACCGATGGGACAAAGCAACATGTGCAGAATTATTCCAGTATGGAGTAAAAAATTATATTAAATCCATTCGGGATGTTATTCGATATTCAAATGTATTTTACTTGAAATATCAGCTATTGCAAGGCGAGACCGATCCTGTCGATCTCCTCGGTCTGACGTGTCTTCAAGTATTTGAACCGGCTATCTACTCCACTCTGAATAATTACAAAGATATACTATGTGGTTCAATTGGCAGTTACTCATATGATCGTCAAAAAATTGACGAAGAGAAAATCAAGAAAGCTATTAGTCATATTTTCTCAGATGGGATTGTTGCGAATGAAGAAGCAGCAACAAGTATTCTTGGGATTCTATTTCCAAAAACGGAAGCGGCGTTGGGAAGCATCTATTCTTTTGGTCGCTATTACGATCATAGGAAATTTTTGATCAATTGTAATATTGCTGTTCCGGAATGCTTTGATCGCTATTTTTCCCTCTCCCTTGAAGATGATGCAATTTCAACTGCAACTATGAGAAAACTTATTTATGAAGCAAGTGAAAAAGAACTTGTAACATACATTACCCAACTATACCAGGATGGAAAAATTATTCGATTGCTAGAAGAAATTGAAGCGTATGCGAACAAAGGTGATTCGAAAAATATCCCTTCTGAAAGAGCTGCAATTTTAATACGATGTCTTTGCCGGATGTGGAGCTCTTTTGAAGTTGAGGAAAAAGGGTTTTTTACCATTCCATTTGCATGGAGATTACTGTTTTGCGTAGATCCTTTGCTGGAAGCAATTGATATGGTGGAGCGTTTTTCATTTCTGCGAAGCATATTTGAGGATAAAATGGTCGAACCATCAATATTAGCGTTGCTTTTGCGGGATTTTGAAATAACGCATGGGCGCTATACCGATAAGGCTCCGAATGAAGATAAACAAGCGATTTTATTAGACGAGCTTTTAAAACTTGAGTCTGTGTTTAAGTCGCGATGCATCAACGCAATAGATTCAGGTGCGGCTCTGTCACAATATGGAGGGCTAAACTTTTTGTGGATGCTGAGCCAACTTGACGAAGAACTTGTAAAACACATCAAAGAAACGCTTGTTACAGATGATACATCGCTTGCAAAAGTTATTAGCTATTGTACCTCTCGTGGAAAAACAGCAGTCAGGCTAGTTGTAGAAACACGCCAAGTAAATAAGGAAACTCTCAGTGAATTTATTGATGTAGAGGACGCCTATTTGCGTATGAATGTATTTGTAACAACTCATGAATTTTTGATTCTTTCAAAAGAAACCAAGAAGGATGTTGTTGCCTTTCTTATTGCAATGAGAAGAAATAAAGAAACCAGCCAAACAGAAGGCTTCGTTACAGAAGAGATAATTATCGAGGAACTTCAAAAAATCATCAGTACAATTCAGTCGTAAAGATTTTGTATTAGCTTCATTTGTACTATTTCCATGAGGGTATGAACAGCAATTGTAAGCATAAAGAAATATGTTTGCAATTGCTGTTTTCATATTTTTTTGTCGTGGGCTTGACATACGGGTGACGAAGCTCATGGATATTGAGATCCGGAATCCATTAAACTGTCTGAAGCTTGTGATGAAGCGTATCGGGGTTCGGAAGAAGCTGATTAATGAAGTGGCGGAAATGTTTGAAGCCCAGAACGGAACAGATCCCTGTACTGCCCACGACCTTTATTTCGCAATCAATGAAGCATGCTTTTTCGCAGCCTGTGAGGGGATGCAGGGGCATGGGATCATCAGCCTGGAGGAACAGGTTACCCGTGCATTGGCGTTGAACTGGAAAGAATATGATGTCAGTGGCGCGATTAAGTGGTAGTGAAGGCTTTCATAGCAGATTTCTTAAGCTGTTTGCTGATAAATAAGCCGTTGTTCTTAATAGACGCTGCACAGGGTAGTTGAGAACACGATTAAAAACATGATTTTGTTATGAGGAGGATTTAAGATGAGCGAAACAAGTTTGAACATGAATTATGAACCGGAGGTTATTGTTGATACGGATACCCTCTCCCGTGAGGACTGGCTGTCTTATCGGAAGTTTGGAATCGGTGGAAGTGATGTTGCTGCCATTATGGGGATTTCACCCTTTGCAACCATCCGCGACCTTTATAATGACAAGCTCGGAATCGAACCGCTGGTTGAAGAGGAAGAAAGCAACTGGGTGGCAAAGGAAGTCGGACACCGGCTGGAGGATTTGGTAGCCGAGATCTTTGCAAAGAAGACCGGGCTTACCGTATTCCCGGTGCGGAAGATGTTCCGGCATCCGCTGTATCCATTTATGCTGGCAGATGTGGATTTCTTTATCACTTTTCCAGATGGTTCTTATGGCATTTTAGAGTGCAAGACCTGTAATTACAATGCCAGGACGAAGTGGGAGGATGGAGGGATTCCCGATAATTATATCCTTCAGGTAAGGCATTATCTGTCTGTGATGAACATGGACAAAGCCTATATTGCCTGTCTCTATGGAAACAATGAGAATGAATTTGTCATCCGTCCGATTGAGCGGGATATGATGGAGGAGGAAGAGATCATTGCACAGGAGGGATATTTCTGGAAGGAATATGTGGAAAAGCAGGCAGAGCCGCCATACAACGGCAAACCTGACCTGATCCTTGCAAGCATCCGGAAATACGGCGGGTATGCCGACAAGGAGCTTCCTGAGATTGAAATTCCAATGCATCATTCTGTTGATCTTGAAAAGTATCTTACCTTATCAGAAGAAAAATCCCAACTGGAAAAACGGAAAAAGGAAATTGAGGCAATGCAGAGGGAGCTTAGTGTGCCGTTTGTAGAACAGCTTGGCGCTTCCTGCAAGGCAGTCTTATCCGATGGGATCAGCCGTTACCGGATTACTTATAATCCAACCAGGCGCACCCAGGTTGGGAAGGACGCCATGGAGAAGCTGAAGATCCAGCATCCGGATATTTTTGAGGAATATACAAAGACCACAGAGAGCCGGACATTCCGGGTAAAGAAGGCGTCATGATGTTAAGCGGAAAAAAAGCATATATCTGCTCTCCGCTTTCTGCCCCTGATGCGAAGGGAGTCAGCCACAACATGGACATGGCGAGGTTCTATATATACAGACAGGTTCCTTTCTTGACTCCCGCTTTCGAAAGCCGTTCTGCCAGATGCTTGTTCAGATAGCACTGATAGAAAACAGATTCATACGGATTTTCCGGGTTATTCTGTGCGTTCTGGCTTCTTTGTGAGGTGGCAAGGTCTAAAGAGATATATTCCGTACCGTTGTTCCTCCCCTGCTGCATGATGGGATCCTTGGTGACCCTTCCCATGAGATGAATGATTACTGACATAAAATTTCTCCTTTCTGCCCTCTGGGCGTCGAAATAATAAAAATAGGTAAAAGAATAGGAAATCCAAGATTCAGATTTCCTAAAAATAAAAAAAGAGCCATTAAGCGACCGCAGGGTGCGGCTATCCTAATGACTCTGATTTCCAAACTTAAACTCGCGTGTGCTCTGGAGGAATGGTCCAGACTCCCGATGTGGGATAACACAAAAACTTAAATACATGATTATAATAACACAAGATATGGTAATAGTCAACGAAATAAATTCTATATATAGAGTTTTGGAAAATGAAGAGGGTTGATTCGACCAATTTGCAGGGAAGGAATAGCTTGCTAATTTTTATCTTAAATGTTAGTATAAGATTGTAGGAAGACATTTTCGAAAGACAGGACGGAGGTGGATGAGGTTGGCAGATATTCTTGAAGCAGTCAATATTCAATGGCATCCAGGTTTTTATGGTGCAGCAGAGCTTGAATTTATATCAAACAAGGGTGATCTCGAATTCCAAAGGGAATTTAATCTGAGCAAAGAACCTATCCGGATGGATCTGCTGATTATTAAGAAACTTTCGAATATCAGAACAAAGAATGAAATTGGACATATTTTCAGAAAATTTAATGTCGTGGAGTATAAAAGTAATGACGATGCCCTATCCATAGATGACTACTATAAAACGGTTGGTTATGCCTGTCTGTATAAAGGGTTAGGAGAAACTGTAGACCAGATTCCGGCTAATGAACTGACGATCTCTATTTTCCGGGAAAGCTATCCGAGAGAAATGTTTGAAGCAATGAAAAATCTTGGACTGGAGATTAAGGAGCGTTATCCGGGAATATATTATATTAGTGGAAAGCAGGCTCTGTTTGATACTCAGGTTGTAGTGACCAAACAGCTTAACAGAGAAACACACCGGACATTGCGTGTTCTTTCTAAACATGTGAAGGAAGAGGATGTCCGGGCATTTGTCGAAGAAGCAGCGCTGATATCCGAACCAGGAGACAGAAACAATGTAGATGCAGTTCTGCAGGTCAGCGTTTCTGCTAATAAGGAAATTTATGAGGCAATAAGGAGGTGCGATAAAGTCATGTGTGAAGCATTGAGAGAACTTATGAAGGAAGACTTTGAAAAGCAAGAACAGGAAACCAGGCAGGTAACATTATTGGAAGACATTAAAAACCTGATGGATACTACGAAATGGACAGCAGAACAGGCAATGGCAGCCTTGAAGATTCCAGAAGCCGACAGGGGAAAGTATATTACAAAATTATAGAATGAATGTATCTGGGATTGGCAGTATATGCAGGCAATTTTGGTTGATATACTGCCTTTCTTTTTTGTTATTCAGGCAATTCCTCATACCCAAATAAATCCATAGAAGAATAGTCGATATCACCAGAATCTAAATCTACAGTTTTCCGGAAGTAGAGTCGGTAATGATGTCCAGAAACCAGTTTGATATCCTTATCCAGTGTAAGTCTGTATTCTTTGTTTTTGTCGTCTGTAAGTATCGTCAGATTGGTCTTTTTGAAAGACATAGAGGTCTGCTTGATGCAAACTCCTGATAATATCAGATAAGCTTCATTGTGGATTAAGCGGTAGAAATTATAGGTACGGATCAGGCTGAAAAGCCCTATGAACAGGCTCAGTATAATAAAAATATTATCTTTGGAATGGATGCCGTAAACACATCCAACCAACAGGAAGAAAAAGCCGATTGCCGCTTGGGCAATCAGCTTTGTAAGTAATGGTTTTGGCATAGCTCTCCTTTCAAAATTGCTGGAATAAAATCTGTTTATTGAGGTACAGGTTTCCGATTGCCTGCAGTACCGGATACTGGATGTGGAGAAGCTGTGCTTCATCCGCCAGGGATTCGTAGGTCGCATCCGTATCTTCATAGAGAAGATCCCATACTTCCTTCGGGTTTTTCGCTTTTGCCCTCTGCTCTACACAGGCGAGCAGTTCTGCGGTGGTAAGTTCCGTCGCTTTAGCGAGTTCCAAAACGGTCTCTTCCATAGGATCGCATTTTTCTTTCTTCAGATAACGCCTGAAATCGCGGATTTTTATTTTCCTCTCCAGATAGAGCTGGATGCAGGTGAAGAGCCGTACCGGAAAACGGTCAGCGACTGGCTGGATATGTAGTTTTCCAAGGAGCCGGTACAGGGCGTCCACGCCGGTCAGCCCGTCGCCCTTTACGATCAGCCCCTGCAGAAGCAGGCGGTTTAAGCAATGGGAGAAGGAAAGTTCTTCCAGGCGGCCGGAATCTGCAAGCCGTTTTGTATACGCCTTCTCCAGTTCATAGATCTGCAGGATCTGGAAAGCAAGGCAGCTCCAGAGTACAAGTTCATGCTCGGATAGACTATATTCCTGCCGGTTATTGATGACTGCTGGGACTGAATTTCCCTTCTCATCCCTTTTGATTTTTAATCTTCCGATTGCGGTGTATAGTGTCAGCATAATAAGAACCTCCTCTTTTTTATGTGTTATGCTAAAAGTGCATATAATTCCTGATCTTCTCTTAACCGTTTTCGTACTTTACTTTGCCATGCCCGGACATGGTTGGACGGGACATTATAGAGCTTTGCCACTTTCGTACTGGTGTATCCACTCTGTTGGAGACGGAGGGAGACGATTCCTTTTTTCAGGTGGTCACTGCCTGCACATTCCAGTCTCTCAAGATAAGCTAAAGATTCTTTTAACAGCACAGCCTGTTCTGGAGTCAGTGTGTCTGATTTATGAAGCATAAATTCCGATTCATAAGTGCTGCCATCTTCGGAAGTAAAGATTGTATCCAGAGAGTAGAGCGTATTTTTCCTCTTCCCGCAGTCCCGCCAGTAATCATAAATGGCGTTTCGAATCGCAGCCCTTGCATAAGGCGGGAACGGCTGTGCGGGATTGTATTTTACTGCGGCATTACACAGGGCAAGGTATCCGGTCTGCGTCAGATCGTCAAATTCGTCCTTTGACAGATTGGTAAAGCTTTTGGTAAGTGCCCGTACCATCCGGGGGACGAGGCTTAAATGAGCGGCTACAAGCTGTTTCTGTTCGTTACTCATGATTCCGTTCATGGTATTCCTCCTCCTATTATCCGGCCATACCAAGCGGTATATGATTATTCTGTAACACTGTGGAAGCTTCCTGTATCAACTGGTCACACATATAGTCACTGAATTTCCCGATATGTGCCTGGCGGATCTCCAGACAGAACTTATCCGCAAGCCAGCGGTAAGCATCCTGGCGGCTGAAGATCCCGCGCTTCCAAAGCTGGTCAAAGACCCGGTGTGCCTGGACACGTTTCTTTCGGAGTACGGGTCCGGCCAGAGATCCTTTTGGCAAAAGGCTGCCCTGATGAACGCCGACATAGGAATCACAGGCCGGGTAGCGGTTGCATACATAGACATTCCCTCCAAAAGAGTTGTTCCCATACACATAGGAAGCATCTTTTAATATTGCAGGACTGCCGCAGTAAGGGCAGCGTATTGTTTGTTTTTTCATAAATATTCACCTCTTTTACGTTTTGTATATGTATAAAATACTTATAAGTATCAGATGTTACGTTTTGTATACGTATATTATAAGTAGACGGAAAAAGGATTTCCATAAGCCGGCAGCAGAAACAGGTGCCAATTTGGGACTTTTCCCCAATTTCCTCCAGTTAATACGTTAATGTGATAAAATCAAAAAAGCGGAACAGACACTGGGAAAAGCCGGATGCCTTCCTATGCCTGTTCCGGATGAGAAAAAATATTTTCTCTCATCGGGATTCCGGATAAAAGATAATCCGAACGAGAGGAAACAGTCCGTTGTCTGTGAACCGGTGGTAGTTGATATCTGTAAAAATAAATCTGCCACAAAAATAACGTACAACAAACAGTATGGACAGAGACAGGCATAATTGATAAAGACTCGCTGTTCTACAGTTTTTCTTGTGCAGCATAGTAAATCTACAGTACAGGACAAATGTCATGGGAATAAAGATCAGGGTGGTAAAGATCTCATCCAGCCATTGTAAAATTAGTATCAACATCTTATACGCCTCCTTTATGTATGCTGTACGCAGAAAGGTAGGAAATGCAGCCTTACCAGTCGTCGTTCGCCGCCTCCTGGCTCTTGAGCATTGCCATGCAGGGGCATGGGAATGTACCTTCCGGCCAGGGCTGCGCTTGGATATAGTTCCTGTACATGGAAAGGAATTTAGACATTGTAATAGATAGAAGGCATTCATCCGGTTCAAGACGGCAGGAAAACAGCGGTTCTGCAGCGGAGAGAGGAAGGAGCAGCGGAGCAGCGTTCCCATCAGGGTGAAAGAGAAAGCCTGACTCATGACAGTTTTTGGCGGCCGGCAGGATGGGCAGGCTACATGGATGCAGTTATGCCAGTTGCCGTCGCAGTTGTCTAAAAAGCGCCGGATGTGCTTTGCGTCCACATTCAGATATACAGGGAGACCTTCGTTTTGGTCTGCTATTATGTGTTTTGATTCCATATTTATCACCTTTATCAGACAGGCAGCCAGATTTCCGGCTGCCTGCACAAAAGAACTGTTATTTAGTTTCCGTTATTTCTTCTGCGGTAAATCAAAATGCCGATGACAATAGCCGACAATAAGGACACTATTGCGAGGATACCATATAGCAGAAGAGGGGTCCGATCACCGGTTTTTACCGGGGAGGATACTTTAGACGGCTTTTTTTGCTTATCTTCAACGGATACGGTTTGTGCTTCGTCTTCTATATCTTTGTGTACAGCAACCTTTTCTGGTTTTTCCGGTTCTGTGATGTCATACAATTCTTCAAAAGTTACAAGGTCGGAGCCATTTAATGCAGAAGCATCAAAAGTGAATTCAATCTGTACTTCCATATCTTTGGCATCGGCCGTAAAGGTAAGGTCGTTTTCTACGCGTTTTCCGTCTATCTTAAGTTCCGCATTTTTGTCTTTCAGCATCTGCCAGCCGGACAGTTTGTAATTTTTCCCGATTTCCAGTCCTTCAATAGTGACGGTATCTATGATCGTAACTTTTTCGCCGGCTTTTACGGTCTTGTTGCCATTTTTTTTATTTGTGGCATTTGTATGGATCAGAATCTCTTTATTCTCAACAAATACGGTTTGCCCTTCATCCTCAATATCCTTATGCTCTGCAATTTTTTCTGGTTTTTCCGGATTGGTGATGTCGTACAGTTCTTCAAAAGTCACAAGGTCAGAACCGCCCAAAGCAGAAGCATCGAACGTAAATTCAATCTGTACTTCCATATCTTTGGCATTGGCTGTAAAGGTAAGATCATTTTCCACACGTTTTCCGTCAATTTTAAGTTCTGCATTCTCTTTTTTCAGCATTTGCCAGCCGGATAATTTGTACTCTTTGTTGACTTCCAGTCCTTTGAGTGTGACTGTATCTACAATCGTAACTTTGCCGTCCGCTTTTATCGTTTTACTGGCATTATCTTTGCCGGTGGCAGTTGTGTGTATCTGTATTTCCTGTTTTTCAACAAGCACAGTCTGCCCTTCATCCGTTATATCTTTATGCTCCGCAACCTTTTCCGGCTTATCCGGATCTGTGATATCATATAGTTCCTCAAAGGTGACAAGGCTAGAGCCGCCTAAAGCAGATGTATCAATGGAAAACTCAACCTGTACTTCTTTGTCTGCTTTATCCGCTGTAAATTCAATCGTATTCTCCACGCGTTTTCCATCGACTTTAAGCTCCGCATTTTCCTCTTTTAACATCTGCCAGCCGGTCAGCCGGTATCCGGGAGGCTTCCGACGCCGTTCTGCTGCAGTTTGAGAAACCGAAGGACCAGAGCGAAGCCGTCCGAAAGAAACGGGCAAGCTACGGCCAGCAATACGCGGAGCTTTACGAGGAAAGCAAGGAAGGAGGAAGCGGCATGACGGAAACGCAGGCAAGGCAGAAAGTAATAGGCATTATGCAGGGCTGGGTGGGGCTTAAGCGTTCAGACCGGAGCCACGCCCCGATCATTGACACATACAACGGACGCACACCGCGCCCCAGGGGGTACAAGGTATCCTACACGGACGCATACTGCGCCACCACGACCAGCGCGGCGGCGATTAAGGCAGGCTTCACGGATATTATACCGGTTGAGTGTTCCTGCTATTATTTGATTGAGCAGGCCAAGGCCATGGGAATCTGGCAGGAGAACGACGCCCACGTCCCGAAGCCGGGTGACGAAGTTCTTTACGATTGGGACGACGGCCCGAACTACGCGACCACAGACAACCAGGGAGCGCCGGAACACGTCGGAATGGTTGAGGCGATAAGCGGCAGCACGATCCGAGTTATTGAGGGCAATATGAGCGGCGGCGTTGTTGGCCGGAGGAACCTGCAGATCAACGGCAGATATATCCGGGGCTTTATTTGTCCGAACTACGCCAGCAAGGCAACGGAGCAGGAGCCGGATGCGCCGCAGCCTGGCAGCACGGCAACCGGCGGCGGATTGAGCCGGGACGCGAAGTGGAAGGG
>CAJTDK010000034.1:17657-18292 GCA_910575105.1 Lachnospiraceae bacterium
ACGGAACCGGCGGAGCCATTAAGAAAACCGGCGCGACGATGTACGTTACGGAGCTGGTAGACAAGGCAAAGTATAAATATTATATTGGCCTTGCAGCTAAAAAGGGAGGCGTCCGGCAGGGCTGGGCGGAGCCTTCCATCCTTAAAAAAATTTAAGGTTGACTGATTTTAAAACTTGTAGTATGATGTGCGGCGGAGGGGGTCTTAGGGGGTAAAACCCAGGCCCCAGGACGCAGGAAAAGCCCCGCTGCCGGTTGGCAGTTGGGGCTTAATTTTTCGGTTTAGAAATGATAATTTTGTCGCCATCGAAAGAGGCTACGACCGTTCTATTATTCAGATCTACACCCAGGGCAGCCGCCCAGGGCTTCGGTATTGAGAGCTTGAAACCAACGGAGCCAGAGCCGCCCTTATTGGCGATCAGATTAAGCTCCCGCGTTTCTTTTCCTTCGTTTATTTTCTTCATTTCTTGCACTTCCTTTTTTGCGACGTCGCAACGATTTTTATATATAAAAGGCTTCCCGGCCGCCAGGACAAACGCATGAATGAATAAATTGTGAACAGACATCACCTTTACAGGAAATTTGTGGTATTCTTACAATAAAGGTGGTGTTTGGCGATGACAGAGATATTAAAAAC
>CAJTDK010000035.1 GCA_910575105.1 Lachnospiraceae bacterium
CACAAGAACCTTGACATCTGAAGAAGCCTAAAACCATAGTTATAGGGATAGTCTGCCCTTTTTTAGGGCTCTTTGTAGGTATTTCTATGCTGGAAGCAGTCTAAAGGTGTTTTCAGAGGTTCTTATAGTGCCATGAATAATTCAGGATAAGGTATTCTTTGGAAAGCTCCTCAATCGTAAAACGCTCCTGCAAGTTGGAAATTAACTTTTTATGGATTTCCTTGACAATCTCCACCTGCGGCGAAGTATACATTTCCCGCTGTTTCTCTTTTGTTACGTCCACCATGCAGAGGAAAAGAAGAAGCTCCTGCACCTTTAACTTAAAATATGGCTTTTGCAGACAGTCCGGAACAGAATAAAGCTCCGAAAAGATATGCTCGATTTCATCCTTCGCCCGCATAATAAAGCAATTTCCATCTGCACAAAACTTTTCCTTAAATTCCAATATATCAATTCCGCTTTCTGCCAAAGTCTGCGGCGGATATTCTGATACCAGCTCCAAATTGATAACAACGGAAATTCCCCGGTAATGCTTTAATGGAAACGCCATTTCGGAAGCACAGTTATCCATAGTATGAATGGACATATCACCCTCCCCAAGATACAGACAGGAACCGCTTAACAATTTGCTTCCCTCACGCCCTTCTCTGCAATGGTTGATTTCCAATATATTCTTCCCAAGCGTACCTTCCCATTCACAGCCTGTTGCTTCAAAATCATTGTAAATAAGCTGTATGCCCGGATAAACCTGATAAACTGTCATCAGTCCTAAACCATCGGCACAATCCATTTTATAGACCGTACAATATCCGTCATTATCCTTTGGAATAACCGCAGACAGCCCTTTTGTGTTTTTCACTAAGTTTTCCTGCATGGCAGTCCTCTCTATTCCTTCTATACCGTTAATCTGTTCCGCCAGATGTTTTCTGGCATCCTCTATTATATATCTTTTCTTCATAATATACTGCTCCAATCGGTAGAATTTACACTCCAATTAGAATTATATGCGCTACCTCCAGAGCTTCCGCCGACTTAATCAAAATGCCATTTGATGCTCCTTTCCCTGTGCCTACCATGATTGCGGTAGGTGTTGCCAGACCGAAGCGCAAGGGCAGGATATGACAAGAATGGAAATACCAATAGAAAGGGCAAACTCAAATCCATACCCCGCAAAAAGCCATACAATAACCGCAATTAAGGCAATGCCGATAACAACCGGGACAAATACCCCGCTGACCTTATCCGCCAGTTTTGCAATAGGCGCTTTTGAACTGGTTGCTTCATCCACAAGCCGCACGATCTGTGCTAATGTGGTGTCATCCCCTACTTTCGTAGCCTGCATTTTAAAATAGCCGGATTTATTGATTGTTGCGCCGATTACTTTATCCCCGGTCTGTTTTTCCACAGGTATGCTCTCTCCGGTCAGAGCCGATTCATCCACAGATGAAACCCCTTCCAGAATTACCCCGTCTACCGGAATAGACTCCCCCGCTTTTACAACTAAAACTTCTCCTGCCTGCACTTCCTCTACCGGAACCTGTATTTCAATTCCATTCCTTTCCACTGTAGCAGTCTTAGGCGCAAGGTTCATCAGTTTTGTAATGGCATCTGAGGTCTTTCCTTTTGCACGAGCTTCCAACGTCTTACCTAATGTTATAAGTGTCAGAATCATACCAGCGGATTCAAAATACAGATCCATCATAAAGCTGTGTACGGTTTCCATATCGCCATGCCCAAATCCTATCCCGATTTTATAAATGGCATAGATACCATAAACGATTGCCGCACCAGAACCAATAGCAATCAGGGAATCCATATTCGGTGAGCCATGAAACAGTGTCTTAAAACCCATGCGGTAATATTTAAAATTGATGAACACTACCGGAATCAGCAATAGAAACTGTGTAAAAGCAAAACTCATTGCATTTTCCATACCAAGCAGCCCTTTGGGAAGTATCCACCCCATCATATGCCCCATAGATATATAGAACAGTGGAATGGTAAACAGTGCGGACAGAAGCAGCCGCTTTTTCATCTGACCGTATTCTTTTTGTGCTGTGTTTGCCTCTGGCTGTGCTGTCCGCTTCGCAGAAGCGTTTACAGTCTGCCCCTTATTCTGAACCGATTTGGGAAATGCCCCGTACCCGGCTTTTTCAACTGCCTGCACAATTCCCTCCGTATCCAGAACAGACTCATCATAAGAAGCAACCATACTGTTTTTTAGCAGGTTTACGGATACCTCCTTTATTCCCGGCAGCTTCGCTACGCTTTTCTCAATTCTTGCAGAGCAGGCGGAACAGGTCATACCCGTAATGTCAAATTGCTCCTTTTGCAAAATTATCCCTTCTTTCTTTTCTAAATTTGTAACAGTATATTGTACCCCTCCCCCGTAGGGGACTGGAGCTGTTACCGTTTTTCATTATAAACAACCGATTTTCCTTTTGTCTGCTCTGAAAAGGAGCTTTTTTAATCCGAAAAGCAATTTCTTTTTTTACAAAAATCCAATCAGAAGGTTTTATGCTCCAAAGAGGAATACCGCCTTCAAACCCATTGACTTATGGCGGATTGGTGACTATACTTTGCGCAGAACGATTAAACATCTCTTTAATTGTTCAGCCATGCCAAACCAACTAAACAAATTTTTTAGAAAGGTGGATTATTCCCATGAAAAAAACAATCAAACTTATCGACTTGGATTGCGGTCACTGTGCAGATAAGATTCAGAACGCCGTACAGAAAATTGACGGTGTAACCAGTGTATCCGTCAACTTCCTCGGTCAAAAAATGGTGTTGGAAGCACCTGATGACAGATTTGATGCCATACTGAATGAAGCAAAGGCACTGATTAAAAAAATCGAGCCGGACGTAACAGTAAAAGCATAAACAGATCAGGCATAACCGTTAAGTGGCATCTGCCAAACGCATCGTGTTCCTTTATGGGCATGACGCAACACGAACTGGACACCGGCTGCCATTTCTGGCATCCGGTGTTTTTTTAACGAAAACGCCTGATTTATGAAAGGAGTATTCTAATGACACGAAAACAAAAACATTTATTGATCCGCATTATTGCAGCGGCAGTCCTGTTTCTTGCAGGCAGTCTGCTCCATCTTCCGAAGCAGGCAGAAATGGGCATATTCTTAGCCTGTTATGTGGTAATCGGTTGGGATATTGTCTGGAAAGCCATTACAAACATATTAAGCGGTCAGGTATTTGACGAAAATTTCCTAATGACGATAGCAACGATTGGCGCACTGATTTTAGGGGAACATTCCGAAGGCGTAGCTGTCATGCTGTTTTATCAGGTAGGGGAATGGTTTCAGTCTTATGCAGTTTCCAAATCCCGTAAATCCATTGCAAGCCTAATGGACATCCGCCCGGATTACGCAAACGTGGAACGGGACGGGAAACTGGTACAGGTTGATCCGGAAGAAGTTTCCATTGGAGATACCATTGTTGTAAAACCCGGCGAGCGAATCCCTTTGGACGGTATCATTATAAATGGCGTTTCTGCTTTGGATACCTCTGCACTGACCGGAGAATCCATGCCTCGTGAGGTTGCTCCGGGTGCGGAAGTCATCAGCGGCTGCATCAACCAGACAGGCATTTTATCTATTCGCACAACAAAAGAGTTCGGGGAATCCACCGTAGCAAAAATACTTGATTTAGTAGAAAACGCAAGCGATAAAAAAGGCAGGACAGAGAATTTTATCACACGCTTTGCACGTTACTACACCCCGGCAGTGGTATTTGCGGCTCTGGCTCTTGCCATATTGCCGCCTGTTATCACTGGTCAGTCCTTTAGTATATGGATTTATCGTGCTTTGACGTTCCTTGTAATCTCCTGCCCCTGTGCGCTGGTAATCTCTATCCCGTTAAGTTTCTTTGGCGGCATCGGCGGCGCATCGAAAATCGGTGTCCTTGTAAAAGGCAGTAATTATCTGGAATCCTTAGCTCATGCCGAAATGGTTGTATTTGATAAGACAGGCACACTCACAAAAGGCTCTTTTGCAGTCAGTGAAATCCATCCTGTGGGCATGGACGAAACACAGCTTTTAGAACTTGCAGCATACGCAGAGGATTATTCCAACCATCCTATTTCTGCTTCCATCAAAAAAGCCTATGGCAAAAAAATAGTCCAGAATCGCATATCTGATGTTCAGGAGATTGCAGGTCATGGCGTACAGGCAGTAATAGACGGAAAGAAAGTCCTTGCGGGAAATGCAAAGCTCATGGAACGGGAACATATCCGCTACCAGCCTTCCGGTGCAGTTGGAACGGTGATTTATCTCGCCTGTGACGGAAAGTATTCCGGTTCGATTGTCATAGAAGATGAAATCAAGCCAGACGCTCCGGCGGCAATCCGTCAACTCAAATCTTCTGGCATACGGAAAACGGTTATGCTGACCGGAGATGCTGACGCAGTAGGACAGAAAGTTTCGGGACGTCTTGGACTGGATCAGGCTTATACCGAGCTGCTCCCCGCAGATAAAGTAGACCGGGTAGAAGCACTGTTAAGGGAAAAAACAGAAAAAGGCAAACTTGTCTTTGTCGGGGACGGAATCAATGATGCCCCCGTACTGGCAAGGGCAGATGTCGGTATCGCTATGGGTGGTCTTGGCTCTGATGCCGCTATCGAAGCCGCAGATGTGGTCTTAATGACAGATGAGCCTTCAAAAATTGCCGCAGTTATGAAGATTGCCCGAAAGACAATCCGCATCGCAAACCAGAACATTGTATTTGCTTTGGGAATTAAGTTTTTAGTGTTGATTTTAGGAGCTTTAGGATATGCCAATATGTGGGCGGCGGTATTTGCCGATGTTGGTGTTTCCGTTATTGCAATCTTGAACGCAATCCGGGCAATGCGGGTAAAAGTATCACCCGTTTCTGATTAAAGTCAATTTAAAAACACAACAGAAATGCGCTACACCCCACAAGGTAGCGCATTTTCTTAAATATCGGTTGGACAGGACAAAAAGAGGACATTCGCAATCCGCTACGCTACTTGCTCATGAATGCGAGCCATTACATAACTCGCATTCAAATAAAGCATCTATGGAATGGTGCAGCAATTTCGCCTGTGGCGTTTTAGACAGAGAATAGTATACTTCCTTTCCTTCCCTCCGGCTTGATATAATCCCGCTTTTCTTTAAAGCCCGAAGGTGGTGCGACACAGCAGGTGCGCTCATACCAACAGCCGCCGCTATATTGCAGACACATTCCTCACAATGGCATAACAGCCACAAAATCCGCAACCTTGTAGGATCGTCTAATTGCTGGAACAAAAACGCTATATCTTTGAACCGTTCTGCAGGTGGAATCTTATCTAGGACTTTCTCAATATTCTGTCCATGATTGTGAGGTAAGTTATAGTGTGGCATTTAACCACCCCCTTCCAGATAAAATTATGATACTCATATACCTATGGTCTGTCAAACAGCTTATACCTTGTCGTGCAACGCCCACTCCGAAGGAGTATGGATTACGGAATGCCCGAAAGGGTATACATAAGATTGGAGCAACACTATGAATCAAACAAACAAAACAATTTTTTCTGTCCCCAATTCTTCCGAACTGGAACAATTAACAGAATTACACAAAGCAATGGGCGATTACACCCGAATGAAAATACTCTGGCATTTGATGAAGCAGGAATATTGTGTGAGCGAACTTGCAAAGAAAATCGAAGTCACTGAATCTGCTATATCCCATCAACTACATGAACTTCGCATTGCAAGGTTAGTCCGTTCACGCAAGGAAGGCAAAAAGGTCTTTTACAGTATTCAGGACGAACACATTCAATGGATTTTGGAAGAAACATATGCGCATATTTCTGAACGGTATCCATAAAACACAACGGACAGTACGCTGTGCGCACTGCCCATTATGTTCAAATATTTGCAATCGCTCCCATTACAGATTTTCGTATGATACCAACTGGTTTATCGGAATACGCATCTCCGAATGGCGTTCCGGATCAGCGGCTTCTTCATCCGAATAACCAACCGCAAGGATATTGACGGGTTCCAGATTTTCAGGAAGTCCAAATTCCCTGCGGATAACATCCGGCTTGAAATAGCAAATCCATACAGAGCCAAGTCCCAACTCCGTAGCCTGAAGCATCATGTGGTCTGTCAGAATGGAGGTATCAATATCACCTGTCTGCTTCTTATCAAACGGGCGCACCCATGCCTTTTCATGGTCAGCGCAGACGATGATTGCCAGCGGCGCACCGTAAAGATTTGCCCCCTGTCCTATTTTTTCAAGTCCCTCTTTGCTTTGCACCACAATCAGATGCACAGGCTGGAGGTTAGCGGCGGTTGGAGCTACATGGGCAGCTTCCAGAATCTTATCCAGTTTTTCCTTTTCCACCGCCTGATCTGTGTAGCTGCGTACAGAGAAACGCTGTTTTGCAATGTTTAAAAAATCCATAGTATCAAGTCCTTTCTTATGTTATATTTAGTATGCCAAACCAACTGACAACTCTATTGTAACGCTGAAATATAATTCCGCAAGATTGCACTTTTTTGATAGATACTTTCAAAAAAGATAGCGCCCTTGCAGTTAGGAGAAGCAAAATGAAAATTGAACAAAAGCAATTTAACTGTCCCGTAGAAGCTACCCTGTCCCTGATTGGCGGGAAATATAAACCTCTGGTATTGTGGCATTTAAAATCACAGCCATTACACTATATGGAACTGCAACGCCTTATCCCAAAAGCAACCCCTAAAATGCTCTCCGGTCAGCTCCATGATTTAGAAGATTGCGGCATGATAAACAGAGAAGTAATTCCAGAAAAGCCGCCTAAAACAATCTACTCTCTTACTGCCTTTGGAAAAAGCATCATACCTGTACTGAACGCCATGTGCGATTGGGGAACATCCTATTTGGACGGATTGGATATACAGCCTGTATGCTGCCCTTCCCAAAGCAAAAAATAATTATTTTTATCGACTATCCTTATGGCAAAAAAGAACCTGCACAGCAAAAACTTGAAACAGCTATGCGGGTTCTCTTTTTGTTCTAAATCTGTGACTGCCTGACATAATTACAAAGTCTGGTAAAATCAACCTGCGGATTTTTCTGCAAAATCTTCTCCATACATTCCTGTGCTTTTTGATACTGTTTAGGCTTTTTCAAATCATCCAGCATAAAGAAAATGTTAAGCCGCCTGCCTACAATGAATAGAAGTTTTTCATCTTCCGGCAATCCTAAAAATTTATTTATTGCAGACAGCATTTCTAATTTATCTGTTCGCAAATTCCCTCTAACCTCCAGCAACAGGTTGATGATATGTTCATTCACATAATAGCTGTCCATTTCAAGCAGCTTCTCCAAGAATAATTTTTGCTCTATCATAATTTCTTCCTCTGACTGTAATGTAAAAGAACCTTCCTGAACAAACTCCCACATTTTGGACTCTGGCTTTATTCCGGTTGCATGGACACGAATAAAATCCGGCTGAATCATGTTCAGCGCATCCGCTGTCTGGATTGCATTTTCCTCTGAATGTTCCTTTCCACCAATCCCAAGCAATATAAACTCTGATAATATCATGCCTGCGTCTTTTGCCATACACCCGCTTTTCACAACTGTATCTGCATGAAAACCCTTATTGATAAGCTGTAATATCTTATCCGATCCAGTTTCCATTCCACAGTACAAATGATTCAGTCCGGCTTGCCGAAGTTCCTGTAATTCTGCCGGACTTTTTCGTGTGATACTGTCTGCACGAGCATAGGAAGTTATATATTCCAAATCAGGAAAATATTTATTTAGCGCTTCCAAAATACGGAGCAGATAATCTGTTTTTAATACCAGCGCATCCCCATCCTGCAAAAAACAGGATTTAAATTTTCTCCCTTGATATAATGCTGCCTGTTCCTTAATATCCTGTATGGTATCTTCTATTGGACGCATGGAGAAATTCATAGATTTGTATAGTCCGCAAAAATAACACTTATTCCAATGGCATCCTCTCGTTACCCGGACAAGCAGACTTTCACTTTCTGACGGCGGACGGATTGAACCGATCTCTATATTTTTCATCATCCCATATCCTTTCCCATTATTTGAGATAAAAATAGCATTTCATCACAGATAGGACAAGTACACACTTTTCAGGTATATACTTACCAAAAAGGTAGCTATAATTCATAAACTATCTTCCAACCAATAAACAGCAGTCTGCAATATTTACATTACAAACCACTGTTTAGATTTTTATTGAACCGATAGCCTACGCCCCAAACCGTCTGTATGTAAATCGGTTTGCTTGGATTATCCTCTATCTTTTCTCTTATATTATGGATATGACTCATAACGATATTGTAATCACCAGCATATGCTTCATTCCAAACAATATCATATATCTGCTCTTTTCTAAACACCCTGCCGGGATTGCCAGCTAATAGATATAAAATTTCAAATTCAATATAGGTAAGTTCAATTTCAATGTTATTAACGCAAACACTTCTTCGCATACAATCTATCCATAATTTTCCAGCATGAATTAGTTTTATATTCTGAAAAGCACTGCATTGTTCAAAATTTTTACTGCCGTTTATGATTTGCAATATCCGCTTATAAATATCTTCCTCATCATCTGTAAAAGATAAAATCATTACTTTGCCCATCACAAACACCAGCCTTCCTTAATTTCATTCACTCAACAATTGCAATATATTATTTCCCAATACCATATTGGCAACCTCCTGTGAAGGACTAACAAATTCTATTAGTTGCCTGTACAAATAAGGCTCTCCATATGGTGCATCTGAACTGTAAAGACATCTTTCAGGCAACTCAGAAATAGCTATTCTAGTTGCAATTGAAGCAAATGCTGCGGAAAGATCTAAGTACACGTATTTATGGCTTTTTGCAAAATCTATCACATCTATCCAATTCGATCCACCCATATGTCCAAAAATCACTGGCACTGAGGGATATTTTTCACAAAGTTCCATTAAAATGTGTATGCCTGATATAGTGACAGGATTAAATGTATGAACCCATATTGGTAAATTACTAAAATAATTTACTGCTTGAAAAATTACTTCAAGCTGCCTAATCTGTTCATCAGAACCGGGAGTAAACTCTCCAATACCTTTAAATTCATTAGACAATATATTCTCTTCTATCCATAAAGAAGTTTCTGGTTCGCTCATACCCAAAGGCACTGCACCAAAACCGAAAAATCTTTCAGGATATTTTTTCATCTGCATAGCCAGCTCATTATTATTTTTTATCATTCTTTTTCTATTTGCTTCTTTATTATTTGCACCAGCCAATACTTTATATAGTATGTTCATTTCTCCTCGCAACTCTGCCAGATTTTTTGCTCGCTCCGGGTGCGGTACAGTCGAAAATAATATAGCTTTATCCACTCCCGCCTGATTCAGTTTTTCAATTTGCATTTCTATGGGCAGCATTAAATGCTCATGACTATCAATAATCATCTTATATTCCTCCTAATTTTATTTTATAGTTTTGGAATTATGGAACTATTAGTTCAAAAAATTTCTTGACACATATCTTTCAAAGAGTGTCAAGAAATCCCGGTAGATACTTATCAAACATATCCAGCCTTAACGATACATATTTGTTCAATGATTCTTTTCTTGTTGCGGTCAGACCTGCTTCCCTTAACGTCTTAAAATGATACGATGCTGTTGACTTGGGAATATCAATATATTCTCCAATCTCACCGCAGTTCATTTCTTCACCCCTGTTTCTAAGAATCCTTATAATATCCAAACGTGTTTTATCTGCCAAGGCTTTAAAAATTTGTACTCGTATCTCGTCCTCTGAATATATCTGTTCCAAATTCATATTGCTATTTTACATCATCCACATTAAAAATTCAAGTAAAAGTTTTAAACATTTGGAACTACAAAACAATTTTATTTTGTGATACTGGTTAAGTACCGACACACCCTCCGGGAGTGTCGAAAGACAAGAATAGCAAGAATAGCAAGCACTGCCTGTGTCCGGACACACAGGCAAAATTCCCCATACTTCCCTGCCGACCGTATGATGAAATTTTCATAGGGAAGTGTCCCTAACCCTCTTTGATTTTCTTTCCGTCTTTTCTCTGCCAGTCCTTGACCTTTATCCGCAGATTTGCTACAATAACACATGGATAAGTCTATCCAAAACAATTGAACAGACTCGAAACCAGACTGTTGTAAACCGGACAAGTTACAGCAGTTTTTTTATGCCCAAAAACAGAAAAGGAGTGTTAAAAATGGCAAACAGAATCCGCACCAACCGAAATGAATTTCACTTAGATGACAAGGAGCAGTATATCTTAGATGAGAAATTCAAATTGTCTGGCATGAAAAGCAAGTCAGCTTTCCTGCGTAAGTTGATTTTATACGGATATGTCTATGACGTGGATTACAGTTTTTTGCGGGAATACAATACGGAGCTTGGACGGATCAGCTCCAGCCTGAACCAGATTGCAAAAAGGATTAACAGCACAAACCACGTCTATCAGGAAGATATGGACGAAGTAAAGGAGTTGATGAAACAGGTATGGCATACACAAAAATCCATGCTATCACAGCAACCGTTGATAAAGCGGTAGCCTACATATGCAACCCTGAAAAAACGGACGAAAGCATCTACATTTCTTCCTATGCCTGTGCGCCGGAAACCGCAGCGATTGACTTCAAATATACCTTAGACCACTGCCGGGAAAATAGCCCTAACAAAGCCTACCATCTGATACAGGCTTTCGCTCCCGATGAGGTCAGTTTTGATGAAGCGCACCAGATAGGGAAAGAACTTGCCGACAAGGTTTTAGAGGGAAAATTTTCTTATGTTGTCACCACACATATTGATAAAGGTCACGTCCACAACCACATCATTTTTTGTGCCGCCGACAACATGGAACACAACAAATACCATGACTGCAAGCAGAGCTATTACCGCATCCGAAAATTGAGTGACGAGCTGTGCAGCGAGCATAACCTTTCCGTCATAATTCCCGGCGGAGAGCGTGGCAAAAAATATAATGAATGGCAGTCAGACAAGAACGGTACAGCATGGAAAACGCAGATAAGAAAAGACATCAACGCTGCCATCAAAGCATCCTCCACCTATGAAGAATTTCTGCTCCTGATGAGGGCAAAAGGCTATGAGATAAAAGGCGAAGCCTTTGGGGAAGATGCCCCCAAATTTATCTCTTTCCGTCCACTCGGCAAAGACCGTTTTGTGCGTGGCAGTGTGAAGTCACTCGGCAGGGAATATACAAAGGAACGCATCAAAGAACGGATTGAATTGAAACGGGAACGGAAAGCGGTTATCCCGAAAAGAGATTATGCGGATAAGAGATTGATTGACACCTCTGATGAAAAATTCCAGAACAGTCCGGGACTGCAAAGGTGGGCGGCGGTTGAAAACTTAAAGATTGCTGCACAGGCGTACAATGAAGTTGGTTCGATTAAGGAACTGGAACAGAAAATCGCCGCCACTGCCGCCACCGGAAAGGAAGCAAAGCAGACGGTACGGAAACTGGAAAACCGTATGAAAGACCTTGCGGAAATCATCAAATATGCGGAACAATACAAAGCCAACAAGCCATATAATATTGCCTATAAGAAATCGAAAAACCCTGACGCATATTTCCGCAAGCATGAAAGCCAGATTATACTTTATGGCGGCGCAAGGCGTATGCTGGAACAGGCGGGCATCCATTTAAAAGGCTTGAACATTGACAAACTGAAAGCGGAATATCAGGAGCTGACCGCACAGAAGAAGGAACTGACCTCCACTTACAAAAACTGCGATAAGGAGCTGAAATCGCTGAACCGGAAACTGGAGAACCTGAACCAGTATTTAGGGCGCACAGAGCCGCCAAAAAACGCACAGGAACAGCCAGACCGGAACAACAACCCTGCCCGTTAATCCCTTGCCCTAAAAAGGCTCTAAAAGCAAAAAGAAGCATCGTGGAAAAGTGCATAACTCCCCATTCCGCTATGGACAACACCATTCACAGCATATGGAAAAGCAAAGAGCAGCTTTCCCACATCCTGCAAACAGTGTTGCCCACAGCTCCATAAGATAGGGAGTTATACACTTTCCCACAATGCCGAAGGCGGCGGAATCCCACTCATCCCTTCCTACCTTTATAAAAACCAGAAAAAACTTCTTGCGGACAAGACCGCTTTCAGGTAATATAGTCTACAAATCCGCAAAAAAATAGGAGCGCCGAAGCACCCCCATCTCCTAAACCCTCTTGCAAAATTCGCAGTGTTGGTTTATAATCATCATAGAAGCCGAAGGATTCTAGCACGTCCGACGGTTGTTCAATCGGAAACAATAATCAGTTTAAAAATCAAACGGATCATAGGCTATCCCCTATTGGCAGTAGAGGATAGCCTTTTCCGTTACTTGCGGTTGTGTTTATTGTCTATGTATGTCAAGGCTGCAAAAATCACCAGCACCAACGTAAGCACTTCTAACGTATTCATACCGACCTCCTTTCCGTTTCCAGAAAGGACAACCGCAGACTATCCCTACTCGCTCTAATCTGACTAAAAGAATTATAGCACGTTATGTCGAATAATGCTATAAAAGATTTGCGTTAATCACTCGGCTGCTTCCAGTGCTACCCCTGCAAATTCCTCATCGCTCATGGCTTCCAGTTTCCCAATGACCTGCTCTGCAAGCTCCACCATATCGCTGTCCTATATGTGGGGGATTACGTTCTTTATGTCGGCAATCATGCCCGTCCTGTCCTGCCCCTCAAACACGCACATCAAATTGATTTCTTCCACTGTAAATTTATCCATAGCTTATATCTCCCTCTCTGATTTTTTCTCTGTCCCCTTCTCTGGGGCTTTCTTCTCCGACTTATCTCTCTGCTCGATAACCGCCTTTTTCTCCGCCAGCTTTTCCTTTATGGAAATTCTGCCAGTCTGTTTTTCCTCCTTCGGCTTCTCATTGTTCAGGACGTTATCAATCATGTTGTAGTTACATTCTTCCAATTCCTCAATCTTTGCAAGCGGCTTGTATTCTGCCAGCTTATCTAACAGCTCCTTCGCCTTCCTTGCGGTCTGTACGCCCTCACTGTCATCAAGCTCCGTACCTTTCCCAAAAATATCCGTCATGCCTTCCCGGATACTGTCTGAAATAAGCGCATTGAGGAAGTCACTCAGATACCCAGTATTCCCGTTCCTGATGTCCTCTGTGATATTCGCTATCTGTGCTTCCCTGTCCTCCACAGTATGATTGTACTGGTAAGTGTCAGAATCATAAGATAACTGGTCTATCTCCGCAGCTAACAATGCGATTTTATCCGGCTCTGTTTCTATACGCTGTGTATCAACCGGCAGCCATTGTTCCAGAGAACCATATACATCCATTTCCGGTAAGTTTTCTATAAGCTCTGAAATAAATTCCAATGCCTTTTTATTTCTCGCAACTTCCGGATAGTATTCAAGGGATTCCACATCAATAGCCTGACCGAATACAATGAGCATATTTGCATCCTCATAGGGTTCTGTTCCCTCTGTATGGATATTGATAATAATGCTTGGGATAGCATTCATTCTCTCTGGCGGTATTTGTTTGAAAACAGCCACCGCTTCCTCAACATTCGTTATATTCTCATGGTATTCTCCAAGATTAGGGTACTCCCCACACTCTGCCACCGCAAGGGTAACAACTGTCTGTTTTTCCTCCTGTACCTCTGTTTCCACCTTGTCCGCTTCCCTAGCATTGGCATCTATGTACGGATTCTTCCATTCTGTAAAAGGGATATTTTCAAGGATTCGGTTCTGTCCCCCTTCCGGAATCAGGTGTTCCATTTTCCCCTGTTCATAAAGAGTGTCAAACCTGTCCATATAAAGGGAAACATCATTGATGCCGCTGGTCTTTAGCTGAACCTCAAACAACTCCTTTACCAAGTCCTTTGTTTCCTCTGGCGATCTCTCCCGGTAAACCTCCGCCCGGTCAAAACCGACCTCTTGATATAAAGCCTGTAAGCCGCTCTTGAACCGACTGTTTTCCACTCCGTTCTGTGTAAATTCAATCGGTACACAGTTCTGGTTGTTTTTCACATGGAGTACGTCAAATTCTTTTCCATTAATGCCAAAGCCAAATACCGCCTTTGTCATTCCTGTCTGATCCGTATCTTCCCTCTCCCGGCACTCCTTAAACCTTGCGATTGCTTCCAAAAAATTGTCAAAACGCTCCACTTCACCTTTTTCCGGATTACTGCCTACTCTTGCGGATAAATCTTCAATGACATAGTAAGTAAATTTATCCGTACCCGGTTCTCCCTGTATGCCGCTTCCTATGGTATTCTCCGGCATTTCTGCCACCTTATCCATAACCGGGGCTTCCTCTTTGCTTATCTCCGCTGATACGGAAAGCTCCTTTGTAAATTCCGGTATTTCCCTGTAACCAACGGAATCCACATAATGGCTTGTGTTCTCCCCATCCTGATGCAGTACCACCACATCACTTACGGAAAGGGAATGTCCGGTAAAGTCTGCCGGGTGGTCTACATTAAATTGGGTATAAATATCCTCAAGGCTCATGCCCTCCTTCAGCTCCCCGCTATAGACAAGGGTATAATTCTCTCTGGAAACCGGAATCCCCTCTTTTTCAAGGTAATCCATATTCATAAAGTGAATATCCCTTGTTTCCTCTGTATCTTTAAGCTGATAGATGCCAAACCTGCTCTCATTGCCATACAAAAGCTGTGCTTCCCGGCTGGGTTCGCTGTCCTCTAATTCCTGCTTCATGGACTGGTATTCCAGATAAGCGCTCCAATCGCTTTTTTCCACGCCAAACAGCCCATCATGCCCCTATAATGCCGCCCTGTCCTCTACAAGCGTTTCTGAACCGTCTGCGTGGAGCTGGTACACTGACACATCCTCCCCGAACAGCTCCGATGCCATATCCTTTGTCAGAGGGAGCATTTCATCCCATGAATATCCGTATTCATGCATTTCCGACAGCCCTACCATTCCGTCCGGGAGAGCGCCAATTTCTTCCTGCGCCACCCTGATTGTTTCCCAAAGCAGAGCTGAATCGTCTTTCTGCTCCGCAATGGAGTGTGCAAGGGAAGTGGTCTTATACATATCATCCAGCTTATACGCATGGTTCATAATCAGATTGCGCTCATCGCTGTCATATACCGACCTGTAAAATTCCATGCGGTTAATGAGCTGCTCCGCCTGTACCGTTGCCGGAAGCTCCGAAGCAATATAAAGCTCCTTTTCCGTCATATCCATATCATAATCAAAGAACTGCGGATAACCGTCATTTAAACCGCCGCTTCTCATAATCGGCACAAACTCAAAACCCTTTTCACGCAGATAATCCAGAGCATTTCCCTCCTGCCCGTCCACTTCACGCATCAGTATGTCATACAGGGTATTCTGCACTTCCGACTGCATATTTGTGATTTTAATAGTTTCATATTCCCCGCTGTCCGGTGTGGAGATTCTCACAATCACATCACCATATTCAATAGGAACATTCGCCCTTTCCCGTTCTTCCTGCAATGCCTTATAATCGGTTATCTCATAGGTATCCGTATCATAGGCATAATCTAAATGGTATTCCTCTACTTCCTCACTCCGTTCATTGGCAAGCAGCGTTACCCATGCCCCGGCTCTTTCAAGGTAGGCTTCCACATTCTGCCTGTCATCGTCATTCATGGAAAGAAGTGCATTAAATAAATCTGTCCTCTCCATGCCCTTAACGCTCAAAAGGTCATATTCGGAACGGTCTGTATTCGACACAAGCAGGATAATGTCCTCCTGTGACTGTTCTGCAGCACGTTCCTTTTCAATCTCCAGAAGCTGCGCTTCAATCCCCTTTATCAGTTCCGAGGAAGTCCGGCGTATCGTATCAAGGGAAGATTTCAGCTCCGGCATCTCTTTTCCGCTGCTCCACCCGGCGATATAACCAAAAGAATAATCAGACGTGTCAATCCCGAAATGCTGGCATACGGTGTAAGCAACACTCTCGGCTTCCACCTCTTTCGTTTCCCGGTCTTTATAGACTGCTTTCTCCGTATCCTGCTCCGCTTCCCTTGCATGGAGCTTTGCGTGCGCCACTTCATGGACTCCGGTCTTTGCGGTCTGCGCTTCACTCATGCCCTCTTTAATGGCGATAGGGCGGCTTAAATCAATAAAATATCCTTTCCTGTCACCCTCCATTTCCTCATATCGGATTGGGACAGGGGAAACCCTCTCTAACGCTTCCATAAAATCCTGATAACGCTCCACATCTCCATGTAGTTCATTCACGCCAAGTCCGGGAAGCTCTTTCCCGTCCGTCTGGGAATAATCGAACACTGTCACAACACGAAAGGCGGGTATCTTTATCTCCACTTCCTCCATGCTGCACTTCCGCAGCCTGATGAATGACTACCATCTCAAGGACCTGTCCAGCAAAGTCAAGTCGGTGCTTCATGCCAAGAAGAAAAGCGGCCAGTATCTTGCCGCCTACGCTCCCTACGGATACCGCAAGAGCGAGGAGGACAGACACAAGCTGGTCATTGACGGGGAATCCGCCGCTGTTGTGCGGCAGATATTCCAGATGCGTCAGTCCGGCATGGCTTATGGGAAAATCGCCGCCGCCCTGAATGAGAAAGGGATTCTCCCTCCCCGCTGGTACTGGGCGGTCCATTACGGAAATGGCAGCTGCAAGTATTCCCGGCTGTGGGCCTACGCAACCGTCCGAAGCCTTCTGAATGATGATATTTATGTCGGTACACTCACACAGAATTGCACCGGTTCCCGTTCCTATAAAGACAAGACCATGATAAGGAAACCAGAATCAGAATGGATTTCCCATGAGGGCGCGCACGAGGCGATTATCGGGCCGGAGCTGTGGGAGGCTGTTCAGAAAATCAATCAGGCGGCAAAACAGATTTCCGCTAACAATACGCCGCCCCAAGCCTCTCTGTTTACCGGAAAGCTGGTCTGCGCAGACTGCGGGCATCCTCTGGTTGCCGCCCGCGAAACACAGCGCCGGAAAAATGGCACTGTCAAGCACTATACTTCTTATTTCTGCTCCCGGTTTGCCACTACCGGACACAGCATCTGCTCCTGGCACCGGATTTTTGAGATCAGCCTGAAAAATCTGGTGCTGAGTGATATCCGGGCGCATGGAAAAGCGGTGGCAGCCGATGAAGCCGCTGTACTGGATAAGCTGAAACAGCACATACAATCCGCAAGCGCCGCGCAACAGGAGGACAGCCGACAGGAAATCAACCGTTTGCGGCGGCGTTTGGAGGAGCTGGAAGGGATCACCGCAAAACTTTATGAAGATAAGGTAAGCGGAGCAATCAGCGGCGATTCCTTCTCGGTTCTGATTCAAAAGAACGAGCAGGAACGCATCCAGAAATCGGAACGCCTGGACAGCCTGTTAGCCGGGGAACGGAAAGCCCAGCAGGACATCGCCAATATCCACCAGTGGGCCGGAACCATCCGGCAGTATCTGGACTTGCAGGAACTGAACCGGGAAATCATTGAGGAACTGATTGACCGCATTGAAGTTGGAGAACGAACCGTCATAGACGGTCAAAGACACCAGGACATTAAAATTTACTACCGTTTTGTAGGGCTGGTGTGATCGGGCAAAAAAAGCGCCTGACCGCATCAGCAGCCAGACGGAAACATTCTGTAACAGCAGCGATATTTGATTGTTGCACACTGATTTGTCGAATTGGAGAGAAATTAGCAGTTTACCCCTCCCAAATGCCTCGTGTTCTTAAAAATGTTACGCAAGGGCGCAAAATCATTTTCGCCCTGTGCGCTGTCAACGCCGTCATTGATTGCAATGAAACGGACGTTTTTCTGTGGGAAAATCATTTCTGTATACATTCCCACTTGAAGATAGTTTCGCCCTAACCGTGACATATCCTTTACAATGACCGTTCCCACAAGCCCCGCTTCAATGTCGGCAAGCATGGACTGGAAGCCGGGTCTTTGGAAATTCGCCCCGGAAAATCCGTCGTCTATCTAATAGCCCATTTTGATACAATTTTATTTTCTCTATACTTTTTTATTTTGCCTCCAAAGGGGGTTCAAATGGAAAAACAAGCCAAAATTCAATAGATTTATCCTTAATTTTATGGTATCATATTTTAACAACTCGTTAAGGAAAGAATCGAAGGTGGTGCAAACGAAAAAACAGCTTTGATCTTTCGATAACTGCCCTTTCGTTTGCATCAGTTTCGATTTTTTCTGGTTGAACAAAGGCGCGT
>CAJTDK010000036.1 GCA_910575105.1 Lachnospiraceae bacterium
GTAACTTAACAATACCGTATTGCGGAAGATTTTTCCACTGCTTTTATTTAGAGGAACGTAAAAACTGCGCCACAGCCCTGGCAGGCCATCGCGCAGCGATTTTGTTCAATTGTAATTATTATTGAATTTCCTTTGTCATGACCGGCATCTTGTCTGTACATGCTCTTGCTGCAAAATAGTAGGCGATGGCGGCGATTGGAGTAGCGATAAAGAAGCTGTTGTCAAAATCAACGAAATAACCGATCATACCTGATGCAATATAGATAAGTAATGCAACGATATTGATGCCGTGCCAATAGTAATATTTTCCTTTTTTCTTATAAAGCTCTGGCACATCGTATTCTCTTTTGCGGAACAAAAAATAGTCTACAAGCATGATTGCAATGGCCGGGCCGGTAAATACGGTAAATAAATTCATAACAAAATCAAAGTAATCATAATAAGACCATGGCTGACAGACCACTGCAAGAACAGCGACAAGGATGATGCCCATCTTAAATTTAAGCTTCGGAATAAAATCACAGGCAACGTAAGCACTTGGCATAAGGTTAGCGGAAGTATTTGTTGAGAACTGGGCAACTACGATAAATAAATCGACAATGATAGCTAGCAGTTTGGACTTCTGCATTAACAGTTCTGAAAATACAACAATTACATCCGTACGTCCGCTTAATACAACGGCACAATTTACCAACAGGCAGAAAAAAGTAAGGAAAGGAATGACCCCAATCAGCGTTGCAGCCGCATATTTTTTATTCAAGCCCATCCATGTCTTCTGGTCAGTATCTGCGACACAGTCGCGGGTATAGTCGTTATTGCCCATAGAGCACATGATGAATATGCCGATAGCTACAGAAATCCCGTATAACCAGCTCTTTGAACCGGAATTTGTTCCGCCCATGCTCATCAGTTCACCCATGGAAATATGATAAGTGTCATAAAGTAGATAAGCAAGATACAGGCCGATGACGAGTAAAAGTGGTGCGACGAGCTTTGTAAAACGTTCAATTCCCTTTAGCCCGAACATAGTTAGCTCGACAAGAAGAACGATATTCAGAGCCAGGGCGACATTAATATTATCAAATCCAAAAACCATTTTAAATAATTCATTTAAAGCCTGTGAACTGACATACGCATTTGTTCCGAAAAAAATGACACTCGGAAAGGCTCGGATAAAAGAGGGGAGCTTTGCTCCGGTTTCGCCGAACGCGGCTACAGTTGCTTTAGCAAAACATAAACCATGCTTTAATCCGATATCCTGCATGCCAATCGCTGCAAATGCTGTGATCGCAGAGCCTATGATATAGATAATGAGTAACTGCTTAATGGTAAAATATCCAGGCATTGCAGCAAAAACAGCAAATCCTGTTAGCTGTACAACGATTCCGAACCAGATGATTCCAAGGCCGAACGGTTTAATTGTACGATCTTCGGTACGCACTGGCTTTAGCGTTTCGTTATACTGCTGCATGACATCTTGTTTATTATTGGTCATATAAAAATACCTCCTTCGTAGTTTTCTTATAATACTAATCCGCAATGTTTCTTTCTCTGGCGAGATGGTTTTGAGCGTGTGTGTTCCGGAACATAAGTGCTCAGACGATTATGAACCTCCCAATCCCTTTTATTTGTCTTATCTATTATTCAAGCAAAAAACGTGCCTGCATCAATGAGTGAAAACGGAACATCAGTTTTGTTGCGTATAACTTAACAAAATGATAGAATAGTTAAAATGAAAATTCGAATAATAAAACACAAGGGAATGACTCTGGAGGTACCTATGGTTGAATGCATAAAGGAATATGATTATCAATACTGCAAAGAATCATATCAGGAACACCAGGCAATTTTAGATGTAGTATGTGATCAGATTACTGTGGCAGACAGAAACGGCATTTTTATCCGTGTAAGTGATTCGTGTGCTGAGGATTTCGGTGTTCCCAAAGAAAATATCATTGGCCATTCCTGTTACGAATTGGAGAAAAAAGGGATTTTAAGTATATCTGTTACGTCGAAAGTCTTAAAGTCCAAACGTGAGATGACGATTATTCAGGAGACAAAGGCTGGCCGGCGTCTGATGGTTACCGGGAAGCCCTTGTTTGATGATGCCGGGCAGATTTACCGTGTTATTAATGTATCTCACGATGTTACTCTTGAGAATGAACTGCAGCGACGGCTGCAGGAGACGCAGGATCTTCTTGGGATTATTAAGCAGCAGATACAGGAGGAGCACTTTGTTGAGTCTCCGTTGATCCTAGGCTGCAGTGAAGCTATGGGGACAGTTTTTAAGATGATAAAAGCGGTCTCCCTGATCAACGTTACGATACTCTTGCAAGGAGAGAGCGGCGTTGGGAAAAGTGTTTACGCTAGCTATATCCATAAGCTGAGCCCTCAGAGAGAACAGCCTTTCATACAGATTAACTGCGGAGCTGTTCCAGCTGATCTGATCGAATCAGAGCTGTTTGGCTATGCTCCAGGAGCATTTACCGGAGCCAGTTCAAAAGGAAAAGCAGGTCTTTTGGCAGCGGCGAAAAAGGGGACTCTTTTTCTTGATGAAATATCTGAGATGCCGCAGGCGTTACAGGTGAAATTGCTGCACATTCTTCAGGAAAGAAGATATCTGCGTATCGGAGAGACGACAGCCAAGCCTTTTACCGCTCGGGTAATTGCGGCTTCAAACAGGGATTTGAAAGAATTGGTTAAGCAGGGTCAGTTCCGGGAAGATTTATATTACCGCCTGAATGTTGTCCCGATAACGATACCGCCGCTGCGCGAACGAAGCGTTGATATCCCTCTGCTTACGACACACTTTCTTCAGCAGGCGAATAACAAATATAATCTGCATAAAAAAATTTCTGAGCAGGCGGTCCAGAAGCTGCAGATGTATTACTGGCCAGGGAATGTCCGTGAATTAGAGAATACAATCGAACGTCTTACGGTAATCGCGGGAGGCGATGTGATCGATGTAAATGATATTCACAGTATTATCCCAGAAAGCTTTAAAAGAGCATAAGACAACTAGAAAAATAGGTGAGATGCTGGGAATTGACCAGTCTACAGTTGTAAAAAAGCTAAAAAAATATAACCTTCATACAAATTAGTGGAGAGACATGCTCCCATTATCTTGTGCTTGACGAAAGCAATCTTGCTAAACCTGATTTTGAGGGAGCAAAATATGTATGCTCACCGGCATTGCGTACGCCGGAGCATCTGGAATATCTCTGGCACGGTTTAAACTTGGGGTGGCTGAATGCAGTAAGTTCCGATCACTGTGGATTTGATTGGAAAGAACAAAAGCATATGGGATATGGAGATTTTCGGAATATTCCAAACGGTGCTCCCGGATTGCAGAACCGATTGTCTGTTCTTTGGACCTATGGCGTTGAGAAAGGAAAGATCAGCCGTCAACAGTTGGTGGATCTTTATGCAACGACACCGGCAAAAGTGAATGGGTTATTCCCCCAAAAGGGTAGCTTATGTGTAGGTGCAGATGCGGACGTCGTGATATTCGACCCGGATTATAAGGGAATATTTACTGTGAATGATATGCTGCATGAAGTAGATTACTGTTCTTATGAAGGTATGGAACAGATCGGGCGTGTAGATACGGTCTTCCTGCGCGGAAAAAAAGTAGTAGGAAATGGAGAATATATCGGCAGAAATGGAGACGGAGAGTGGCTTAAAGGAAGACCATTCGGACTGCTGTATCAATAAAAAATCCAGATGATATGTTTTAAAATTTGGAATATCTTGCTTGAAAAACTATAGAAGGCGTAATATACTTATTTTTAATATATTTTCTGTGCGGTATGTCTAAGGCAGAGTGCAGATGGAAATGAGAGGATAAAGGCAGGATGTCCAGCAAGTTAACCAAAAAAAGGGTATTTGATATTATACAGATCGGATATTACGGGGACTGGCAGAGCAAGGCTTTTGACATCATGGTGATCGTCATGATCCTGATGAATCTGTTCATCGCCATCTTCCAGACCTTTGAAAGCTCCAGGCCGTACCGGGGGATGATGGACACGGTAGAATTTGTGACGGTGGCGGCCTTTGCGGTGGAGTATGTGTTAAGGCTCTGGACGGCGGAGTATCTGTATCCGGAAATGGAGAGGAAAAGGGCAGTGCGAAGATACGTGCTGTCCTTTAGCGGGATTATCGAGCTTTTAGCGTTCCTGCCTTATTTTCTGCCTATCTTTTTCCCGGCGGGGGCGGTGGCGTTTAGGATGTTTAGAGTAGTGCGGCTCCTTCGCCTCTTCCAGATTAATGCCTATTATGACGCGCTGAATGTTATCGGGGATGTTATTACGGGGAAGAAGGATCAGATCCTCTCTTCTGTGTTTATCATCATGGTTTTGATGATCGCCTCGTCCCTTGTCATGTATAACCTTGAAAATCCTGTGCAGCCGGAGGTATTTGAGAATGCCTTTTCCGTGTTCTGGTGGGCGGTGTCAACGCTGCTTACGGTAGGATACGGTGACATATACCCGGTTACGATCCCGGGGCGCGTCTTCGGGATCATCATCACGTTTCTGGGTGTCGGGATGGTGGCTATCCCGACGGGTATCCTGTCTGCCGGATTTGTAGAGCATTATACAAGGATGAAGACGATGAAAGAGGCGTCGGAAAAGAGCGATATCCGTTTTGTGCAGCTGCGGGTGGGGGAGAACCATCCCTGGACGGAGATGAAGGTGAAGGACCTTCCTCTGCCGCCGGGACTTTTGATCGCCGCTATCCAAAGGAGGGGCAATGTAGTCGTCCCTCGGGGCAATACGGAAATCTGCCAGGGAGATTTTCTTGTCCTCGGGGCGGAGGGGTATAAGCAGGACATCGGCATACGCTTAAAGGAGCTGGTGCTCAAGGATCAGAGCGCCTGGGTGGGGCTGCGGGTAAGCGAGCTTGACATTTCCAGAAAGACCATGATCGTCATGATCCGTCGGGGAAATAAGATGCTGATTCCTAATGGCTCCATGATACTCCGAAGCGGGGACGTGCTCCTTCTTTACACAAGGAAGAACATCCGGGACGCCGTGGATGTGGAGGTGTAAGGCGCGTCGGGATGGCTCCTTGGCGTGAGTGAGATTGCTGGAAGCTAGATTGCATTAATCTTGAAGTAACGGGTAACTGGACAGAATATAGGAGGCGGATGATGAAAGTGTATGAGACATATTTTTTTGATCTGGACGGGACGATCACGGACTCTTCTCTGGGGATCACCAATTCGGTGATGTTTGCGCTGAAAAAATTTGGAATTGAGGAGTGCGACAGGACGAAGCTGTATAAGTTTATCGGGCCGCCCCTCAGGGATTCGTTTATGAGATATTATGGTTTCTCTGAGGAGAAGGCGTTGGAGGCGGTAGCCTGTTACCGGGAGTATTACCAGGACAAGGGTATCTTTGAAAACAAGCTTTATGACGGATTTGCGGAAATGCTGAAAACGCTGAAAGCAGCCGGAAAGAGACTGGTGGTGGCAACCTCCAAGCCAGAAGTTTATGCCAGGAGGATCATCAGCCATTTTGGGCTGTCACCATATTTTGACTACGTGGCAGGGATGGAGCTTGACGGCGGGCGGGAAACAAAAGCAGAGGTGATCCGCTATGCCCTGTCTGTCTGCGGAATTGAAGATCTGTCAGGAGTTCTCATGATAGGGGACAGGGAACATGATGTATTAGGAGCGAAGGCGGCGGGTATAGACTGCCTGGGCGTATTGTATGGCTTTGGAAGCCGGGAGGAGCTTGAGCAGGCGGGAGCGGATTATATTGTAGAGAATGTTGAAGGGATCTTGCACTTTTCGTGCTGCTAGATTGTAAGAATTGCAAGATCCCATTGCTAAAAGCAGGTTTAAACGGATCTCAAGACACGAAATATGAATTTTTACAGCTTTTCGAAATTGTTTGTTTTTCGACAGAAAAACAGGCTGAATTGTTACAAAGCTCGGACATTTCAAAATATTTTGTCAAGGAATAGCAAAAATCAGTGGAGCAGCTAATGAACCGCTCCACTGATTTTTCCAACCGTCCAATTTACTTTTGTGTTTTCTTCCATTTGCATATTCATTCGCAGCGGCATTTGTTTTCCCTTTTATGGGGAGCAATAACAGTAACACCATGATTAAATAGTATATGTTCCTATTTTTCAAAAACTACAAAAGCACATTCGTAAGGATGGGCGCAATACAAACTTTCTCGCTTATCAGTTAATATACTTCTCAGTATAAGTTGAAAATCTCCGCCACCTGATAAAATCATGTATTCTGCCGCAAAAAACAGCAGTAACTGATTTGTCATCACCGCAGCCACTGCACCCCCGCCTCCTAAAACCAATGTAGGCATAGCAGTTCCTAACAGATATTGCCACTTTTTCAACGGCTCGAAGCAAGTGCAATATGGGGATAAAGTACTCCAAACGATTCCGAAATCAATCGCATGAAAATGATTTTTTGCAAAAATCCCCCAGGTAATTCCATGTATCAGCTCATGCACGATAATCAGGCATAGAATAAGCAGAGGCAACGCCACAGCATATCCCCAGGAAATACCATCTAAATTAAAACCATTTACATTATTGTAGAGCCAAAATGTTAAAGCAATAAACGGAAACATGACTAAAAGAGCTAAATACTTTGCCTTTTGTGTATTGATAACCACATTCTTTATTTTATATCCTTTTTGCTGCATTTCAGAGCTTATTTTTTCAAAGTAATCTTTACGTTTCAATTCTTTTTCTGTTAATTTTCTTTTATCGTTTTCCATAGTTAATTCCTCCAAATTTTATACGCTTATTCCATTGCCCGCATTTGTTCAATCAGGGATTGCTTTTTCTGTCTGCGAATTGTCCATACAGACAAGATCAGCTCCATTCCGAACAGTATCAGAATGAACAGGCCCATTTCCAAAACCGGGAATTGATAAGGCACTACATTTCCGGCAAAAGCACCTATGCTCATTTTTCTGCAAGCAAAGATGGAAGCGGGAAGTCCAACGATTAGCATCGCTAATGCTGCAAAGAGTGCATAGCATAGCCCCTCGCAGATGTTCATTTTACACAGCTGTTTTTGTGTCAGGCCGATGGAGCGCAGAATACTGTTTTCCCGCTTTCGGGATATCTGGTTAGAGAGGGTCGTATTGATAAGGTTAATAATGCCAAAGAGAAACACCATCCATGATAGCACCTCCATACTGCCAAACGCAAGAGAATTTGACATTTTTTCATATTCAATCGCTGTATTGATTTCGTCTAAGGCAATATTACTATGACTGGCTACCATATTTTTCAATTCAGACTCTACATGCTCCGCTTTTCACATAGGACGCATGATAGCCCTGTTCCCCATGTCATAGTCTGCCACCTCCTAGCTATCGCGTCAAAAGGAACGTGTAAAAAGCCCTCTGCTGAACAAGAAGTTAGACAGCAGATTCATGACTATAAGAAGTATTGGGATTTAATCCAGAACGGAGCCTATTACCGCCTGCATACACCGGGAGAAGATACGGAAATGGCGGCATGGAATTTTGTGTCAGAGGATAAAAAAGAGGCATTATTGAATATCGTATCACTGACCACCCATGCGAATGCGCCGGTCTCCTATGTAAAGTGTAGGGGCTTGACCCGAAGAAAATATATTTCTGCGAAAAGGATGTAAAAGTTTATGACGGAAGCGCTTTAGAATATGCCGGAATTCCGGTTCCAACGGTACTGGGAGAGTACCATGCATGGCAGATGCATTTTGTAGAAATACGGTAAAGCATATCCGTGGCAATGTATATGGAAAACAGGAAGGAAAGAATTTAAAAGTTTGAAAAGAGCCAGTATGCTTGATGTGCCGACCGGCTCTTTTTTTAGTGCTCTTTTGAGGGATAATATTGAGTTCTTAAACAGATTAAGGTATATTTAAACTATATAACTGTGAAAAAACAAAGATGGTTAAGAGCCCAAACAAAGGGCGGGGGAAACAGGTAATGATAGAAAACCAGAAACTAATTTTTCAAATTTATGATGAGAGGGGAAAAAGCAGCAGCTTTGCAGAGGGTATAGAAATCTGTTATGTTTTGCAGGGAAAAGGGACCTATGCGGCGGCCGGAAAGGGAACATGGCAGATACGGGAAAATGATATTTTTGTCATGAACATGTATGAATCATATCAGTTTCTTTTAAAGCCGGGTGGAGCGGTACTCAGCCTGATGATCCCTGAATCCTTTGCGTGGAACCTGTATCCTGAATTTGAGTATAAAAAAATAGAGTGTATGTCTTTTCTGGCCGGTCAGGAATATCAAAAATATTTTGAAAGGCTCAGACAATTTATGGCGGATATTTTTGCGGTATACTGTAAAAATGATCCGCAGGAGCAGCTCCGTATCCGCGGTATGGTTTCCGGACTGTTATCAGAGCTGCTTGTTTCATTCGGAAGGCCTAAGCCTGAGAACAGAGGGGAAAATGGGCGTGAGCAGGCGCTTTTGCTGACAGGATATGTCCGTGAGCATTATCAGGAGGATATATCGCTTCGCAAATTTGCGGAAGAAAATTATCTTAGCGCATCCCATTTATCACATGTTATGCGAAAAGAGATGGGAGTGAGCTTTACCGAATATCTCAAAATGATACGCCTTCAGCACGCCCTGAGGCTGTTGGAACAGGGAAAGGGTGTAACAGAGATTTCCATCAGTACCGGATTTGTGAATACAAATGCGTTTATCAAAGCATTCCGTGATACGTATGGAATGACCCCGGGAAAGTATAAAAAGGAAAGGCAGAAAAATATCGCGGAAAACAGGAAGCATATGGAACCGGATATAGATATGCCGGACATGGGTTCCCATCTGTTTGATCGATTATTTACCTATCTTGGCAAAAACACCATGAAAAAGGAGATGGAAACAGATTACCTCGAACCGGAATTATATCAGTTGAAGGTTGACGTCCGAAGTGCGGGAAAAGTCATGTCAGAAAACTGGAAAACCTCCATCAACGGCGGATATGCAAAAGGACTCTTGAATGAATGGGTTCAAAAAGCTATCCGCAGGGTTCAGGAAGAGATTGGTTTTCGGTATATCCGGTGCAAGGGAATTTTTGATGATGAACTCCAGATTTGTTCCAGGGATCCGAATGGAAAACTTGTCTTTAACTATGTGTTTTTTGACGCGGCCATAGATTTTATCTGCGGCTGCCGCGCCTGCCCGTGGATCGAATTGAGCTATATGCCGTCGGCATTGTGCAGGAAAAAGAAGAAAGAGAGAGAGCTGTGGCTGATCGCCATGCCGGATGAATTGGAAGAATGGCTGGATACTATCCATCATCTGCTCTTACATATCCGTAACCGGTATGGAGAGGAAGAAGTAAGCCGGTGGATGATAACGCCCTTTGCAGATAGTTTTCTTGTCCGTATGCATATGGAAGAGCGTAAGGGATATTTTGAACTTTATGGAAAAACCTTCCAGTTGATTAGGAGCATACTTCCCCGGACGAAAATTGCCGCAAGGGGAACTTTTGAGGAAGGAGGAGGCGGACTCGGGAATTATATGCTGCAGAATCGTCTTTTGCCGGATCTTTGGACTATGGTAAAGTATAATTCTGTCTTTCCGGAGGAAGAAGAATCAGAACTGGAGCTGATTGAATATATGGAGGCCTATTCCATGGTAACAAGCAGGGATACAGATTATCTGAAACATCAGATCTCGTTTCAGAAGCGGGAGCTTTTGGAACACGGCGCCGGAAAGCTGCCTTTGATACTGGCAGAATGGAACAGCACGATCTGGCAGAGGGATCTGTGCAATGATACGGCTTACAAATCCTGCTATCTGCTGAAAAATATTCTGGAAAACTGCAATGATATCAATGGATTTTCTTACTGGCATATCTCAGACTGGAATTATGAATATGTACCGTCGCCTCATCGGTTCCATGGAGGATTCGGGCTATTTACCCGGGATAATATCCCGAAAGCCGCATATGGCGCGCTGCAGCTATTAACGATGGCGAAGGGAAGGATTCTGTCGCAGGGCGATGGTTACTTTATCCTGCGCTCAGAGGATGACCTGATGATCTATCTGTATCACTATTGTCCATATGATATCCTTTACTGCTACCGCCATGCCAGGAATATGGATCTCGTAAACCGATACAGCGTGTTTGAAGCAAAAAAGGAGCGGAATTATTATGTTATGCTGGAAGGACTAGAGAACGGCATTTACCAAAGAAAGAAGTACAAAATTGGCCCGGAGGCAGGAAGCTCCTGTGATGCATGGATGAAAATGGGAGCTCCGGAGACGATGGATAAGCTGGAGCAGGATTATGTGCTTGCGGCCAGCGTGCCGGAATGCAGCACGGCTCTTATAAAGGTGACGGAAGAGGAATACGCAGTACAAAGTTTGCTAAAGCCGCATGAAATACAGTTAATTGTTATGCATAAGGTAAAATAGTAGAAAGGAAAAAGACAGGGGAAAATCTTAATCTCCTGTTTTTCTTTTGAGTAATTGGCAGATTCGGAGTTGCTGTAAACAGCAACGATTAAGAAATAAGATATTTTATGTTGTCAGGATAGACTTATTTTATAAAAACAGATATTATAAAATAAAATCGTATAGAAATATATAAATGTTGCTGCATTTATATATGAAATTTTAAAAAAATATTATTTCATAGTAAATAACAATAAAAAATATGACAAAAAAGACAGATGAACAGGGAGTGGAATCGGTAGTTTACACAAAAATAACCAGATATAATATGCATACAAAATAAAAAACGTGGTAAACGAAGGAGGAATGAACGAATGAGTAGTAAAAGCAGTATGAAGCCAGAAAAGATCGGCGTGCTCGAAAAAATTTCGTATGGCGGCGGGGATCTGGCGAGTAACATTATCCTGGTGTTATCCAGTACCTATGTATCCTTTTTCTATACGGATGCACTGGGACTGAACCCGGCAATCATCGGAAGCATCATTATGTTTTCAAGGTTTGCGGATGGTTTCACCGATGTGCTGATGGGATACCTGATCGACAAGACAAAATCAAAGCATGGGAAATGCCGGCCTTGGATCCTGTGGCTTTCGATCCCGATATCCATCGCTATGATCTTAATCTTTATGGTTCCTAATATCGGTTCCGCAGGAAAGTACGTGTATGTTGCCATTACCTATAATCTGGTTGTTACGTTCCTGTATACAATGATCAATATTCCTTATGGGACGATGACTTCACTTTTAAGCAGAGACCAGCAGGAACGAATGTCCATTAACGTAGTGCGTATGACGATGGCTCAGTTGGGTTCCCTGATCATTAATTCCCTTACCCTTCCATTTGTGAATGCAGTGGGAGGCAGCAGCAATCAGAAATCATGGATCATTGTATCCGTTGTTTACAGTATCGTTGCGGCAATTTCCTTTATCGCATGCTTTGTCAATACAAAGGAACGTGTGAAGGTTGCTCAGGAAAAGCAGGAAAAATTATCCTTTGGAAAGTCCTTAAGCGTCTGCGTCAAAAATAAATACTGGTTAATGCTGGTGGCAGTATTCCTGTTCTTTATCTTTGCGTCTACATTTAACGGAGCGGTGGGAACTTATTATGCAAAGTACATTATTGGAAATGAAAATGTGATGGGCTATCTGATGTCAGTCATGACGATTCCAGCAATTATATTTATTCCGATCTTAGCGCCGCTTACCAAGAAGATCGGGAAACGAAACGCTGCATGGATCGGCTCTTTTGTAAGCCTTGTGGGACAAGGGCTTATGCTGGTAAACCCTACTTCATTCAGCTGGCTGATCGTATGTAATGTTATCAAGGGGATCGGAAACGCAACATTAAACGGGACAATCTTTGCAATGGTTGCGGACACCATTGAGTATGGACATTGGAAGACTGGAACACGTGTGGAAGGCATGCTGTATTCGAGTATGACATTCGGCGCAAAATTCGCAAGCGGTATCGGAAATTCCATTGCGCTGTCGGTATTAGGAAAAGCAGGCTATGATGGATTGGCAGAGGTCCAGTCAGAAAGCGCCCTTCAGGCGATCCGGGCATTTTACCTGTATGTGCCTATGGTGTTCATGGTTGCGATCTGCGTGATATATGCGTTGTATAAATTAGACGGCATGTATCCGAAGATCATCAAAGAACTGACAGAGAAAGGTGAATAAACTACATAAAAAAAGAAGAGGAGTACCTGTTATGGCAAGATTTGAATGTAATGTAATATCCTATGTGCTGCAGCGGGCAGTAGATATCACTGTTGTGATTCCGAGCGTTACGATCCCGGAATCTCTGGCGGGGCCGGATGCGCCCCCTTCCCATATAATCAAAGAAAAATACCCGGTCCTGTATCTTCTTCACGGGATGGGAAACAACCACGCCACCTGGTGCGGATACAGCAATATTGAGATGTTTGCGGAGGAGCGGCGCATAGCGGTTGTAATGATTTCGGGAGAAAATAAATTTTACCGCACCGTACCGGGCGGGGATGACTATTACCGTTTTATTGAGGAAGAGTTGCCGGAATTTATCACAAACATGTTTCCTATCTCGCCTTTGCCGGAGCATACTTATATCGCTGGGCTGTCTATGGGCGGTGCGGGAGCTCTGATGCATGGCATCGGGAATCCAGATAAATACTGCGCGATCGGTGCGTTTTCAGCAGCGATCCATGAAGACAAGAACGAATGGGGTGTGCCGGATTCCAATGAATGGGGATTGCCGGATCCAAGAAAAGCGGTAGATCAGGCGATAGAGGAGGGAAAGAAAATACCGAAGATCTATTCTGCCTGTGGGGAAAATGATACGCTGTATCAGGATAATCTGTCCTTTAAAGAATATCTCTCTGAAAAAGATGTGGAAATCACGTGGGTTCCGGTAGCTGGATTCGGACATGAGTGGAGGTTCTGGAATGAACAGGCAGAGGCGTTTTTAGACTGGATTCCCAGGACTGACGGCTATGCGGGCATGGGCAAACGCAAAATTTAGTACATCGAAAAATATACAGTAAAATTGGAAAGGCAGAAGCTATTATGGGAAAAAGATTGAAAAGATTCAGCGGCAGCAGCAGTCAGAATGTAACAGAGCGGGAACAGAAAAACCGCGGGATTGCCCGCAGGGCGGCAGGCGAGGGGATTGTTCTGCTAAAAAATAATGGGATCCTGCCGTTGTCTGCGAAAACAAAGATTGCATTATTTGGAGCAGGCGCCGGAAGGACCGTAAAGGGCGGAACAGGTTCCGGGGATGTGAATGAGCGGGAAAGCGTCAGTATCTTTCAGGGACTTGAGGATGCCGGGTTTTCTGTCACAAGTGAAAAGTGGATCATGGATTATGAGGAGCGTTACAAAAAGGCGAGAGAACTTTGGAAACAGGAGATTCTTACTGAATCAGGAGGAACGGATACACCGGAGTTTTTCCAGATATATTCTTCCCATGCATTTCTGATGCCGGAAGGCAGAGAGATAGAGGAAGATGATCTTGGGGACGCGGATACCGCAGTTTATGTGATCAGCCGCATCGCCGGAGAAAATGCGGACCGCTTCACAAAAGCAGGAGATTATTATCTGTCGGAACATGAAAAAAAAGATCTGCACGTTTTATGTGAAAAATGTGAAAATGTCATCGTGATTCTCAATGCCGGAGGACAGATTGACGTAAAAGAATTAGCGGATTGTCCGCGAATCAGCGCGATGCTGTTTGTTGGACAGGCCGGTATGGAAGGAGGGCATGCGCTGGCGGATGTGCTGACCGGACGGATCTCTCCCAGCGGAAAACTTACGGATACATGGGCGAAAGAATATGGAGATTATCCGAATGCAGACACCTTTAGCCATCAAAACGGCAATATAACCGCAGAAAAATATGAGGAAGGAATCTTTGTGGGCTACCGTTACTTTGACAGCTTTGGGATTGAGCCGCTGTATCCTTTTGGATTTGGATTATCCTACACGGATTTTGAGATGTGCTGTGACCGTATCAGTGCGGATGAAAAGAATATTTCCTTAGAAGTGTCAGTGAAAAATACTGGCGCTGTCCCGGGGAAGGAAGTGGTTCAGGTGTATTGCTCCTGTCCGCAGAACGGACTCGTAAAAGAGGCAAAACGGCTGTGCGGCTTTGGAAAGACGAAGGAATTGCTGCCAGAAGAAAGTCAGAATATGACCATTACCTTTTCGGCTAAAGAAGTCGCCTCCTACAAGGAAATGAAAAGTCAGTGGGTGATTGAATCTGGCTGCTATATGCTGCAGATTGGGAACTCGTCAAAGAACATCGTTCCTGTCGGAGTGTTAAAAGCAGAAGAAGAAATCTGTATTGAAAGAGTTTCTCCAATCTGTCCGCTTCAGCAGGAATTAAAAGAAATTGAACCGGAAAGAAAGGCAATGATGCAATACACAGATGTATTGCAAAAACAGGCGGAAGATCGAAATCTTCCTATCATACCTTTTAAGCCACAGGAGGAAGTTTTGAGCAGAAGGCCGGTCAATGAATATGAAAAACGTGCGGCCAGACTGGTAGAAAAGCTGACAGAGGAAGAATTAACCGCTATGGTCATCGGCGAGGTGAGTAAGGGGCAGTCAAGCGCGTTAGGCGCGGCAGGCATTAAGGTTCCCGGATCGGCGGGAGAGACCAGCGGAATTCTTGAAGAAAAATGGAATGTGCCGGGAGTCTCCATGGCAGACGGGCCGGCCGGCCTTCGGCTGATTAAAAAATACAGCTATGACCCTGACACACAGAAAGTATATGGAGCAGGAATCGCACATGCTTTGGAGGGTGGTTTTTTTGCCGGCGGCAGTGAAGAAAAAGGGACGGAAGTAAGATATCAATACTGCACAGCCATCCCAGTAGGGACAGTCCTTGCCCAGACATGGAATCTATCGCTGGTGGAGGAAATCGGAGCCGCGGCCGCGGTTGAAATGCAGGAATTCAGAGTGTCATGGTGGCTGGCGCCTGGGATGAACATTCACCGAAATCCGCTTTGCGGCCGCAACTTTGAGTATTACTCAGAGGATCCTCTGATCAGTGGTATGATGGCGGCTGCCATCACAAAGGGCGTACAGTCTGTGCCGGGCGTGGGGACAACGATCAAGCATCTCGCCTGCAATAATCAAGAGGATAACCGCAAAGGCTCTGACAGCATATTGTCCGAGAGAGCGCTCAGGGAGATTTATCTGCGAGGCTTTGAAATCGCGGTGAAGACCGCACAGCCTATGGCGATCATGACATCCTATAACCTGATTAACGGCGTCCATGCCGCGAACAGCATTGACCTTTGCCAGACAGCCGCAAGAAAGGAATGGGATTTTCAGGGCATTATTATGACAGACTGGACAACAACCTATGCCGGCGGCAGTATTCCATGGAAATGTATTGTGGCAGGAAATGACCTGATCATGCCAGGCTGTCCGGGAGATTTCTCAGATATTAAGAAGGCGCTGGCGGATGGTGAGTTAAAGCATGAAGAGCTGAAAGAGTGCGTCCGCCGTATCATTACTGTAATCTATCAGACTTTAGAGGTTGAAGGATGCAAATGTTACCTGGATGAATAAATATACGGAAAGGTTTAAACAGTTCAGGCAGGGAATCTTGTCTGAACTGTTTAACGAAAGGAGAGGAAAAGAATGAACCTGATAGATATGTTTGGGATCAAGGGAAAAAAAGCAATCGTAACCGGGGGCTCAAGAGGGCTTGGATACGCCATGGCAGAAGGACTTCACGAGGCAGGCGCAGAGATCGTACTCATCGCCTCTAATGAGGAAAAGCTTAAACGGGCGGCAGAGAAACTCGGAAAGGAAGGGGCGAAAGTATATTATGCGGCAGCAGATCTGGGACAGACCCACATGTTGGACAGGACATATGAGAAGGCGATGGGGTGCCTTGGCGGGCATCTGGATATCCTGATCAACGGCGCCGGAGTGCAGTACCGGTGCAAGGCAGAAGATTTCCCGGCGGACAGATGGCAGTCAGTGATCAATGTTAACTTAAACGCTGTATTTACTTTATGCCAGTTAGCCGGCCGGACCATGCTCGCTCAGGGAAGCGGAAAAATCATCAACATTGCTTCTATGACTTCTTTTTTTGGAAGCGAGATGGTTCCGGCTTACTCGGCAAGTAAGGGCGGGGTGATGCAGCTTACGAAAGCACTGTCGAATGAATGGGCGTCCAGAGGAGTGAATGTAAATGCCATCGCACCCGGTTATATGATAACAGAGCTGACAGGAGACATGAAGGCAAAGAATCCGGGGCAGTATCAAGAGATCACGAATCGTATACCGGCACACCGCTGGGGACAGCCCGAAGACCTTATGGGCGCAGTTTTGTTTTTATCCAGCAGAGCCAGCGATTATGTCTCAGGCGCTATTCTTCCGGTAGACGGCGGATATTTAGGAAAGTAGGTGGAAGTTATGAAAATAAGCGTATTATATCTGGGAAGGCTGGAATGCAGGAAATATCATCTGATCGAGTGCGATGACCATAAGGAGTTGATAAAGTCTCCGATCATGTCTATTCTGATTGAACATCCGATACTGGGCAATATTCTGTATGATACAGGAAACAGCCCATATTATTCAACGGAATATCCCGCGTCAACTCTTGAGACTTACCCAGTAGCGGAATTTATCTCCATTGAGGATGCACTGAAAGAAAAGGGCCTGACTCCGGCGGATATTGATATGATCATTTTGTCACATTTGCATTTTGACCATGCGGGAGGGCTGAGATATTTTACCGGAACAAAAGCAATGAAGAATGTAGTCGTATCCGAGGCCGAACTTAAGAATGCATTCTGTCAGGTTATGACAGGGAAACCGGGAGCTTATGTAAAGGGACTCTTTGATCTGGAGGAAATCCGGTTCAAGACCATAGATAAAGATACCGAACTGGCAGGCGGCGGCATCAGGCTGTTTATCCAGAATTCCCATACGCCGGGCGTGACGGGAATGATATTGGAAACAAAATCAATGGGAAATGTCATTGTGACCAGCGATACGATCTACACTTGCGACAGTTATCAGAAAGAACTGCCTCCGGGAGGCCCGATCAATAAAACAAAGAAAGAGTTTTATGACAACCTGAACAGGATTAAAGCAATGGAAAAAGAATATTCCGCTAAATTGTTGTTCGGCCATGACTATGAACAGGTTTTGAAATGGAAAGAAAAAGGAGTTATAATATAGAAAAGAAAAATACAAATAAAGGGAAGTGTTTATTTTGATAGAGGAGCAGAGAAAGGACTTTCTGGAATGTGAGCGGAGCCGGGTGTTTTGTCTTTTGATGATAAGCAGCGGCCTTCTGGGCGCTTTTACCTATTCAATTCGGGGAGGCGTATTCTGCAATGCCCAGACGGGCAATGTAGTGCTGATTTCCATGGCGCTTGGAAACGGAGACTGGAAAGGAGCGGCCTATTATCTGATCCCCATTACGGCCTATGGGCTGGGTGCTGCCGCTACAGAACTTCTGCCCGGCCTTGTAAAAAAGGCGGGATTGCTTCGATGGGATACCATGCTGGTCGGCTTTGAGGTGCTGGTTACATTATTCTTAGGCTTTTTGCCGGAAACCGCCCCGTATCATATCTCCCAGGTGGCCATTAATTTTATCTGTTCTATGCAGTTTAATACCTTTCGGCGCGCCGAGGGTTTCCCTATGGCAACAACCTTCTGTACGAACCATATCTGTCAGATAGGAATCAGCCTGGCGAAAGGATTGAAAAAGAAAGATAAGATTTTTTTCACAAAATGCAGACGGCATCTGGAGATGCTTTTCATGTTCATTACCGGAGCCGTAACAGGTACTGTGCTGTGCGGTCTTTTTTTGGGAAAGGCGATTTTCTTTGGGTCCTTTTTACTGTTTATCGTATTTATAGACCTGTTGCACGCAGACCTCACAAAAGAAAAGGGGATGCTGGGGCGGGTGCCAGAGGGACATTAAGCACTTCAATAGAGAAATTTAACCTGAATTATTCATGGCACTATAAGAACCTCTGAAAACACCTTTAGACTGCTTCCAGCATAGAAATACCTACAAAGAGCCCTAAAAAAGGGCAGACTATCCCTATAACTATGGTTTTAGGCTTCTTCAGATGTCAAGGTTCTTGTG
>CAJTDK010000037.1 GCA_910575105.1 Lachnospiraceae bacterium
CACAAGAACCTTGACATCTGAAGAAGCCTAAAACCATAGTTATAGGGATAGTCTGCCCTTTTTTAGGGCTCTTTGTAGGTATTTCTATGCTGGAAGCAGTCTAAAGGTGTTTTCAGAGGTTCTTATAGTGCCATGAATAATTCAGGTTTATTAAATGAATGGTTCTGTTGCCATTTTCTAAGAACAATTTTTCATACTTCGGATCATCCATACTATCAAGAATTTCCATGTTTCCATTCATAAAGAGAGCAAGCAAATTTCTTGAATCCATTTTTCTTTTTGATATCATTTTTCTTCCCATATTCTATTCAAAAATTCAATCTCATTTTTATTAAGACTAGCCCATTCATCTTGAATTCTTTCAAAACTTGAAATCAGATGATCATTTTTGTTAGTCATCTCTTTAATTGATTCATTGATTATTATTTCAATATGTTTTACGCATTTCACCAAAGATTCCGTTTGATTAGTAAGTGCATCTCTTTGATTCTTTTCTGATTTATTTAAAATTTCCTGCAATTCTTCATTTCCATCTTCCATTCCCTCTCTCATATCCTCATAGTGTTCTTTGATTCTTTTATCCATTTTCTCTTCAAATACCTTTGTATACATCTTCAAAGCACTAACCTCATCTTTAACACTTTCACTTACAAGGACAAATCTTTCTATTGCATGATTGACGTCAACGAATAATCCTTCATTCATTGTTCTTATTTCCTTTTCCGTAGATACTAATTCTTCATGTATCATGATCATCTTTTTCATTTCATCTATATAGCTTCCATTCAATTCTTTATTATCCCTTAATGCCGTTATCGTCATTTCTCTATTTGTATTTTGGGTGTCTTTTATTCCCTGGACACTCTCCGACAGCTGTTTATCTAACTTGGTATAATATGCATCTCTGCTTTCTCTGTCACTTCGGAATAATTTATCCATACCCTCCAATGTCTGCTCAAGTACTTGATTATTTTTATCTGACATTTCTTTCAGCAGTTCTGAAACCTTTTCCGTTTTCTCCTTCTCCGATTCCATTAATCTTGTAATTACACTGTCTAATTTTTCTTTACTATCCTCTAATGCCGTTATCGTCATTTCTCTATTTGTATTTTGGGTGTCTTTTATTCCCTGGACACTCTCCGACAGCTGTTTATCTAACTTGGTATAATATGCATCTCTGCCTTCTCTGTCACTTCGGAATAATTTATCCATACCCTCCAATGTCTGCTCAAGTACTTGATTATTTTTATCTGACATTTCTTTCAGCAGTTCTGAAACCTTTTCCGTTTTCTCCTTCTCCGATTCCATTAATCTTGTAATTACACTGTCTAGCTTCTCTTCATTTCTAGATACAAGATTATTCAACTCGTCTTTGAATATTCTTATACATTCATCTATCCATTTCTTCTGTTCCTCATTTTGATTTTTATTTTCAGTCATCAAATTGTCTATCAATTCCTTAAAATTCTGCTCAAAACCGCAAAACAATTCATTTGTTTTCTGTTGCCCTGAAACCAAAAGTTCCATTTGTTTTTGTTTACTTGTATTATTATCGTCACTAGTTCTTTGACATATATTTGCTAATATATATACATCTATACATGCCCCTATAATACATACAATTTTAATCATCAGAGCATAGTTCGATGATAATATGCCGTCTGACCCCCAAAATATAAATACAGTTAAAATTAATAACACTATCCCCATACTTGTTTTTTTCATAAGTATTTCGCCTCACACTCTTTTATTTTTTGTTCAATATCCTTTTTAAGCTTTAAATGAACTCTCTCCTCTATTATTTTATTCACACATTTTTTCAACTTAACTATATATCCTTCTTTATTGCATAAAATCATGTATTCGACGGATGTATCTGGACAAGATTTTTTCCTTTTGAACTTATAATCTCTTTTTATTGAACATATAACCTGATTAGGCATCTCGCCAAAATCAATTTTTTCAACACTCAAAAATCCCCTCAAATATTCTTCATATAATACTTCCGCTAACTTTGCAATACTTTCTTTATTATCACTTAATATAGCCAAATAATTGGCAACAATTACTTTTTCTATATCTTCGGCATTTTTTACTTTCTCAAAATCAGCTGCTTTCTGAAAAGACTGTTCTGATAAAACACCTGGCTTTTCATTTTCACCAACACACAGAAGCCTTGTGGATTCTATTGAGTAATCATATTCAAACATCGACTCAAAAGCCCGCTTTACAGCTTCAACTTCTTTCAATTTTTTCCATTTAAACTGGGCCGAAAAATCATAACTAATTTTTCTGTCTTTATCATCATTCTCTTTCCCTTCAAAAATCCGAATATCCTGAATATATTTACTTATTTTCGATGCTGCTTTATTAATTGCGTCATCCAGTGATGTTGTATCTGTTGCCCCAGTTTTAACAGCTTTATAATACAAAACTTTTTTAACAACATAATATGGATATTTTTGTACTGCTTCATTAAGCAATTTCACAAAATTCTCTTTGCCGTATGGGAATGACTCGACAAAAATAATCTGAAACAAAGAATTTTTAAAAGTTAATTCATAGTCCAGATCCCACCTTCCGGGTATTTCAAACAAAAAATCATTATTCAAGCAATGTCCCGGAATAATAAGTGTCTTAATTGAATTTTTATATACGTCAAACACCTTGTCTATATCCTGTACCTTCTCGTAGCCTCCATCAGATAATTTAACATATATATCCTGTCCATATCTTGCAGGATAAACTAATATATCAATTTTATCCTTAAGATATAAATTTACAAAAGTTTCTCTATTCTTTAATTCATCAGTTAATTGATAAAAATATCTATATCTCGAAAAGTCCAAATTCACACCAAGGACTATGGTTAATGGGAGAACCTGCAGCAATTGATATAATCTATTATCGTTAATCATATATTTCTGTCTCCTTTAAATAACCATCAATATTTGCAAGCACTCCATCAAAATCTTTTTGGATCATCGGCAACATTATTTCCAGTTCATGCATATTCTTTTTTTCATATTCTTTGATTGTTTCTATTACAAATCCAGCGTATTTATTATCAAAATCCATTAAAATTTCTGCAAAAAACCGATTGAGTACATGTTCAAAATATCTTATCGCTTCCTGTTTAGAACAGAAATATAAAGTCGTTCCATCGTCTTCCTCGAAATAACACGATATATCACCAGAAAACCTTTGGAATGTCGTACAATCTAACACTCTGTCAATATCCATCGGTTTCAGCAAATCATATTCATACATTGTTGAATTAGCTATTAAATCAATTTGTCTAACACAATCTTCAAGTTCTAATTCATACCATCTTTTTAAGCATTCAAATAAGCAAAAAATATACTGTTGAATTTCTGCCCTGTTTAACTTGTCTGTTTCCATTTCATGAATATGCTTTCTCCCAAGTTCTATATAGTTCTTCTTAGCAGTATCAAGTCCATCAAAAATAATCCCTTTATGGCGAATCAAAAAATCTTTGGCTCTTTTGCCTTTATGTTTCATATCTTTCAGTATTTTTTCTTTATTAGTAACATTATCCTGCAATTGATTTTCCAATATTCTGGAACGCATAGACAATAAACCCGGTTTAATCACATTGCGAACATATATTTTTTCCTTTATAAATTGATATTTTTGCAAATCGTTCCACAAATCCTCATGTATATATAATTTTAACAGGGAAATTTCATTTTCAACACACGCACCTTGTAGTGAAATAAAATATGTGCTTGCATCAGGAAACATTTTTTGATACAACTCACGTTCTTTTCTTATAACATCATCAATACCTTCCTCCGATAGATGAATACAATCTATTTTTGTTCGTATTATTATTGTTTTAGCCCCCGACTCAATAATCCTATTCAGATACTTAACATCGACTGTTGATATACTTTTCCCCAAAAAATACATTACCACGGCCCCTGATTTCAATATTCTCTCAAACTGTAGTTCATGCTTGAAATCTATTGAATTTATACCTGGCATATCAACAAAAGTAATACCTTCCGGTATATCAGCACTATGACAACTAATCCTAATCAAATCCGCAGATTTGTCCCCTTTTCGCAGCCATTTGACCTCATCAAGTGTATGAAGAGACTTTACACCATCAGCAAAGAAAATAGCAGAATCCTCCCCTTTAGAAACATATGCAGGCGTATCAGTTGTTTCATATGTACCTACTGGCAGGCAATCAATTCCTATCAGTTTATTTAAAAATTTAGATTTTCCAGTCGAAAATTGACCTGCCAAAATACAAACATTTTCATGAATATAATCTTCACTACCTATACCCAGAAATTGTTCTAGTCTTTTTATAGTATCTGTCATCTTATTTTCCTCAAATCGTTTTGTATTCTCTTTTTTCAATCTTGGTCGTACCTATTTCATCTATTAAAGCCTTGCTCTTCTCCAAGAGGTCTATTGCGGTTTTTTCATTTTCCCTTTTTATATTTAATATTTCTTCTTTATTATCATTAGAATCCTGACGCAGCTTTTTAAGGTTTTCAACCTCTTGTTTCTTACGTTGCAATTGTTCGGTAATACTTTGTTCCAGAAGATCCTGTAAAACAGCGATATATTTTTTTTGGTTGTCCGTTAGATATTTCTTCAACGCAGGTTCCAAATCATGTAAAATACCATCTAGCTGCCATTTTGCCTTTGTTTTTACCCGCTTTATTTCCTCCTCATACTTTCTGTCTATCTCTTCATTAAACTTTTTTTTCATCTCGATTTCACGTTCTCTCATCCGTTGAAGTTCATTTTGTTTTTCTTCCTGTTTCCGTTCTATTTTTTCTAACTTTTTATCAACACCATAAAGCTCTTCCCGTTCTTCTTCCACTTTTTTTCTATTTCTAAAAAATTCTTCTATTTCTTCATTATATTCTCTGATGTAAGCTTTCCGCTCTGAATCATCTTCATAATTATATTCCTCTGATTTCTTTCCAACAAAGATATCCAATACCTTTCCCAGTCCTTTTCTTTCAACTTCCCTAGTAGCGCTTTCAATCTTAACTTCCGGCGGACAAAATGTAGTTTTTAATTCATTAATGCTTTGGTCTATTCTTTGTAATTTTATCCTTAAATTCTCCGCTTTTGCCGACATCTCAATAAGCTCATCTTCTTTGCTGTCATTTTGTTTCAAAACATCTTCGATTTGCTTAATCTGCTTTTCCAGGTCTTTTTTCATTTCATTAAAGTTCTCAATTCCAACATCGATTGAATTTGCACTGACATTAATTTTGGCATCAAAGTCTAACATCTGTATGTCTACGCCTTCCAACCGTTCCTCCAGCTTGCTAATAATACTTACATACTGTTCCTGCACCTGATCAAAAAAAAGTTCCCTAAATTTGTCTTCTACTTTCTGCCCCAAATCACATATTGAGTGTTCAATAGTTCGATTCAGTGCCGCATCGTCCAAAGTATCGATCGAATCTATCTCATCAATCTGCGCGTACGCCCTGCTGCTAACATACCTCATCTCTGCCACCATATACTCATCAGTATCACGCTTTACAGTTTTTATTGCCTTCCGGATATTTCCCCGTTGATTTTCAATCTCGCCCTCTAATTCCTGTATTGCATTTTGAACATTTGCAATCTTTTCATCTAATTCCAATACACTTCTTTCATTTTCAACAACATCTATTTCTTCCTTAATCCTTTCCGCGCTTCTTTCTAAATTTGAATTAAGACGATATAATGGTTCCCTAATCTGCATAATCGTCTTTTCCCCATTTGTGAGAAAACGCAATAATTTCTCTTCAAAGTCCTTCATTAAGGATTTTTCTTCTAATATCTCCTTTTCCTCCCGAGATAAATCAAAATGATTTGCAGGATAATCAAGATTTTTCTCTGAACGGGCAACTAAAGCCGGATATGCTGCTATCGGCATTACCTCTGGTAAGAGCGTGTCCTCAGGGAACGCTGATTTATAATTTGAAATCAAATTAGCCACCGTATCTTCAATCGTCTGATTTTCGCTGCTCTTAATACAGTCAATCTTGTTCAGCACGAGAAAGACTGTATTCACTTCATCCTTTATTTTTTTCAGATATTCAAAATCGGAACGTTTTCCTGGCTGCTCTGCGGAAAACATAAATATCACAGCGTGGGAACGCTTAATCTGAGCATCAGTGATTTCTCCCAGCCCTTCCTTCATTCCATTTAATCCCGGACTGTCAATGAGCGTAACTTTATTTTCTAAAAATGGCGAGTCAAGATATAAATCAAAATGTTTAATCGCTTTAGATACATCCATTTCATCATTTTTAGTGCTGACATACTTTTCAATGATCTTTCCGTCAATCTCTTTGATCGTCTCGTTATGACCATCCATATAATATACGATACCCTGATATTCTGACTCTGATCTATTTCTCAAATAATTAATGGTAGCTGTTGTCTCTTTTGTATAAGAAGGTAAATATTTTTCTCTCATTAACGCATTCAGAAACGTACTTTTACCCGCACTAAATTCTCCAACTACCACAACTTCAAATTCTCCTGAAATTATCACTTCAATATTATCTGATATAGCCTTGCTTGTCTTTTCATCCCCAATCTTATCAAAAAAGTATTTTGATTCCTCCAAGAGGGTCACTAGCTTTTGTTTCCGTATGTTATATTCCTCAAAATTATTCTTCATTTGTTAACTCCTTGCGTATTTTCGTGATTTTAGCAATATCCTCTTTATAATCACCATATTTTAGACGATTGTCAGTTTTTCTTCCCTCAATTTCTTTTTCATATGCTTCTAGTATGCTCTTAACCCGTTCATCATAATATTGCTCTGTTTTCTCACATATTAATTTCTCATTTTTTTCCATTGTTTCATCAATATATTCTGTAACTGTCTGTGCAATAACACCGTCGGGAAGACTGCAAAATTCCTCCAATTGAAGCATAATCTTTCTTTTTAAGGCGTTCAATAACTCCTGATTAGCCTTTGTCTTTAATTTTTCCAATGTTTCTTTATCTACAGCCAATTTTTGTTTATAATAATTCAAATCATTTTTTGCAATCTCCGTCTCCTTTTTTCTCTGTTTCAATTGCAGCTCACTTTTTTTAATTCTGTTTGTATTTTTATCCATATTACGTCTGCATCGATCAATCTCATCCCGTGACTTTTGCATTATTTGAGCTCTTTCTTTTTCCCACTTCTTTTTTGCGCTGTCATCAGAAACCGTATACGGAATCTGACGTGAACGTTTAACTTCTTTGGGGCCAAATAAAGCATCTAAAATACCAAATCCACCTCGATATTCATAATCCGTATAATATTCGGTTTTATATTCAGTACGTTTCTTTCCTTCTGGCTTTTTTCCCAGTTTACGTATTTCCTCCTGCCTCCTGGTTTCTTTATCAGATAATTCTTTTTTATCTGATTTTAATTTATTCTTGTAATCGTCTATCTCCTGCAGGACTTTCTGCTCTTCCTTTTCTGCCTGTTCACTTTTTACTTGTGCAGCTGCCTTTTTCTGTTCTGTCTCGCTGATGTCGGATTCCATGGATTTTATCTGATTTTCTCTAGCTGATGATAGTTTCTTTATCTCAAATTCAAGTCCCTGAATACCAGTGCCACCACGTACATCTTTAAGATATTCCTGAATCCTTATTAGAATATTATTCAGTATTCCATTAAGGCAAGAAAATATATTTTTTTCAACATAATCATATATCTTATCAGCATCCTCTTTAATTTGATTATTTAATCCAGGTGTAATATACTTTTCAAGTTCTTCATATCTTTTAAAATTCTCCAAGTTTTTTTGATACCTATCTTTCATATCAGTAAGCTGATTACGGACATATTGTGAAAATTCATTACGCACCTCTATACATTCATATTTTGCGTAATCCAATACTTTTTTCTTATTTTTTTCTGACAGCTCAGCAAAATATTTCATTCGACCTTGGATTTTTTCTATTCCGCTGGATGTATTGGCCTCCGTTCTAAGGTTTTCGATTTGAATTTGCGTTTCCTTAAGCTCATCTAGAATATCACCCAAAAGATTGCACAGCAAATAAACCATCCTATCAACGCACAGTTCTTCAATGGTTGAACTATTTACAAATGAACGAAGATATTTTTCAAATTCCCCAAATCCGGATTCATTATAATAAGATTCTCGCTCCTTTGATGTAATCTTTCCCGAATCATCCTGATATAATTTTTTAATTTTTTTATCTTTGTAAGCTAGCGCTTTCAAAGCAGATACTCCAAAAACTTTATAACTAATCTTTTGTGCGGTAAAAATTTCTTTTTCCAACATTTCAGAAATTTCATCAATCCGCTCTTTCAAACATTCACCCTCAGATATTTTTAACTGGTCAATAAAATTTAAAACAAAAATATAATTTTTTTGATAATATTCTAATTGTTTAATGATTGAACGGTCAGAATCAGCCATACCACGTATTCCAAACAAATATATGCAAAAATCGGCACTTTTTACCTCTTCAAGCGTAAGTTCCCTATGCCTGTCTGCCATGCCATTAAGCCCAGGCGTATCAACGATAACAACCTCTGTATCATCAGACATATAATTTGTATAATAATCAACAGATTTAATCTCAAAAGCCACTCTTCTTTTGACTGACTGAGTTGTCGTATACTCAATCAGCTCTGAATCATCTTGTAAATGTATTTTTTCTCCATTAATAAAAGTAACGTCGCATGTACGATATCTTTTATCCTTTTGGGGAACATTATAAATATTTGTTATAGTAGCTGTAATCTCTTCTGTCGCATGGCTCAAAAGATCGATTCCTAATATTGCATTGATAAATGTTGATTTTCCCGTACTAAATTCTCCTACAACAACAATTTTAAATGGCCTTTTCCGATTAGAATCAACAATATTCTCAAGCGTTTCTTTATAAAATGTATCTTTATTGAATATTTCAATTTTTTTGATTTCATCAATCCTTTGATTTACAAATTTTCTATCCATTTATTTTCTCCATTTATGTAAGATCACTTTTTTAATGATGTACGTCTCTTTAAGCATAATCGGCTATATATTTTTAACAGATGCCTTAAATTTTATATAATATAGCCTCTTTTCACTCAATTAGAATATATATTCCGAATTAATCACAAAAGTGTACTTTTCACCTCAGTGATATAATCCCCCTGACTCTGCATCCACTTATCAACCCCGTCTCCAAATACCTCCGCCTGGAATATTATTCCATTATCATCTTCTCTGATGATCTGGGCTGTTGGCAGCTTATCTAATATGGATTCCACAGAATTACCCGTATATCTGAACCTTATCCGCCGGAGTCTTCCACCAAACATAAACTGTATCCGTTTCCGGAACTCCCCTTCCTCAAATCTTTCCCTGTATGGCACCCAGAAATGCTCGTCAAGTATTTTAATCTCTTCCAGCCTGTCCACCCGATAGATCGTTGGAAAAGTATCATCCGGATTCCGAAACGCCTTTTCTCTATCAATATCCTCTATGTACGCCGTAAGATAAAAATAAAATTCGGAGAACATTATTCCCACCGGTTTTACTTTCCGAGTCACTTTCTCTTTATTTTTCAGTTTCCGATATACGATTTCCGTATACCGTGTCTCCTTAATGGCTCTTTCCAGCTCCCACAACCGATCAAGAAGCTTTTTATGATGCTGAAGCTCAACAAAGTGAAGCTTCTCATTCCCGATATATTCTTTCACCAGTTTTCTGTTCTCATCCCCTCCGCAACCCTCGATCAGCTTATCAATGATCGGAAACAATTCATCTTTTACCAGAGAACGGCTTTCTAACAGAACCTTACAAACTGCCAGCAGTTCCTTTGGCTCAAGAAGATTGTTTGCGTTAGTATTTAAACGATGTCCCTTATTGTCTTTGTCCGGAGGCACTATCTCCTGGACTATTCCTGTATCAGCCCCCCAACTTTCCAATGCTTCTTTTATACTTTTTATGTCGCGCTTGAATGTCCGTTCGTCGATTCCATACCGGGCACATTCTTCCTCCCGGTATATTGTTCTTCCCTGGCTCAGTCTCAAATACATTTCCAAAACCCGTTCCGCTTTATTCTTTTTTGTCTCTGACACTCAAAAACCTCCCTTCTTTCATCATGATTATATCAAGTACCCGGGACATATTTTGTCCCTCATAGCCAATATTTCTTCGTTTTATATCACTCTTCATCAATTCTAAATATCCTATCCCTATTAACTGCCTTATCCATAAAAATATTTATAACTCTTTGTCACTTTTTATTGACATATAATGATAAATCTTTTTTAACACAGCAAAAAAATAAACCTGCCTGTCATAATCTAACAGATATACTTTATTAGCAGTATTTGTCTGTTCTTTTCTCCGCTAATTATTCCGGTTCCCGTCCGACTCAATTATGCTCAATATATTAAGCATAGTCAATGTATTAAGTATGATACCCTTTTTTGCAGAAGGTGATAAATATGATTTCTTACGAACCGTTTTACCAAACTCTTTTAAAGAAAAGCATCACGGAATACCATCTAATCTACAAAGAAGGTCTGTCTGCAAATACCCTTCATCGGATGAAAAACGGGCTTCCCATCACAACTAAGACACTGGATACTCTATGCTTTATCCTGGACTGTGAGGTAAGCGATATTCTTTTCCATGATAAGACTCAATAAACGGTATCAATTTAAAAGTGCGTTCTATGATAAAAAGACTGGATACATTATTCCAAGTCTTTTTATTATTTCCCTAAAATTGTTTTACACTAATATTATTTTAGCTATAGATTATTATACTACAACTAAAAAAACATTACAATCAAAGTGGGATATTTTTAGAAAGGTTTTAATTAATGAAAGACATCGACTTTAAAATAATCGGAAAAAAATTAAAGGAAACCCGTATTTCAAAAGGTCTCACTCAGGAATATATTGCTAATATGGCAGATGTCAACACCAGCCATATCAGCAATATCGAAAATAACCGTGTAAAAATTTCACTCCCTACGCTGATTCATGTATGCAATGCTTTGGATATAACCGTTGATTATGTCCTTTCCACTGAATACAACGATACATTATCTGCTATTGACAGAGAGATTCTCTGTCAGCTTCAGCTATGCCCTGTTAAAACAAAGGAACAAATTTTAAAAATCATCCAAATTTTGCAATGATTTTTCTACCTTACATTCCATTATAAGTTTTACTGCATATCGGAATCCCAAAATGAATCCATTTTCTTCTGCTACCATTGCGACCTCATAAAATCTGTCCCTGAATGCTTCATATGCCTCTCTATCCATCTGATTTCCAGTTTCTCTCAGCATGAATTCCACTTTTTCTTCTAATATTTTTCTTTGATACTTCATCTCGTCTGTTTCCTGCATAAGGTTCTGATAAATCTCTTTTATTTTATCCATATTTTTCAGTAGAACTTATGTATGTTCCGCCGCTCCTTTCCGTACTTCTGTGTATACGATTTTATTCCGCTATACTAATACCATATCATGGGGACTTAATAGATTCTATTACTTACAACTCTAATTTCAACAATTTAATCTCTTTTTCTCCTCCCGGAAACTAAAAAATCCTTCCCCAACGATCACATGATCTCCACCGGAATCCCAAGAAGCCTCCCCGCCTTTTCCATCCTCTCTGTGATCTTCCTGTCCTCTTCACTGGGCGTACAGTCGCCCGACAAATGATTGTGTGCCAGTAATATCGCCGCAGCACTTACAAGTATCGAATGCTTGAAAACCTCCCTCGCCTCCGCCATCGTCGCATTTACCGTACCAATAGATACGATCTCTACTGCCAGGGGCCTGCATTTGCTGTCGATGGATATGACAAGCAGATATTCCTTGTCCGCACCTTTAAGGATGCGCTGTGCTAACTCCGCCGCTTTTTCCGACCTGTCGATTGTTTCTGCTGCATACGGTACCTTCTTTTCTCTTATCATAGATAACCGCACCAGCGGTACATATTTTTCCATTCACCTATTACTCCTTTACAATACTTCCTGACACCTCATCAGGATATCTTTCATCAAATACAGATCTTCCGCTGTCACATAATCTGCTTTCTGCATGATCTCTCTGGCGGTAAATACCACCCACTCTGCATCCGTCCACTCCTTCTGCGGGATGTTCGATTCGAACACTTTTTGGACCGCAATTTCAGCAGCCTTTGTCATACTGCCCGTATTTTTTTCAATCCATTCTTCCATCAGCTTTGTGTAGGTATCCGCCAGCTTTTCCTTTACAGATCTGTCTTTTTTCTCATCAGGTATCGGCAGTCCGATGTTCGAATCGAACATCTTATTTTTTGATGCAGCTTTACTGCCGGACTCTGCTTTTCGATCCTTTGGCCCTCCCGTTATGTCTTTAACCTGTACACTGCCGTTTTCTGCAGATTTCACTGCTATCTCTTTTTGCTTCCCTGCCGGAAGCTTTGCGGCCTCATATGCCGCGGTAATGCCGAGATTCCCCTTCTTAAGCTCTTCTTTGATCTCCGGCAGGGCGTTTTTATTAATGCTGTCCATTTTTGCTATGTTTGAACTGCTCTCATTCATCAGCTCTGCCACCATATCCCGAAGGCTTCCCTTTAATTTTATCCCGTCCTCTTCCTTTGCCCTTAGCAACGCCTCTTTAAACTTCTGCGCCTGCTGTGTCCTCTCCCATGCGGTCAGTTCCCGGTTATAAATATTTCCCGTAAGCAGGGACAGCTCCAATACCGCAGGTGTCATATCCTTATAGAGATACCTGACTTTTTCATATTTTTTATACCCACGCTCAATATTACAGATATTGGCAAGGTTGCGCCGATGCCCGCTGACGATGATAAATTCCCCGTTCACCCGGCCTAATACCGTGGGCTGCTGCTGGCCCACTGCAAGAAAACTGTCCGCAAGCTCCTCTATCTTTTCCTGAGAATAGAAATTGCTCTCAGACAGCTTCACTTCGTAGGGACTGAGCCAGATCTCTTTATACTCGCTTACCCTGTCCGTCCCGGTGGCCGCTCCCTTTGCCGCCAGGATATCGTTGATCCCAAACTTTGCCATATCTTTTACCTGCCTTTCCCGGTGTATGCCGTCACGAATTTCTTGTAATCCTGCGCAACTCCGCAGCACGGGCTGTATTCGTAGATCGGCTTCCTTAGAAATGAATTTTCCGCCACTTTCTTTGAGTAGCGGATGATGCCGAGGATGGGATATTTTCTATAGCGCTCACTGCTCTCATCCTCCCACTGCTTTTTCAGCCATTCAAGACCCGCATATTCTCCGTCGGTATTCTGATAGGAAGTCACCAGCACGCCTTTTAATGTAAGTGACGGATTGATGGCCTTCGCATCCTCGATCTGCTCCGCCACGATATCCAGGCCCTCTAAAGCATCCTTGTCTATCTTTACCGGGACGATGACCTCATCGGATGCGGCAAGGGCATTGATCACATTGATCCCGATGTCCGGGGGACTGTCTATGATGCAGTAGTCGTATTTGTCGCAGATCAGACTGCCATCTTTCATGGTTCCTTCCAGTAGGAACTTTTTGTACCGCCCGGTGATATCTCCGCTGTTTTCTCCCATAAGAGTACACGTCGCTCCGAACAATGACATGTTCGTGGTTATGATGTCTATACCGTCATAATCTGTTGATTGTATCAGTTCTCCACTCGGCTCATCCAGGCACTCCCATTCCCCGCTTAATATCCTTGCCGTCGGGGATATGCTTTCCGCATCATATCTCCAGTAAGCCCTGCTCGTGTTTCCCTGTTTGTCGTTGTCTAAGAGCAGTACCTTATAGCCCCTTCTCCATAGTTCGTAGGCCATGTTCACCACGGTGAACGTTTTGGCTACGCCGCCTTTCATGTTCAGTAGATTGATAATCTTCATTTTTTCCTCGCTTTCCGCACCTTTGTATGGTGCATTTATTTTTCTGCATACGAAAAAGCCAGGGCATCTCTGCTCTGGCTTCACCACATTTACAATATTAATATGAATTTATCCCGCCCCAAAATCCATTCTGCACTAAAATAAATTACTTTAACTTTTCCATGATATATTCATGAAGCATTTGATAGATAAATCTGGCATTTGCAATCTGTATTTCGGTATCTTCTTTACTGGCAACAAACATATCATCATAATCTGACGCATTTCTGATTATAAATGCCTCCCCTATCATTTTGGATATTGCCACTGGGAAAATTCCTTTTTTGATATATTTCCTCCGAAATTCTGCTATGACACCGCTATGCTTGCTCGAATCAAAGTCATCAAATACCAGAACAGCCCTGAGCATATGAAAGATTGCATAATACGCCCTGTTATTCGCTATCCGGTAATTGCCCGTGTCAAACAACAACTGTGCTGCATACAGATCCTCTTTTGCCCGTTCCATACGGTATCTGCTATAGTCCTTATGCATTGCATCAAGCTCAGGCAATTTTCACACCTTCTCTCTGAATATTCTGGTAGTACACGGACACAGCCATATATTTTTCGTACAACATACGACTCTGGAAAACCGGTGCCAGCACCACATCATAATCTAGATCCAGCCTGTCCGACACATTCAATATACGTTTTCTTTCCCTACTGATCTCTTCAGATGGCACATCTAACAGTACTAAAATATCAATATCACTGTCCGGCTCAAAATCCCCACGGGCACATGATCCATATAAAATGATTCCATACAGCTTGGAACCATATATTTCTTTCGCCTCTTTTGCAAATTCTCCTGTCACTGCGTGAATTTTTTCTTTTGTCATGTAATCCGGCAATACCTTTTCCATTGTGCCACCCCCCATTAAATGCTTTTATTATACCCTATCCACATCTTTTCCACAATCTGTTATTCTCTTAAAGAATAAACATCTTTTGCCTTTTATCCTACATTTTCATTACTTCCCCTATAGTGGGAAGTGATCGGGTGACAGATTTTAAGTATTTGTCGTTGTCTAAGAGCAGTACCTTGTAACCCCCTTCTCCATAGTTCGTAGGCCATGTTCACCACGGTGAACGTTTTGGCTACGCCGCCTTTCATGTTCAGTAGATTGATAATCTTCATTTTTTCCTCGCTTTCCGCACCTTTGTATGGTGCATTTATTTTTCTGCATACGAAAAGACCGGGGCATCTCTGCTCCGGCTTCCGCTTAATCTCATTTATATAATATACAATCAAAAATTCAGGCTTTTCACCTTCCATCTTTTACAGGGAACCTGCTAAACCCTTATCCAGAAATCTCCATATATCCCGACAGGTACATTTTCACCAAAGGAATATTCCTCCATGTTATCCTGCTCAAAGCTGTAGACTGTGACAACCTCCCTTCCCGGATCAACTACCCAGTATTCCCGCACTCCTGCAGTACGATACTTGAACAGCTTCTTGTAATAATCCATCTTCCGGCTTCCGGGCGACACGATTTCCACAATCCAGTCCGGCGCTCCCAGGCATCCTTTTTCCGTAATCTTATTCCTGTCACAGATGACGGATATATCCGGCTCTACATAATTCCTGTCATTGTCAGACAGAAATACTGCAAAAGGCGCAGGAAACATTTCACAGTCTCCATGTCTGCCCTGAATATAGTTCCCTATCTCTCTGTCAAAATGATGGACTAATCTCTGATGCTCCATTCCGGGCGGAGCCATGTAATAAATTTTCCCGTCAATCAGCTCTGCACGTTCGCCATCCGGCAATTCATAAATATCTTTTATCGTATAGGTATCTTCTATTCTTATTACATTCATTTCCCACACCTCCGTTTCAGGATTTTCTTTTATAAAAGAGGGTTTACATATCTGGCCAGACAGTATTTTATTTCTCATCATACTGCAGCACTTTATACCGTCTTCTGTCTGCTATTCCTTCCCGTTCTACGATCAGTTATTCTTCGGCGGTCATTACATAATTATTCCTGAATTATTCACGCTATCTTTTTCAACAGTGTTCAATGCCGTATAAACACTGTGTTTTGACCATTTTACTTCTTCACCTAATAAGTGAAACAATTTCTATACAAAAAAGAGCCTCAAGTTTGCTATGATTATGTTGGTAAGCAGCCACACATAAAGCAAAGGAGAAGCCCTATGCATAGTTTAAAGGAAATTCAGTTAAAATGCAACAAACAGTTTATTGTAGACTTTGATGGAGGGAAACTTTC
>CAJTDK010000038.1 GCA_910575105.1 Lachnospiraceae bacterium
ATGCATAGGGCTTCTCCTTTGCTTTATGTGTGGCTGCTTACCAACATAATCATAGCAAACTTGAGGCTCTTTTTTGTATAGAAATTGTTTCACTTATTAGGTGAAAAAGTAAAATGGTCAAAACACAGTGTTTATACGGCATTGAACACTGTTGAAAAAGATAGCGTGAATAATTCAGGCTTCTTTATCTCACATGAGCAAATAGGCGGGTTGAAGCATAAAAAGCTTGCAATGCTCTGCACTTGACGTTATACTAATATAACATAATTATTTTCCGGCATAACAGCCTGATGAAACAATAATAAGTAGGAAGAAGGAGACTTAAGAAGGTGAGGTTTAAGCAATGGTAGAGAAGACGATGGAAAAGATTGTGGCTCTGGCGAAATCAAGGGGATTCGTATATCCTGGGTCTGAGATATACGGCGGACTTGCGAATACATGGGACTACGGCAATCTTGGAGTAGAACTTAAGAACAATGTGAAGAGAGCCTGGTGGCAGAAGTTCGTTCAGGAATCACCTTATAATGTAGGAGTGGACTGTGCGATCCTGATGAATCCGCAGACGTGGGTGGCCAGCGGACATCTGGGCGGATTTAGTGATCCGCTGATGGATTGTAAGGAGTGCCATGAGCGTTTCCGTGCAGACAAGATGATCGAGGATTATGCGAAGGAGCACGGCCTTGACATCGGAGATACGATCGACGGCTGGAGCCATGAGCAGATGGAGGATTATATCAGAGAGCATGAGATTCCATGTCCCACATGCGGAAAGCATGATTTCACAGAGATTCGTGAATTTAACCTGATGTTCAAGACTTTCCAGGGCGTTACAGAGGATGCGAAGAATACAGTATACTTAAGACCGGAGACGGCACAGGGGATATTTGTAAACTTTAAAAATGTACAGCGTACATCCAGAAAGAAGATTCCGTTCGGTATCTGCCAGATCGGCAAGTCCTTCCGTAACGAGATCACGCCGGGCAACTTTACCTTCCGTACAAGAGAATTTGAGCAGATGGAGCTGGAGTTCTTCTGTGAGCCGGATACGGATCTTGAGTGGTTCGCATACTGGAAGCAGTTCTGTCTTGACTGGCTGAAAAAGCTTGGCCTTAGTGAGGAGGAAGTCCGCTACCGCGACCATACGCCGGAGGAGCTGAGCCATTACAGCAAGGCGACTACTGACGTAGAGTTCCTGTTCCCGTTCGGATGGGGCGAGCTCTGGGGGATTGCGGACAGGACAGATTTTGACCTGACGCAGCATATCAACACGTCGAAGCAGGATCTGAGCTACTTTGATGATGAGAAAAAGGAGAAATATGTTCCGTACGTTATAGAGCCGTCACTGGGAGCGGACCGTATGGTATTGGCGTTCCTGTGCAGCGCATATGATGAGGAAGAGCTGGAGGGAGGAGATAAGCGGACCGTGCTTCATTTCCACCCGGCACTCGCACCGGTTAAGATTGGTGTGCTCCCGCTCTCAAAGAAGCTGAACGAGGGCGCTGAGAAGGTATACGCAAAGCTTTCTAAGAAATATAACTGCGAGTTTGATGACCGTGGAAATATCGGAAAGCGTTACCGCCGTCAGGATGAGATCGGTACGCCGTTCTGTGTCACCTACGATTTTGATTCTGAGGAAGACGGAGCAGTTACTGTGCGTGACCGCGATACGATGGAACAGGAGAGAGTTAAGATTGAAGAGCTGGATGCTTATTTTGCTGAGAAGTTCGAGTGGTAGAATTGGAACAGACGGCGTTTTATGACCGACGCCGTTTATTCGCTGGCATGACAGTGTAAGATAAAAAGGACCGTCCGTGGTGGGCGGTCCTTAAAGCTCTGCAAGATTTTGCTATATTATTTTGCAGCGTAATTTTCCGGATGCAGTCTTCTGTCACGAAGCTCAGCTACTGCTGTGTAAAGAACGTCTGTGGAGGAGTTAAGACCCGTCTCACAGGAATCCTGGATCACACCAACGATGAAGCCGACACCTACTGCCTGCATAGCAACATCATTCGGAATACCGAACAGGCTGCAGGCCATAGGGATAAGAAGCAGAGAACCGCCCGCAACGCCTGATGCACCTGCCGCACTGAGCGCTGCCAGTACGCAGAGGATGATCGCTGTGAGGAAATCAACCTTTACACCAACAGTATTTGCCGTTGCAAGAGCCATGACAGAGATGGTGATCGCCGCACCTGCCATGTTAACAGTTGCACCTAGAGGAATAGATACGGAATACGTATTCTCATCCAAGCCAAGCTCTTTACAAAGTTCCATATTAACCGGAATATTAGCAGCGGAACTTCTGGTAAAGAATGCAGTGATAAAGCTTCCTTTCAGGCACTTGAATACAAGCGGGAAAGGATTCTGCTTTGTAAATAAGAACACAACAACCGGGTTGATCACCAGCGCTACGACAGCCATACTGCCAACCAGTACAATGATCAGCTTCCCATAGCCTAACAGTACGCTAAGTCCCTGTTCAGAGATTACCGTAAAGATCAGGCCCATGATACCGAACGGAGCACAGCTTATGATCCACTTAACGGCGGAAGCTGTCGCATCGGAAATATTCTCCAGTGCGGTCTTCGTCCCTTCGCTGGCACCTTTCAGCGCAATACCGAAGATGATCGCCCAGAACAGGATACCGATATAGTTCGCATTAACGATAGAATCTACCGGATTCTTAACCAAGTTCATGAGCAGGTTGGTAAGGACTTCTGTGATGCCGCTGGGCGGAGCAATGTCGCCTGCACCTTCTGTCTCGCTGAAGGTCAGGGTAATTGGGAATGCGTAACTTGCGATAACTGCTGTAAAAGCAGAGATGAGATTACCCATGATGTATAGGATGACGATGAACTTCATGTTCGTCTTCTGGCCTGCACCCATATGACAGAGCGCGCTCATAACAAGGAAGAATACCAAGATAGGAGCGACGCCTTTTAGTGCTCCTACAAATAAGTCTCCCAGAATCCCTATCGCGGATGCCTGCGGAATAACAAGACCAAGGACGATACCGATGGCCAGACCGCAGATGATTCGTTTTACAAGGCTGATGCTGTTCCATTTTTTAATTGCGTCTTTCATACCTCATTTTTGCAGATACCATGATTATGTAAGGATATCTGCTTCTCCTCTCTTTCCTTTTTTGATTTTGTTCCCCGATATATTGATATGCCAAAACGCTCATAAAGCATATCAACAACATATAAGTAATTATAAACAATTTCTATGGATTTGTAAACACAAAAACTGTAAATATTGACATAAATATAAAAATTATATGTGAAAAAATTGACGAATCAGACAAAAAATGTGCAAAATACGTTGTACATGAGGTAAATGAGTGATATAATGACAGCATTAACAATAATATCGTCTGGGGAGACGGTGGAAATGGGAGGTAACACAATTGAGCGAGAGAAATGATGGCATGATGTGGGCGCTTGTGAAGGAGAAGCCGGAGGAAGGACTGTGGATGAAGAGAGTACCGATCCCGGAAGTAGGGCCTAATGATGTGAAGATCAAGATCCATAAGACGGCTATCTGTGGAACGGATGTGCATATTTACCAGTGGAATGACTGGGCGCAGCATACGATTCCGGTAGGACTGACCGCGGGTCATGAATATGTTGGGGAAGTTGTTGAGACAGGCGAAGGCGTACAGGGTTTTAAGATCGGTGATCTGGTATCCGGTGAAGGACATATTACCTGCGGCAAGTGCCGGAACTGTCTGGAAGGGCACAAAGAAAACTGCAAGGATGCCAAGGGAGTCGGCGTGAACCGCAACGGTGCGTTTGCAGAGTATCTTGTGATCCCGTCTTCTAATGTATGGCCGTGCAATCCGGCGATTCCGGAGGAGATGTATGCAATCTTCGATCCCTTTGGGAATGCGACCCATACCGCGCTTTCCTACAAGATGCTGGGCGAGGATGTGCTGATCGCGGGAGCAGGCCCGATTGGCTGCATGGCTGCGGCGATCGCGAAGTTTTCCGGGGCAAGGCATGTGGTTGTCACAGATATGAATCCGTACCGTCTTGACCTGGCGGAAAAGCTCGGAGCGACCAGAGTAGTGAACTTGAAGGAGGAAAAGCTGCCGGATGTGATGAAGGAGATCGGCATGACCGAAGGCTTTGACGTCGGTCTCGAGATGTCCGGTTCCCAGATCGCGCTCCATGACATGATCCACAATATGAAGCATGGCGGCAATATCGCACTTTTAGGGCTTCAGAGGACGGATGCCAAGGTTGATCTTGAGACGGTGATTTTCAACGGGCTGAACCTGCGCGGTATCTATGGAAGAAAAGTATGGGATACCTGGTACATGATGTCCACTATGATTCAGGCAGGTCTTGACATTTCAGGGATCATTACGCATCACTTCGACATCAAGGACTACGAGAAGGGCTTTGAGGCCATGATATCCGGTCAGTCCGGCAAGGTGATTCTTGACTGGGCGCATATTAATGATTAATGATGGTTGCTGTTCACAGATAGTACTGCGTTACGCAGTGCCGGCAGAAACAGCTGGCACAGAATTCACTGTTAATTATACAATGCAGTACTAACGATGTGCTGATTTTGTATCCGCAAAGAGGGCAGGTACAGCAAAGGGTCTGACAGCAGGCTGTAATAGCCGAATATGAAAAAATAAAAGGGGATGATAACGATGGCACGTAAAGATGACATTTTAAGTATTTATACAAAAGAAGTAGAAGGAATCAAGGAAGCAGGACTTTTTAAGGGAGAGGCGCCTTTTGTCTCACCGCAGGGTTCCCGAGTAAAGATGGAGGACGGGAGAGAGCTTCTGTGCATGTGCGCCAACAATTATCTCGGACTTGGCGACAACGCAAGACTGATTGAGGCGGCGAAAAGAACTTATGACGAGAAGGGCTACGGAGTTGCATCTGTACGCTTTATCTGCGGAACTCAGGATATCCATAAGAAGCTTGAGAAGAAGATTTCTGACTTCCTGGGGACCGATGATACGATCCTTTATTCTTCCTGCTTTGATGCCAACGGCGGATTATTTGAGACGATCCTTACGGCAGACGACGCGGTGATTAGTGATGAGCTGAACCATGCATCGATCATTGATGGCGTGCGTCTGTGCAAGGCAAAGCGTTTCCGCTATAAGAACAATGATATGGAGGATCTTGAGACGAAGCTGAAAGAGGCTGACGAGGCTGGCGCAAGGATCAAGCTGATCGCTACAGACGGCGTATTTTCCATGGATGGGATCATCTGTAACCTGAAGGGTGTGTGCGACCTGGCAGACAAGTACAATGCCCTGGTTATGGTAGATGACAGTCATGCGGTTGGATTTGTCGGAAAGACCGGGCGCGGGACTCCGGAGCACTGCGGCGTACAGGGACGCGTGGACATCATCACCGGAACCTTGGGAAAAGCTCTCGGTGGGGCATCCGGCGGATATACGTCAGGGAGGAAAGAGATCATCGATCTGCTCCGTCAGAGGAGCCGTCCGTACCTGTTCTCTAATTCTCTCGCTCCGGCGATCGCGGGAGCCAGCATCGAGCTGTTTGACATGCTGGATGAGAGCACAGAGCTGAGGGATCATTTGGAAGAGGTTACGGCTTATTACCGCAAGGAGCTGGTAGACAGCGGATTTGATGTCATCCCGGGAACCCATCCATGTGTGCCGGTTATGCTCTATGATGAGAAGACGGCGGCTGAGTTCGCAAAACGGATGATGGAGAAGGGCGTTTATGTAGTAGCGTTCTCCTATCCGGTAGTGCCGAAGGGAAAGGCAAGGATCCGCACACAGGTATGCGCGAGCCATACGAAAGAGGATATTGATTTCATCGTGAAGTGCTTTAAAGAAGTGAGAGAAGAGATGAAGTAGAGAAGAGATGAAACGCAGCATCGTTACTGGTGCTGCGTTTTTGCGCGAGATCAAGGATCCCAATAAAAACTTGCATAGACCCTTTGCAAAAACGAGAGGTTTTGCTATACTTTCTGATGTGCGGCAATTTATTGATGATGGTCGTAGAGTGCACATGCTGAAGGATGCCGTTGTTTATAATTTTAAGAAGGGAGATGTTTAGCAATGGACAGGAAAAATGTCTGGAAAAATTATACGGATGAGCAATTAAAGGAGCTTGAGAGGATCAATGAGGACTATAAGCGGTGCCTGGATCTTGGGAAGACAGAGCGGGAGTGCGTTGCGCTTACAGTGGAGAGGCTGCGGGATAGCGGCTATGTGAGCCTGGAAGAAAAGAGAGCATCGAAAGAGAGACTGCGGCAGGGCGACAGGATATACGCGGTATGCATGGGGAAAAGTATAGCAGCGTTTCAGATCGGGAGTGAGCCGCTTGAGGACGGCATGAACATCCTTGGGGCGCACATTGATTCTCCAAGGATCGACGTAAAGCAGAACCCGCTGTATGAGAGTGATGAGCTTGCCTATCTGGATACGCATTACTACGGAGGGATCAAGAAGTACCAGTGGGTGACGATCCCGCTGGCTCTTCATGGGGTGATCGTGAAGAAGGACGGCACGGCGGCTCAGGTGAACATCGGGGACAAGGACGATGATCCGGTATTTTCCATTACGGACCTGCTGGTACATCTGGCGTCAAAGCAGTTGGAGAAGAAAGCGAACGTGGTCATCGAAGGGGAAAAGCTTGACCTTCTGGTAGGCAGCCGCCCGCTTGCTGAGGCGGAGGGGCTTAAGAAGGATGAAAAGGACGCGGTGAAGGCGAAGGTGCTTGCGCTTCTGAAGGAGTATTATGACATGGAGGAGGAAGACTTTGTGTCCGCGGAGCTTGAGATCGTACCGGCAGGACGGGCGAGGGATATGGGCTTTGACCGGAGTATGATCCTGGCTTACGGGCAGGACGACAGAGTGTGCGCTTTTACGTCGCTGTTCGCTCTTCTGGATGTGCCGGAGGTAAGAAGGACGGCCTGCTGTATCCTTGTTGATAAGGAAGAGATCGGAAGTGTCGGAGCTACAGGTATGCATTCCCGTTTCTTTGAAAATGTTGTGGCAGAGCTTGCGGCGCTTTCCGGAGAAGGATCAGACCTTAAGGTGAGGCGTGCGCTGCAGAATTCGAAGATGCTTTCTTCAGATGTGAGCGCGGCGTATGACCCGATGTTTGCCGAGAATTTTGAGAAGAGGAGCTCGGCATTTTTCGCCAAGGGTCTGGTGTTCAATAAATTTACGGGAAGCCGCGGAAAAGCGGGCTCTAATGATGCCAATGCGGAGTATCTTGCCCAGATCAGACGGGCGCTTGATAAGGAGAATGTGGCATATCAATTTGCGGAGCTTGGCAAGGTGGACGCAGGCGGCGGCGGTACGATTGCGTATATTATGGCCAATTACGGAATGGAGGTTATCGACAGCGGCGTAGCGGTTCTTAACATGCACGCTCCGTGGGAGGCGGTGAGCAAGGCGGATGTGTATGAGGCGTACAAGGGATACAAAGCATTTTTAAGGGAAATGTAGGGCAATTCTCTTGACGAATACTGGCAAAAACAGTAAAATATTAAATGCGACTTAGTAAATTAAGATTTTAGGAGGTCATGACAATGGCAAAATGGGTTTATATGTTTACGGAAGGCAACGCAACCATGAGAAACCTTCTTGGTGGCAAGGGTGCGAATCTGGCAGAGATGACAAGCCTGGGTCTTCCGGTACCGCAGGGCTTTACGATCACAACTGAGGCCTGCACGCAGTATTATGAAGACGGAAGAACGATCAATGACGAGATCATGGATCAGATCATGGAAGCCGTTACGAAGATGGAAGCCATCACAGAGAAGAAGTTCGGCGATAAAGAGAATCCGCTGCTTGTTTCCGTACGTTCCGGCGCAAGAGCATCTATGCCGGGTATGATGGACACAATCCTGAACCTTGGTCTAAATGAAGATGTTGTAGAAGTTCTGGCAGACAGATCCGGCAATCCGCGCTGGGCATGGGACTGCTATAGAAGATTTATCCAGATGTATTCTGACGTAGTTATGGAAGTCGGAAAGAAATATTTTGAAGAGCTGATTGACAAGATGAAAGAAGAGAAGGGCGTTAAGCAGGATGTTGAGCTTACCGCAGAGGACTTGAAAGCGCTTGCAGGACAGTTCAAAGCAGAATATAAAGAGAAGATCGGACAGGACTTCCCGTCTGACCCGAAGGAGCAGCTTATGGGTGCGATCAAGGCTGTATTCCGTTCATGGGACAACCCTCGTGCCAATGTATATCGTCGTGACAATGATATCCCGTATTCATGGGGAACCGCTGTAAACGTACAGTCCATGGCGTTCGGCAATATGGGCGATGACTGCGGTACGGGTGTTGCATTTACCCGTGATCCGGCGACAGGAGAGAATGGCCTGTTTGGTGAGTTCCTGACCAATGCACAGGGCGAGGACGTGGTTGCAGGTGTCCGCACTCCGATGCACATCTCCGAGATGGAGCAGAAGTTCCCGGAGGCATTTGTTCAGTTTAAGAAAGTATGTGAGACTCTGGAGAGTCATTACAGAGATATGCAGGATATGGAGTTTACCGTTGAGCACGGCAAGCTTTATATGTTACAGACACGTAATGGTAAGAGAACAGCTCAGGCTGCCCTTAAGATTGCGTGCGATCTTGTAGACGAGGGTATGAGGACAGAAGAAGAGGCGGTTGCGATGATCGACCCGCGTAACCTTGACACACTTCTTCACCCGCAGTTTGACGCGGCGGCTCTTAAGGCGGCTACTCCGATGGGCAAGGGTCTTGGCGCATCTCCGGGAGCAGCCTGCGGTAAGGTTGTATTTACGGCAGAGGATGCAGTAGAGTGGGCGGCAAGAGGAGAGAAGGTTGTCCTTGTACGTCTGGAGACATCACCGGAGGATATCACAGGTATGAAGTCCTCACAGGGTATCCTGACTGTACGCGGCGGTATGACTTCCCACGCGGCGGTTGTTGCACGTGGTATGGGTACATGCTGTGTATCCGGATGCGGCGATATCGCTATGGACGAGGAGAACAAGAAGTTCACACTTGCAGGAAAAGAGTTCCATGAGGGGGATGCGATCTCTATCGATGGTACGACAGGTAATATCTATGATGGAATCATTCCTACCGTTGACGCTCAGATTGCCGGTGAGTTCGGAAGAATCATGGCATGGGCGGACAAGTACAGAACACTTAAGGTTCGTACAAATGCAGACACACCGGCAGACGCTAAGAAAGCCCGCGAGCTTGGTGCAGAGGGTATCGGGCTTTGCCGTACAGAGCACATGTTCTTCGAGGAAGACAGAATTGCTGCATTCCGCGAGATGATCTGTGCAGATACAGTAGAAGAGAGAGAGGCAGCTCTTGAGAAGATCCTTCCTTATCAGCAGGGAGACTTCGAGGCGCTCTATGAGGCGCTTGAGGGCAATCCGGTTACGATCCGTTTCCTTGATCCGCCGCTTCATGAGTTCGTTCCTACTGAGGAAGAGGATATCGAGAAGCTTGCGGCAGCACAGGGCAAGTCTGTGGAGGAGATCAAGACGCTCATCGACAGCCTTCATGAGTTCAACCCGATGATGGGCCACAGAGGATGCCGTCTTGCGGTTACTTATCCGGAGATTGCAAAGATGCAGACAGCGGCAGTTATCCGTGCGGCGATCAATGTACAGAAGGCACATGCTGACTGGAAGGTTAAGCCGGAGATCATGATTCCGCTGATCGGCGATATCAAAGAGCTTAAATATGTGAAGAAAGTTGTAGTTGAAACGGCAGACGCTGAGATCAAAGCAGCAGGAAGCGACCTTGAGTACGAGGTGGGTACGATGATCGAGATTCCGAGAGCAGCGCTTACTGCAGACGAGATTGCAAAAGAGGCTGACTTCTTCTGCTTTGGTACAAATGACCTGACACAGATGACATATGGCTTCTCACGTGACGATGCCGGTAAGTTTCTTGACGCTTACTATGACGCGAAGATCTTCGAGAACGATCCGTTTGCGAAGCTTGACCAGACAGGCGTCGGCAAGCTGATGGAGATGTCCATTAAACTTGGTAAGCCGGTAAATGAGAAGCTTCACATCGGTATCTGCGGTGAGCACGGCGGAGATCCGTCTTCTGTAGAGTTCTGCCATAAGATCGGGTTGGATTATGTATCCTGTTCACCGTTCAGAGTACCGATCGCAAGGTTGGCGGCGGCACAGGCGGCTATACAAAGTAGGTAGGAGTTCTCTTTCCTTTGAATTACCGCTATCTTTCGAGCAGGCGGCAGCTTACCGAAAGGCTAACGGACAGTATGTAAGGAAGAATCAATGGAGAGAAACGAATGTAACCGTTTATATCGACCTTGATTAGAGAATGAAATATGATAAGCGTATCATTAGAAATAGTGGTACGCTTATTTTTTTGTCCGAATCGTACCTTTGATTGGTTTATTGTTTCTCTATATAATGAAATCAAAAAAGGTTGGTGTTGATTATGAGAGAAAAGAAAAATCATTTGTATGTGGACAGTGGGGAACGGAGCATTTTGCTACACAGCCTTGTGGAACTGAAAAATCAGCTCATACAGCAGGGCAGATATACAGACTGCGTTGACGAACTTATTTTTAAGGTTATCCATGCACCTATAAAAAAATTAAGGGTAGAACTGGCAGGGGGAAGTGATGTGCGATAAGGAATTTAAAGAACTGGTGAAGATAGCAGTAGAGAAATTAAAAGACGAATCCGTATTAAAACTGTTACAGGCTGATGCCAGTTATCAAAAAGACAGTAAGGATGAGGGATATGCGGAGGATGCCTTTAACCAGCTTGATTTGACGGAGGAACAGAGGGAAGTTTGCCAACATCTTATAGATTGCAGGGAAAAGCAGGATTTTGAATACGGCACTCATGCGTATATTGCAGGGCTGATGGATGCGTTTCATATTATGGCGGTATTGTTCCCAGAAAAATGGGATACGGAGAGAATAAGAGAAGCCTTATCACAAAAATGTAGATAAGGCAGAGAACAAAACAGAATAGATTTTTACATAGCCGATTGGTGTAGTTTAGCAAATAAAACAGCCAGTCGGCTTTTTTTATTGCCATGAATCCTTTACATAGCCACCTTGACAAAGTGGCTAAATCTATGCGAAAGGAGGACGCACCCTATGTCAAATTGCAAAGTAATCGCTTTAACCAACCAGAAAGGCGGCGTTGGAAAGACCACCACGGCGGTCAATCTGGGCGTGGCTCTGGCACAGCAGGGCAGGAAAGTTTTGCTCATTGATGCCGACGCACAGGCAAATCTAACCATGTCGCTCGGTTACAGCAGACCAGACGACTTGCCCGACACGCTCTCCACCATCATGCAGGACATCATTGATGATAAACCCGTCGATGTTTCCAGAAGCATCCTGCACCATGACGAGGGCGTTGACCTGCTCCCGTCCAACATTGAGCTGTCGGGGCTGGAAGTAAGGCTGATTAACGCCATAAGCCGTGAAAGCGTACTCAAAACCTGCATCAATGAAGTAAAAAAGAATTACGACACGGTTCTCGTGGACTGTATGCCGAGCTTGGGGATGCTGACCATGGAAGTAAAGATAAATAAGGAAATCCGCAACTACACGGAATCCATGTTCTTCGGGCTGTCGATGCGGCAGTTCCTGTTTTCCGTGCTTGCCTGCGGCGTGGCGGTCGGCTTGTTCTTCCTGCTCCGTGGCAGGTTCGGGACGGAAACATTGAGCTGGATGTGCATCTTGCGGTGCTTACGATGGTGCATACGGCGGACACCAAAGAGCAGCTTGACAATGACACGGAAGCCCTGCTGACGACTGCGAGAAAGCAGCTCTGCCAGTTTGCCGTGCTGAAGTACCAGCAGATGGACGGGCTGAACACCGCCCTGCCGTTCGGCGTGAGGAAGATTGATGCGTTAAGGACGCTGACGACGGAAAGCCTTGCCGTGTTTATCCCGTTTAGAGTACAGGAAATCTACCATAAGGACGGCGTGTATTACGGGCAGAACGTCATCAGTAAAAATATGATTATCGCCAACCGCCGCCATCTTTTGAACGGAAATTCCTTTATCCTCGGCGTGTCTGGTGCGGGCAAGTCGTTCACGGCAAAGGAGGAAATGACGAACATCATCCTCACCGACCCCAACGCCGATGTAATCGTTATAGACCCCGAACGTGAGTACTCCCCTCTCGTAAAGGCGATGCAGGGCGAGGTCGTCCATATCTCGGCGACGAGCGACAACCACATCAACGCAATGGACATGAACTCTGATTACGGCGACGGTGCGAACCCCGTCATCTTGAAATCAGAGTTTATTTTGTCTTTGTGCGAGCAGCTCATTGGCGGGGCAAGCCTTGGGGCAAAGCAGAAATCCATCATCGACCGCTGCACGGCGAGCGTCTACCGCTATTACCAGCAGGGCAACTATATGGGTACGCCGCCGACCTTGCAGGACTTCCGTGAGGAGCTGCTCAAGCAGGATGAGCCAGAAGCGCAGGAAATCGCCCTTGCGATTGAGCTTTTCACGGACGGCTCTCTCAACACCTTTGCCAAGCATACGAACGTGGACACCCACAGCCGCCTTATCTGCTACGACATTCTGGATTTGGGCAAGCAGTTACAGCCTATCGGTATGCTCGTGGTGCTTGACAGCATCTTAAACCGCATCACCCAGAACAGGGCGAAAGGCAGGAACACGTTTATCTTCATTGACGAAATCTATCTGCTGTTCCAGCACGAGTATTCCGCCAACTTCCTCTTTACCCTCTGGAAGCGTGTGCGTAAGTACGGGGCGTACTGTACGGGCATCACACAAAATGTCGATGACCTCTTGCAGAGCCATACGGCGAGGACGATGCTTGCCAACAGCGAGTTCATCATCATGCTGAACCAAGCGTCCACAGACAGGATTGAACTTGCGAAGCTCCTTAACATCTCCGACCTTCAGATGAGCTATATCACGAGTTCACAGCCATGAGAAAATACAACACGCCCCACCGCCGCCGGGTTATCAAGACACGCTTGAGCGAGGAAGAATACGCCGAGTTTTCCGAGCGTGTCACCCTCTGCAAAATGAGCCAGTCTGAATATATCCGGCAAGCCCTAACCAAGTCAAGCATACGCCCGGTTATCACCGTTTCCCCGGTCAATGATGAATTGCTCTCTGCCGTTGGGAAACTAACCGCCGAATATGGCAAGATAGGCGGCAACCTCAATCAGATTGCCCGCTGTCTGAACGGGTACGGCGCACCTTATAACGCCCTCTCCCAAGAGGTACGAGCCGCCATAGCGGAGCTTGCCGCCTTGAAGTTTGAAGTCTTGCAGAAAGTAGGTGAAGCCGTTGGCAACATTCAAACATATCAGCTCTAAAAATGCCGACTATGGGGCGGCTGAACAGTACCTAACTTTTGAGCATGACGAGTTTACCATGAAGCCCACATTGGACGGAAACGGTCAGATTGTTCCGAGGACGGGCTATCTCATTTCCTCTCTGAATTGCGGCGGGGAAGATTTCGCCATAGCGTGTATTGTCGGCAAGCGACAGCGGCTATACAAAGGAAATCAACTTAATTTCATGGAACGGGAAAGAGCCAAAGTATGACATCCGCAGCTTTTCCCCCAACCGTGAGAAGTGCGGAAAGGGAATTACGTTGACCGCCGATGAAGCAGCGGCTCTCCTTAAAGCATTGCAGGAAGGATTGAACAGCGGGGATTGATTTTGTCTGATTGGCAGGGCGGGAGTATTTTTATATACTCCCCTGCCCTCTCTGGAAAGGAAGAGTTGAGTATGGGCGAGGATAAGAAAGCGAATAAAAAGAGAAAGCGTATTGTGGCAAGACAGCCAGTGCAGATGATTGTCAGCCGTGAATACATCGGCACACAGACCGTTGCCGAAGCGTTCATCCCGATTATCTCCGAGGACATCCGCAGAAAGATTGCTGAGAGTGACACCTTCGACAATGACGGGTTATCCGCTTAGAATGTACGCAATGGAACATGAAACCTATTAGAGCAAGGACGGAGGTTTTACAGTATGGCAGGAATCAAAGAAGAAAAGAAAATCTATTTAGTCGGCATTTACTGCCGCCTATCGAAAGACGATGGCACGGAAAACGAGAGTGCGAGCATAGCCACACAGAAATC
>CAJTDK010000039.1 GCA_910575105.1 Lachnospiraceae bacterium
GAATGTTGCAATTTATCAAGCGGTCTGTACATGGCATTTTAACTCCTCTGCAAGTATATTTTATAAGGTTATCTGCATGAAAAACGAATTCCAATGGTTCATTACCTTGCATTTATTATACGCCTAATTGAAAGAAAAATCAGTAAAATCAAGCATTTAAGACTTAATCAGCAGTCACTATTTAGATAAATAATAAAGGAGGGCAATTCAAATGTATAACCCGCAATTAGAAACATTTATCCGTGTGGCAGATGTAGGCAGTTTCAATAAAGCAGCGGAAGAAGCTTATATAACCCCTACAGCAGTCATAAAGCAGATCAATCTTTTGGAGGCTTCTTTGGATGTAAAGCTGTTTGACAGGACGCATAGGGGTTTGACTTTGACAAAGGCTGGAAAGTCTTTATATCAGGACACGAAATATATCATCCAGTATTGCCGGGATTCTGTCATCCGGGCAAAAAATGCCATGCAGGAGGATACGAAGGTAATCCGTATCGGGAGTTCCCCTATGACCCCTGCACAGCTTTTGATGCGGCTTTGGACAAAAATACAGGTATATTGCCCGGAGATGAAATTCCAGATTGTCCCGTTCGAGAATACGCCGGAAAATGCCAGGGAAATATTAGCGAATCTCGGAAAAAATATTGACGTGATCGGGGGGATATTTGATGAGACCATGCTGGACTTGCGCCACTGTGCAGGGCTTGAATTATCCCGTGAGCCATTTTGCTGCGCAGTTTCCATCCATCATCGGCTTGCGGCAAAAGACCGGCTTATGGTAAAAGACCTTTATGGGGAGAACCTGATGCTGATGCGCCGGGAATGGAGCAATTATGTGGACAGGCTCCGGGATGACATCTGGCAGAACCACAGCCAGATACATATCGTGGATTTTGATTTTTATAACGTGGAGGTTTTTAACCGTTGTGAGAACAGTAATGACGTATTGCTGGCGATTCCGGGGTGGGCCAGCGTACATCCGCTTTTAAAAGTCATTCCGGTGGAATGGGAACACAGCATCCCATATGGCCTGCTCCATTCCCCAGATCCGTCTGAAAATGTAAGACAGTTTCTTGCTGCTGCGCAGAAAGCAGTGTAATAAATGGGAAATCTGTCTGTTGATTTTACATTTATATGTTATAATCTTTGGGTATAAACTGATGAACAAAACGAGACTTCTCATTCAGTCTCGTTTTTTTTATACTTTGTTTAAAAGCCGGATGGCCATAACGGGATGCCCGGAGGGTATTTTTGGAGCATAGGAAGAAGGGTAAAGGCTGGATATTTATGGGACAGGAGGGTGATATGGAATTGAAATATGTTGTCCTAAATGTCATGCTGATATGTCTGCTGCTCAGTCTTACAGGCTGTGGGGCTGACAAAAAGGCAGGCAGGGAAAACCGTCTACGATCGGAGATAAGAACCCTGTATCTTACGATATAGGCATTTCCGTCATCCGGAATGTATTAAAAGCCACAAGACGGTTAAAGGAACATCCGGACGACCTGGACGCCAGAGGGGTTATTTTATATGGGGCGTCGATTGCAACATCCGGAAGGCTTGGGATCGGAAAAGAGGAAAATTACAGCTATGATATTTACGAGGTGGAATTTATCCCGGAGGCGTTGTTCGGCGCATCTTACCGGAAAAGCCTTACCACATTGTTTCCACGTTTTTTAAAGGCAATGGCAGCTTACCATGAAGAAGAAATCCGCGCTTATTTCAGAGACGCTTTTGGATATGAGGGAGATGTGGATGGGTCAGCGGCAAAGATGGTTGCGCTGTTTGAAGAGCTGGGGATTGATATGTATTTTGAGGGAGATGCGGATGAAACGCGTATTTGCCAGATTCCAATAGATTCTGTTCTGGATCAGGATGAAGTGATACGGATAATCAGGGAATCCATGCAGTAGATGTATGACAGGGGAAGGATCAAGCCTGAGAGGAAGGTGTAAAAAGGATGAAAAAGAAAAGAAAATCCATTCCTGTGATAGCAGCCATTGCTTTTTGTATTATGGCCTGCTGTTTCCAAAACCCTGTATTTGCAAAATCGGATAAGGAGACGGTCACAGAAGGGAAAGATTATTACCGGGAGTTTTTGGTGGACAATGTCCTTCACTCTGACAGGGATGGCGACATCCATTACCATGTATATTTCCCGGATTCCTATAATGGCAAAAAGAAGATGGCGCTGTATGTAACGCTCCCAGGATACCAGGGATTATATTTTCAGGGAGTGGCAGAAAACCTGAAAACAGAAGATTTTGCATTTGAGGCAAAAAAATACAATAAGGATATGATCATCCTCGCGCCGCAGTTGGATGACTGGGGGAAAACATCTGCCAGGCAGACAATCGCGCTGGTAGAGTATTTCCTGGAAAATTATCCTGTTGACCCGGAAAATGTGTTTATCAATGGTTATTCCGGTGGGGGCGAAACACTGTCGCTCATTCTGGAAATGCGGCCGGAACTGTTTGCCAGGGCGCTCATGTGCAGCTCACAGTGGGATGGGGAGTTTGAACCGGTGGTAAAGGCAAGGACGCCGGTGTATTTTGTAATTGGTGAGGATGACGAATATTACTCGTCAAAACCGTTCCGGGATGCTTATAAAAAACTGCACAGCCTCTATCAGAAAGAAGGGCTGTCGGAGAAGGAGATAAAAAAGCTGCTGGTACTGGACGTAAAGGGCAGCGATTATTTCAAAGGGACGGGAATCACATATCAGCATGGAGGCGGATGGCTGTTCTGCAGGGATGAAAAGATCATGAACTGGCTGTTTACATCGAAAAAAGCAGCGGCAAAAAAACAAACGGTTTCCATCACGCTAAATAAGCCGGCCTATACTTTGAAAAAAGGGAAAACCGTGAAATTAAAAGCTACGCTGAATCAAGCGGCCAAAAAGAAAGGCGTAGAATGGAAAAGCAGTAATCCAAAGGTTGCATCCGTATCTAAGAGCGGAAAAGTGGCAGCAAAAAAGAATGGGAAAACAACCATCACAGCACGCATTAAGGGGACGAAAGTAAAGGCGGCCAGCAGGATCACCGTGGGTACACCGGTCAGCAGGATCAGATTAAACCGGAAATCGGTAACTTTAAAAGCAGGGCAGAAGTTTACGCTGAAAGCAACGGTATCCCCTAAGAAAACAGCCGTGAAAAAAGTAGCCTATAAGAGCAGTAGCAGAAAAACAGCAACGGTAAGCAAAAAAGGCGTAATCCGTGCGGTTTCTGCAGGAACAGCAAAGATTACGGTAACGGCGGTGGATGGATCCGGGAAAAAGGCATCCTGCACTGTAAAAGTGGAAAAAAATACAGTGCCTGTTACCGGAATAGCATTCAATAAATCGCAGCTTAATTTAAAGCAGGGTGAAGAAGAAAAGCTGGCTGTTACGGTATATCCCTCCAATGCGACAGATAAAGCAGTTAAATGGGAAACATCAAACCAGGCAGTAGTCCGGGTATCCGACAATGGAACAGTAAAGGCAGTTGCCGGGGGGACAGCAACAGTCACAGCAACGGCGCATAACAATGTCCGGGCAGTCTGCAACGTGACGGTAGAACCTGTTTCCGGGCAGCCGGAAAAACCGGAAAGGCCGGAGGAACCAACAGAACCGGAGAAACCAACGGAGCCGGAAAAACCGTCTGTTCCAGGTAAAGTGACAAAGGATACCAAAGTGTCAGAGATTATAAACGACCCGGCATTTGGAAATTTCGGCCGTCTGTTATTTCCGGTTGACCGCACGGTATCCGGAGGCATGACACTGGAAGAAATCAGCAGCAGCAGTGTTTACACATGGTACAGCAATATAAAGGCAGACAAGACCGTTGAGATTGTGAATGATCTGAAATCGCGTTCCGAAGATGGGGAACAGATATTTTATCCCATTTATTCAGAGGAAGAGATGGCTGAAAATCCCGAAAAGAGGGATACGGGGCTGTTCTATTTCAAAGGGAAACCGGGGGCGAAATATGCCATTTTCAATGCGGGCGGAGGTTTCGCCTATGTGGGGGCGATGCATGACAGCTTTCCCCATGCGCTGGAGGTGAGCAAAATGGGCTACCACGCATTTGCGCTGATCTACCGCCCGGATTCTGCGTATGAGGATCTGGCGAAGGCGATCATGTATGTCCATGACCATGCGAAAGAGCTTGGAGCTGACGCAGAAGGTTATTCCCTCTGGGGCGGATCTGCAGGGGCGCGGATGGCGGCAACACTTGGAAATAAAGAAAGCGGCCCGGCAAATTACGGGAGGCCGGATATTCCGCAGGCAGCGGCAGTCATCATGCAGTACACGGGATATACGAGAGCTTTGGCAAGCGACGCGCCGATCTATGCCTGTGTAGGCATGAATGACGGCATTGCAGATTACAGGACGATGGAATCACGGCTTGCACAGTTACAGGCATTTGGAATCCCGACGGAATTTCACGCTTATGAAGGCCTTGGGCATGGATTCGGCCTGGGGACGGGAACCGTGGCGGAAGGATGGATTGAAGACGCCGTAGCTTTTTGGGAGGCGCAGGCTGGCGTACAGCAGGATGCAGAAAGAAATACGCTCCTGACAGCTTCCCCCACCCCGGAGAAACAGCAGGTTCTCTATGTGTGGGAAGAAGGGAAAGCGCCTGCAACAACCGTCTATACACAAAATACCGGAAACTATTTTGACGATCCGGATTTCAGGCCGTATGTGACTACATTCCCGGCTGCAGAGGGGATCCCCGTAAAGGGCGCGGTTGTCATCTGTGCCGGCGGCGCTTTCCAGTTCCGGAGCGATGCGAATGAAGGGACGCCGATTGCATTGGAATTAAGCAGGAGGGGTTACCAGAGCTTTGTGCTGGATTACCGCCTGCGTCCCTATACCCAGGAGGAAGGCGCGCTTGACCTGGCAAGGACAGTCCGGTTTATCCGGCGTCATGCCGATGAATACGGGATAGATGAGAAAGATATTGCCGTCATGGGATTTTCAGCAGGGGGGATCCTTGCAGGTGAAATGATCCTGCATTATGGAGGCGGGATAACCCCGGATGCCTTAGACCCTTCTTATGTGCCGGATGCGCTTGACCGTGTTTCGGCCAGGGTTGCTGCCGACGGCATGATCTATTCTTTCTATGGACGCCTTAGCGTTGCATCTATGGATCTTGAAAGCCTGCAGGAAGCGGGGATTCCCCCGACCTATTATTGTTATGGGACAAACGACCCGTTTTACAGGCAGTTCGAAGCACAGTTTTCCATGCTGGAAAATGCGGGGGAGCATGTAGAGCGCCTTGTGCTTGAAAATTGGGGGCATGGATTTGGCAGCAGGGGAGGCTGGATAGAGGATTATGACCGGTTTTTGGCAAAAATATTTGGAAACAATTAAAGGATAAAAAAGGCGCGATAATAAGGAAAGGAAGGGAACTATGAATACTGCAAAAAGAAAGAACATATTCAAAAAAGTATTGGTATTTGCTCTCATGCTTTCGTTTGTCCTGGGGCAGTTTACCCCTGTGCAGGCGGCAGCAAAAAAGACGAAATATACTATTGCGTTAAATAAGCAAGTATATACCATGAAAAAAGGGAAAAGCGTAAAGCTAAAAGCAACGCTGAATAAAGCGGCCAAAAAGAAAGGCGTGGAATGGAAAAGCAGCAACCCCAAAATTGCGTCCGTGTCTAAGAATGGAAAAGTGACGGCAAAAAAGAATGGGAAAGCTACCATTACCGCGAGGGTGAAAGGGACAAAGGTAAATGCGAAAAGCCGGATTACCGTGGGAACACCAGTAAACAAAGTTACATTAAACAGGAGGTCTGTTTCTTTAAAAACGGGGCAGAAGTTTGCGCTGAGAGCAACCATGTCCCCCAAGAAAGCATCCAATAAAAAAGTATCCTATGACAGCAGCAACCGCAAGGTGGCGACAGTAAGCAAAAAAGGCGTGATCCGCGCTGTATCAGCGGGGACGGCAAAGATCCGGGTGACGGCTGCAGACGGCTCCGGGAAAAAAGCGTCCTGTACGGTGAAAGTGTCAGAGAACGCAGTAGCTGTTACAGGCGTGACATTAAATAAAACGCAGCTGAACTTAAAGCAGGGAGGAGAAGAAAGGCTTACTGCAACGGTAAACCCATCCAATGCGACAAATAAGACAATCCAGTGGTCATCTTCCAACCAGGCAGTGGCCAGGGTTTCTGAGAATGGGACGGTAAGGGCGGCTGCAGTGGGAACGGCCACGATCACAGCATCCGCGCATAATAATGTCCGCGCAGTCTGCAGCGTGACGGTAGAAGCCGCTTCGGAACAGCCAGAACAGCCGACAGACCCGGAGAAGCCAGAAGAGCCAGGGAGCGGAAAGATACTGGTGGCCTATTTCTCATGGAGCGGGACAAGTGAAAGGATTGCAAATAATATCATAGAGCAGACAGGGGCAGATTCCTTCCGCATTGAGCGGGAAACACCATACAGCGATGATTATAATGAAGTTGCCTATGGGGAGGCGCAAGAGGAAGCAGAAAATAACGCAAGACCACCCATTAAAAATCCGCTGGCATCCGTTGGGCAGTATGACAGGATTGTACTATGCTATCCCATCTGGTGGCATACGGCGCCCATGACGGTCGGGACGTTTTTGGAAAGCTATGATTTTAGCGGGAAACATATTTACCCGGTTTCACAGTCAGCTTCGATGGATGCCTCGCAGTATGCGCAGTCCGTAGAATTTATCAAAACCTGCGCACCAGGGGCAGTCGTAGATGATGGTATATTTTCAAAGGATAACGCTGCAATCCGTGGTTATATTGCCGATAAGGTGATGCGGCCGGATGTGGTTCCTGTTACCAGTGTGACGTTAAATAAATCACAGCTTGCTTTAAAGCCGGATGCAGAAGAAACGCTTATTGCCACGGTGAATCCAGCCAACGCGACCAACCAGGAAATCCAGTGGTCATCCTCCAACCAGGCAGTGGCCATAGTTTCCGATCATGGAACGGTAAAAGCGGTTGCAGCGGGAACGGCCACGATCACTGCTTCAGCAGAAAATAACATCCGTGCAGTCTGCAGCGTGACGGTAGAAGCCGCTCCGGAACAGCCAGAACAGCCGACAGACCCGGAGAAGCCAGAGGAGCCAGGGACCGGAAAGATCCTGGTGGCCTATTTCTCATGGAGCGGGACAAGTGAGAGGATTGCGAACAATATTATAGAGCAGACAGGGGCAGATTCTTTCCGCATTGAGCGGGAAACACCATATAGTGACAATTATAATGAGGTCGCCTATGGGGAAGCAAAAGACGAGGCAGACAATAACGCAAGGCCTCCAATCAAAGACCCGCTATCATCTGTGGAACAGTATGATAGGGTTGTATTGTGCTACCCAATCTGGTGGCATACGGCACCCATGACAGTCGGGACGTTTTTGGAAAGCTACGATTTTAGCGGGAAATATATTTACCCGGTTTTACAGTCAGCTTCGATGGATACCTCGCAGTATGCGCAGTCCGTAGAATTTATCAAAACCTGCGCACCAGGGGCAGTCGTAGATGACGGGCTATTTTCAAAGGATAATTCCGTGATCCGTTCCTATATTGCGGACACTGTAATGTAAGAGGTTATAGTAAACGCATGAAATGAATGCGTTTACTATAACCGCTCCGCGAGGATGCGCACGGATGCACATAGGAAATATGCCGCTTGCGGCGTGCATCCGGCGCAGGAAACGAATCAAAACGCAAACGTTTTGTTCGTTTCCTATAATTTCCCATACAACATTCCATCAAAGAATACAGGAGAAATTGCAGGCCAGTATATACTTTAAGGTTATAACTGCTGAACAAATGGAAACTTCCGCTGCCGCATGGTATTTGCTAAAATAAGATTATAAAAGTAACAGCGCATTGTTTCAGAACGAAAGGAGGTTTTTTATGAAGCGTTATATTGCGTTACTGGCGGCAGCGACAGTTATAGTTTCCCTGGCGGCCTGCGGGTCTGATAAGCGTGAAGCATCGGGCAGATCTGAGAAAACGCAGGAACAGACTGCGTTGGCAGATGCAGAGCCTGCGTCGGATGGCAAAATACTGATCGCTTATTTTACGGCTGCTGAAAACAGCGGCGTAGACGCTGTTTCTTCTGCCAGCTATTCCATGGTAAATGATAAGCCGGTTGGCCGGCTCCGCGCCATTGCAGATATGATCCAGACAGAAACAGGAGGGGAGTTGTTTTCCATCCGGACTTCCGTGGTGTATCCGGCAGACGGCGGGGAACTGATTGACTATGCCGCTAATGAGCAGGAAGAAGACGCGCGCCCGGAATTGACCAGCCACATAGAGGGACTGGATGAGTATGGGACAGTTTTTGTCGGTTTCCCCAACTGGTGGGCCGACCTTCCGCAGGTTCTTTATAGTTTTTTTGATGAATACGATTTTTCGGGAAAAACAATCATCCCATTTAATGTCCATAATGGAAGCCGTTTTTCCGGGACGATTGAAACAATTCAGGAGCTTGAGCCGGAAGCGACGGTCATTACGGACGGATTTACTGTGAATGAAAAAGATGTGCCGGATGCGGCAGGCGATGTGGCAGGCTGGCTGGAAGAAATTGGCTATTAGAGGGGGGCTTTCGTGAAACAGAATGTGGTTTTGAAAATTGTGACAGATTTCTGTATGACGGCAGTGTTGATCGTTCTGATGGCTTATGAGCTTGTCGGCCAGGTTGCCCATGAATGGCTGGGGATTGGGATGCTCGTCCTTTTTATCCTGCATCATATATGGAACAGGAAATGGATCAGCAATAGATTCAAAAGAAAGCGCCGTCCGGGTATTCCTCTATGTGCAAAAAACGGCACAAAAATAAGGAAATACACGCTTTTTTCCATCCTGCAGACGCTCCTTGTCATTTGCATTTTTATTGCAATGACAGGTTCTATGGTAAGCGGGGCGATACTTTCCCGCCATGCGCTCGCGTTCCTTCCCATCCAGGGAGGGCGTTCTTTTGCCAGGAACCTGCATATGCTTTCAGCGTATTGGGGGTTTGCATTGCTCTCGCTCCATCTCGGATTCCATTGGAGCATGATCAAGGGGATGATAAAGAAGCATTGGAAAAAGGCGTCTGCCGTCCCTGTATGGATATTGCGGGGATCTGCTTTCCTGGCAGCTGCTTATGGGGCGTACGCTTCCTGGAAAAGAGGGGTTTGGGAATATATGTTCCTTAAAAATCAATTTGTGTTTTTTGATTTTGATGAACCGCTGGCAATTTTCCTAGCAGATTACATAGCTGTCCTGGCCTTGTTTGTATGGTGCGGGCATTATGTTTCAAAATGGGCAAAGATCCGGAAAAAGAAACAGCTTTTACAATAGTGTATAAAAGAACAGAAAGAAAGGAATGGAATTATGAAAACTTACAGAAACACCCTTCGGGTATCCCTTTATGCCCCCAAAAGAGGGCAGGAATATGGTAAAAGAATTTTACGGCTGGTATCTATGGCGTTGGCTTTTGCCTTAGTGTTTTCTCTGGCAAACGTGCAGAATGTGGAAGCTAAAACAAAAAAGAAAAACATTGTTGTGCTTTATTTCTCAGCAACAGGGACGACAAGGGGCGCAGCAAAGAAGATCGGCAAAGCAACAAAGGGAAACGTAATAGAGATCAAGGCAAAAAAACCTTATACAGAGGAAGACCTTGATTACGGTGATGAAAATAGCCGGGTGTCAAAAGAACATGCGTCTGCAAAAACACCGGCAAGAAGCAAAGTCCGCCCAAAGATTGCCAATATAACGGCAATTAAGAAAGCAGTAAAGAAAGCGGATGTTGTGTATATCGGGTATCCGATCTGGTGGGGAGAAGCGCCGCATATTGTTTACAGCCTTGTAGAAAATGTAAGCCTGAAGAAGAAAACGGTAATCCCATTTTCTACGTCGATCAGCAGCGGCCTTGGAAGCAGCGGGAAACATTTAAAGGCAAAGGCACAGATTTCATCTAAGACAAAATGGATGAAAGGGCGCAATTTTTATGACGTGCCTTCCCAGAAAACCGTCAATAAATGGGTAAAAAGTTTGAAATATTAAGACGGATTAGGTCTGAAACATATGGCAGACATATTTGATAGGAAAGAAATAAAAATGATTAAAACAGAGGAGCAGGACATGGAATATGTAACTTTGAATAATGGAGTCAGGATGCCCGTATTGGGCTATGGGGTGTACCAGGTGAGTAACGAGGAATGTGAACGCTGCGTATTGGATGCGATTGGTGAAGGCTACCGTTCGATCGATACTGCACAGGCATATGGAAATGAGGAAGCGGTTGGCAACGCTGTCCGTAAATGCGGCGTTCCCCGTGAGGAATTATTTCTGACGACAAAAGTATGGATCAGTAACGGCGGTTATGAAAAAGCAAAAATTTCCCTCAAAGAATCCCTGCGTAAGCTGCAGGCGGAATATATCGATCTGGTTCTTATCCATCAGCCTTTTAATGACTATTACGGCACTTACCGTGCGATGGAAGAAGCATATAAAGAGGGCTGGATCCGCGCGATCGGCGTATCAAATTTTTATCCCGACCGTTTGATAGACCTGTGCAGCTTTGTAGAAGTAAAACCAGCAGTCAACCAGGTGGAAACCCATGTGTTCCAACAGCAGGTACAGGCGCATAAGTATATGGAAAAATATGGTGTTCAGCATGAATCCTGGGGACCGTTTGCCGAGGGGCGGAAAGACTTCTTTACAAACCCTGTATTGATGGAGATTGGGAAAAAATATGATAAAAGCGCCGCACAGACAGCCCTGCGGTTCCTGATACAGAGCGGCGTTGTAGTAATTCCAAAGTCAACACATAAAATACGCATGATCCAAAACATAGATGTGTTTGACTTTGTGTTGGATGAGGAAGATATGGCAGCGATCCAAAAACTGGATACAAAAGAAAGTCTTTTCTTTTCCCACTATGACCCTTCTACGGTAGAGATGCTGACAGGGCTTCGTAGATAACAGGGATATTGATAGCAAGAACCAGGTACGCTGTGATCTTATAATGGAGGATGGAATTGAAAGTTTTATTAGTAAATGGAAGCCCGCATAAAGAAGGCTGTACTTACACAGCGCTCTGTGAAGTAGCTGATACATTGAACCATGAAAATATAGAAACAGAAATTTTTTGGATTGGGAACAGGCCGATCGGAGGCTGTATCGCCTGTTTGAAGTGCCGGGAAAAAGGGGCTTGTGTATTTGACGACGTTGTGAATCATTTTCGTGAAAAGGCATACGGGGCAGATGGCTTTGTTTTTGGAAGCCCAGTGCATTATGCAGCGGCCAGCGGCAATATGACTGCATTTATGGACCGTCTGTTTTATTCGGAACTTGGCGGGAATGGAAATAAAGCATTTTATATGAAGCCTGCGGCGGCTGTTATTTCTGCCCGCCGTGCTGGGACAACTGCAACTTTTGACCAGCTCAATAAATATTTTACCATTCAGGAAATGCCGGTTGTTTCATCGCGTTATTGGAATATGGTCCATGGAACAAATGCCAGGCAGGTAAGACAGGATGCAGAAGGCCTGCATACGATGCGGGTTCTTGGAAAAAATATGGCATACCTGCTCCGATGCCAGGAGGCGGCGCGAAAAGATGGAATTGCAATGCCAGAGCGTGAAGAACCTGTTTTTACGAATTTTGTAAGATGATGTTAAAGATCAACAAATTTTTGGGGGAAGATTCCTAAGAAGTAGAGTATAAATGAAATAAAGTAAAGTAAAATATGAAAAATCACGGCAAGCATATCTTGCCCGAAAGGTCAATCTGCTTTGTGTGGGTTGGCTTTTTGCTTTTCCAGAAAAAAAGGGAAGAGTAAAACTGTGATTTAATAAATTATCTGTAAAGATATGATCAAAAACAAACCAGGCTCAGATCAAAGTTAGAAGGAGGGAAGGATATGGATTTACTGATTCTAAAATTAGAAAGAATTGATAATACTTTCTATGAAAATCTGCTAAAATTCATATCAGGGCATGGTTATACGCCAAAGGTTGTTATCCGCAATACAGACAGCCTTTCAATTAACGGTTTGAAAATTATTTCTTCAAAGCGTCAGTTATTCCGCCATAAAGAAGAAATTTCCTTGACGAATAAAGAATTTGATATTTTGGAACTGTTGGCGAGGAATAAGGGGCAGGTATTCAGTAAAGAGCAGATATATGATCAGGTTTGGGGAGAAAACTATTTTTCAGACAGCAGAAATATTATTGCTTATCCTGAATTATTCACGCTATCTTTTTCAACAGTGTTCAATGCCGTATAAACACTGTGTTTTGACCATTTTACTTTTTCACCTAATAAGTGAAACAATTTCTATACAAAAAAGAGCCTCAAGTTTGCTATGATTATGTTGGTAAGCAGCCACACATAAAGCAAAGGAGAAGCCCTATGCAT
>CAJTDK010000040.1 GCA_910575105.1 Lachnospiraceae bacterium
AATCACAAAGCAATTAAATTCGTAAAATTACGTGTTTCCATGTGGATAATCAGAAGAAAAAACTTTTTCAATTTCTCTCTTTTGCCAGTCGCAAGGCTGAACTGTTACGATTTCCGTGGAATTTGCCTGAAAAGTATTGAAATCAGTGGACGACTATGCTATCATAGTTCTGTTACAATAAACACGTATAGTTTGCCCGAGAGTGGTGCCAGTCTTGCTGTGACTGGTTTTGACGGCTTATACCTATGCGGAAGCAAAAACCAATGGAGGGAAATAATATGAGCGTTATTTCAATGAAACAACTTTTAGAGGCAGGTGTTCATTTCGGACATCAGACAAGAAGATGGAATCCTAAGATGGCTCCATACATTTACACAGAGCGGAATGGTATCTATATTATCGACCTGCAGAAGTCTGTAGGAAAGGTTGACGAGGCTTATCAGGCAGTGGCGGATGTGGCGGCAGAAGGCGGCACGATTCTGTTTGTCGGAACGAAGAAACAGGCACAGGATGCGATCCGTACAGAGGCTGAGCGCTGTGGGATGTATTATGTAAATGAGAGATGGTTAGGCGGTATGCTGACCAACTTTAAGACGATCAAGAGCAGGATCGCACGTCTTAAGGATATCGAAAGAATGTCTGAGGACGGGACGTTCGATGTTCTTCCCAAAAAAGAAGTTATCCAGCTCAAGAAGGAGTGGGAGAAGCTTGAGAAGAACCTTGGCGGAATCAAGGATATGAAGAAGATTCCAGACGCCATCTTTGTAGTTGATCCTAAGAAGGAGAGAATCTGTGTGCAGGAGGCACATTCCCTCGGAATTACTCTGATCGGTATCGCTGATACCAACTGTGACCCGGAAGAGCTTGATTACGTGATCCCGGGCAATGATGATGCGATCCGCGCGGTTAAGCTTATTGTTTCTAAGATGGCTGATGCAGTCGTAGAGGCTAATCAGGGAATGACAGGCGACGACGAGGCGTACGAGGAGGCATCAGAAGAGGATGCTGTTGAAGAGTAAGATCAGTTTAGGAGGAGATAAAGATGGCAATTACAGCTAGTATGGTAAAAGAGTTAAGAGAGATGACAGGCGCAGGCATGATGGACTGCAAGAAAGCTCTTAACGAGACTAATGGTAATATGGACGAGGCCGTAGAGTTCCTGAGAAAGAACGGTGAGGCCAAGGCAGTTAAGAAGGCCGGAAGAATCGCAGCAGAAGGTATCGTTATGGCTGATGTTGTTGATGATAAGAAGGCGGCAATCGTAGAGGTCAATTCAGAGACAGATTTCGTGGCTAAGAACGATGAGTTCAAAGAGTTTGTGGCAAATGTGGTAAAGCAGGCGCTTGAGACATCATCTGCAGATATGGATGCATTCCTTGCAGAGACATGGGTTGCAGATGCGTCCCAGACTGTAAAGGATGCCCTTGTTGCCAAGATCGCAAGGATTGGAGAGAACTTGAACATCAGAAGATTCGAGAAGCTTGAGTCCGACGGATGTATCGTATCCTATATCCATGGCGGCGGACGTATCGGCGTGCTGGTAGATGCGGAGACAGATTCTGCAAATGACGAGGTGAAGAAGTGTCTCAGAAACGTAGCTATGCAGATCGCAGCTATGACACCGAAGTATGTATCCCGCGACGAGGTATCCCAGGATTATCTTGATAAGGAGAAGGAGATTCTTCTTGCACAGGCTAAGCAGGAGAACCCGAACAAGCCTGACAACATTATCGAGAAGATGATCGTTGGACGTCTGAACAAGGAGCTTAAGGAGGTATGTCTGTTAGATCAAGTATATGTACAGGACAGCGACCTTACTGTAGGCAAGTATGTTGAGAAGGTTGCGAAGGAGAACGGTGTAAATCTTAGCATTAAGAGATTCATTCGCTTTGAGACAGGCGAAGGTATTGAGAAGAAGAAAGAAGATTTTGCGGCTGAGGTAGCTGCACAGATGGGCATGTAAGCGAAGTTTGCATTTGAAATAACTGTATAAAAATTATAAGGCTCCGAATGCCTTGTAATCACGCATTTTCAAGTGATTATGAGGGATTCGGAGCCTTTTTCTATTCAAAAAAAGGTCAAGATGGAAATACCGTCTTTTACCGTTAAAAACCGTCTAAAATCACTTCAAATTGAGTATTACTCAACAGCTTTGTTGAGTAAATTGGATACTCACAATCTTCGGCGAAGTTTACTCAATTATCGTAATCCCTTAAAACTCATTTTCTCAAATCCTTCATAATATTAAAAAATTTAAGGAGATTAATTATGACAAATACAGCGTTAGGAGCAGAAAAAGAGAAAGCGATTATTTTTATCAGCGATGCACATGAAAAATTCTACTATGAGAAATTGAAAGAGGTCAGGTATCAGGACGTATACCACAAAGCGCTTGTATATTGTCTTGGTATCAGTGATGACACAAGAAGGAACATTTACAGTATCTATGATTTTAAGACAGGCTGTGTAAAAACGGAGTGCCTGCATGAAGGCTGGCAGACCAGCGGGAGCGTGAAAGTAGTCAGGATGGCGTATAACCTTTACTGCAACGGTACGCCGAGTGTCCTTGATTACGATGATGCGGAGGAACAGGTGGACGAGTGCAGAATGTACACAGTGGAAGAACTGTTCTGCTGTGCCTATGCACCCTATTTTTGGCAGGCGGTACAGATCAGGTATCCGGAATACGCAACGTATAACCACAATCTGTACGCCATGTTCGGAGGACGGGATTGATGTTAAAAGTCAGGCTTATGGGAACAAAGAACGATATTAAGTGGTTCGGGAAGATTTTACAGAGGAACCCGAAAATCGAGGTGACGGAGTTTTCCGATATGTTCCCAAACAAAGGGACAAAGAAATATTACAGGACTTATGTGGAAGTCAGGAAAAGCAACGTAAAAGAAAACCAGTAGAAAGCAAAGGAGAATTATCATGTGTAAAATAATCGCAATCGCAAACCAGAAGGGCGGAGTCGGCAAGACCACCACCACAAGCAATTTAGGAATCGGGCTGGCAAAACAGGGTAAGAAAGTGCTTCTGATTGATGCGGACGCACAGGGCAGCCTGACCGCAAGTTTAGGCTTTACAGAGCCGGACAGTCTGGAAGTCACGCTTGCAACCATTATGGGCAATCTAATCAATGACGAGGAAGTAGAGCCGGGAGAAGGTATCCTCCACCATGAGGAAGGGATAGATCTTATGCCGGGGAACATTGAATTATCCGGTTTAGAGGTTTCCCTTGTGAATGTCATGAGCCGGGAAACGGTACTCCGGTCATACATAGAGATTGTCAGGGAGAGCTACGATTATATCTTAATTGATTGTATGCCTTCCCTCGGCATGATTACCATAAACGCCTTTGCCAGCGCCGACAGCATTTTGATACCCGTACAGGCGGCATACCTGCCCGTCAAAGGCTTACAGCAGCTTATCAAGACGGTCGGCAAGGTAAAGCGGCAGATTAACCCGAAACTGGAAATTGAGGGGATTCTGCTTACAATGGTGGACAGCCGGACGAACTACGCAAAGGACATCAGCTCCATGCTGAAGGAAGCCTATGGGAGCCGGGTAAGGATATTTGCCAATGTTATTCCCATTTCCGTCCGGGCGGCGGAGATTTCAGCGGAGGGCATCAGCATTTATAAGCATGATCCAAAGGGAAAAGTGGCGTCAGCCTATGATTCTCTGACAAAGGAGGTGCTTGCAGATGGGCAGTAACGCAAAATCGGGGAGCGCAGCAAAGATTACTCTGGAAAAATTTGATGATTTATTCGGCGGGAGTGCCGCACAGGGAAGCGGGGCGGAGCAGATTATCAATGCGCCGCTGGCGGAGCTTTATACATTCAAAGACCACCCGTTCCGGGTGGAAGATGATGAGAAGATGGAGGAAACAACAGAGAGTATCCGGCAGTACGGGGTGCTTGTGCCGGGGATTGCAAGACCGAGGGCGGGCGGCGGCTATGAAATCATAGCCGGACACCGCCGCAAACGTGGCTCGGAGCTTGCCGGAAAGACGGAGATGCCTGTGATTGTCCGTAATTACACCGATGATGAAGCAACAATTATCATGGTGGATTCCAATATCCAGCGGGAGGACATCTTGCCAAGCGAAAAGGCGAGAGCCTACAAGATGAAATACGAAGCCATGAAGCATCAGGGGAAGAAGTCAGGGAAGAACACCCTTGATGAAGTGGGCGAAGCCGCCGGGGAGAACGCAAAAAAGGTTCAGCGGTATATCTGGCTCTCCCGCCTGTCTGACGGACTACTTGCTATGGTGGATAATAAAAAGCTCGGATTCTCACAGGGCGTGGATATTTCCTTTCTGGCGGAAGAAGCGCAGCAGTGGGTACAGGTTACTATTGAGGAAAAGGGCTGTAACGTCAGCATGGTGCAGTCGGCAAAAATCAAGGAATACGGCAAGACAGGGGAGCTTACCCTTGCGATGGTGCGCCTGATACTGACGGAGGAAAAGCCGAAGGAACGGAAAGTGACACTGAAAGCGGATAAAATCAGTGAATATTTTGCGGAGGACTACAGCAGTGAGGAAATAGAGGGCATCATCATTCAGCTATTGGATGAATGGAAGAAAAAGCAATAGAGGGGAGGTGCATCAGCGTGGATGGCACGATAAAATTTGACTATTATTATGGCATCGAAGCGGAACAGTTTTCCTTTTACCGGGTTCCGAGGCTGCTGATAAAAGACGCAAGGTTTAAAGAGTTGTCCAGCGATGCAAAGCTCCTTTATGGTCTGATGCTTGACAGGCTGGCATGCCGGATGCCCGCAGGGTTCTTCCTAAAGGATTGCCCTGTCTTTATCTTACCATAAGGCAGGGTATTTTACACGAAAAAACTCTTTCAGAAACCAGACAAAACAATTTAATGAGAAAGAAAGAGGTAGAAACATGGCATTTTTTACAACAGCGGTAACAGGATTAAAGACAGTCGTAACAGCAATCGGCGCAGGCGTGGGTGTATGGGGCGTCATCAATCTGCTCGAAGGATATGGAAATGATAATCCGGGTGCGAATGTTCATGTACGGTAAAGAAGCAAGCAACCGAAAACAACAGATAGACCGCCAGTGCCACATTATTCCGAACCAAAGAAATCAAAGACCAAAAGACAAGCACCGTGGAAATGTGTATAACTTGCTATTCCGTCATGGAAAAGTCTGTTCACAGAACATGGAAAAGCTAAAGTGCAGCTTTCCCACATTCTGCAAACAGACTTTCCCACAACTCCATAAGATAGCAAGTTATGCACATTACGCACAGTGCCGACTACTCCGGAATCCATTTCATATATATCACTAAAAAAACGAAACTTGTCAAGCCATGTCAAGATTTTTATGATATTCTTATTAGGGGAGGTGAAATAATGTCAGATAATCGCTTATTCAAAATGTTATATTATCTTTTAGACAAGGAACGTGCTACTGCTCCTGAATTAGCAGCTGAATTTGAAGTTTCTACAAGAACAATTTATCGTGACGTAGAAGCATTAAGCAGTGCGGGTATCCCAATCTATGCTGAACCGGGAAGAAACGGCGGTATATACTTGTTGCAGGATTTTATTTTGGACAGAGCAATATTATCCGAAAATGAGAAGCAGGAAATATTGACGGCAATACAAAGTATATTTGCCACAGGCTATACTGGCGAAAAAGAATTACTAACAAAGTTATCAGCGATTTTCAATGTAAATACAAGAAATTGGCTTGAAGTGGATTTTTCACGTTGGGGAAAACGTATTTATGATAACTCAAAATTTGAAATTTTAAAAACAGCGGTGATTCAGTGCAGAGAAGTAAAGATAGTTTATGAAAACTCTAACAGCAGAAGAAGTACACGAATCGTTCAACCATTAAAAATATCTTATAAATCAAAAGAATGGTATTTAAAAGCGTTTTGCATGAAAAAACAGGGTTTTCGTATATTCAAATTAAACCGCATATTAGAGTTGGAATTATTAGAGAATACATTTGTACCAAGACCATACCCGGAAGAAAAAAATAATCTGCAACAGACATACCCTCAAATAGTCCTTTTGTTTTCAAAAGCTATTGCATATCGTGTCTATGATGAATTTGACGAATCAGAAATTGAATATCAAAAAAACGGTGATTTAATTGTTTGTACTGAAATGCCAGTTGATACATGGCTTACTGGTTATCTGCTTTCATTCGGGGCACAAGTTGAAATCATTGAACCAAAGTATTTAAAAGGTATTTTAGCTGAACAGGCACAAGAAATATATAAAAAAAATAAACCTTGACAAAAGGTGTCAAGATATATGTGTTATACTAATGACCATAACAATACAGTTATACAGAAACTTTAATCACAATTAGAAAGAAAGAGGTAACAAAAATGAATGAAATGAATCAGAAATTTTGTCAGTGTTGTGGTATGCCTATGGGAGAAACTGATGAACTGTACGGAACAAATGCAGATGGCAGCAAAAATGAGGAATACTGCAAGTATTGTTTTGAAAACGGTAAGTTTACTTTTAATGGTACGATGGAAGAAATGATTGAGGTATGTGTACCGAATATGGCTGCTGCTAACCCCAATATGAGCGAAGAAGAAGCAAGAAAAATTATGCTTGAATGGTTTCCGACACTGAAACGCTGGAAAAACTAATTTTGATATTGTCATTTCTATCGTTCAATGATTAGTAAAAAAAGTGATATCATTTTTGTTAATGGGTAATCAAGGGGCGGTAGTTAAAATTGCTATCGCCCCTTTGAATTATAAAAGCAGCCATAAACTATGCATCGCCCTATGTGGGAGAAAGGGGGAATCAACTATGCCTTGTACAGAAGCATACAGAGAACACATCATGTATACGTTCAATGGCTTTTGCAAGACCGTCATACGCTTTGCGGCTATCAACGCATGGCGTGACAGGAGCAGGCGGCGGCAAAAAGAAATATCCCTTGAATACCTCACAGAAGAAAAGTTTTACCCTTTAGGCACAACAGACGAATATTTTGAAGCACCCTACGAAGAACACCCTATAACGATATGCGGTCAGACAGTTATCCTCACTAATGGGGAGCTTGCCGCCGCCCTGTTATCTTTGCCGGAGAAGAACCGGGAAATTATTTTCCTTTACTTTTTCGGGCATTACACACAGCAGGAAATCGGGGAAATGTACGGACGCTGCCGGAGTACGACAGGGTATCAAATCCGCAGGACTTTACAGCTCCTGCACAAAGAAATGGAGGTGCTTTCACATGGGGAATCCAAACCTTTTGCCCTATGAAACGATTGTCCGGGCGACCAGCGGAGAGCCGGAAGCCGTGGACGAGGTTTTGCGGCATTACAGCAAGCGTATCCGAATTGCCGCCATTGAAAACGGGCATATCGACAGAGATACCGAGGACAGCATAAAACAGCGGCTTGTTGCTTCCCTATTCAAATTTCGTTTTGATGGGTAGGAAGTATAAGGAATTGCTTTCATTTTTGTAAAAATGGAGGTATAATAGAACAACGCTAAAAAAATTACAGAGGTGTGCTTATGGAATATATCAGAGTAACAAATGAGAATATAGAAAAAGAACATATATGTTGTGCAATTTCAAACAATAATGATATTCAAGTGTCATCAAAAAAAGAATGGTTAAAAGAACGTTTTGATGATGGTTTGGTTTTTTTAAAAAGTGAACAACGGGGAAAGTGTTTTATTGAATATATACCCGCTGAAAATGCTTGGAATCCCATTGTCGCAGATAGCTATATGTATATTAACTGTTTATGGGTAGCCGGTTCTTTTAAAGGACATGGTTATGGGGCAGAACTACTGAATATTTGCATTGAGGATAGCAAAAACAAAGGGAAAAAAGGACTATGTATATTATCTGCGGCAAAGAAAAAGCCTTTTCTGGCAGACCCTAAATTTTTAAAATACAAAGGGTTTGCCGTCAGCGATGAAGCGGATAACGGTATTCAGTTATGGCATTTATCTTTTACCGAAAACGCTTTATCGCCCAAATTCAAAGAATGTGCAAAACACCCTCATATTGATGAGATGGGATATGTTCTGTATTACACCAATCAGTGTCCGTTTAATGCAAAATACATTCCTGTAATTGAAAACATTGCGAAAGAAAAATCTATAAAATTCAAGTCGGTTCATTTACAGAACAAGGAGGACGCACAAAACGCTCCAACACCAATTACAACTTATGCATTATTTTTAGATGGTAACTATATTACAAACGAGCAGATGAATGATAAGAGGTTTTTGAAATTATTAGAAAAGTAACTTTTCGTTTGTAGATTATAGTCAACAGAAAATAAAACAATCGCTGTTACATAAAACGGCGCACCAAGACAGGAAATCAAGAAAAGGTTTCCTGTTTTTTTGCGCCCATTTTTGGCATTTTCAAAAATCGCCAGTATTATGCCGTGCAAAGGGGAAATAGAAAGAAATTCCCTCTCCCGTTTGGCAAATCCGCAAGCTGTCCGTGGAGGGTGGGCGAAAAGAAATTTTCACAAATTTCCGCAAATCACCGTCATTTTTGCCTTTTGCGGTTTTGTAGGTAGTAGGGGGAGAAATATCGCCGCTACTTTGGCAAAATCTCCGCTTGCGGCACTAAAGGTATTGAGGGAAGCCCACGCAGAGGAAGCCGCCACTTTCTTAGAGCAAGATTCTACCACAGTACCAAATTTCGCCTATCGGCTCATTTTGTCCTGCGGGAATCTTGTTGGGGTTGCCACCCCAAGCCCGCCTTTTGCGGCTTGCGCCGCTTGAAAAAATCCACCCAAGAAAGGAGGTTCACAGCCATGAAAAGATACAACACACCCCACCGCCACCGGGTAATCAAGACACGCTTGACCGAGGAAGAATACGCCGAGTTTTCCGAGCGTGTCACCCTCTGTAAAATGAGCCAAGCCGAGTTTATCCGGCAAGCCCTCATTAAGTCAAGCATACGCCCGGTTATCACCGTTTCCCCGGTCAATGATGAATTGCTCTCTGCCGTTGGGAAGCTAACCGCCGAGTATGGAAAAATCGGCGGCAACTTAAATCAGATTGCCCGCTGTCTGAACGAGTACGGCGCACCTTATAACGCCCTCTCCCAAGAAGTGAGAGCCGCCCTCTCCGAGCTTGCCGCCTTGAAGTTTGAAGTCTTGCAGAAAGTAGGTGAAGCCGTTGGCAACATTCAAACATATCAGCTCTAAAAATGCCGACTATGGAGCTGCCGAGCAGTACCTAACTTTTGAGCATGACGAGTTTACCATGAAGCCCACATTGGACGGGAACGGGCGGCTTCTCCCCCGTGATGATTACCGCATATCTTCCCTTAATTGCGGCGGGGAAGATTTCGCCATAGCGTGTATGCGCTCCAATCTGAAATACGGCAAGAACCAAAAACGGGAGGACGTAAAGAGCCACCATTACATTATCAGTTTTGACCCCCGTGACGCACAGGACAACGGCTTGACCGTAGACCGGGCGCAACAGTTGGGCGAGCAGTTCTGTAAAGAGCATTTCCCCGGACACCAAGCCCTTGTATGCACCCACCCGGACGGGCATAACCACAGCGGCAATATCCATGTGCATATCGTAATCAATTCTTTGCGGATTGCCGAAGTGCCGCTATTGCCCTACATGGACTACCGCCAGTACCGGGCGGCGTGTCGGCTTGTGCATGAGTGCTGCAACTATGACAACGGGAATTGTATTGCGCTGGATAATGGAGAGCCTTGCGTGTGTGTGCAGAGTATCAGCTATTCCCTCATGTGCCGCTGGTTCATTGCCGCCGTGCTGCCGCTGGACGGGAAGCTGGAAGCCGCCCTACTCCACCGGGCAGACAGGAAACGCTGTACCGAGTGCGGCGGGTATTTTCTCCCCAAGTCAAACCGGGGGAAATACTGCCCGGATTGCGCCGCAAAAGTACGCCGCCGGAAAGAAGCCGAGCGACAGCGGAAAAGATACCACCTTTCTACGCATTTAGGCTATGAAAGAAGCCCATAAATCAAGGCTTTTCAGACCGCCCTCAACGGGTAGGCGGTACATTTATCCTTTACCCCCACAAAAGCCGCTTTAATTGCGTAACAGAAGCCACAGAACAGACCAAAGGAGGAACGAATGGCAGACAACCGCAAATATTATTACCTAAAGCTGAAAGAGAGCTATTTTGACGAGGACGCTATCGTGCTGCTGGAAAGTATGCAGGACGGTATCCGTCCCCCTTTCCCGTTGCCTGCTGGCATACGATTTCAAATATATTCCCGTCGTCAGTCATGACAGTAAGTAATCCGTTCCGCTCGTCTGTGTTCAGGTCGGTAATCCCCATCCCCTCGCTGTCATTCAGTAAATCAAAAAGCCTGTCCCTAAAATAGTTCAGTTCCATTTCTGTTCCCCTTTCGTATTTTATAGTTTATTGGCTGATACTTAAAATAAATCAATTCACTTTTGCAATTCAAAGTTCGTCCGGCTCCCCGATATATCCGTTGTTTTTCTGATAGGATTTCAGGTATCTGTCCATGAATTGCAGATAGCAGTCTTTGTCCTCGGCAAGCGGCTCCAACAGTATTGCAATCCGGCGGCGGACTTCGCATTCCTCCCACTCGGAAAGAGTGAGAGCGTTAAGGATATGCGTCTTGTTTTCATCCGCATTGACTACATCATTGATAACCTCGTTAAACAGTTGGTCAAGCATTTTCTCCGGCGTATCCAGCAGCACCGCGCCGGCATCGCCGGGACATTCAGCTAAAATCCAGACATAGCCGATTTTCTTTGAGTAGACTATATCAAAATAACTCTGTCCATCAATGTATTCCCCAAACGCTTTCAAAATCGCGTCCAGCTTTTTTCTTACTTCATCTGTATAAATCATAATGCCACAACCTTTCCTGGATTTGAAAAAGCAGTCCCTTGGCAGCGAAACAAATTGAGCCGTCCAATATGAATATGGGGGTTATATCCCCTTAATAAAAAAGATTATAACCCCCATACTAATAAACGTCAAACGGGGGTGCTTTTATGATAGTGTTCGATAAATTATGGACGGTTATGCAGGCACAAGATGTGTCAACCTACCAGCTAAGAGAGAAGTGCGGCATCGACAGCAAGACCATCCGGCGGCTGAGGGCAAATGAAAATATGGAAACAAAAACCTTAAACAAATTGTGCGCCGCTTTACATTGCGGCCTGGGGGACATTGCGGAGTATGTCCCCGATGAAGATATTCAAAAAAAGTAGTGTCGTCCCGGTTGGAAAGGGGCGGCACTTTTGCGTCACCGTTCCGGTTTGGGCTGTTCTTTTTCCTGCGCCTGCTCCGGCGGTTCCAATCCTAAAATCTTATCCACGTTGCGGAGTGCGGTCTGGTAGGTAATCATATCCTGCCGCAGCGCCTTGTACTGTTCGTACTGTTCCCGTTTTTCTTCCAGCAGCGCAGCATATTCCGCTGAAAGCTGCGCCACTTTGGGAATGGCCTTGCCATCCAGAGCGTCAAAGGCTTTCTTCGCGGCTTCATGCTGGGCAATCTCCGCGCCATGCTCCGCGAGAAATTCTTTCTTGTGGCGGGACTTCTTATAAGCCGCGTAGACTTCCCGCGTTTTGGAATACTGGATGATGTGGGTTTTTAACTTTGCCACGCCTGCCATCCGCGCCTCCAACTGTTTGATTTTTTGTGAAGCCGCATTGAAACCGTCCTCGGCCTGCGCTGCCCGAAGCGCCAGTTCGTCATAATCGGTTAGTCCGTTTTCCATCAGGAAATTCAGTGTTTTCGCCGCTTCTTTCAGGTTGAAAATTTTCGCCCAGCGTTCATAGCCTGCGCCTTTTCCGGCGGCAAGTTTCGCCTGAATGTCAATCAGGAGATTGACCTTTCTGCCGGTTCGTTTCGGCGCTGTTTTTCCTGCCGCCAAACGCCCGCGCTGGCTGGTAATTCTGGCGCGCAGGGCGGTCTTGGTATAATCGCCGCCCAGCCGGTTCACCCTTGCAGGGCGATCCCATCCGGGCAGACGGAAGCCGGGATTTTTGCCGTCCACAATCTCATATCCCTCAGCCCGCATCTTTGCCAGAAACTCCTCATAATGATTGCACTCCGGCAGCACCTTGTCAATGGTCTGCTGTAACTGCTTCTTGTGGCTGATGCCATACTGCGCCGCCGCCATTTCCTTTTGGGACTTGGCTTTTTTCTTCGGATTCTCAATTACCGAAAGGCCGTGGGCGCGGCACAATTCATCGTTCATGCGCCGCAGGATAAAAGCGGAATTTTTCACGTTCTGGAATTTTGCGTCACAGTTTAGGTTGGTGCTGTTAAATTCAATGTGGGTATGGATGTGGCGCTTATCCGTGTGGGTGGCCACCACAAACTGATGCTG
>CAJTDK010000041.1 GCA_910575105.1 Lachnospiraceae bacterium
AAGTAAAAATGATTGGTAATGCAGCCGGGCAGAAATATGTCACAAAATATGTGGTTGATCTAGCTGTGGAACCGATGATTACAGAAATCCGTATCTATGCAGATAAAGAAGGGGTTTTACAGATTCCAAAAGAATACCGCAGTGATGTTACCTATGGAGCAAATGTAAAAGCACTGGCTGTATCCCTGTACAGCGAAGGGGTTATGTCAAACGACAGGATTGCTTCTTTTTTAAATGCAGCCAGTAACGGAGAACTCGAATTATCAGAAGGGAGCGTCTATGGATTTTGCAAAAAACTGGCGTCGGTTTCTCAAACAAGCATTTCAAATTTGGAAAACGGACTGTTGAACCAAAAGGTTGTTGCAACCGATGCCACAGTGGTAACAGTAAATGGGAAACAGAATTATATCCGGAATTTCAGCATAAAAAACAGCGTGGTATACCATGCCATGGGCGGCAAATCCATAGAAGCACTGAAGGGACTGTATTTTTTGAAACACTATACAGGGATTCTTCTCCATGACCATGAAACCGCTTTGTACCACTTTGGCACGGATCACGCAGAATGCAATGTCCACATCCTCCGTTATCTCCGAAAAAATACGGAGGAAACAGGGAATGCATGGTCTGGGGAGATGAGTACGCTCCTGTGTGAAATGAATCGGGAACGCAAAGAATTACTAGGGCAGGGGTTCCCATCATTTCCGCCAGCAATCCTAAGGGAATATGAAGAAAAATATTTTTCCCTGATACGAAAAGGAGAGGCAGAAAATAAAACGACCACACATAAATATGCGAAAAAAGAGGAAAAGACATTACTTAACCGTATGGATAAATACAGTCATAACCATCTTTTATTCTTGCATGATTTTTCCGTGCCCTTTGATGACAACATTTCGGAACGAGATTTACGGAAAGCAAAAAATCGCCAGAAAATGGCTGGAGGTTTTCGCAAGGAAAGCGGCAGTGAAATGTACTGTTCCATTATGACAGTCATAGAAACCCTTAAGAAAAGGAAAATGGGGATTATAGAAAATATAAAAATGTTATTTATGGGCACACCGGCTATATTTTAGCCGGTGTAATACCCGTTAGGTCAATCGCATGGCTGAACTGTTACAAAAAATAAAAAAGATATCAAAAAAGGTATTGACAAAGAGATACAGACATGATATCATATATGAGCTGTCGCTGAGACGGCAAGCAAACAGAAAGAACCTTGATAATTAAATAATAGACAACATCCCTGAAAATTCTTAAAGAGAATTATTCAGAACAGGCATCGATAAGATGCCAACCTATAAACAGTAAAGAACGGGATAAGAAAGCTAGTAGTTTTCTTGAACGGAATTGAACTTAAAAAATGTAACTCCCATGATGCTAAGTAAGCAAACCTTAATTGGTCTGCCTGCTGAGTCATCAGGGAGCATATAAACGCTAAGGCCTGTGGAAAAGCAGACCAAAGCATTTTTACGAGAGTTTGATCCTGGCTCAGGATGAACGCTGGCGGCGTGCTTAACACATGCAAGTCGAGCGAAGCATTCTGCTTTAAATCTTCGGAGGCGAAGCAGTCTGACTGAGCGGCGGACGGGTGAGTAACGCGTGGGCAACCTGCCTCATACAGGGGGATAACAGTTAGAAATGACTGCTAATACCGCATAAGACCGCGGTACCGCATGGTACAGCGGTAAAAACTCCGGTGGTATGAGATGGGCCCGCGTCTGATTAGCTAGTTGGCGGGGTAACGGCCCACCAAGGCGACGATCAGTAGCCGACCTGAGAGGGTGACCGGCCACATTGGGACTGAGACACGGCCCAAACTCCTACGGGAGGCAGCAGTGGGGAATATTGCACAATGGGGGAAACCCTGATGCAGCGACGCCGCGTGAGCGATGAAGTATTTCGGTATGTAAAGCTCTATCAGCAGGGAAGAAAATGACGGTACCTGACTAAGAAGCCCCGGCTAACTACGTGCCAGCAGCCGCGGTAATACGTAGGGGGCAAGCGTTATCCGGATTTACTGGGTGTAAAGGGAGCGTAGACGGCAATGCAAGCCAGATGTGAAAGCCCGGGGCTCAACCCCGGGACTGCATTTGGAACTGTGTAGCTGGAGTGTCGGAGAGGCAGGCGGAATTCCTAGTGTAGCGGTGAAATGCGTAGATATTAGGAGGAACACCAGTGGCGAAGGCGGCCTGCTGGACGATGACTGACGTTGAGGCTCGAAAGCGTGGGGAGCAAACAGGATTAGATACCCTGGTAGTCCACGCCGTAAACGATGACTACTAGGTGTCGGGCAGCAAAGCTGTTCGGTGCCGCAGCCAACGCAATAAGTAGTCCACCTGGGGAGTACGTTCGCAAGAATGAAACTCAAAGGAATTGACGGGGACCCGCACAAGCGGTGGAGCATGTGGTTTAATTCGAAGCAACGCGAAGAACCTTACCTGGTCTTGACATCCCGCTGACCGCTCTTTAACCGGAGCTTTCCTTCGGGACAGCGGAGACAGGTGGTGCATGGTTGTCGTCAGCTCGTGTCGTGAGATGTTGGGTTAAGTCCCGCAACGAGCGCAACCCCTATCTTCAGTAGCCAGCATTAAGGATGGGCACTCTGGAGAGACTGCCAGGGACAACCTGGAGGAAGGTGGGGATGACGTCAAATCATCATGCCCCTTATGGCCAGGGCTACACACGTGCTACAATGGCGTAAACAAAGGGAAGCGAGACCGCGAGGTGGAGCAAATCCCAGAAATAACGTCTCAGTTCGGATTGTAGTCTGCAACTCGACTACATGAAGCTGGAATCGCTAGTAATCGCGAATCAGAATGTCGCGGTGAATACGTTCCCGGGTCTTGTACACACCGCCCGTCACACCATGGGAGTCAGTAACGCCCGAAGTCAGTGACCCAACCAATCCAGGAGGGAGCTGCCGAAGGTGGGACCGATAACTGGGGTGAAGTCGTAACAAGGTAGCCGTATCGGAAGGTGCGGCTGGATCACCTCCTTTCTAAGGAAGAGGAAGAAGTAGGGAGATGTTGTCTGTTATTTAGTTATCAAGGGGGAGCGTACCTGTATATCCCGTCAAAAGGAGATATAGGAATTCTGGTGGCGATGCGCCTGGGGGAAACACCCGTACCCATCCCGAACACGATGGTTAAGCCCCAGACGGCCGATGGTACTGCACTGGAGACGGTGTGGGAGAGCAGGTGGCCGCCAGATCATAAAAAGCAAAAAGAAGATAGCCGGGAGGCTACTTAAGAAGGGCTTATAGCTCAGCCGGTTAGAGCGCACGCCTGATAAGCGTGAGGTCGGTGGTTCGAGTCCACTTAAGCCCATGAAGAAAGAGAAAGAAGAAAACCCAGGACGGGGGATTAGCTCAGTTGGGAGAGCGCCTGCCTTGCAAGCAGGAGGTCACGAGTTCGAATCTCGTATTCTCCATTTGGTAATCAAAGAGCAGCTGTAGAAACAGAGAGCCTTGAGCCTGCCTTTGGTCGCCAGCCATGTACCTTGAAAACCGCATACAAGAAAACGAGATAGAAATATCAAGACATCCGAGGTAATGTAAAAAAACATTAACCAAGAAGTTCGAAGAAAACGAACAGAAAAAATTGGCCTAGAACCAACGCCGGCAACGCTATGCCGGTGTGCCGGGAGGCGCAGCGCACAAAGGGACATCCCGTCGGAGTGCGTGGAGCCGTCCGGGAGTTGGTCATGCAAGAAAGAGCATATGGTGGATGCCTTGGCACTAAGAGCCGATGAAAGACGTGATAAGCTGCGAAAAGCTTCGGGGAGGAGCAAATATCCTACGATCCGGAGATATCTGAATGGGGAAACCCGGCGGAGAAGCCCTCCGTCATCCTTAACCCAATCCATAAGTTAAGGAAGGGAACCCGGCGAACTGAAACATCTAAGTAGCCGGAGGAAGAGAAAACAACAGTGATTCCGGGAGTAGCGGCGAGCGAAACCGGAAGAGCCCAAACCAGCGTGCGTGCATGCTGGGGTTCGGACCGCGGACGTGATCCACAGAAGTTAGCAGAAAGGTTTTGGGAAAGCCTGCCAGAGAGGGTGAAAGCCCCGTAAGCGAAAACAGAAGTGGCACAGCGGTATCCAGAGTAGGTCGAGACACGTGGAACCTTGACTGAATATGCGGGGACCACCCCGTAAGGCTAAATACTACTTAGTGACCGATAGCGCATAGTACTGTGAAGGAACGGTGAAAAGGACCCCGGGAGGGGAGTGAAAGAGAACCTGAAACCATATGTTTACAAACTGTGGGAGCACTTTATATGTGCGACCGCGTACTTTTTGTAGAACGGTCCGGCGAGTTGCGCCGGCTGGCGAGGTTAAGTCCTTAAGGGACGGAGCCGCAGGGAAACCAAGTCTTAACAGGGCGTGAAGTCAGCCAGAGCAGACCCGAAACCGGGTGATCTATCCATGTCCAGGATGAAGTTGCCGTAAAAGGCAATGGAGGTCCGAACCCACATCCGTTGAAAAGGGTGGGGATGAGGTGTGGATAGGGGAGAAATTCCAATCGAACCCGGAGATAGCTGGTTCTCCTCGAAATAGCTTTAGGGCTAGCCTCATGGCAGTCTTGCGGAGGTAGAGCACTGAATTTCCTAGGGGGCGTCAAAGCTTACCGAAGAATATCAAACTCCGAATGCCGCGTAGATGATCCATGGGAGTCAGACTGTACGAGATAAGTTGGACAGTCGAAAGGGAAAGAGCCCAGATCTGCAGCTAAGGCCCCAAAATGTGTGTTAAGTGGAAAAGGATGTGGGATTTCGAAGACAACTAGGATGTTGGCTCAGAAGCAGCCATACATTCAAAGAGTGCGTAATAGCTCACTAGTCGAGAGGTCCTGCGCCGAAAATGTCCGGGGCTGAAACACACTGCCGAAGCTCAGGAATCTATGAATGTAGATTGGTAGAGGAGCATTGCATACGGGAAGAAGCAGTACCGGAAGGAGCTGTGGACTGTATGGAAGAGAGAATGCCGGAATGAGTAGCGAGAGGAAGGTGGGAATCCTTCCGGCCGAATATCCAAGGTTTCCAGGGTAAAGCTGATCTGCCCTGGGTAAGTCGGGGCCTAAGGCGAGGCCGAGAGGCGTAGTCGATGGATAACAGGTTGAGATTCCTGTACTGCAGTATAACAGAACTGTGGGGACACACGTGGAGAGCATGAGCCGGGAATGGAGAGACCGGTGCAAGCGGGGTAGGAGTTGTGAAGGAAAAACCGCACAGCAATCTGAAGACGTGATGCGGAGCGAACTAAGAGTAGTGAAGCATGTGAGCCATGTGTCAAGAAAAGCCGCTATTGTTTATACTGTACCCGTACCGTAAACCGACACAGGTAGATGAGGAGAGAATCCTAAGGCCGACGGGAGAAGCATTGTTAAGGAACTCGGCAAAATGACTCCGTAACTTCGGGAGAAGGAGTGCCAGTGAGAACTGGCCGCAGAGAATTGGCCCAAGCAACTGTTTAGCAAAAACACAGGTCTATGCAAAACCGGAAGGTGAGGTATATGGGCTGACGCCTGCCCGGTGCTGGAAGGTTAAGGGGAGAGGTTAGCGCAAGCGAAGCTTTGAACTTAAGCCCCAGTAAACGGCGGCCGTAACTATAACGGTCCTAAGGTAGCGAAATTCCTTGTCGGGTAAGTTCCGACCCGCACGAAAGGCGTAATGATTTGGGCACTGTCTCAACAATGCACCCGGTGAAATTGAAGTACCAGTGAAGATGCTGGTTACCTGCGCCAGGACGGAAAGACCCCATGGAGCTTTACTCCAGCTTGATACTGGGATTCGGTATCGCATGTACAGGATAGGTGGGAGGCAGAGAAGTAACTACGCCAGTAGTTATGGAGCCGCCGTTGGGATACCACCCTTGCGGTACTGGGTTTCTAACCAGCGGCCATGAACTGGCCGGGGGACAATGTCAGGTGGGGAGTTTGACTGGGGCGGTCGCCTCCGAAAGGGTATCGGAGGCGCTCAAAGGTTCCCTCAGAATGGACGGAAACCATTCGAAGAGTGCAAAGGCAGAAGGGAGCTTGACTGCGACACCGACGGGTGGAGCAGGTACGAAAGTAGGACTTAGTGATCCGGTGGTATAAAGTGGGATTGCCATCGCTCAACGGATAAAAGCTACCCTGGGGATAACAGGCTTATCACTCCCAAGAGTTCACATCGACGGAGTGGTTTGGCACCTCGATGTCGGCTCATCGCATCCTGGGGCTGAAGTAGGTCCCAAGGGTTGGGCTGTTCGCCCATTAAAGCGGTACGCGAGCTGGGTTCAGAACGTCGTGAGACAGTTCGGTCCCTATCCGGCGTGGGCGTAGGATATTTGAGAGGAGCTGTCCTTAGTACGAGAGGACCGGGATGGACTGGCCGCTGGTGTATCTGTTGGCTTACCAAGGCCATGGCAGAGTAGCCAAGCCGGGACGGGATAAACGCTGAAGGCATCTAAGCGTGAAGCCCCCCTCAAGATGAGATATCCCTACGAAAGTAGTAAGACCCCTTGAAGACGACGAGGTAGATAGGGCGGAGGTGGAAGTACAGTAATGTATGGAGCTGACCGCAACTAATCGGTCGAGGGCATGACCAAGGAGAAGGGGAAAGGCGTGGATGGAGTTTCTTGTATGCAGTTTTGAAGGTACATGAGAAACCCTTTCAGATGGATCTGGAGGGGTATCAGACGTATAAAGGATGATCCTCGATAGCTCAATGGTAGAGCACACGGCTGTTAACCGTGGGGTTGTTGGTTCGAGCCCAACTCGGGGAGTTTAAAAAAGCCCGTAAACATCAAGGTTTGCGGTGACAAGGAAGTAATTTCAGATTAGGCGGTATAGCCCCGATTGCAAGGGCTGTACCGTCTTTTCGAGTTCCTATGCGCCTTGCCGTTTCGGTTGCGTGGCAGAAAGAAAATTGATTTCTCCTACAAAGTTGAAAACAATATCTACTTTCTGTACCCGTTTCCCGTCCACCTTTTCCGGCGCATGGACTATGATTTTCTTAATAAATTCATTGACGATTGCGGGGGTGAGTTCCTTTATCCCCACATACTTGCGGATGATCGCGGCGAAGCTGTCAAAATCGCTTTTGTTCTGTTCGTAGGTATCGACTTCCTGCTGGTCTGCCTTGACCTTTTCTTCCAGTTCCTGCTGTTCCGCTTCATACTCTGCGGACAGCTTCAAAAATCTGTCATGGCTGATTGCGCCGCTTATATCGTCCTCATAAATCCGTTTGAAGATACGGTCAAGTTCTAAAATCCGTTTTTTAGCCTGTCCGACTTCCCGTTTCCTGCGTTTCATTTCCTTTTCCGTTTCGGCAGAACGTTGTTGATACATCATTTCATGGAAAGCCATGATGTCATCAAAGAAAAGGGCGGTCACGTCAAATATCCTGCTCCATACGATTTGCTTCAACACTTCCTCGCGGATAAAGTGCGCCGTACAGCTTCCCGTATTGCTTTTATAGTTGGAACAGCGGTAATGGTCTTGTGAACCGTTAAAACTTTTGCAAGTGGCAAAGTGTAATTTGCTCCCGCAATCCGCACAGTATACTAAGCCGGAAAACAAGCCCTGTCTGTCTGCTTTTGTAGGGCGGCGTTTGTTTGCCCTTAGTTCCTGCACCCGTTCAAAAACAGCGTCTTCTACAATCGCCTCATGGGTATTATAGAAAACCGCTTGCTGTTCCTTTGTGGTAGGAATCCGCTTTTTCAGCTTGTGGGATTTGGAGTAGCTTTTGAAGTTCACCGTATGCCCGCAGTAGTCCATGCGCTCCAAAATAGCAACAATGCTGTTTTCATTCCAGTTATACGGATTCTCTGGAAAAGCTTTCCCCTTTTTCTCCGCATAGTAGGCTTTTACGGTCAGTACATTATCTTCTTTGAGGATTTTTGCTATCTGCATAGGGCCTTTCCCGCCGATACATAAATCAAAAATCCGCTTCACCACAGCGGCGGCTTCCTCGTCTACAATCCATTGTTTTTTGTCGGTAGGGCTTACAATGTAGCCGTAGGGCGGCTTTGTCAGATGTTCCCCTGCCTGTCCCTGCGCCCGTTTGATTGCCCGTACCTTTTTGCTTGTGTCTTTGGCGTAAAAATCATTAAACAGGTTGCGGAACGGGGTAAAATCGTTGTCGCCTTTTGCGCTGTCAACCCCGTCATTGATTGCGATATATCTCACGTCACGCTCCACGAAAAAGATTTCCGTATAGTAGCCGACTTTCAGATAATCGCGCCCTAACCTTGACATATCCTTGACAATGACCGTCGCCACGTTTCCGGCTTCAATCTCCGCAATCATGCGGTTGAAATTTGGTCTGTCGAACGTCACGCCCGATACGCCGTCGTCAATAAAGAAAACGGGATTGGAAAAGCCGTTGTCCGCCGCATATTTGGAGAGGACTGCTTTCTGGTTCACAATGCTGTTGCTGTCGCCCTCTAACGTATCTTCCTGCGAAAGACGGGCGTATAATGCTGTTATCTGTCCGGGCTTATATGTATTTGCTGTCATGTGTTCATTCCTCCTGTAATGAACGCCCGACAAACAGTATGTGCAAAATATCAAAAAATACCGTGGCATTTTTTGATATTGTTATTATAGCGCACTTATCCCTGTTTGTCATTGGGCGGTTTGACGGTTTCCGATTTTATGAGCCGTATCATCTTGTCGCGGAGCCGTTCCGAGCCACCGCAGGAGGTAGACACTTCATAGTATGTGCCGCCGATTTTGTAGCAGACGGTTTCCTCTGTCGGCTTCCCCTTTTTCGGCAGATAGCCGCTGTCCTTGATTTCTGGTTCCCAATCCATTCTTTTCCCTTCCTTTCCGTATTTTCTAAGTGATAAGTTTCGGAGCAAGCATAGGAAAAGGGTACCCTTTTCCGTAAATCTGCCCGTCCGCGCTATGGCTTGCCGGACAGATTTTGCTTGTTGGGAAGAATCCCAAACCCTCTTGAAAATCCTTTCATTACCTACAACACCGCACAGGGCGATTTTGACGGAATTTTGCGAGAAACTCTTCAAAAAGTTTTCCTTGCTTCTTAATACGGGGAAGTTTAAGAAATGCCAATGTTTCCAAAAAATTGTTAAAAATCTTTCCTATCAGAGTGATCTGTTGTATACTGGTAAATACTTGCCTTAAAACCGCAAGATATATGAAAAGCGGAATGAAATATCCTGCTATAATGCGGAGAGAAAGGAGGAAGCTGCAATGCCGGGGAATATCAAAAATGTAATGGCGGCAATCGACTATATCGAAAGCCACCTGCATGAAAAACTGGACTTGGAAACAGTTGCGGGGGCTGTACATTATTCAAAGTATCATTTGCACCGAATGTTCACAGGTACGGTAGGGTTGACAATCCATGATTATGTACAACGCCGCCAGTTGACCGAAGCCGCAAAACTGCTTGTACTTTCCGACAGACCAATCCTTGAAATTGCGCTTTCTGCCGGATATGAGAGCCAACAGTCCTTTACGGATATTTTCAAAGCCATGTATAAAAAATCCCCCAACAGGTACAGGGAGGAAGAAGAATTTTATCCATTGCAGCTAAGATATGTCTTGAATGAAAATCCTACGAATTTAGAGGAAAAAGAATGGCAGGATAAAATCGTCTTTGCAACACAGGAAGATATACCCAAATGGATAGAACTGGTTCACCTTGTCATTGACGGTTTCCCGCACTTGGACGAGAAGCAGTATCTTATACAATTACAGGAGTATATCAAAAATAAGCGGGCATTGATTTTGAAAGACGCTGATACCGCAATCGGGATTATGGCATTTAACGAGGTGACGGGGAGCATTGATTTCTTTGGGGTACACCCACAGTATCAGAAAAGAGGGATAGCGAAAGCATTTTGTGAAAAAGCATTGTATGAACTTGCACGTTCCGCACAAATTAGCGTGACGACTTTTCGGGAGGGTGACAAGGCAGATACAGGCTATCGGGAGATATGGGGAAGCCTTGGCTTTGCCGAAGCGGAATTGTTATTTGAGTTCGGCTATCCGACACAGCGGTTTATACTTCACAGAGAAAAATCGGAGGGCGAGGACAATGAGTGAACTAAATCCATTATCACAGAACTTTACACTAAAATCATTGCTGAAATTTTCATTTCCGACAATCTTGATGATGATATTCATGGGGCTGTATACAGTCGTTGACACAATTTTTGTAGCACGATTTGTAGATACAAATGCACTTTCGGCATTGAATATCGTCTGTCCTGTTATCAATCTGATTGTCGGTCTTGGAACCATGCTTGCAACAGGAGGTAGCGCGATTGTAGCGCGCAAAATGGGAGCAGGAGAACATACAAGGGCGGTATAGGATTTTACGCTGATTATTTCAGCAGGCATTTTGTCAGGTGTATTGATTGCAGTGTTGGGAACGGTTTTTATTGACAGGATTGTATGGGGACTTGGAGCGAGCAGTATTCTATTTCCATACTGTAAAGAATACCTTTTTATCCTGCTGTTATTCACGCCCGCAAGTATCCTGCAAGTGCTTTTTCAAAATCTTATCGTAACGGCGGGACGCCCCGGAATGGGTATGGTGCTTGGCGTAAGCGCAGGAATCGTATATATTTTACTGGACTATCTTTTTATGGTGCCGCTTCACATGGGCATTAAGGGGGCGGCATTTGGTACGGGCATTGGCTATATGATACCAGCGGCGATTGGATTGTGGTTCTTTTCCGCAAAGAGAGGCAGTCTGCATTTTAGGAAGCCAGTCATGGATTTTTCCGTATTGGCTGAAAGCTGTACCAATGGTTTTTCGGAAATGGTAAGTCAGGCGGCAACAGCGGTTACAACATTCCTTTTTAACCGCATTATGATGAAACTGCTTGGAGAAAATGGAGTTGCGGCAATCACAATCATTATCTATACACAGTTTTTATTAAGTGCCCTTTACATAGGCTTTTCTATGGGAGTAGCCCCTGTTATCAGCTATAACTATGGGAAGCAGGACAAAAAGCAGTTAAAGAATGTATTTTCTATTTGTATGAGGTTCATTGTCTTTGTTTCTATCTCTGTTTTTGCAGTAGCTTTTATTTTTGGTTCGCCATTGGTTGGTATTTTTGCAGAAAAGGGAACACCCGTTTATGGGATTGCACGAAACGGATTTTTGATTTTTCCATTTAGCTTTTTGTTTTGCGGGCTGAACATTTTTGCCTCTGCCACATTTACAGCATTATCAAACGGGAAGCTGTCAGCAATTTTGTCGTTCCTGCGGACTTTCGGACTGATTACAGTGCTGTTGCTTACATTGCCGAATGTCTTGGGCGTAACGGGTGTATGGCTTGCAGTACCGATAGCAGAACTAATCACTATAGTTGTAGCACTGGTTTTTCTTTATCAGAACAGGGAAAAGTATCACTACGCATAAAAAGGATATTCATGCCGTCCGGCGGTTAATAAAAAAACCGTTGTGTGGCGGCAAAATCATCATGCGCCAAAACAGAATACAAGCGGCTAAACGGCGGTTTTGAAATAACAATCAAAGCCGCCGTTTTTATGTGGCAGAATGACTTTCATAGATATGGCGGTATTGTGAGGTACTGCTATGTCTGTTTTTTATTTCATGGGTAGTTTTTGTTATGGTGAATTGTCAAAAAAATCCTGTCTTGTGGAACGGGATATTCTGCCTATGAGTATGAACACACATATCATTTAGTATGTCTTGATAACTTGTATTACCCAAATACCTATGCCGCTTTATGCTGTATGGGCGTTTGTTGTAATAGCCCCCTACTGGGAAGAAAGGGGGTGAGTGAAAATGAGATATTCTGAACAATTCATGGAACATATCGAATATGTGTTTCATGCGTTCTGCAAGGTTGTCCTGCGCCATGAAGCCATAAACGCATGGCGGGATTTGAAACGGAAAATAGAACGGGAAATATCCCTTGACTATCTGATATCAGAACGATATTTTGAACCGTCTGTTATGGACAGTTACTTTGAAAAGCAGGACAAACCGACCGTATTTCTTGTGTTGGGAAAGGAAGTTATCGTTGATGATGAACGGTTAGCAACGGCATTATCAAAATTGTCGGAGTTAAGTCAAGAAGTTTTGTTGCTATATTAGGACAAACGCATGAATGTTTATTCTCTTTATTATACCTTATTGTCAAGTCTTACAGATTTAATATCTGTTCCAAATACTTTCTGGAATTCATACTGATACAATAGCGTTTCT
>CAJTDK010000042.1 GCA_910575105.1 Lachnospiraceae bacterium
CACAAGAACCTTGACATCTGAAGAAGCCTAAAACCATAGTTATAGGGATAGTCTGCCCTTTTTTAGGGCTCTTTGTAGGTATTTCTATGCTGGAAGCAGTCTAAAGGTGTTTTCAGAGGTTCTTATAGTGCCATGAATAATTCAGGTTTATTATCAAGTTTTAGATATTCACGATTTTCATCGCACATATATATGTACATTAATCTGTGGATGTTAAGGATATCTAAGTTATTTTCTGATAGTAAAAGTGAATCTTTGGCGATATCAAGAAACATCGGGTTTTCAAGACCGGATGAACAAAAATACATACATTGTTTAAAATATTTTAACCTTGTTCGAGCGGTTTCTATGGCGTTAAATTCAGCAGATAGGTTACCTATATTAAGAATATATTCGCAAATACGTTTCTCAACAGTCAAGTATTTCATTTCTTTGGTATTTAGTTTTTCTTCAAATGATATTAGGGAATCAAAACGTAAATTCATATTGTACCTCCAATATTATAAAAAAATTTGTGAACCCAGAAAAAAAGGGGGAAAAATTTAGGCTCGGATATTTAAAAAATTTTGATATTCTGATTTGGTAAGGAAATATCTGGCCGGATATCCAAAAAAATTATAAGCGGAAAAGGGGGCGGCTTCAACAAAAAATATCAAAAATTGAAAATATATAGCGAAAATTTGAACAGCATATAAGGAGGAAAGAATGCAAAAGAAAGTTTTTGAAAGAGTAGAGGCAGAAAAAAAGCAAAAAGAAGAGAAGCGGACATTTGAGTCAGTCGGTGAAGAGACGGTTGAAGCGGTTGAGGCGGAAAAGATGGAAATGCGGGAGAAGAGGAAGGTGTTTGAGAGAACGAGCGGAGAGGCAGGTCAGGAGGGGGAAATGCCGGAGAAAAAAATTTGTTCCAACGGCTGGATAGAGAGGAAATATCAGCCCGGCATCCTCGGCTTGAGACGACCGAACAGAAAATAGAATCTCAAGCAGGATGTCTGACTAAATCCAAACGCGTGTTTCAACGTTTTAATGATGGAGAAAAGAGGCAATGCAACCACAATATATCAGTGGAAGACATTTGTGGACCAGAGGCAAAAAAAGTGCTTGCGGCAATGTCGAGAAAGAATAGCAACCAGAAAACGTCAGCCTCGACAGTAGAAAACACGAATGTAGCATCTGCTAAGGGTACAGAGATGAAAAATCGGAAACCGATAGCAATCACTGAAAGTAAGGGGTTACCAGCTGCTAATTTTGATTTACGCCTGATACGAATCGAAAAAGAGGTGGTAGAGCTGACTAAAAAAAAAATGTTGAACGCCAATTTTATGTGTTTTCAATTTTGATGTATCACGGAAACTATGAAGCACGAGTCCAAGGTGATGAACTCGATAATTTTAAATGGGTAAAGACAGCTACTGATGGACGTGCATTTTTCAGAGAAAAAAAGGAACTTCAAAAATTTAACCTTTACGTACACGATATTTTGGAACGTGATATTGATGGCGTGGAGAGGGTCGTTTTACATCAGAATTCCGGGTGGAAAGAAATTGTTGACGGGCAACTTGGATATGTTGTTGATAAAGGTATTGTTGGTAGTAATTCGAGAAATGTTAGAGCGGACACAGACTTACATTTTCAAATTAATGAGGAGATGAGTGCCTTTGAAAGTTTCGAGGAATTCTGGAAGATGCAAAAAATTTGCAAAACCAAAGAAATTGCACAATATTTGATGACTATTGCGTGCAAAAGCATGATTTCGACGCTGTTCGAGAAGGCGGCATTTCCAGATAAGAGTGTGACGGTTATCGTCGGAACGACAAACACTCTTAAAACATCAACAGCGTTAGCTTTTTCGAAAATTTTTAACGCAAAAGAGCAACATTCTCCAGAGGTGACATTTACCTCGACTCAGGCAGGAATCGAAACGTATGTATCTAAGTATCGGGATGCGATATTGCTAATTGATGATTTTATGCCGGGGGGAGATAGAAGTAAGCAGGCTGAATTGAACGGGAAACTTGAACTGCTGTGTCGTCTGTATGGTGACAGAGCTTCTAAAAAGCGGATGACCACTTTTTTGGGGAAGGATGTAGAATACCCGGTTAGGGGACATTGCATGATCACAGGAGAACACCTTACCGGAGTTGAATCCTCAAGGACACGAATGGTTTGCTTGGTGTTTGAACAGGGTGAAGTTGATAAAGTTGCCTTGAATTATTATCAGAACTCCCCATTGACATTGCCGACATATCTGTTTCATTATATTTCATTCATCAGTCAACATGTTCCAGAGATTATTGAATATATTCGCTCAAAAGTCCCAGAATACCGGAACCAGATGAAGTTTAAGGTGGCTCGTTATAATGAAACAGCGGCGCAGCTTTTAACTGCAGTGGATATAATGTTTTCGTATTGGAAAGAAAGTGGTTTCCTCAATAATGCAGAGGCAGAAAAACATATTTGGCAGAGTAATATTTTGAAAATTATTTCAAAAAACGATAAAGCACTGGAGAAGGTGGATGCTGTAAATGTTATTTTGCAGGCTTTATTGGAAAGAGTGCAAAACAAGACATCAAGTGTGAAGGATGTAGAAAAAATATCATCCTCAGATGATGGGGACATTTATTTCGACGAGCAGTTTGTTTACATTCCACTAAACCAGTTATTTCATTTAACGAAAGACTTCTGCAAGAGTTACGATATACCGTTTTATTTGCAGCCTAAAATGATTGCAGACAAATTGAAAGAGAGAGGTTTTCTTGATTGTGTCGAAAATAGCCGTGGGCATATGGAGTGTGCAAGAAAGCTAAAGCAGAGTAGAGGGATTACGAAACGCTTTCTTTACATCAAGAGGGACAAACTTGAAGGATTTTTTGGTGATGATATGTAGGGCATAAATTAAGGAAGAGAACAGTATGATTGAATCGTCGAATGCTTAAAAAGGAGAGCATTAAGTTATAATCAAGGAAAATTTGATGGATAGTTTGGCTAAGAGCATAGCCTGATTATGCAAGCTTAGTGTAGGGTAAGCAGGGTGAACGAGAACACATAAACAGTGAAAATAAAAGAAGTAAAAACTATGAAAGAGAGGGCACAATAATGGACAAAAGAGCAGTACAAAATGATGAAAAAATAGCAGAGGAATATGAAAAAATTCCGCTAACTCAGAAGCGACTGCTGGATATCAAAGAGTTTCAGTGGTACACAAGTCTTGGGAAAAATAGGGCGACAGAGTTGGCAAAAGAATCTGGAGCAGCGCTTAGGTTTGGTCGGCGTGTATTGATTGACCGTGTTAAATTTGATGCATGGTGTGATGCTCAGTAGGAGATAGTAAGAAGATAAAAAGTACAGGGGCGGCGGGGGTAAGACTGCCGCCTAAAATAAAGGAAAGGCGGTGGCATTATAGCAACAGATAAGAGAGGGCGAAAACTGCCCAAAGGGATAAGGCAGCGATACGGCAGATACGAAGCGAGACCCATGATTAACGGGGAAAGATATCTAATACATGGAAAAACAATCACAGAGGTACAGAAGCAGGTGGCCGATCTGAAATATAAGCTGGATCACGGATTGTTTGTTGAGAAACGGGAAATAATATTCGGGGAATGGTTTGACACATGGCTCCATGAATACAAGAAAGGTTGTGTAAAGATAGGAACGATCGCGGCGTATCAAAAATACTATAATGGCTGTATCAAACAGCGCTTCGGAAACGTATATATAAATCAAATCCGAGGTGAGCACATACAGAAGCTGTATAACGAATTATTAAAAGAAGGATATGCTGTATCAAGTATTAAAGTTATTTCAGCTATTTTAAATGGATGTTTTAGCCAGGCATTAAAAAATGGCCTGATTGAGAGAAATCCGATTGCGGCGGCTACATTGCCGCGGCAGACAAGTACGGCAGTACGTCAGGCTTTGACGAAAGAGCAGCAGGAATTATTTATGAACTATGCAGAGGACAGTTACTTATACAATCTCTTTGCGGTTATGCTGCGTACGGGACTGAGAAGCGGAGAAGTAAGAGGGCTAAAATACAGAGATATAGACAAAAAGAAAAATGTAATCCATGTGCGGCGCACATTAAAGTATTTAGAGCATAGAGGTTATTTTGAGGATACGCCCAAAACGAATACAAGTAAAAGGGATATTCCTTTAACAAAAGACATATTGGCACTGTTGGAGGCACAATGTGCCTTTTGGGGATTTGATATTATAAAGCTGGATACATATTTGTTCTGCAATGAGAAAGGCGAGCCGTTGAGCCGTGAGCGTGTCCAGGGCGAGATAAATCGTATTATAAAAAGGATAAACAACGACGGGCATGATTTCAAGCGCATCACTCCCCATATTTTCCGCCATACATTTGCAACCAGGGCAATTGAAGCCGGTATGCAGCCGCAAGTATTAAAAACTATATTGGGGCATAGCTCTCTTGCAATGACAATGGACTTATACAGCCATGTTATGGATGATGTCAAATCTGATGAAATGGAAAAGATTAGTAATGCATTTTAAGGGAAGTAACAGGGAGAAATCCTTATGGTTTTTATTGTAACATGAGACGTTTCTCTGTATAATAAAGATACAGAAAAAGTACTTTCTTTTAAGATATTTGCGAGGAAAGAGTGTAGAGTATGTTGAATATAGTTAGTTCATACACGTATACATAGTTGTTTAAATATAAAACGGGTAAGTAATGTTTAAGAATTAGGAAATAAGCGAGGTGATAGATATGGGCAATATATATGACGGTGCATTTCGGACAATTTTGAATGATTGCCGGAAATTGATCATTCCAGTAATCAATGAAATTTTTGGCGAAGAATACACCGGAGAAGAAAAGGTTGAATTTTTCCCGAATGAACATTTTATAGATCAGCAAGATATGGCCGACAAAGAACGGATTACAGATACTAATTTTAGGATTATTGGCAAGCTGATAAAAAAATATCATCTTGAATGTGAAAGTAGCTTACCAGATGGCAGAATTACAATCCGGCTTTTTGAGTATGATGCGCAGATAGCATTGGATGAAGGAGAAATTATAGAGGAAACATTGACGGTAACATTTCCTAATACAGCAGTGATATATCTTCGGACATATAAAAAAACACCGGATAAACTGAAATATGTAATTGTTACTCCGGGAGGAACGGTTCGATATGATATTCCAATCATGAAAGTGCAGGCGTATTCATTGGATGATATTTTTGAAAAACGTTTATTACTGTTGATTCCATTTTACATTTTTTCACACGAAAAGAATTTTCCAGAGTATAATAGTAATAAACAGAAATTGACAGAACTGGAATCAGAGTATAAAGATATCCTTGGAAGGCTTGATGATATAGAATGCCAAGGGATTATCGGAGCCTTTGACAAGCGGACAATCATAGAGCTCTCCAATGATGTACTTAAAGAAATCGCATATAAATATGAGAATATACAGAAAGGTGTAGGTGATATTATGGGTGGAGCATTGCTGGAAACAAGTGCAAGAAGATTAAAAAATGAAGCAGAGAATGAGACGAAGAAAAAAACAGCGTTGAGGATGCTGCAAGACGGAGAATTATCAATTGATAAGATTGCAAAATATTCCGGGCTTGATGTTGAAGATGTGGAGCAGCTTGCAAAGCTTCAGATGGTATAATATTTTATCAAAAATACTTTATCCTTTTATGGATTATAGGCTATTTGAACGTAGCGAAAAGTACCAAAAAAGTACCAAATTGCATAAAGGAAGATGGTAAAAGATAAAAAGTAAACCCTCGAAAACACTGAGTTTTCGGGGGTTTTAGAGGTTAATGGTCTATAATAAAGCATATGCTAATAAAAGTAATATTTACGATTCTGCGATCTTCCCGTCTTCTATTCTGATCATACAGTCTGCCATCTGCGCGATTTCCGGGTTGTGGGTGATCATCACGATAGTCTGGGAAAATTCCCGGCTGGTCATCTTGAGAAGCCCGATGACATCACTGCTGGTCTTGGAATCTAAGTTTCCGGTCGGTTCATCCGCCAGGATGATGGAAGGCTTGGAGGCGATGGCGCGGGCGATGGCCACGCGCTGCTGCTGTCCGCCGGAGAGGGTGCCCGGGAGGCTGTCAAGCTTATCCGTGAGCCCCAAAAGTTCCGTTACCTTCAGGATAAAGTCCTCATCCGGCTTCTGCCCGTCTAAGGTGATGGGAAATACGATATTCTCCCAGACGGTCAGGACAGGGATGAGATTGTAGTTCTGGAACACAAAGCCGATCTGCTTGCGCCGGAATATGGTCGCCTGATCGCTGTTTAGCCGGGAAAGTTCTGTACCGCCGATCTTGATGGAGCCTTCTGTGGGCGTGTCAAGCCCGCCCAGCATATTCAGGAGGGTGGATTTGCCGCTGCCCGAGGTGCCCACCACCGCCACGAAATCCCCCTGGCGGATACTCAGGTTCACGCCGTCTAGGGCACGGACCTGCGTCTCGTTGCTGCCATAATACTTCCGCAGGCCCTCGGCACGCAGGATGACCCTGCTGCCTGTATTGCTGTCTGTGCTGCTGCCAGATCTGCCGGCTTTTCTGTCGCTTGATTTTCTGCCTGTAGTATGGTTTGTCTTGTTGTTCATGTTCTGTAATCCTCCTTACCGCGTGCTCCCAGAGAGCACGGTTTATGAAAAATAAAACCTATTGCTTTTGCGTATTGCGTACCTTGCAGCTGTCCTTTACTCGGCAGCCCGGAGCTTTTCGATGATACTTCCTTTATGGAAGGCTTTTAGCGCCGCCGCCGGGATGACAGCCCCCAGGATCAGGAACGCCGCGCAGGCGGCCGCCGCCGGAAGCAGCGTAAAGTGGAAGGTAAATATCCAGTTTGGCTCGATCAGTCCTCTGATCAGTGTAACTCCGAGGACCGCGGAAAGGATCAGTCCCATAACACAGCTTCCTGCGGTGTAGAAAATACCCTCCCACATCATCATGTCCCTAAGCTGCCCTGCGGTCATGCCTATACTCTGCATGGTGGCAAATTCATGCCTTCTGGTGAGGATAGTGGTCACCAGCGTATTGATCAGGTTTAAGATACCCGCGAAACCAAAGATCGCACCGACGAGGCCGCCGATCAGATGGATGACCGTCAGTAAATGTCCGGTATTTTCCCTTGCCATATCAGAGGATACGTAGTCTAAGGAACTCCAGTCAGAGGCGACGGCATCTTTAAGAAAGGCATCCATGTCTTCCCTCTGGCTTTCTTCTACATCGAAGGAATATTTATAGACAGCCGGTTTATCGTAAATGCTTAGATAAATGCTTTCCGGCATGTAGAGGAACAGCCCGTCCCCGCCTACTTCCACAGGACCGTTCAGCGTGTAGCCGATCTCCTGATCGTCTCCGGTCATGCCGGCTTTTGCCAGTACCGGGAGATTCATCAGCTCCTTGCCGTCCTTTCGCACGGTAATGGTATCTCCAATCTGGATCATGTCCAGATCCGCGTTGATGGCCATGGTAGTCCGATCGATATCAACGCCCACCAGTACGCCCTCGCCTTTTTTCATCTGTTCATACAGCCGGCGGACATCTGTCTCCCCTTCATGGATATCCAGCCGGGAGAGTACCGTCTCATCTATGCCGTACACGTTGCAGAGCGGATAGCCGTCTTCGCCCAAGCCGAAATGATATCCTTCTTCACTCATCCCGTACAGGATGCCCGTCTCCTTGTTCTCATAAGTCCTTGCATATTCCGCCCCGAAATCATAGGTCACATCGGTATCATCCAGTGTATTTTTATAGATTGGCGAAGCGTCCTTCACGCCGGGCTGTGCGTCGATGGCATCCATGACAGACTTTATAAGCCCCTGCTCACGGCGGGTGAATCCCTTCTGGCCGTTGGTGGAGACAGCGTTTACTACGGCAAAGTCTGTCCGGATGATGTAATCTACCTGTTTTTCCACGTCAAAGCTCGCGGCGGCGATGCCGGTGCTGTTAAGCAGGATGATGCACAGTGCCAGCGACAGGAAGATAAATGCGGTGCGCCGTTTATTTCTTCCCAGATTCGTCCAGGCCAGATGCCGGATTCCGCCGTTGCAAGAACGTCTCCTGCTGCGGCCAGAGGCGAGGGCATGTCTCGTGTTCTTCTTTGTGTCAGGGCTTTCTACGTAACGGAATGCCTCGATCGGCGGGATATCCGCCGCCGTCCGGACCGGCTTTCTCGTACTTAAAAATACTGTGGCCGCAGTAAGGATGCCGGCTCCCAGGAAAATGGCGGGAGAGGGCGAGACGCTGGCTGTGATTGTCTTATAATCCATAGAAAGGATGCTCATCACGGTAGGAAGCGACGCACTTCCGATGAAGTATCCGAGCAAAAGCCCTATGGGGATGCCTGCCGCAGATAAAAGCGCCGCCTGCCGGTTGATCAGCATCCTCACCTGGCGCCTGCTCATGCCGATAGTGCGGTACAGACCGTAGCGCCGGATCTCCTGCATAACGGCGATGTCAAACACGTTATAGATGAGGAGGTATCCGCAGAAGACAAATAAAAGTGCGAGAAGGCTTCCCATCAGCAGTACGGCAGGAGAAAACGGCTGGTTGGTAGCGGTGTTGATAAAGAAGGGCAGGTAATTATCCGCGTTCATCTCGTCAGGGTTGCCGCCCAAGTCTCTAATATGCGCCTGGGCCTTCTCCTCCAGCCTGAGGATGGTTACAGCTGTGATGTCCGACCAGTAAGTGCCTGCTATTTCATTGTCTTTGTCGTAGGTGTAGGCAAAGATATCTGGATGGGCGTTTGCGAAGGCTGTCCCGGCACCCATCACACTGAGCTGTGAGTTGGTGGCCTCGTACCAGCCGGAGACAGTCATGGTAAAGGTATATTCTTTTTCGTGGGCGGTGAAAGTTATGGGAATCTTGGCTCCTACCTCTGGCTCTGCTCCAAGATCCCTGATGGCTACGTCAGAGGCGACGACCTCATCTGCCGCTTCCGGGAAATTCCCGTGGGTAGGCAGAGAAAACATAAATTCTGCCTCGGTCTCATCCAGTATGTCAAACTCGATGTTGTGACGTGCGGTGTTGGAGAGGAATCCTACCGGCATCCGGAGGCCGTATTCTTTAATAAAGTCAGCATCCTTAAGGGCGTCAAACTGCTCCTTTGTCATATAGCGGAAATCGCCGTCCGAGCGGTTCCCTTTCTGCATCTGCATGGTCAGCTTCAGCGATTCCGCGGCGCCTGTCCCTAAAGTAGTCACTGTGGTGAACAGGACTGCGGTCAGTACGATCGAGAGCACCGCGATCAGGTTCCGCATCCGGCCGGCCCGCAGACTCCGGCAAATAAGGGTGCTTAGCATGTGGTTCATGGTGTAAATCCTCCTTCAGTTGTTGCTGTAATCGTATAACAAATTATGTATATTTGCTGTACTGGTATTAAGGATAACAGATGAAAGTTACAAAAAAGGTACAGGAAAGTTACATTTTTGTACCTTGCTTCGTTGGTGAGATTGTTAAAAATTTCCCTTATCTCATATGAAATCAATCCGATATGTATTATGTAAACATATAATATATATGTAAATAGCAGACCTCAAGGAAGAGATGAAGATAAACAGTTATTGTTCATGGGTCAGGAATGCACATTGGCTGCGCATTCCGTAAGAACATGATACAGGAGTGAGGGGCGGCTTTTGCGCAGCAAAACTTGGAATGCCGCCACGAATCGCTGCGATGAACGTCCCCTGGCTGTTAATAGTAACGATAAACAAGATCAGCAGGAAATTAGGAGCAATTATATGGAGGTCAAAGGTTTACAGCATAAGACAGATTATTCTCTAATGAGTAAAAGAACAGCCGGTAAGAAGATGTCATTGGTTGACAAGGCCGGATATTTTAAAGGTATACCAGATGAGGTAAAAGAGAAGATACAGGAAACGGCGAGAAAAGATGCAGAAAATGGCGTGTATACAAGTGAGGAATATGTGGCGTGGAGACTGAAGTTTAAGGAAGATTATGTATCACCTGACCGTGCCGATTTAGCTGCCAAGCTGACTTCGTTGGTGCAGAATGCCAAGTATACAGACGGCAAGAAGCATTTCTTTTCGTTGCTTGATAAGGTTACTGAGAAAATCCAGAGCTGGAAGGGAAAAGAGCATGGTTCTGGTACGATACATATAGGGGCGGAAGGATTTGTGACAATGTCTTATTATGACAATAATGGGGAGGAGATTCTTGCATATAACAGCTTCGGCGGCGGTGGTTGGATATCCGTTCCCACAAAGGCTGAGGAGCAGTATGATGCCGTTGAGACAGGTATTTATTATGCGGCGTATACTGCGGCCTGTGCTGAACTAAAAGAACGGGCCGTAGCTGAAGATGCCGGCAGGGATGGAAGTTCGAAAGGCTTTGAGACAAGAGCCTGACAAGTATCCACCTGAAAAACAAGTATCCACCTGGAAAACAAGTATCCATTTGGAAAAGCTAAGTGCTGCGCTTACGGGAAAGGGGGCGAAGCAGTATGAGATAAACAAAGAAAAAGCAAGAGACAGACGAGAAGAATAAAAACAGAGTAAAAGTGAAGTACGAAATAATAATTATAACACCTTAGGAGGACGATAAAATGATTGGTATTTCTTTCGGAAGAGCCGGGATGTTCGGCTATCAGACACCATATACGGCAGGAAAAGTATCCGGAATGTCTCTTCGGGACCGCTACTATTTCGGTCATGCAGGAATTTATTCTGATAGACCAGTACATGTATACAAAGATGCTTTATATACCACTGGAGGCGGAGAAAACGGGCAGGAACTGCACCTTAATTATGATGAAAGTTCAACGGAAGATAACCCTGTGATAAAAGCATGGGGAATAGATTCATATGGAAATGATTATGAGGAGCTGATTTATGTCAATAAGGTAAATCCCCGCAATGCAACTGTAGCAGAGATGAAAGCGCTGGAAGCCCACTTAAAGAAGCAAGGGGACAGCGTGCTCACCGCCCGTATCTCGCGGTTGGGAGGCGGTAATTTCATCGGAGAAGCTTTAAGTGGATTTGACGTACATGAAAAGATAGATTTTATCCAGCTCCTTCATGAGGTGGCGGATAAGGCGATGGAACCGGATGCTGCTGCAGGTACACGGCTTGATGCAGACCGGTTTCTGTATCTGTGGATGAGTAAAGAGAAGGAACTGATGGAAGCGGTGGCCAATATATAGTAATTGTCTGATGAACAGATAGAAGACTTTGAGACAAAATAAGAAGGTGCTGTGCGATAGCTGATTGCAGCTATTGCGCGGCACCTTTTTGGTTAGTATGTATTATAGTTTTTTTATGCTTTCACCCATTTTTCAATCCATTCTTTGGTTGTGAAATTATATTGCCGTTTGTACAGAACGCCATTGACAATCTTGTATCTCCAACGAATATCGTCGGCAAGAGGAGAGATGCCGCAGGAGGATGCAGCAAAGCATGTATCGGAACCAGCAGGAGTTTTGGCATAGGTTTCCGTACAAAACAGCGTAGAGCAGAACGTACATAAAGAAATCACTCAACTTTCCCACTTGTAAAATAGGTGTATTGTCTGTTAATTCAAACAAAATAACTTTATAAATGGGTGCATTGACATAAAAAAGCACCTGATCTTTGGTATAATAAACCTGAATTATTCATGGCACTATAAGAACCTCTGAAAACACCTTTAGACTGCTTCCAGCATAGAAATACCTACAAAGAGCCCTAAAAAAGGGCAGACTATCCCTATAACTATGGTTTTAGGCTTCTTCAGATGTCAAGGTTCTTGTG
>CAJTDK010000043.1 GCA_910575105.1 Lachnospiraceae bacterium
AACTGAATTTCCTTTAAACTATGCATAGGGCTTCTCCTTTGCTTTATGTGTGGCTGCTTACCAACATAATCATAGCAAACTTGAGGCTCTTTTTTGTATAGAAATTGTTTCACTTATTAGGTGAAGAAGTAAAATGGTCAAAACACAGTGTTTATACGGCATTGAACACTGTTGAAAAAGATAGCGTGAATAATTCAGGCTAAGGAATCTTTGGAAAAACTTATATCTATTTATTTGAAGGGGAACAAAGAAACTCAAAAAACTGCGAAACAAGCATTGAAAAAGACGAAAAACAAAAAGATAGTTTACGATTTAATAGAAAGCTATTTGCTTGTCTCCATAAGTTCAAATGAGGTTTTTTTGCTGCTAAGTTTAGGAATGACAATGTCCAGATATAGATATTTGGGAAGATATCTCGCTTACTTGAAGCAAAATAATATAGATTTACAGTCTATAGGCTTTTTTAAAAATATTTCAAACAATCCGCTTTCAGATAGTGAGAAAGATGAACTTGCGAAATATATCATAGAGTCTCACGATTTTGAAGTACGCTTGTTTACTTTAGCTGGTGAAAGAAATACTGAAAAGTTATTAGATGCTTTAGTGGATTATATAGCTGTTAATGGAGTAGATGAAATAACATTAAAAATTCTAACAGATAATGAAATATATTTGGAATTATTACAGGAAGATATTTATGAAACACTTAAAAAAGAACCATATAAAAACATGGTCTTAGCTAATTATTTGGACTTTTCTATAATTGGACATCAAATTTTGTTAGAACAATACGATGATTTGTTTTTGATACATTCAATATTGCTGAGAAATGTTTTTAGAGATAGAGTTTTTTATGCGGACAATTTCAATATAAGAGTTTCTTTGCAGATAATACGCAAGCAACAAATTGAAGAAGTGGATTGGGTCTGTTTAAAAGAAATGGTTATAAAAGAAATTAAAGATATTGGTAATATTGACGAGCATGTAAATATTCTGAATTTTATTTTGGCATTGACCTATATGGATAAAATATTTGTCGAGAATATTTTAGTAGAAATATATAAAATGTCAAAACTTTATTCAAATATTGCGTTGATGAAATTGGCGAGTATTCAATCTCAATATGCTTATCGGGAAATGCTGAGTTTTATGCTGACATCAGAAGACAGAAAAGAACGCTATAAATATGCTGTTAAATTGATGATGGCTTATCCGCATAATGGGTCGTCTATATATTCATATGCCATGGAATTGAATGATGATAGATTGATTCAGACATTGAATGATGTAGCTAAGAAGTTTAATATTCAAACAGAAATATCTGAAAAGTACAAAGAAATATTTGAGGTAAAAGATGAAAAGATACAGCTTATTCCAAAAGGTACGATTATTAGTGAATTGCTATTTGACTTGGCAAAGGATATAAAGGCAAATACTTTTTATATGGCGGTAGGGTTTACTTTTTCAAGTGGACTAAGATTGCTGTACCCGTTAATAAATTACATTTATGATGCTGGTGGAACGATTGAATTAATAACTGGTTCATTACAAAGTTTTGAGAATGAAGGGAGAAATAATAAAATTGATAAAGGAACAGTGATATTTTTGAATAAACTTATAGATGAAATCAACCTAAACCTTTTTACTTACACAGATACTTTTTATCATGGGAAATTTTATTATTTAGCCAATGACGAAAAGGCGTATATATTAATTGGTTCTTCAAACATAAGTAAAACTGCCTTTTTAGGGAATTATGAGTTGGATACATTAATTACAGTGGACTTAAAGAATGAAAAAAATCAATTTCTTTACTGGTATGAAGAATTTCGTCAGCAATGTAAAATGATATCACATTTAGATGATACAAAATATGAGAACTTTAAATGGGAAAGTGAACTGGATATTTATTCTTCCAAATATGTTCATAGGTTATCAAATGCTGAGGTGAAACAAAAAATCAACGAATTAACCGATGAGGATACAAGATTTAGATTAAATTCCTGGATAAATCATAATCCATCTGAAATATATTCAAATCTTGGTATTTTAAGTCTTCAAGATTATATTGTTTTTTTATATGCTGAAAGAGGATTGGCAGTATTTGAATCCTTTATTCCTAACAATGCTTATTATACGTTTAAATATTTTGATTTTGATGAATTACTAAAAAATGTATCTTCTCTTACAAAAACACAGATGGTGTTATCCAGTGATTTTGTGGGCAGAGGTTATCATATTTCGGATAGAGATAGACTGGAAACAAAAATACATAGATTGTTTGGGTAATGATGAAATAAAAGATGTTATGAGAAAGGGGATCTTATGGCAATAACACAGATTGCATTTGAAATACCACCAGAAATACAAGCTGGAATTGATGCAGGTGCATTATTACGGTTTGGCGGAGTGGTTCGAGATAGGGCGGGGCACATTGTGAAACATCTGAGGGAAGTTTCTATACCAGAAGTGGATAACAGTGCGGGAGAAAATACGGTTGTTCAATTTGCAAAAAAGAATAAATATTTTATCATTGGAACTGCGATTGCAGCAATAGCAGCAGGGGTTATCTATGTTGTGGTTAAAAATAAGAAAAACAAAGAAGAACGGATTCCGAAGTGTGTGGCTGATTTTAATGAATCATTTGCTGAATATGTAGATTCGATTAAAATGGGAGCTGTAAGCGAGAAAAAAATTGATAAAGTTATGATAGCGTTAGAAGAAATAAAAAGGAATCAAGAGAAAGAAACAATCACCATAACATTTTCTGTCGAAAATATTAGTCTTTTACTTGGCATGGTAAGAGACTATACGGTGAAGTTTGCAGAAGCAAATTCATTTGAAATACAGGAAGAAGATATAAAAGAGTATGATGAAATAGACGGATTACAACATTATTTGAAAATACAGAAACAGATATTTGAAAAATGTGCATGAAATAAGACATTTCAGACTGAAAAGAAAGTAGGACATCATGGATAGAAACGTGAATATTATTGTTGGCCTGAATGGCGAGAAGATCGTCCTGATTAACGATATCCGTTTAAAGGGCAAAAAGCGGGAAGACTGGAAAGAGGTAGAGAACTATCTCAAAGAGTATGTCGGGGAGTTTTACGAGATTGCGGAGACCTCCGAGAAGATATTCATATCCAGCAGTTTACCGGATGAATACGCTGGTTCAGAGAGCAGGCTTGCCTTAAAAGGGGCTGTTGCAAAGGCCAAGGCCAATGCAGCGCAGGGGATACCGGAGCTGATCCAGATTGCTACGAATGGGGAGTATTCCGAAAATACGAAAAAGAAGCATGAGAAGGACGCTAAGTACGGGTGGTATCGGTATGATGTGCGGTTTGCCCTGCCGGTATATGATGACAAGAGCGGCGAGGTCTGTAGGTACAATATCTTTTTTGCCCGGATGCTGGTGCGCCATGATGCGGACGGTAAGAAGTATCTTTATGACCTGCTGGCAATAAAAAAAGAAACGAGCAGCCCGCTTGAGTAAAAACTGTACGGTGAAAACCCATCTCTTTTACAAATGATTGTATCGGAAGGATGGGGTTTTGTCAATAGAAAAACAGAAGAATTTCTGTATACAAAAAATTCTATATTGAGATTGTTATGGAGCATCGGTTAGAAATGATCGGTGCTTTCTTTATGCCTGCGGCTCGGATTCGTCCGGGCTTTTTTCATGCCGTTTTTGAGGGGAGGTGGTCTTGGTGGCGAACCGGATCAAGGGCATTACGGTGGAGATTGGCGGCGATACTACCAAGCTGCAGACCGCCTTGAAAGGGGTCAATACGGAGATACGCAATACCCAGTCCCAGCTGCGGGATGTGGAGAAGCTGCTGAAACTTGACCCCGGCAATACGGAGCTGCTGGCTCAGCGGCACCGGCTTCTGGGGCAGGCGGTCTCGGAGACGAAGGAGAAGCTGGAAACCCTGAAAACGGTGGCGGAGCAGGCGAATACTGCCCTCGCCAATGGAGAGATATCGCAGGAGCAGTACGATGCGCTGCAGCGGGAGATCATAGAGACGGAGAATGCCCTGCGGAATCTGGAGCAGCAGGCGAACCAGTCGGCTACGGCGGTGCAGAAGATTGCGGCCTCGGGGGAGAAGCTGCAGACGCTGGGGGACAATATTTCTTCCGTGGGAAAGAAGTTCCTGCCGGTTACGGGGGCTGTTGTGGGGCTTGGGACAGCGGCGGTGAAGACGGCGGCGGATTTTGATTCCGCCATGAGCCAGGTGGCGGCGGTCTCCGGCGCTACGGGAGCCGATCTGGAGGCGTTGCGGGATAAGGCCCGTGAGATGGGTTCTAAGACAAAGTTCTCTGCTTCGGAGGCGGCGGAGGCCATGAACTATATGGCGATGGCAGGGTGGAAGACTTCGGATATGCTCTCCGGCATTGAGGGCATTATGAACCTTGCCGCCGCTTCCGGGGAGGATCTGGCGACTACTTCGGACATTGTGACGGATGCCCTTACGGCCTTTGGACTGTCGGCGGCGGATTCCGGGCATTTTGCTGATATCCTGGCAGCGGCTTCCAGCAATGCGAATACGAATGTCTCCATGATGATGGGCGAGACGTTCAAATACTGTGCGCCCATTGCCGGGGCTCTGGGGTTCTCGGCGGAGGATACGGCGGAGGCTATCGGGCTGATGGCCAATGCCGGGATCAAGTCCTCCCAGGCGGGTACTTCCCTGCGGACGGTGATGAACAGCCTTGCGGGAGAGGTAAAGATCTGCGGGGCGGGGATCGGGGAGGTCACGGTGGCCACGTCCAATGCGGACGGCTCCATGCGCGACCTTTCGGATATCCTGGCGGACTGCAGGGTGGCGTTCGCGGGCTTGTCGGAGTCGGAGAAGGCGGCTGCGGCGGAGGCTCTGGTGGGCAAGAATACGGATAGTCACCGCAACGGCGCGGGAGATTGCAGAAGTTGAGGGTGAGGGAGAATAGCCCTTGTCCGGCTAAAATTGAATAGGGACTAAGAAGCGTTGCAATTTTGTTCAGTTGCAGCGTTTTTCTTTTGCGGAAATTCGCCAAATCAGACATTCCCGGTGTTGTAGGTAGTAGGAAGAACTTTCGTAGCAAGCATAGGAAAAGAGTACCCTTTTCCGTATTTCTGCCCGCCCGGTCGGTCAGAAATTGCTTGTTGGGAAGTGTCCCAAACCCTCTTAGAGAACGGAAAGGAGCGAAAACCCATGAACGGACGCAAAAGGACGGTACAGGTCAAATTCTATGTGACAGAGGAAGAACGGAAACTGATTGAGGAAAAAATGAAGCTCGTCCCCACAAGCAACATGGCGGCGTATCTGCGCAAGATCGCCATTGACGGGTACATTATCCAAGTAGACCATACAGACATAAAGGCAATGACAACGGAGATACAGAAGATCGGGGTCAATGTCAATCAGATCGCACGTCGCGTAAACGCGACGGGAAACGCCTATAAAGAGGATATAGAGGAAATTAAGGGGGTGCTTGCGGAGATATGGCGGTTACAAAGATTAAGCCTGTTAAAAGCACTCTAAGCAAAGCCCTTGACTATATCGAAAACCCGGACAAGACGGACGGAAAAATGCTGGTGTCCTCTTTTGGGTGCAGCTATGAAACGGCAGATATTGAGTTTGGCTATACCCTCTCGCAAGCGCGGGATAAGGGAAACAATTTAGCTTTTCACTTGATGGTCTGTGTCCTCCTGTAAGCCCTCCCCGTCAATCTCGTAGTAGTCAAATTCTTCGTCCGGCTTCACAATGGCGGGGCGGCGTTTGATGTGCTTCTCCATGTCAAAGGCGTTCTTCGGGTCTGCGTCGGAGAGGTACTTGTATTTCGGGTGCTTCGTTATGTCGAATTTATCCGAAAAGAACGGGCGCACCCCGCGCACCTGTAAAATGCACTTGCCCCCGTCCATGACCGCGATCTCGTCCTGCGTCATAAGCTCCTTTCCCAATTTCTGATAGTTCAGCCCGTGGGAAAGCTCCCGTCCCCGCGTTTCGGACGTGTTGAAGCTGTCTATGGTTTCCTTTCCTAAAAGCTCCGACATTTCTTTGAGCGTCGTTTTCTCCTTGCCGCCCAAGAAAAGGGTCGTGTCGCAGTTCCCGGTGATCGTGTCGGCGTTGTCCTTGTAGATCGCTTTTAGCTGGCTCTGTGACTGCAAGATGATTGAAGCGGAGATTTCCCGGCTCCTTATGGTGGCTATGAGCTTTTCAAACTTCGGTATCTGCCCGATATTGTAGGCTAAGAATCCGGCGCCTTACTGTCTCACGACAGCAGGTTTCCGAACCCTCGCCCCGGAACCGCACGTACACCTCTCGATGTATACGGCTCCCCACTATACATCCTCTACAGTTATTTATGGATTCTGTCATAGCAGTCTCCACACACTACAAGCGTTTTTCTTTTCTTCTTGTTCATAATCGCTCCCCATTCTGTATTAACATTAAGGTCGCTCATACTCTTTACTTGATACACCTTAACCGCTGGCACATATGCGCCACACATTTCGCAGACATTTGCCTTATACCTGAAAAACAGTTCTTTCGGCTTGTTCATCTGCTCATATTCGGGTATGATGTCTGCATAACTCCCAAGGGCGTACTTCACCCTGCGGAATCCCTCATTGTAGAGGACTGCATATTTAGTACCTTTCTGTGTTTTGTACGGCACTTTGAACTCTTTGTTTTTGGTATATTTGAGCTTCGCTTTTGTCATTGTGATACGGTATTTTGCCGCAACGGTCTTGTACAGGCTGTATTCCATGACATAATGGAACTTATTTAGTACGGAGACATTGCTCGCAAGACGGTAGTAATTGTAAATCCCCCGAATCTGCGCATTATATTTCCGTACCATTTCATGTACTGGCAGGAAAATATAGTCGTTCCGCTGTAACGGCTTCCAGACTTCTTTTTCCCTTGTCCTTGACACGATTTTCAGCACACCGTAACCTAACAGTTTCCCCACCCATTTCTCTTTTGGCAGGTAAAGCTTGATTTTGCCGGTGTAGGCTTTAACAGTCCCTTTTCCTTTGGCTTTTTTCAGCGCACTGTCATTGCATACCGTAACGTCATAGCCGAGAAACCTCGCTTTGTCGTCACTGTTCGTGATGAGCGTCTTTTCCACAGACAATTCCAGTTTCAGCGTTTCCTCAAAGTATCTCCCAATATCGTACTTAATCTTTTCAGCGTCCTCTTTACTTCCAATTACGCCAATAAGAAAATCATCGGCGTAACGGACGTACTGTATCCGCTTATAGCCTGTGTCCATCGGGTCGCCCATAGGGATTTTCTGGAACTCCCTCTTTAACTCTGCCAGTCGGCGCACTGCTTCCTGTTTTTCTGTATCAGAGTAGCCGCTCCATTCTTTTCGGATTTTGTTTTTGCACCTTTGGCGGTATGACTGTTTTCTGGAGTACTCATTGTTCCTTTTCCTGCCCATGCCTTTATCGAATCCCTTTTTGTAGTCCTCCATGAATCTGTCAAACTCATTAAGGTAGATATTTGCAAGGATTGGGCTGATACCAGAACCTTGGGCTATGCCGCTGAAAGTGGCGTTATATTCCCAGTTCTCCATATACCCTGCTTTGAGAAATTTCCAAATCAGCTCAATAAAGGCTTCATCTTTAATCCGCCTGCGCAGGATATTTACAAGGCTGTGGTGGTCTATCGTATCAAAGTACGATTTTATATCTCCCTCCACGAACCATTTCACACCTGTAAAATTCTGCTGTAACTGTAGAAGTGCCGTATGGCAGCTCCTGCCGGGTCTGAAACCGTGTGAATAATTGGAGAAAGTCGGGTCATAAATACTTTCAAGAATCATCTTAATGACTTCCTCTACCAGTTTGTCGTCTGACGACGATATTCCAAGCGGTCTCATTTTCCCATTTTTCTTTTTAATATACTGTCTGCGGACGGGGTTCGGCTGATAGCTGTGGTCTTTCACCGCATGGATAATCCGCTCCACTCTTTCTTTACCGTAACCGTCGAGTGTCAGCCCATCTATGCCGGGTGTCATTGCGCCCTTGTTGGCGTAGATGTTTTGGAGAGCCTGTAAGTAGAAATCCTCATTATAAAGATTCCTATATAGTCTCTCATACTTGTAGTTTTCCTC
>CAJTDK010000044.1 GCA_910575105.1 Lachnospiraceae bacterium
CATTTCTCTTATTGTCTGTCAGTAAATCACCTTTTTGATTTTTCTCATATCCCAGAGTAGCATCCAGTTCTGCCTCCATAAGCTCCTGAAGGATGTCTTTGAAACTTTCTCTGAGAAGAGAATAAACATCTGCCACGCTGCTAATGTTATTTTGTGAAATAATTTGTCGAATTTGCTCCTTTGCAACTGCCATAAAAATACTCCTTTTCAGTAAGAATTGTCATATCTTAATTCTTACCAAAAAGGAGCCATTTTTAACCAAAGACACAAACTATTTTACACTACCCTTTTCCAGGCTACATCCCTTTTTAGGGATGTGCATAATATAGGATTTTTCATCAATTATGCGCACCTGGCAACTAATTTTCCTTCAACGATATCTGTTTATTTCTTTAATCCATTGACATACTGAATCTGTTCAGATTCCGGGATTTTAAGTGCCGCCATTGCCTGCTCTGCACTCCATCCCATGCTTTCCATCAGATTTTGGATAGATGCCAGAATTCCTTCTTTGATCCCTTCTTTGATTCCTTCCTTAATCCCTTTTTCTTCTATTCCTTTACTCAAATTACACATCAAGAGCACCTCGCTTTCTAACTCTCTTGTCATTTTAATATTGAAATCATCCTGCAGAATCCTTTTCTTTTCGTCAGGTTTCCTCTCTGACGAAAGTAAAACATCCAAAAGCTTTAAGATTCCTGTATACTTATCGTCTCCCGCATTTCCAAGACATACGATCACGGCTGTTATTAAATCATAATTTTCTCTTTTTTCTGCTGTATCCCCCACTATATTTTCTTCCCGGACTGCATACCTTGTAATCGTGTTTTCACGGTACTTCGGCGGGTCTGCACAAATCCATATGCTTATAGCTTTCCGTATCTTCTCATAATGCCCATCCATAAATTCCACCCCATACTGGGATGAAATCATCCGGCTGCAATAATAAAGCCCCCGCTTGATAATTGGGTATCCAGGATAAAAATCGCTCTGTGCTTCCACATTGAGAATCAATTTTATGGTTTCTTTCGACTGTGGAACAAGGGCATAAAAACGGATATCGTAGGTAACCGTTCCCTCTCTCATCATGCTGTCTTCTGTTTTACTGCCTTCAATCTGTTCTCCTTTGAAATCGTTCACTTCATCCGGATTTACTGCCATTTGTGCAATCTGCGGACTGCCTTCTATATATTTCTCAGCAATTTCATCTACCGCAAAATCCCGAAATTCCTCCAGACAACTTTTCATAATCCATGCAAGGATAATCTTATTTGCAAGCAGCCGTTTACAAGCCGCATCATAGTTTGCCCGGTCTCCGGCTGCTGCAATGTTTTTCGCAAGTATATTTTCCACTTTCATCCGTCTATTTTCTCCTTGTCTTTATCTTATCACATATTCCTAAAAGAATCCACAAGAATCACCGGTTCCACCCTGACAGCGGACACAACAGCCTTTCCAGGCTGCTGTATCCCATGAAATACCATTCTGATAGCTATGCGGCATTTTTACGGATATTCCGGATATGGTTCTCAATCTTCCCACGCCGCATTTTTCTCCTTTTCCGTTCCTCCTGCCGCAGGACCGTTTCCAGCGCCACACTGTCACTTGGCACATACTCGGAATATAAAAATTTGCCAAAGATTTTATGTTCCTCCTTGCGAATCCGATCATCTACCTTCTGGTAATACTCGCCTTTCTCATAGACAACCCTCACCTTTTCTACCGATACAGACATTTTCTTCACATACTCCACATGCTCCCGGTAATCAAACGGATATAAATTTCCAGTTACCTTCCCGTCTTCCAGACCTGTCACTTCTACAGCATAAGCTAAAATCCTCTCGCTTCTCCCATCGCCATAATAATAAGTCCAGATATGATGCGCTGCTGTTACCTTTAGGTACACCCTCCGTTCTTTCAGGCACCAGGTACCACAGCGACGGGACATCCAGAGATACGTCCTCTCCCTGAGAGGCAGCGTATCCGCTTTGGCTGCTACTTCTTCAAGCTCCTTCCGGTCGTACGAAAAATCCCCCTGATAGCTCTGGGTATTCTTTTTCATAATCTTTTCCAGATTATCCAGCAAATCAATCTCCACAAATTTCGGCATAAGTGCCTCCTTCCCCTAATCTTCCTGTATCCGCCGCCAGACTTTATAAATCTCTCTGGCAGCCCGTCTTGTTTCGTCTCCAAGCATCTGATTTCCCGCCATCTGCTCCAGATCATTTTCCAGTTCGCGCATCTGTGATTCATATGTCCTTACCACGCACCGCAGACGCCGGATTTCCTTCTGGCATAACATAATATCTTCACCCATCTATACTATACCCTCCTGCCGTTTCTCTTTCTCTGTTTTGGGGTTTATAAGGGATTCCGGAAGAAGAAAATACCCCTTCTCATAGCTTCCTTCCCTACTTGCACCAGCCATACCTCCCAGACTGTCCAGATACTGTTCCCCATTCTTTGAGGCAGAAATATACATGTAATACTTTTCTCGTACATACGCCGCCTGGCTCTTCCGGTTGGGGCACACAACATAATCAGCGCATCCGGATCAAGCATTTCCTGAATCCTTAAAATAATCCGAATCAAGGTCGTCTTTATTCTCCATCCGTCCGTTCACAACAACCTTGATCCCCTGGAACAGGTATTTCTCCGCAAACTCTGCCAGCCGGCCAAATGCCGAACATGGAAAATAATCTGTCTCGTCACTGAATTTCCGGTTTACGGCAAGACGGAAATTTGCAACTGCCATCTCATCGCCCTTACTGTTTTCAACATAATTAATCTGTGGATCACGGACCAGACGTCCCATCATAATTGATTGATTCATATATCCTCCTCCTGATCTGCATGGTTACAAGACCAGCCCTCCGGCTTTGTCCTGTATCGTTTGGCGCAAAAAAAGCATTTAAAGATTTCCTCCTTAAATGCGCCCCACTGTCTCCTGATTCTCTTTCAGCCTGCCTCTTCCTATTCGTTCCTCCTTCCTTTCATGATCTGCGGTAAGCCACCTCCTTCACTGCTTTCCTTACACAGGCTGCACTTTGCATCTGATCATCCTACAAAGTAATTCCACAAAAAGCATTCCTGATATGCCCGGAAACAACAAAAAAAGCACCCAGAACATGCCATTCTAAATGCTTTCCATCCTTACTCCCTGTGAAAGACAGGAATCCCCTGATTCCTTATCGTTTTCTTTCGGTACAAAACCGAAACTAAAATGCGCTATCCACCCTCTGGATGAATACAAATACAAATTTCATTCTTATCTTATCACAAGATATAGTATTCGTCAATTATTCTTTTCGTATATATTGTATGTTTGTAATGCCTTTATCATGAATTATCTATATCTGAAGTACCTGTCATGAACTATTTTGTAAGACAGCGCCGTCTGGCGCTGTCTTACAAAGTAATTCATAGCAGGCTGCAACAAGCCTATGATACTTCTAAAATTTTTCCTGCATACAGCACCCGAACCGATAGCCTACGCCGTATACATTCTGGATATAAAAGGGATGTTTCCTGTCAATTTCCAGTTTCCGGCGGATACGGTGGATATGTACCATGATGCTGTCATCATCAAACAGGTACTCGCTGTGCCATACCGCTTCATATAATTCCTGATATGTAACGGCTCTCCCATTCTGCATGGCAAGGTACTGCACAATGTCAAATTCCATGCGGGTCAAGGAGATTTCCTTTCCCTTAAGGAAGACCTGCCTCCTGCCCGGCATAATCTGAAGCTCCTGATACGTCCATATTTCCGGCCGCCTCTGAACGCGCGTCTGCAAACGGATCAGAGCTTTTGCTTCTGCCGCAATTTCCTCCATCGGCTGGCTGTTAACAAGGTATCCGTCTGCCCCTCCTCTGATTGCACGTACCGTCTCCGCCGTCCTGATCGTTTCTGTCCTGGCGCCGGAGATAAACAGAATCGGTGCGTCACCTTTTCTTCGGATCTCATGGAGCAGCTCTGCGCTCCTTTCCGTAAAGCGCAGCATCTCTATGACATATAGTACAACAGCTTCATCCCAAAATCCTATATTTTCTAGGTTCTCCCTGATTCTATGATAGAAAATATCGTATTGACCTTTAAGGCGGGAACAAAAATCATCGTATAGCTCCCGGTGATACGATAGGAAATTATTTTCTCTGCCACAGCAATATTTTCATTCTTCATTTCATTTGAGTTCATATGGTACCTCCTCTAATCTGCTGAATTTTCGGTTCATAAAATCAGTTCAGATAACGGAGGCGCACGGATCCTGCCCGCATATTTTCCAGAATAAGAAAAGCATCCCCTTGTTTCTTTTCCACTCCGGGCTGCTTTCCTTCTGAATAATCCTATTCTATATTCTTCATGGTGTGATACACCATATTTAAGACGGTATTTTACCGCATAAGAAACTGCAATTTTTTTAACTGTTTACGTAAATTTAGAAGAAGCTCTGTAAAATTCAGCAAGAAGCAGACGCACCTTTCAAATCGTTTTCTCTTTCCTTAACGCATTCCTCTCCATAATCTGCTGTATTACACCATTTTTATTATGGTGTAATACTATTTTTACTTTTCAAATCTGGTGTAATACACTAGATTCAATGGAGGTGAATACAGCACATGATCTTTTCAAATAACAGACTGGGAAAATTTATCAGAAATGGGAGACTGGATCTGAACCTTACACAGGAACAGCTTGCAGAAAAACTGAACTGCAACCTTTCTTATTTAGGCAATGTGGAACGTGGTAAGAACATACCAAGCTTGAAGCTTTTCTGCCGCATTATACTGATCCTCAATCTTTCAGCGGATGCATTTATACGCCCGAAACAGAATACAGAAAACAGTACATATCTTCAGCTGATCCGTTTACTGCCGCAATGCACGCCAAAAGAGCTGAAAATCCTTCTGGAAAATGCCCGGACATTACTGGAAAACAGAGAAGAAAAGCCCAGGAATCCATTATCGACAATGATTCTTGAGCCTCTCTGTATTTTTGATTATATTTTCACAAGAAAAGGGATTCTGGTAAGATATAGGGATCACTTTCTTAAGATTTGGGTTGTATGAGTGTCCCAAGCAGGGTTTCCAATTCTTTTCCTGGTCTCAGGACTCCGGCGCCGCATAATGCCAGCATACAGTCCACCATTCCCTGAAGATATGCCTGCTGGCATTCTTCAAAGGAATATGCTTTCAGCGCTTCTACGTAATCCTTAATTTTTTCCTGCTCTTCCTCCCGGGCATTTACGATACACTGCTGATAAAGGCCGCTTTTATCAGAGAGCCTTTGTTTTGCTTCCTGCAGCTCCCTTGTATCCACAAGACTATCCCTGTCAATGTCCTCACATCTCAATACCTCTAAAAATTGCTTTACCTTATTCCATACCAGTTTTTCCATGAGCTTCTCCTTTCTATGCTGCAGAACAGAACTCCATAATCCATTGCATATGATTATAGTTTCTACATTTTAACTGCCCTATTATGCAAAATTTTAAGTAACTTCATCTTTAGAAGTATATTATCATTTCAATCCGGTACAATCAATCATAAATCATTCATCTTTAGAAGTTTTTTATGGAGCAAGGGCATGAAAATATATTGGAATGGTGAGTCAAAGAATATCATAGGAAGCCGATTGAAACAGTTACGGCAGCAACAGAAGATTTCCCAGCGCATTTTGGCTGCCAGGCTGACATTAAGCGGGATTGAGTTTAGTGATTTGACGATTTTAAGAATAGAACGGGGAGAACGGTTTGTTCCTGATTATGAGATTGCTGTGATTGCAGATTATTTTAAGGTCAGTGCCGATTATCTTCTTGGCAGAGCAGAACAATGACCGGCAGCTATTAAGAACTGTCGGTCATTGGCTTTTTAAATCGATATCCTACTCCCCTTATGTTTTCTATGTAATCATTAGAACCTATTTCAGATTCTAATTTTTTCCTGATATGGCGGATGTGGGACATGATATTTCCCTTTTCATGGGCATATTCCTCGCCCCACACCCCTTCATAGATCTGCTGATAGGTAAATACACGTCCTAGCTGGCTTGCTAAATAATGGAGAAGCCGGAACTCTAAATCTGTGAATCTGACAGACCTACCATTTTGCCTTACTTCTCTGTGGAATAAATCTATTTCAAGATTTGGAAATACCAATGTCGTATCCTGCACGGAGCTTATATCCGTATAACCCCCTTTCACCTTCAGATATTCAGAAATATCTGATAATATATGTTCCTCATGCTCCGGCACAGTTAACCTGAATTATTCATGGCACTATAAGAACCTCTGAAAACACCTTTAGACTGCTTCCAGCATAGAAATACCTACAAAGAGCCCTAAAAAAGGGCAGACTATCCCTATAACTATGGTTTTAGGCTTCTTCAGATGTCAAGGTTCTTGTG
>CAJTDK010000045.1 GCA_910575105.1 Lachnospiraceae bacterium
TGCATAGGGCTTCTCCTTTGCTTTATGTGTGGCTGCTTACCAACATAATCATAGCAAACTTGAGGCTCTTTTTTGTATAGAAATTGTTTCACTTATTAGGTGAAAAAGTAAAATGGTCAAAACACAGTGTTTATACGGCATTGAACACTGTTGAAAAAGATAGCGTGAATAATTCAGGATAAATTTAAAAAAACAACAATTTCAGAAATTTGTTACTGCACATCTTCACCCAATATCTCATCCAACATTCTATCCATTTGCACCATCATATTAGCATTTAATCGGGCACTTTCGTCTACTGTGAGCAAGTCCATTCTTCCATTAGGCATACTTCTCATATGAACCAAATCTTCTATCGCCACTGATGAAATTCCATCCATAAAATGCATTTTATTATTTACAATACTATAATGCAACCGAAAAAGTCTATTTTCAAACTCCAACTTCAGCTAATATACCCAAATTTAACATCTTACTCGAAATATTAAAGCCAATAATAGCGCCCGGAGTCCAAGGATAACTAATTTCTTTAATAGCAGAAGTATGTATCCCTGCACTTTCAAGAGAATAATCATCTACCGCATAGTCCATTGTTGTTGTAAGTATTATTTCCAGCAACTCTTCTTCTGTTATTTGTTTTTCTACCAAAAAAGCTCTAATTGAAATAGTTTCTATATTGTTTCCTTTCAGATTTATCCCCTGATATGCAAGAAAATTTTTTTCTCCTCCAAAAATTTTGTTTAAAAGTCTGCTATCACTATCTAAAAGCATCTTCTTTATGCTATAAAAATATTTTTTTGCATAATTATTATTTGCTTCAGGTACTGGAAATGACCAGTTTACTCTTCTTAACGCATTGAGAACTTCTTGCAATTTTTTCTCATCGGATATCTGATACTCTAAGCCATTCATGCAACCATACCATCTACTTCTCCACAATACCTGTTTTAAACTACTATCATGAAAGCCTGCACATAATCTTTCTACATATTGCTCAAATTTTTCTTGCGCATCATTATCTAAAAGTTCATATTGCATTTGAGCCGTCTTAGAGATAATTTGAAAAAATCTTTCATCCATACAATGATATTTTTGATTAATTATCTGCATCTTTTTTAATTCATTTGTAATTGCAACCATTTCGCAATTTGTATTTGATTTTATGATTTCTTTGGAGATGCTTTCAAAACATTCCTTTAATTTAGTGCTTCTCTCCTTATATTTCTTTATCACAAGATACATATTTCCTTTTACAATCATCCATTGATTTTTGATAATCAACTCTCTAAGATTCTGAATTTTCTCAAGTTCCTTCATCAAAACACGGTTATTTTGTTCTGATAATTTCAAACAATAAGAAGAGCAAACCTCTGCAATTTCAAGATTATCTGACCAACTATATTTTACTAATAATGGCACTAACTTCTCATTGCATGCCATCACCCAACTAAATAACTCCATACTTTTCTGTGAAATGTAATGTTGAGGATAAACTATATATCCAAGTAACATCGCAAAACAAGCTTCTTCTATTGTCATCTCCTCGTCTTTCAATTTACAATATCTATCTATTAATTTTTCAGGAATATTCATCATTTCCTTATAATGATTAACAATCACTTCATAACATTTTAACTTTTCATCTTCTCCTACAAGATTTTCAGAAAGAACCAAAAGTTTTTCAGCTATCTGCCATCTCGCAGAATACTTTGGCGCCATAATAAAATCTTTAAGCAAAGACATGGCTTCTTGTGGTTTCTCAGATAATTCAATAAGCTTTTCCAACGATTGACCAACTGATTTATCTGCACCATGATTCCATATTGGCCATCCTCCATCCTCTTCCACTTTTATCGGGGACAAAGGAGTTTTTAAGTCATGGGTAATATTAGAAATCCATTCCCGGCGTAGGTTTTCTGTTTTTTCACGCAGACGATCACTCGCCCTTACTTCCCCGTCCAATTCGTTCAGACTTTTTATCAAATCTCGAAATGCGCCTTTTTCTTTGGCGGGCAGATAGCAGCGTCCCGAAATATCCCGAATGGAAGCGGATAATCTGCTGATTGCTTTTGTTACCAATAGTCCATAGCCCAATCCTAAGAAAAGGACGATTACTAATAAAATGCCGATAATGAAAATGATTACCTTTTTCCCGCCTGCAAACCGTTCTCCGTTTAAATACATGGTTACTTTTTGAATGTTCATAGGGAAATACAGAACATAGGCATAGTCTTTTTCGTTTCCTGTTATGACACCAATAAAAGCAGTCATATCTTCCGGGCTTGCATTGTCAAAGTGTCCCGTCTGATAAAGCTGTAAAAGGTCGGTATTAGAATAATAGTCCTGTGCGTTATTTGGTTTTTGATACGCATATACTTCATTTCCGGCAGCGTCCAGAATTTGCAGCCCTACATGGGTTTCCTGTAATAATTCAAGCCCTGTCTGTTTTATTTTAGGGGTGTCGTTTACGAAAACAATGTATTTTGAAAAATCCCGTGTAAAAATTTTAGGCTGGTCGCTACGGACATTTTTACCGTTTGGATTTGTCGCAGTAATCAGCATTGCCAAAAGGCAACACACGGCAATGAGGGTTCCTAAAAGTGATAAGAAAAATATCAAATAAATATGAAAGGTGGTACGGTAGCCGGATTGCTTCATTTAATCAGTCCTTTTCTTTAATTTGTAGCCCAAACCTTTTATCGTAATCAGTTGCTTTGGAGCAGACGGAGTATCCTCAATCTTTTCTCTGATATGTCGGATATGTACCATGATCGTATTATCACAAATGCAACTATGTTCTCCCCATACCTGTTCGTACAGCCGTTCTTTGCTGATGATCTTATCTGCATTTTCCATGAGATAGGACAATAATAAAAACTCACGCCCTGTCAGTTCGATTTCCTGTCCTTGTTTATAAATCCGGCAGCTTTCCTTATCAAGTGTAAGGGAGCCAACAGCCAGTAAACCATTCAGACTTTTGCTTTTGTCAGATTGGTATTGCTGGCGGCGAAGCTGCGCTTTGATACGGTAAACAATTTCCCGTGGGCTGAAAGGCTTTGTAATGTAATCATCACCCCCACTGGAAAGCCCAAGTATCTTGTCAATATCATCATTCCTTGAAGATAGGAACAGGATAGAACAAATTGAAATTTCCCGTATCTGTTTACATACCTCGATCCCATCAATATCCGGCAGCATAATATCCAATACAATCACGTCCGGCTGGTATTCCCTGCATATCTGAACTGCGTCCTTTCCTGTGTATGCTTTTTGAATATCTACAAAGTTGTCTTGACGTAATGCTTCCTCTATCAGATCAGAAATATCTTTTTCGTCGTCTACTAATAATATTTTACTATTCATTGTCTGCACCGCCTTTTCGCTTTTTCCTTTTATCCATAGGCTTCTCTGCGTCCTTTGGTATCAACCACATACGACTAAACTTTGCTATGCCGGGTATGCGGTTTTCCTCACATAGCTTTTGCACCCGTCTTTCTGAAATACCCCATTTTTTCGCTGCTTCCGGGGCAGAAATATACTCAAACATTTTCATTCACCCTTTCCATAAGTTCAATCGCTATAATTATATACGGTTATCCGAATAAATACAAGGTTCTATCTGGACAATTAAGAATTATTTTAACCAACTAATAGAACTGTGTAGATATATCCAAAAAGAAAGGTGAACAGTAAAATGTAATAGGGTGAATGAATATGGCAAAAAGACCAGTACCACGATATGACTTTAAGGCTTTTGGGGAAGCAATCAAAGCAGCGCGTAAAGGGCACAAAGAGAGCCGGAAAAAGGTATGTGACGAAATGTATATATCCCCTCGCTACCTTGCGAATATTGCGAATATTGAGAATAAGGGACAGCACCCCAGCTTACAGATATTCTTTGAGCTTATGCTGCGTTACAATATCTCGGTAGATCAATTCCTTATGGAGCAACCCACCGGGAAGAATACCCAGCGGCGGCAGCTTGACGCACTGCTGGACGACATGAGCAATACAGGAATACGGATAGTCACCGCCACGGCACGGGAGATCGCAGAAGTTGAGGGTGAGGAAAAATAATCACTGTCCAGCTAAAATTGAATAGGGACTAAGAAGCGTTGCAATTTTTTCGATTGCAGCGTTTTTCTTTTGTGGAAATTTGGCAAAATTGGTATTTCCGGCATTGTAGGTAATAAGAAAAACTTTCGTAGCAAGCATAAGATTGCGTTTTATTAGGAAAACACACTGTCAAAAGGATTTCATGCTTTGGCGGGGGTTAGCCCGCCTCGGCGGTGTCAGTGGTGTTGATTTCAATGTACTCGGCAATCCGGCGGAACTCGTCCGCAAACTTAAAATGAACGCTGATATTGCCGTTTTCGTAAATCTTGATATAGTCTACCAATTCAATCAGAATTTCGCGGGTCAGCTTTTCAATGTTCTGATATTTCGCAAAGGCTACCAGCGCAGGATGTTGCTGGTCAACGCCGTTTGAAAGCTGTTTCCGTTCAGCCGTCAGCCGGGCCAGCAAATCCGAGAGCTAGGCGGCCTGCCGCTCATAATCGGCTTTCATTTCCCGGTATTCCTGCTGGGAGATTTCTCCGTCTTTCCAGTCTTGATACAGTGACTGCTTGTAGCGGGTGATTTTCGTCAATTCCTTTTCCTTTGCGGCTATCTGGTCGTTAAGGCGGTGGGATTGACTTTTTTTCAGCGGGGCCGCATTGATACGGGCTACTATTTCCGAATAGGAAACGGCGGTACTCACTTGATACTGGATAGCGAACAGAACGGCGGCCTCTAAACGGTTGTGCTTGATAGAGTGCATGGAGCAGGCTGTCCGGGAGCGTTTCTTGTAAGTGGAGCAGGAATAATATGCAAACTGGATATACTTTTCCAGATAATAAGCGCCTGTCTGGTATACGCGTCCATTCTGCCTTTTATATGCAACAAACTGATCTGCTAAAGTAAACAAAGAATCATTC
>CAJTDK010000046.1 GCA_910575105.1 Lachnospiraceae bacterium
AACTTAACAATACCGTATTGCGGAAGATTTTTCCACTGCTTTTATTTAGAGGAACGTAAAAACTGCGCCACAGCCCTGGCAGGCCATCGCGCAGCGATTTTGTTCAATCGGAATTTATAGAAAAAAAATATATTAACTCAGAAGGATACAAAATGTGCTTTTTTAAGAAAAATAAGAAAAGGTGGCATCACAAAATGAAATTAACATGGTTAAACAATGGATTTATATGTAAAGAATTATATGCTCCATTTAAAATAGACAAAGACATAGATTATCGAAACGATTTGGAAAAGAAATATAATATAGTAATGGAACAGGCAAAAAACGCTAATGCTGATGATGAAAGTCTGAGAATTATAAATTTTTTTAGTACAAAAATATTGGAATCTTTAGATTTATATTATAAGGCTGATATAGCAGAAAGTAACAACATTATTTTTGAATTGGTAAGAGATATAGGAGATAACTCATTTGCAGTAAATTCAGTTATTAACAGTGATGCTTTTCCTGGAATTAAGGCCAATGAGCTGCAATTCTTCCGAAGCAGATTAGGAACTCCCAACAAAGCATTTACAGCTAAAGATATGCTTCATTTACCTAATTCAATGAGGTCTAAATCAGGAAATTATAGATTTAGTATTCCTGGGAATCCTAGTATGTATTTGGCTAATTCTTCATACGGCTGTTGGATAGAAATGGGATGTCCAGCAGAAATAGATTTTAATGTTTCGCCAATATTATTAGAAGGGAATCAGAGGATTTTCAATTTAGCAATATCTATAAGAGATTTTAGATGCTTAAATGAATTTGAAGAAGATAGAGTACACTGTTGGTTGAAATTGTATCTTCTTACGATCGCAACTTGTTATGTAATCAAAGAAGAAAATAGAACATTTAAGTCAGAATATATCATTTCACAATCGTTAATGATGGCATGTAAAAAGATGAAGTACGACGGAATAGCTTATTATTCGCGCAGGGTAGACAATGAAATGTTTGCTTTATGTGCTATCAATTTAGTGTTGTTCGTTGATTATGATGGTGAATATTCAGAAATGATTAAGCATATGAAAATTGATGATGCTTTCAATTATTCCTTGTATAAGCAACTGAATACTAGTTTGAAATATAAGGAATACGAATTAAGATCAACTTATACCGGATATATTACAAATATAGGAAGTTTTGAGCGCCAGTACCCGTACAGAGAAACGGATTTTTATAATTTTGATAAATTTTTGTTTACAACATGGAGAGATAAGCCCAATGATAAAGGTAAAGATATAATTCCGTGGGGTGTAGAAACTTAATTATTCATTAAAGTGAGTTTGAGATGCTTTTTTATAATGTTTCTAAAGTATTTGTAGATGAAACCAGCGAGGCTGCTAAGTATGTTTTTAATCTAAATTTGTGATGTGCAGATTGAAATTAATAAACTATATGACAAATTCAAGTTTGTGTGTTTAAATCCCCCCTACAGCACAATGCTGCAAGGGGATTACACTTTAACCTCCATCCCGTTCTTAAAGGTGAACCGCACATCTTCCCTGCCGTAGACCGTTACAAAATCCACCATGGCGTACCAGGCTCCCTCGTAAAAATAATCCACCTGCTGTGGCAGCCCCCGTAGCTCCTCCATGAAGTTCTCCATCATTTTCTGCTGCGCCTGTTTCTCCGTGATGGCTGCCCGCACTTCCTCCAGCCGCGCTTTCGCCGTTTCAAACCGCCCTACCAGTGCATCGTAGCGTTTGGCATATTCGCTCTGGTTCTGCGCAACACGGGCGTTTTCCCCGATGCATTTCTGTATCAGTTCCGCCGCCACGTTCATCTCCCCGTTAAGCTGCCGAGCCTCCGCCTCCAGCTCCCCGGTTTCAAATGCCGTGTCCCTGATTTCCTCAAAACCTGCAAGGATGCGGGTCTTCTCCCGGTTGATGGTATTCAGCGCCTTTATGAAAAGCTGCCGGACGGTTTCCTCATCCAGGTGCGGCGTGGTGCATTTCTCCCCGCCGTCAAATTTATGGTTGCACTGCCAGACCACCCTGCGGTATTTGTCGTTGGAATGCCAGACCTTGGAGCCGTACCAGCTCCCGCAGTCTCCGCACCGTATCTTACTGGAGAAGATGCTCACGCAGCTATTCCGGCTGCTGCCTTTGCCCCGCGACTGCATCAGCACCTGCACGTTATCAAAGACAGCGGGCGGTATGATGGCTTCATGGTTTCCTTCCACATAATACTGCGGAACCTCTCCCTCGTTCTTCTTTTTCTTTTTCGAGAGGAAATCCGTGGTGTACACTTTCTGCAGGAGTGCATCGCCTTTGTACTTCTCGTTTGTGAGGATGGATTCTACAACCGCCTTGCCCCATACCTTTTTGCCGCCCGGCGTGGGGATGCCTTTTTCTGTCAGGATTTTGGCTATCTGGTATGGCGACCTCCCCTGCAGGAAAAGTCCGTAGATTTCCCGCACGATTTTCGCCTGTTCCTCATTGACGACAAGGTTCCCGTCCTCGCCCCGATCATAGCCGAGAAATCTTCCAAACGGCACCGTGACTTTGCCATCTGCGAACCGCTTCCTCATGCCCCAGGTGCAGTTTTCCGAAATACTCCGGCTCTCCTCCTGTGCCAGCGAGGACATGATAGTAATTAGCAGCTCGCCTTTGGAATCGAATGTCCAGATGTTTTCTTTTTCAAAATAACACTCCGTGCCGTTGTCCTTCAGCCTGCGGATGGTGGAAAGGCTGTCCACCGTGTTCCTCGCAAACCTCGAAACGCTCTTGGTGATGATAAGGTCAATTTTTCCGTCCAGGGCATCTTCCACCATTTTGTTGAATCCCTCGCGGTGCCGTGTGGAAGTTGCACTGATGCCTTCATCCGAATACAGCCCGACAAACTCCCAATCCTCACGGCTCTGTATGTAGGATGTATAATAATCGCATTGTGCGGCGTAGCTGGTCTGCTGGTCTTCCATGTCGGTACTGACGCGGGCGTACCCTGCCACTTTCCGCTTTTTCCGGCTGCTGATGGGGTCCGCTGTGAAGCGGTTCCGCGTGGCCGGTATTGTCGTCACATTCTTTGCCATGTCTGCGTCCTCCCTTCCCGAAAATGGTATTCTAGGCTGCCGTCCTCCAGCACCACGATTTCCTCTATCTGCCTTTCAAATTCCGCTTCGTCAAATTCCTCCAGTCCGAGGATGCTTGCGGAAATGCGCCGCAGCTTGAAATCCGCATAATTCACATTGTGGCATTCCACATTGCTCCGTTTCTTGCCGATGCAGTACCAGTACACCCATCTGCCACCGGAATTCACTCTGTGGTAGGTGTTCCCACAGATGGCGCACCGTATTTTCCCCTGAAAGCAGTCCGTAACCGTTGCCTCGTGCCATGCCTGGTGCAGCCGCAGGTTCTTCCAGACCTTTGTGCCGCCATCGGAAAAGCGGAACTGCAGGTTGCCGTCTTTCAGGACGGTAATCTCCCTGACCTGTTCCCCGAATGTTTCCTCGTCAAAGTCATCCAGCCCAAGGACCTGCGCCGAAACCGCCTCCAGTTCCTCTTCCCCGAAGTTCACGCTGGAGCAGGTCATTCCCACTTCCTTTTTGCCTCTGCATATCCAGTGGATATAAGTTTTTCCCCTGACTCTGCCCTTCTTTCTCGTAAACGGATGCCCGCATACCCCGCACTTTATTTTCCACGTAAATGGATACGTCGGCACAGCCTCCGCCCGTTCTTTCAGGATATCCTGAACTTTTGCAAAAATCTCCCTGTCAATAATCGGTTCGTGGCAGTCAGAAATGTAATACTGCGGCAGCTCACCTCGGTTCTTCACCTTGTTATGCTTGATGGGGTCTGCCACATAGCATTTCTGCAGCCGCCTGTCACCGATGTAAATCTCGTTTTTCAAAATGGTATTCAGATGGCTGTAAGTGAAATCATATCCCCGCCAGGACTTTGCCCCTTGCTTTTTCAGTTCTACAAGGATATCCGATGCCGCCACGCCTGCGGCGGTCTGTTCAAATATAAACCTCACGGTTTCTGCCTCGTCCTCTTTTACCACATATTTTTCACCGTCGTAACGGTATCCGAGGACTTTCTTGTTCCTCACGCCGTCCGTGCCGTTCTGGTAGGTTTTGCGGATGCCCCATTTAGAATTCTCCGAAAGCGACCGCACCTCCTCCTGTGCGAAGGACGCAAGGATAGAAAGCATCAGCTCCCCATCGCCGGAAAAGGAATGGATATTTTCCTTTTCAAACCGTACCTCCACGCCGATTTCCTTCAGATATCTGACCGTGGAGAGCAAGTCTACCGTGTTCCTCGCAAACCTCGATATGCTCTTGGTCAGGACAATGTTGATCTTCCCCGCCTCGCAGTCCGCAATGAGGCGGTTGAATTCCTCACGCTTTGCCGTCCCGGTGCCGCTGATTCCAAAATCTGCGTACACCCCGGCAAATTCCCATTCAGGGTTCGCCTGTATCAGTTCGTTGTAATAACTCACCTGTGCGGAGAGGGAATGGGCAAGGCGGTCCGTCTCCATGGAAACACGGGCGTAAGCCGCCACCTTCTGCCGCTTTTTCAGAGCCGGTATTTTCGGCTCTATCCTGCTGATTTTAGCCATTTTATCACTTCCTTCCGCTACCATATATACTACGAAACCATCCCTGTGAATGGTATATTTATATATGCTCTATATCAACGAATAGTCAAGCAAAATGATAAATTATCTGAAAACATTTTTAATAAACCTTA
>CAJTDK010000047.1 GCA_910575105.1 Lachnospiraceae bacterium
GGGAGATATTTGACCTTGCATTGGCGGGAAACGGACTTGGAAAAATCCGCAAGCACATCAACAGCCAGCACGTTTTACGCCCTGCCGCTTATGCGGCGGAGCAGGGGGCGGCAGGCTATGAGAGATACTTTGAGGATAACGAGGAAAACCGTTATATTTGGAGCGAAAATAGTGTGAGAAGTATTCTAAGAAGCCCGATATATGCGGGAAACCTTGCAGGCTACAAGCGGATTGCCGCCAATATGAAAAGCAAGAAAAGACCGTCCAAGCTACCAGAAGAATGGGAAGTGATACCCGACACTCATGAGGGCATAGTCACACAAGAAGAATTTGATACTGTCCAACAGCTTATGACGAGCCGCAGGCGGGAAAAGAATAAGGGCGGCTTTGAGAATATTTTTTCAGGCGTTATCAAATGTGCGGACTGCGGCTATGCTTTGCGGGCTATGAGTGCCAATAGGAGGAAACGCCCCGACATCATCGACTGCATACAATACACCTGCAATAATTATGGCAGGTACGGAAACGTCATGTGTACCGCACACGCCATTGAAGCGAGGGATTTATTCAATGCCGTCCTTGCCGACATCAACCGTTTTGCGGATATGGCGGTGAATGACGAGCGGGCGGTGAGGGCGATTGAGAAGCGGCTCACGGAGACAGACCAGAGCAAGGCAAAGGCGATGGAGAAAGAACAAAAGAAGCTGAACAAACGCCTTGCGGAGCTTGACAGGCTGTTTTCTTCTCTCTATGAGGATAAGGTCATGGAGCGTATCACCGAGCGGAATTTTGAGATGATGTCGGGAAAATATCAGAAAGAACAGTTTGAAATCGAAGCACGCTTAAAAGAGGTAACGGAAACGCTCAACGAAAGCTACGAGAAATCGCAGGGAATCCGTGACTTCCTATCCCTTATCCGTAATTACCAAGGCTTAAAGGAACTGGACGCAACTGTTGTAAATGCACTGATAGACAAGATACTTGTTTCGGAGCGTGAGAAGTCAGCAGACGGAACAGTGAAACAGGAAATTAAGATTTATTATAAATTCATCGGCTTTGTCGGTGAATTACATATCACACCCACAAAACGGTGGACAGCATTAAAGCCTAAGAATTGTACAGTGTGCGGTGTTGAATACGTCCCCCGCTCCGCAATATCGAAGTATTGTCCAGGGTGCAGGGAAAAGATAAGAAAGGCTCAAGGGACAGAAACGAAACGTAGGAGCAGAGAACGAAGCAGACAGGTATGTATTGAACTGTCCGCAAAAAATGACCGACTGACCTGGAGCAGCGTCAGGGGAGGATTGAGCGCCAGGGCAATATGTTCCCGGAGGTGGAAGTCTACCGTTATGTGACAGAGCGGACCTTTGATTCCTATCTCTTCCAGCTGGTGGAATCAAAGCAGAGGTTCATCAGCCAGATCATGACGGGGAAAAGCCCGGTCCGGTCCGCAGAGGATGTGGATGAAGCGGTGCTCTCCTTCGCTGAGGTGAAAATGCTGGCCACCGGAGACGAGCGTTTTAAAGAGAAGATGAACCTGGACATCCAGGTGTCAAGGCTCCGGGTGCTGAAGCAGAGTTATCTTTCCGAGCATTACGACTTGGAAGACAGGATACTGAAACATTATCCAAAAGAGATCAGGGAGTGGGATGAACGAATAGCGGGATATGAAAAAGATGCGGTACTGGCGGAAAAGAACAGGCCGAAAGACGGGGAAGTTTTCTGCCCCATGACCTTAAATGACGTAACCTATACGAAAAAAACAGATGCAGGGGAGATGCTCCTTGCTGTCTGTAAGGAGAATTCCCTGTCACAGACAACCGGGATTGGCAGCTACCGGGGCTTTCAGCTGGAAGTCTTTTATGATCCGGTAAACGGACATTACTGCCTGAACCTTTGCGGAGCGGGGAAGCACAGGGTGGATCTGGGGCCAGATGCTGCCGGGAACCTGATCCGTATCGACCATGCGCTGGAAAAAATCCCGGCGGAGCTTGAAAAAGCCAGGACGAAAAGGGCGGAGATCGCCGTGCAGTATGAGAACGCAAAGGAAGAGGTAAAAAAGCCGTTTGCCTATGAAGAAGAGCTAAGGGAGAAGACGGAACGGCTTAATGCGCTGAATATCGAACTGAACCTGAATGAAAAGGATACCCCGGTGATGGATACGGAGCAGGAGCAGGAAGGGGAGAGGCCGGGGAAGAAGAGGGCAGGCCGGGAACGGTGATGGGAGAAGGATAATAAAAAGATGAAAATCTGTGAAGGGCTAACTGAAATAAGAGCGGCGCTGGGTATGGTGCCTGCGCCGCTTTTATGGATGACAGCCTATAGAAATGGTTGCGAAAATGTGCTACAATCAAAAGGCTAAATTGTTGAGAATTAAATTCCGTTTGTTGAATTGATAGATTATGAGGGTTTATATAAACATGGAATATAAAATTCGAGAAATTAAAAAAAATGAATATCCAATATTATCTGATTTTCTGTATGAAGCAATTTTTCTTCCAGAGGGCATGGACAAGCCGCCAAAATCTATTATTGAACAGCCAGAGCTGCAAGTATATATTAAAGATTTTGGGAAAGAAGATGATTGGTGTTTTGTTGCGGAAATAAAAGAGAAGATCATAGGTGCAGTATGGGTTCGTATTATGGATGATTACGGGCATATTGATGATGAAACGCCCTCATTTGCTATTTCATTGTATGAGGAATACAGGAATATAGGCATTGGTACAGCACTTATGAGAGATATGCTTGAATTTTTAAAGAATAAAGGCTATAAGCGGACATCTCTTTCTGTGCAGAAGGCAAATCATGCAGCTCGCATGTATCAGAAAGTAGGTTTTGAAATCATTGAAGAAAATGAAGAAGAATACATTATGGTTTGTCGGTTGTGATGTGATGAAGGGAGTTGTGCAAATGGCTGGAAATTTAGATGAAAAGGCGGTAAAGGAAGTGGGTGGAGATAATGAAAAATATGAAAATAGATGCCAATGGGACAGAAATCAGAGTAATGGGTGATGTCATAAATGAAGAAGCTTATATTTCTTTAACGGATATTGCTAAATATAAAAATCCAGACAATGCCTTTATCGTAGTTGCTAACTGGATGCGTAATCATTCCACAATCTCATTTTTAGGTTTGTGGGAACAAATTCATAATCCCAATTTTAAACCTATCGAATTCGATAGGTTTACAGCGGAGTCGGGAGATAATGCATTTACATTGACACCGCAACAGTGGATAAAAGCAACAGATGCAATCGGTATTATATCAAAATCGGGGAGATACGGCGGTACATATGCCCATACAGATATAGCCTTTGAGTTTGCGTCTTGGATTTCACCAGAATTTAAACTCTATATTATTTAGTGACTGCTGATTAAGTCAATGGTTTTTTAAGTACATATAGAAAATTCTTTTCTCGATCCAATAAAATTTAACAGATGTATTTTCAAATCACTATCCCTTTTACAGTTCTCTAAAAAC
>CAJTDK010000048.1 GCA_910575105.1 Lachnospiraceae bacterium
AACTGAATTTCCTTTAAACTATGCATAGGGCTTCTCCTTTGCTTTATGTGTGGCTGCTTACCAACATAATCATAGCAAACTTGAGGCTCTTTTTTGTATAGAAATTGTTTCACTTATTAGGTGAAGAAGTAAAATGGTCAAAACACAGTGTTTATACGGCATTGAACACTGTTGAAAAAGATAGCGTGAATAATTCAGGTTTAATATATATTTCCAGTATAATATAAACGTAATTGATAAAATATACTACTTGAATCGTGAGGTGATACGGTGAAAAAGAAACTCAGCAAACAGCAGCTGGAAGTCATGAAGATTCTCTGGAACAGTGATGCCCCGCTCAAAGCCTCGGATATCGTCAGCCGGCATGCAGGTCTTAACATCAATACTGTCCAGGCCTGTCTCCGGGTCCTGGTCAAGGCAGAGGCTATCGAAGTCGCGGACATCGTACACAGCAAAACCGTCTTAAGCAGACGCTACCGTCCTCTGCTGTCCAAAGACGAATACTTTGATGCGGCCTATAAGGATATCATCGGGGACGCCTCCCACTCCTCCCTGATCGCTTCCCTCATCAGCGCTGAGACTGATCCTGCAAAGCTGGAGAAGTTCAGGGAGATGATCGACAAAAGAAAAGCAGAGATCGAGGGCAGATAGATGTCAGTATCCATGAGGCCTTTCCTTACCTGTTTTTTCGGGATCTCCTTTCTCGCCGGATACTTATACCTGGTTTTATACCGGTTAGATCATCCGCCTGTCTACGGTGCAAAGATGATTTTTCCGGGATTGCCATTACCCTTCTCAGAATGTGCATTCCCGTCAATTTCCCTTCACCTGCACCATATATTCGCGGAAGCTCCTTCTGCCTTTGGCAGATATTTTCTCCAAGAATATCGGCGCATCCGGCTGTAAAATCTCGGACATCCTGATGCTTTGCTGGCTTATCGCGGCCGCTGTCAGATCAGGGAAGCTTTTTATCCGTACCGTCCGTCTGCACCGGCATCTTAAGCTATACACGGTCACGTAAGGCGCTCCTTACGCGAGCCTGTCCGCATCCGTCAGGAAATACTGCAAAAAGCCGTTAAAGATTGCCGTCGTCCCCTATGATCTATCGCCTGCGATCAGCGGGCTCCTGGTCCGACGATCATCTTTCCCAAGTCTTACGGCCGTTTTTCTGAGGAAGAGCTTGACTATATCTGCATGCACGAGATAAACCACTACAGGCATCATGACCTTTGGATGAAATGGCTGCTTGAGTTCCTGTCCTGTATCCATTGGTGGAATCCGCTTATCTATCTCATGAAAAAGGAGTACGCCCTGACGCTCGAGCTTGCAAATGATCACCGTCTCATGCGGGAGCATCCCGATTATAACTGTACCGATTATGCGGAGTTGATTCTGAAGATCGCCGAAGCGGCAAATGGCCCCACACGAAATACCCCGGACGGATTGACCGCTTTTGTAAGAAAGCGAAGTTCAGATCTGGATGTGCGGCTGTCTTATATTTTGAAAGAACCGGGGGAAAAGAAGACAGAAAAAAAGCATCTTTGGGTTCATGGGATGATTATATGCGCTGTAATGCTGTTTTCTCTGTTTATTGTTATTGAACCTTCTTTTCCGTCACCCCCGATAGATGAGGACGGAACATTTGAGATGGATCCGGACAATACATATTTTATTCATTCCGCTGAAGGATACGAAATCTATGTGGAGGGACAATCTCTGGGGATGGCTTATGAATTACCAGAGCATTTTAAAAATTTCAGGATATATGAAAAAGGAGAACAATTAAATGAATAGCAAAAAACTATGCCTGTTACTTATTTCCTCAACTTTCCCAAGAAATATTTCAAAACAAAGCCTGTATAAATAATGCTTGAGACTTAATCCAATCAGTTACTTTACTTTTTATGCAGGCTGTGATATCTGCTGATAATTCTCCTATTTGATGCAAAAACAAAGCCATGAGGCTTTGGAGTGCACCGGTCAGATCCATGTCCTGTATATCATCACAGAGCATGAAAAATAATTCGCCATACGTTTTCTCATCGTTCTGGTTACGCCGGATCCATTCCAAAATGATATATCTTGTAAATACAATGGCGGTATGGCTGACCATTGCATCATAGGTGCGGCTCTGAAATTCAGTGCCGAGTTTCAGAAATGATTTTGAGGCTTTGAAAAAACACTCAATGGACCAGCGGTTTCCATAGATACGTACAATCTCTTCGTCTGAAAGAGAACTGTCTGTACTCAGCAGATATAGGCATTCACTCTTTTTATTGCGGTTGCGTACAAAAACAATTTTAACAGGGATGCCGCCTTTTGTTGTCACATGCAGGGAGCCAAATGTATTGCGTGCACCTGAAAAGTCAACAAATTTCCTTAAACCGGGAAGGTCATACGTTCTGCCATTATAAATGTAGCGTTGCTTCAGTTGTTTGACCATGCCGATTACATCAAGCCCGGTTTCAACGATTGATTTTATCATTGGCTCCGTAGTAAACCATGTATCCATAAGGACATAGTCTGCCCGTATACCGGCGTCCAAAGCCCTTCTGATCAGCAACATGGCAGCCTCAGGCTTTGGGAGGATGCTTTCTTTTCTGGCTTTGTAACCGTTAGAACGGTGGTCGGTTTTATCAGACATCTCCTGGTACCGGTTGCTTTTCTTTGCAGAAGAGAGCATGTTAAAACCTACCGGTACAAAGCTGTAGCCGTCAGACCATCCTAGGGTGAGCATAGGAAATCCTTTTTGGTATCTATGTTCTACATGGTCGTATACCCTGGCGAGCAGTTCTACTGCCTTGCTGCGGTTTCGTTTGATGACCGAATCATCAGGGACAAGGACTTTTACCCGTTCCGGTCTGGTCAGGGCAGAGAATACGCTGCTTACTTTGGCAGAAAGAAGCAGCAGAAACTTAGCCCAGTTGAAAGACGTATCATTTAAGAACCGGTAATACGTATTTTTAGAAACCGCCTGGTCTTTGTGTTTAGAATTCAGGAAACGGAACAGGTTCTTTCCCTGAAATACTAACAGCAGTAAAAACTGAAAAATCTCGTAAGAGGGAATGCCGCAGTTTTTGGTGATATTAGATTTACGTAGCAATTTTCCAATCTGAAGTTTCTTAACAACAGCAGAAAATTCAATTGGGGTATAGTCAGTCTCAGTATTTTGGTTTATCATAAAGTCAGCACCTTCTTTGGTTTTTATTGTTGTGGTGACTTTATCCTGAATTATTCACGCTATCTTTTTCAACAGTGTTCAATGCCGTATAAACACTGTGTTTTGACCATTTTACTTTTTCACCTAATAAGTGAAACAATTTCTATACAAAAAAGAGCCTCAAGTTTGCTATGATTATGTTGGTAAG
>CAJTDK010000049.1 GCA_910575105.1 Lachnospiraceae bacterium
CTATTGTTTTTAATATCTCTGTCATCGCCAAACACCACCTTTATTGTAAGAATACCACAAATTTCCTGTAAAGGTGATGTCTGTTCACAATTTATTCATTCATGCGTTTGTCCTGACCAAGTATAATCATCACTGTACATTCTGGTTATTTTACGATATAATTTCATAGTATATATCAATACCTGAGGATTACTTTTGCATTAAACATATGATGATTGAAAAACTCTCCGAAAATCCACATAATGAAAGGACGTGAATACATGCCATTACCAAAAGACGAAATATACACATCTGAAGATTACTGGAACCTTTCAGATAACGAACGAGCAGAGCTAATCGATGGCAGACTTTATAACATGGCTCCGCCAACCCGCATTCACCAGGAACTTGTCATAACATTATCTTCTGCCATTTTACAGCATATAAAGAATAATCACGGCATTTGCAAAGTCTATCCTGCCCCATTTGCTGTAAACCTTTCTTCCAATGATAAAACATGGGTTGAGCCAGATATTTCCATCATCTGTAATAAAAACATTTTATCTGATCGCGGATGTGAAGGACCGCCGGACTGGATTATAGAGATTGTATCTCCGGGCAGCGCCCGCATTGATTATTCCGTAAAACTATTCAAGTACCGTACTGCCGGAGTTCGGGAATACTGGATTGTAAATCCCATGACAAAAACTGTTCAGACATATTCTTTTGAAGATGAAGAGGACTCAAACCAATATACCTTTGAAGCCGAGATACCTTCTCATATATTTGAGGATTTCACTATTAAAATTGCTGCTTTGATAAATGATAATATCTAACATAATTTTAAGCCGGAGTTCTTTACTCCGGCTCTTCTTTATTGTATTCTATCCAATGTTAACAACTTAGTAGTGGTATGGTATCAGTAGCGAAAATACAGCATTAAATTAACCGGAATATAACAAATAGTATATTTGATGAGAGAAAAAAGGGCAGACTTCCCCCTTGGTGCTGTAAGCAAATTTTAAAAATATTTCTCTGACACCATGTATCATAGAAATGTAGGACATCACCACCTTCAGAAATGATAGTTAGTGTGTTGCCTTGTTATTGTAATGATGCTTTACCTTTCTGGGAATGTCTCGTGGATTTGACTCCCCAGAACCTTTTTTATCCCCTTCCCGATGTGATATGGCAAAGCGAAATATGTCCCGAATCACGGTGAATTTTTCGGTAAGCGTCTCAGAGGCTCTTTCCAAACTTAGTTGATTTTATTTTCCAAAAGTCATATAATATAACTAATGATGATAGAAAAGGACGTGGCTATATGGATGAATTTATCAAACTTCTTCACAAAGATTATGAATTAGTGCAATATCAGATGAAGGACAAGGCCATTATTTTCCATATCCAATCCAGCAGAAAAGAGCTGGCATGCCCGTTCTGCGGTTCAAAGTCCATGCGCACCCATTCTGTATATGAAAGGGAAATTCAGGATCTTCCGATCCAAGAGAAAAAGGTTATTTTATTAGTAACTACCCGGAAGATGTTTTGTGATAACCCACAGTGCCAGCATACGACATTTGCCGAGGTACATCCTTTTGCAGCGCCAAAGGCCCAAAAGACAGACCGTCTGGTCAAAAATATCCTCCATACTTCAGCACAATTAAGTTCCCTGAACGCGTCAAAGCTTTTAAAAAGTGGACATATCACAGTATGTAAAAGCAGTATTTGCAGCCTGCTTAAAAAAAATGCCGGCAATTGTGGATAAGTCTTCTATTACAAAAGTTTGTGTGGATGATTTTGCGCTCAGGAAAAGGTTCTCTTATGGAACGGTCATGATCGACCTTGAGAGCCATCGGATCATTGACCTGATCCCTTCCAGGGAAACCGCTGATGTCACCAACTGGCTTGCGACATTTCCTAATATCCAGGTCATATCAAGGGATGGGGCCGCCACTTACTCATCGGCAGCAAAGGGCTCACACCCTGATGCAGTCCAGGTGAGCGACCGCTTCCATTTGATAAAAGGCCTTTCAGAAGCCATAAATAAATATATGGTCCGGGAATTTCCTGCCAGGATAGAAATCCCATTGACGGAGGAGGTTTCAGAAGAGAGGAAAGCCCTGTATAACACGGCAAACCGTCCACTGCGGATCCGCTTTGCCCATCAAAAAAGGAAAGAAGGGCTGACCGTATCCGATATTGCACTATTGATGCATTCATGCCCCACAACCATTCGGAAATACCTTGCCATACCAGAAGATGAAATCCCGGAAAGCAGGGCTATCTCCCGGGAAAGGCAGCACCAGCTGGCAGTGCAGCAGAAGCAGCATGAGGTTGATGAAGCCCGGAAGCTGGCTGGAATTCCATACCGTAATGTTTTCGCAAAAACCCGAAAAGCTAGATACATGGATAAAATCCGCCCAAAAATATGACATACCTGAACTGCAGTCATTTATAGAAGGTATCTGTAACGATAAAGAAGCTGCCCAAAATGGGATTTCCTACTCTTACAATAATGGTTTGGCAGAAGGCAGTGTAAATAAGATAAAGGTGATAAAACGGATCATGTATGGTAGGAACAGTTTTGCGTTACTAAAGGCAAAAGTATTGTTCCATGAGCTTTTCTACGCTGAATTCAACTAAGTTTGGAAAGAACCTGTCTACCGTTTACGTTTGAATCTGGTGTTCTGTGAATAATTCAAGATTATGGATCTTCTTGGATTATCTAGTGACTGCTGATTAAGTCTTAAATGCTTGATTTTACTGATTTTTCTTTCAATTAGGCGTATAATAAATGCAAGGTAATGAACCATTGGAATTCGTTTTTCATGCAGATAACCTTATAAAATATACTTGCAGAGGAGTTAAAATGCCATGTACAGACCGCTTGATAAATTGCA
>CAJTDK010000050.1 GCA_910575105.1 Lachnospiraceae bacterium
CTTGACATCTGAAGAAGCCTAAAACCATAGTTATAGGGATAGTCTGCCCTTTTTTAGGGCTCTTTGTAGGTATTTCTATGCTGGAAGCAGTCTAAAGGTGTTTTCAGAGGTTCTTATAGTGCCATGAATAATTCAGGTTAAACCCTCCTAAATCGTTAAGGAAAGAATCGAAGGTGGTGCAAACGAAAAAACAGCTTTGATCTTTCGATAACTGCCCTTTCGTTTGCATCAGTTTCGATTTTTTCTGGTTGAACAAAGGCGCGTCTGGGTAGCCGCTGTATATGGGCTTTCAATTTTGACGCTCTTTGCAAAACAGTATGTTGGATACCTGTGCATATGGAGAGGAATTTTTAAAAATCATTTCCAGCGCACCACGAATAAGCCCCCATAGGAAGCTTTTTTTTAAATATTCAGCTACTGGTATTCAACATAATAAGTGTGGCTCAAGTCTTATGCAATACCTGCCAGATGGCAGAGGAATGATGTTCCCTCCGCAGGATGAGCATTTGCAGACATCCTTGTTGTAGAGCAGCTTGATAATAGCGGGCGCATCAAGATCCTTAAGTCTGGAAATGTATCTCTTACAGCCAAGCAGGTTGCGGCATAGTGTAATCTTCCTGTTTTTATTCCGGGAAGAAAGCAGACCGTAATGCCGGATCCGCACAAAACGCTTGGGAGGAACATGCATCAGAAACCTCCTGATGAATTCCTCCCCGGAAAGTGTGAGTTCCTTCCACTGCCCATGGTTTTTGTAATCCTTCACAGTAAACGTAACCGTGGAATCCGTCATACCCTTTATGCGGTAGTTGCTTATGGCAATCCTGTGGGTATATTTGCCAAGATATTTGATAACAGACTCCGCACCATGAAATGGCCTCTTGCAATAAGGAATCCATTCTTTGGCATAGCACGCGTCCAAAAGCTGTTTGAAAGCATAATGATTTTTGTAAGGTTCCGCTGTTCCATAGAACTCCAGCTTTCCATCCACCCATAGCTGTTTTAGCCCGGCAAGATACTTGCCCCGAAAAACCTTGGAAAGGACCTTGACAGGGATAAAAAAATCCTCACCGTTATCCTTCCAGTGGTTCTTAGCATCCAGACCTCCGCCTAACACGATGGTGTGGATATGGGGATGGAAATTCATTGCACTTCCCCAGGTATGGAGAATGCAGATATAGCCTATGTCTGCCCCAAGGTATTTTTTATCTCTGGCAAGTTCGCTTAAAGTATCGGAGGCAGCATGGTAAAGGGCATTGTACAAAAGCTTCTGGTTGCTGTAAATGACGGGATTAAGTTCTTCCGGTACAGTGAAAACCACATGAAAGTATGGGGCGTCCAGTATATCCTCCCTGCGGGCATCCACCCATTTTTCCCTCGGGAACTCCTGACACATAGGACAACACCTGTCCCGGCAGGAATTATAATGGACGGAAATACAGCCGCAGTCCATGCAGACGCTTACATTGACACCAAATGCGCCGGTTTTGCAGTTCATGATGTGATAAACTGCTTTCTGCTGTGCTGCAGACAGTCCATGGGTTTTCTCATAGTCAGGATAAAAGCGGTTAAACACATCCTGTATCGTGCAGTTTTCGCTCATGACTCACCGCCTTCCGAAACATCAAAAGGGCTGCGGATTCCAAGCAGCGTTTTGTTGCTTACATGCAGATATACATCTGTAGAGCGGGGATCGACATGGCCAAGAAGTGACTGGATATATTTGATATCCACCCCGCTTTCGAATAAGTGACTGGCAAAACTGTGACGGCAGGCGTGGGAAGACACGCGGCGTATTATGCCGGCCTTTTTAGCGCTTGCTTTGAAAAACTGGTTAACGCTTGAAATATCGAGGTAATCCCCAGTCCATGAACTCGGGAAGAGAATGCCCTTTGGTCTGCCACACTGAAACCAGTATTCGGTAAGCAGGTCGAGATTCCTCTGGGAAAGGATCGTATATCTGTCGATGCGGCCTTTTGTTTCCCGGACATGAATGGTCATGTTAGTACGGGAAATATCATCATAGTGCAAATGGAGAGCCTCAGATACACGCAGCCCGGAAGAATACATGGTAGCGATGATGGCCTTATGCTTAAGGTTATCAGTCGCTTCAATGACAGCATTGATCTCCTGTGGCGTAAGCACAGTTGGAAGATTCCGCTCACGCTTCATGGCAGGGACTTCCTCGTCATCCCAGGCAATCTTCAGGACTCTTTTGTAGAGAAACTTGATAGAGGAACGATAGTGATTATGAGTTTCAGGGGATCTGCCCTCCAGACGTTTCATGGTAAGAAAGGCATCTGCATCCTCAAGCGTGAGGTCAGTAACAGGCTTATTGGTGCAGCGCAGGAAATAGCTGACATTACTGCAATACAGTTGAATTGTCCGTTCTCTAAGGTTGCGTTTTTCCGCAGCATGGCGGATGGATTCAAAAATATCTTCGTACATAAAAAACCTCCATGATAAGTAGTATTGAGTGTTTAAAGTGACGTCTACTTACCAGGGAGGTGCATTGGCATCATAATTCCGGTTGCGGAAGACACCAAAAAATGATATTGTATTCATAGGCAGTGGAGGTCTCCGTATTTGATTGTTTTGTGTGGTAACTTAACAATACCGTATTGCGGAAGATTTTTCCACTGCTTTTATTTAGAGGAACGTAAAAACTGCGCCACAGCCCTGGCAGGCCATCGCGCAGCGATTTTGTTCAA
>CAJTDK010000051.1 GCA_910575105.1 Lachnospiraceae bacterium
ATTTCGTACTGCTGGGAGGTGTGGTTGGCTTTGAGCATTTTCAGCTTGGAAACCTGCACATCCAAATCCATTTTTTCGCGGATGCGGTCGTCGCCGGTGGCAAGGGCTTTGACCTCGGCGTAGGAAAGAGCGGTGGCGTCCACATCCTCGGCGGAGCGGGCGGGGCTTTTGGAGGTCATGATCTGGCCGATAAATTTCTGCTTGTTTTCCACCAGCCCCCAGTTGTAAGCGTCGAATGTCCCTTTGGTGACATACTTGAACATTTTCACAGACGCATTCATGTTTCCCTGGCGCAGAGAACGGCCCGCCCGCTGCTCCAAATCGGCAGGACGCCAGGGGCAATCGAGATCGTGGGACGCGACAATGCGGTTCTGCACATTCGTGCCTGCGCCCATTTTTGCCGTGGAGCCGATTAAAACACGCACCTGCCCACGCCGCACCTTGGCGAACAGTTCCGCCTTTTGGGTTTCCGTGTTGGCGTCATGGATAAAAGCGATTTCCGCTTCGGGGATGCCCTTGGCAATCAGCTTTTCCTTGATGTCGTCATAGACGTTGAATGAGCCGTCGCCTTTGGGTGTGCTGAGGTCGCAAAACACTAACTGTGTCCCTGAAATCTCTGTGCTGGCCTGCCATTCCTGCACGATGTTTTTCACGCAGGCATTGACCTTGCTGTCCGGGTCGTCAGGTAAAAGCGGGTTTTGCAGCCGCTGATCCAGCGCCAGCTTGCGCCCGTCCGAAGTGATGCGCAACATATTGTCGATATGGGGGTCAACCTGGCCTCCGCGCACACTTTCCGCACGCTCGCCAAGTTCCTCCACCATTTCTTTCTGGAACCCGCTGGGTTCGGTAGTGACGGTGATATATTCTGCTTTTGGCACGGGGAGGTTCAGCATATCGGCGGTCTGGATGTCGGCGGCTTCTTTCCAGATAGAGATTAACTCCGGCAGGTTGTAAAACTTGGCAAACCGGGTCTTGGAGCGGAAGCCGCTGCCCTCCGGCTTTAATTCCATCGCCGTGACCTTTTCGCCAAAGTCCGCCGCCCATGCGTCAAAGTGGCGGTGTCCGTTCTGCTCCAGGGTATCAAACTGGAGGTAGCGCATCATGGTATGGTCTTTGTAGACGGCCTTTAACTGGCTCTGCGTCTGCACCACAATATGGGCGGAAATCTCGCGGCTTCGGATAACGGAAATCAGGTGCTGGAAGTTGGGGATTTTCTGGTTGGCAAACTCGTCCAGCAGGCAGGTAACATGGGTTTTCAGTGCGCCGCCGTTTTCCAGCGCCTTGTCGCACAGGACGTTGAACATCTGCGTATAAACCATCGCAGAAATGAAATTGAATGTCATATCCGTGTCGGACACGATACAGAACAGCGCCGTCTTGCGGTCGCCAATCTTTTCAAGTTCCAGTTCGTCGCCCTCCATCAGTTCCCGCACCTCCCGGATGTCAAAGGGAGCCATTCTTGCGCCGCAGCTAATCAGGATCGATTTTGCTGTTTTGCCCGCCGCCATTTTGTATTTCTTATACTGGCGCACCGCAAAATGTTGTGGGTCGCGTTTTTCCAGCGCGTCAAACATCAGGTCAACGGCGTTTTTGAAGTTTTCATCATCCTCCCGCACCTCGGACGCATTGAGCATTTCCAGCAGGGTGGTCATGTTTTTTTCTTCCTCCGGCGCTTCGTACCAGATGTAGGCGATCAGCGCCTGATAGTAGAGGGCTTCGGCTTTTGTCCAAAAATCTTCACCGCCCTTGCTGTCCTCGCCCTTGGTGTTCTCCATAATGCAGTTGACCAGCTTCAAAATGTCGTTCTCGCAGTAGATATAGCGGAATGGGTTGTACTTCATGGACTGTTTGAAGTCAATCGTATTGAGTATTTTTATCTCATACCCGCCGCGCTGAAGCATTTTCCCACATTCCAGAACGACCGTGCCTTTTGGGTCAGTCACGATATAGCTGGCGTTCATCTGCATGAGGTTGGGCTTGATGTGGAAGCGGGTCTTGCCGGAGCCGGAACCGCCGATCACCAGCACATTTTTGTTGATATTGTACTTGGGGATTTTGTTTCTCCCCACCATGGCGCGCTCTGTCTGCGTCAGGAGAATGTTCTGGTCGAATTGGGGATTGATGAAAGGCTTAATATCGTCGGAATTTCCCCAACGCGCCGAACCATACTCAACTCCGTGGCGGTATTTCTTGGCGTTTTTCGCCTTGAAATAAACCACGGCCCGGATAATGACCGCGCCGGCAGCGCCAAACAGCAGGTCGCGTGGGTGGAAGCTGGGCAGCGGGTTTTTGGAAATCAGCGTCCCCAGGCCCGATACCGCGCCCATTGCCTTTGTCACCATATCCGCGCCCTCTGCCAGCCGGCAGCCCTCCGCCACACGGCTGAAAAACCAGAAGATGAACACATAAGGCAGGTTAGGGAGCAGGATTTTCTTTACATCCAGTTTCACAGTTCAACGCCCCCTTTCTCCCGGTTTTTGGCGGTATCCCGCGTCAGGTTCTTTGCAATCTCCTTGAAATGGGAAAGCTGGCCTAACAGTGACGGCTTCTTCTGCGCGGAGCGGTTCAGGCTTTTCCCGGCATCCTCTCGGACATCTTTGGGATGAGCGGCACGCTACTCGTCAAGCGGCTCTGTGAAAAGGGTGCGCTGGAGGAACGGGATGTTGTGGAATGCCTGAAAGGCACACTGCG
>CAJTDK010000052.1 GCA_910575105.1 Lachnospiraceae bacterium
GAATGTTGCAATTTATCAAGCGGTCTGTACATGGCATTTTAACTCCTCTGCAAGTATATTTTATAAGGTTATCTGCATGAAAAACGAATTCCAATGGTTCATTACCTTGCATTTATTATACGCCTAATTGAAAGAAAAATCAGTAAAATCAAGCATTTAAGACTTAATCAGCAGTCACTATTTAGACATTGAAACAAGTAACATACACGCTATATCAAATGCAGACAATTTTATTTCTTTTGAGATTCCTCTCTTTGATAAATATTCCTCTATCTGTTGGATTGTAATACTTTCTTGAACATCTGATAACTTATCTGCTATATATACTCCTTGAATTAATGTTTCACATGACGTAACTATTTCATCCTCTTGCTTACCGAATATATATTGAATTCCATTCCTGTCAAACAAATATTCTCTATATCTTTTATCTATTACTAATTTATAAATAACCTCGCTGTACCGTACTCTTTTACATGGATTTATGCCTAATTCATCTAATGCTGACTTTACAAACAAAAGCAGCTCATCATTCCATTTCCCATTTGTTAAATAGAAGAAATCTGACACAATACAAATTGTCTTTTCAATCGTTTCCAAATCACGGTACTCTTTTTCATAAAACTTCCGAAATTTTAAATTTATGCGCCAGGTTTGCAAATTTTGAACATCTTTTAATGATTCTATTTCATCCCAAGCATCACCAAACCTTTGATCCCACCTTTGGGAATTATCCAATACCAGACTATATAAATGATTTATATCTTCAGCATTAGCTGTGTTTTGATATTTCAACTCATTATATGCTTTACTAATTTCTTCAAAATTACAGTTCAAAGTATCAATATCTTTTCCATGTTTTCGTAAAACATTTATCATTTCTGATGTAGTTCCATATAATTCATTTTGAAGAGTGTGGATAACTTCCAAGGATATCACATCACTTTCGACTAGCCGGGAGATGATTTTCAATACAGCCTGCTGTGAGTTAATCATATTCTTATCAATGCCATGTTGAAGGCGTTTATTCTTTCCGGTAACCTCTCTCAATAAATTTTGAAAATTCCCTTTACTGTGCCTTTCATCTAATTGTGCAGTAGCAGCTGATATTGCAGTAACACTTCTTAATACAAAATCATTCATTTTTGACCTGTTTTTCGCAAGCTTTTTACACACTTCATCAAATTCGTTATCTAAATCCAGTTCAATATTATCTTTCATATAATGCCAATATTTTTTTGAAGCCGCATGTATTTCCTGTATTTTTTCTCCTCTATTTTCTAGTTCAGCATCCAGATTATTTAACATTCCAATTTGTTTCTTCATGTCTTTATAGCCTTGTATTAAACGCTCTTTTGCACTTTGAGGATTAAAATCCAATGTGCCATCCAATAATCCTCCTTGATTTTTGCTTGGGAAAATATGTATAAATCGACAGCCTTCATATTTTTTGGTATACTCTTCAATACCTTCTCTTTCCAAATGGACGACTATGAATTTTCGCCATCCTGCTTCAAACAATGGTTTTACAGGAACATTATCACCAAAACAAGGAATTCCTCCGTCATAATATTGTTTACCTTCAATCTCCTCTTTTGGAAATACAAACGGAATTGCTGATGATGCCAGAAGAATCGATTGTATTTTTTTCGGGGTAAACCGGTTATCAATCTGAAAATACTGCGTCCTTAGTTCATTTAAATTATAACAAGTCACATAGCATGGCATCTTTGATTTATAAATCTTTTCTGCTATTCTCGCTTCTTCGATAATCTTACTTAAACCCTCTCTGGAAAAGAGACCGTTATGAGTGTTTAAATATTTCGCTATCGCTACTTGCATAACTAATGTATTCACTGGCCCTCCTGTATATATGGAAGCATACATCGCCAGCCACTGTGATAACCGATCACTAAATTTCATTTTTTTTGATGATAATATTTTGTCCATATCAATATGCATCCAGATATCTTCTGCGCTCTCATAATCACCAACAGCAAAAAGCACAGCATTTAGAGCTCCAACTGATGTTCCTGATACTGCACCTATTTTAATTTTACCTGTCTCACGTAAAGCTTTCCACACACCTATTTCATATGCTCCTTTTCCTCCGCCCCCAGCAAGAACAAGTCCGAATTCTTTCTTCTGTCCCATATTATTCATCTCCAGTATTTATTACCTTTTTAAGTATTTTATTCAGTAAAACAGCTTTTCTAAAAGCGCTCCGCATATTACATTTGGCCTGGTCTTCACAAATCTGGTTCATCAATTCATTTATCCTGAATTATTCACGCTATCTTTTTCAACAGTGTTCAATGCCGTATAAACACTGTGTTTTGACCATTTTACTTCTTCACCTAATAAGTGAAACAATTTCTATACAAAAAAGAGCCTCAAGTTTG
>CAJTDK010000053.1 GCA_910575105.1 Lachnospiraceae bacterium
AAAAAGAAACGCTATTGTATCAGTATGAATTCCAGAAAGTATTTGGAACAGATATTAAATCTGTAAGACTTGACAATAAGGTATAATAAAGAGAATAAACATTCATGCGTTTGTCCTACATTTTTGTCAGGAAAGATTGACGTTGTATACTTATTGTAGTAAGATGAAAGAAAAGGAAAGAGGAAAATCATATGGCTACAACTATACCAACACAGATCAGAATAGAAGAAAATACCAAAAAACAGGCGGTAGAGCTTTTAGAGGGATTAGGGCTTAATTTATCCGATGCAGTAAATATGTTTCTCAGACAGGTTATTTTACGGAAAGGCATACCCTTTGATGTGTCTTATCCTGAGGATGTATGGGAGTTTAAACCAGAAGTGGCTGAAGCGATGAAAGAAGCGGAGAGGATCAGCAGAGATCCGAATGTCAAAGGGTATACTGATGTAAAGCAAATGTTTAGGGAGATATTGGAAGATGGAACTGAAAGTTAAATGTTCTGGCCGGTTCAAAAAGAGCCTGTTCAGCCGCTTCTCCGCGTTGCTGTACGGTTGCTGTACTATGGCATTATCGTATAGTTGATGCGAACCGGGTCTAAAAAAGAAAAACAGCCAAACCCCGCGATTTTCCAAGGGTTTTAGCTGTTTTTTCTGTCTGCGGATGGTGGGACTTGAACCCACACGAGGTTGCCCCCGCAAGATTTTGAGTCTTGTGCGTCTGCCATTCCGCCACATCCGCTTAAGCCAATCTTTCCTTAAGCCGATATCTATCATAACACAATGTTTTCCAAATTACAACATTTTTTTAATCTGCGTTACATTTTTTTAAACCATTTCCCTGCTGCGGAAAGGTCTGACGACTTAAACCCACCGTTTTTTTTACAGGAGCTTTTTAGCAGGGAGCAGCTTTCATCCTTATTAGAAAGATTCCAGCACACATAGCTGATCTTCCTTCTTTTCAGAAATTTTATCCACTTCGTTGCTTCGCTTTTATTGATGCTTCCGCTGCCGGAGCTCTCAGAGATGCCGAATTCGCTGACGAACACGGGAAGCCCCTTATTTACAGCCTGCTCCACTTTTTTGCGGTAGGTGTCCTTGTGGGTCGCTGCATAGAAATGGAAGGTGTACATCAGATTTTTGTAACCTTTTATGGGGCTGTCTGCAGCAGTGTCAACGTCCTGGGACCAGGTGGGCGTACCTACGAGGATGATATTCTTCTTGTCGTAGGTGCGGATGGCTTTGATGACAGACTTCGCGTAGGACTTAACGTCCTTCCACTGGGTGCCGCCATTTGGCTCGTTGCAGATCTCATAGAGGACATTCTTATGTTTTTTATATTTTTTTGCCATCTCCTTAAAGAAGGATACGGCCTGCTTTTTGTTCTTGTTCGGATTGCCGTCGCTTAAGATATGCCAGTCGATGATGACGTACATGCCAAGGTCTGTGGCATACTTTACGCCCTTGTCGATCAGGCTCTTAAGCTCTTTCCTATTGCCGCCGGAGCAGTAGCCGTTGTATTCCTCCGTGTACATGGCCAGGCGGATACAGTTGACGCCCCAGTTATCCCGGAGTGTCTTAAATGCATCTGGATTTACGTACTCCGGGAACCAGTTGATTCCGTGAGTGCTGACGCCCTTGAGGGTGACTGACTTGTCCTTGCTGTTGACGAGAGATGCCTTTTTTACCTTAAGCCGTCCGTTTTTCTTAAGAGGCGTCTGGGCTTTGGCACTTTTTGACGGCGCGGCGGCAGCGGTCTGCGTCGGAACGGCAGCGGCAAGCGCCAACACAAGGAAGGTACAGAGCAGCCTGCGGACAAATGGTTTTACATTCATTTTCATATAAATTCCCCTTTTTTATTTTTAATTATCATACCTTAACCGTGAGTAAAATACAATACCTGCCGCGGGATAGTAACAGTTCAGCCATGCGATTGACCTAACGGGTATTACACCGGCTAAAATATAGCCGGTGTGCCCATAAATAACATTTTTATATTTTCTATAATCCCCATTTTCCTTTT
>CAJTDK010000054.1 GCA_910575105.1 Lachnospiraceae bacterium
AAAGCCCTTGCCACCGGCGACGACCGCATCCGCGAAAAAATGGATTTGGATGTGCAGGTTTCCAAGCTGAAAATGCTCAAAGCCAACCACACCTCCCAGCAGTACGAAATGCAGGACAAGGCGCTGAAATACTACCCGCAGAAAATCGCGGAAACCAAGCTGTTAATCGAAGCGCTGACGGCGGATTTGCCAACGGTGCAGGCCCACCCGGTCAAGGACGATGCCTTTTCCATGACCGTCATGGGGCAGACCTACACGGAGCGCAAGGCGGCGGGCGAAGCGGTGATTAAGGCGTGTATGCTGATGGACGACCCGGAAAAAATCGTGGATTTGGGCGAATTTCGCGGCTTCCCCATGCAGCTCAGGTGTGACGGCAGCAAATTCCGCGTCACCATGAAGCAGAACCTGACCTACTCCGCCGAACTGTCCGACGATGCAGTGGGCAACGTCACCCGCATTAACAATGCACTGGAAAGCCTGTCGGAACGGCTGGACGCGCAAAAGGCGCGGCTTACCACACTGGAAAGCGAACTGGAAAACGCCAAAGAAGAAGCCGACCGGCCATTCCCAAAAGAAGAAGAACTGCGGGAAAAATCCGCCCGCTTAAACCAGCTTAACCGGGAGCTGTCCAGGCCGGACAAAAAGGAGGATGAGCAGGAGGTTGAAGAAAGCCCTGATTTGGAGGACGCCGGAGAACCCGCGCCGGTTGTGCCGATGCCCGCTGCGGCGGCTGGCCATAAACCCTCTATCCGTCAGGCACTCCGTAACTATGAACCGCCCGCGCCGGTACAGTCCGGCATGGAGCGCACCCCGCGAAAGGAGGCGGTGCTGTGAGGGCAAAGGAGGGGCGCACGGTGGGGCTGTTCACCAAAGTTTCCCCGGAAGAAAAGGCGGCGATTGACCGCAAAATGGAACTGCTGGGGACTTCCAACCTGCGGGCATACCTGCGGAAAATGGCGGTGGACGGCTACATTGTGCAGCTTGACATGGGCGCGGTGCTGGAACTGGTAAAGCTGCTGCGCTCCGTTTCCAGCAACGTCAACCAGATCGCCCGCCGCTGCAACAGCACCCACAACCTGTATGAGCAGGATGTGGAGGACTTGCGGCAGGGCTACGCTGAAATCTGGCAGGGCGTGAGCGACCTGCTGAAGAAATTTGAAGCACTGTAAACAACTGCGGCGGGAGCGATTTTTCTTTTGCTCCCGCCGCTTATTTTTATATCTGGAGGTGATACCTTGGCAGGCGTAACCAAAGAACAGATTGCAAAAGCAAAGGAATGGGACTTGCTCTCTTATTTGCAGGCTTATGAGCCGCAGGAACTGAAAAAAAGCGGCCCCCGCGAATACTGCACCAGAACCCATGACAGCTTAAAAATCTCCAACGGGAAATGGTGCTGGAACAGCCGGGGCATCGGCGGGCGCACGGCGCTTGATTATCTGATTAAGGTGCGCGGCATGGACTTTGTGGGCGCGGTGGAAACCCTGTGCGGGTACTCTGCGCCGCCGCCCGGACTGTCCCCAGCTGGCGGTGGCGGAAAGCCCCATTGACGCGCTCTCCCTCGCCACGCTGGTGAAGCTGTCCGGCGGCGAACCACGGGACAGCCAC
>CAJTDK010000055.1 GCA_910575105.1 Lachnospiraceae bacterium
AAAGGGGTGAGAGACTTGGCTAATCCAAAGAAAGGTACAAGTCAGGAACGCAACGAGTTTGTGTGGGGATGGATCTTTATCCTTCCCACCATGATCGGCTTGATCGTCCTGAATATTTATCCAATATTTAAAACGATATATGAGAGTTTCTTTAAGACCGGCGACTTCGGCAGGGGCAACATCTTTATCGGTGTAGAGAACTACGTTAAGCTCTTCGGGGACGCAGAGGTCTGGCAGGCACTGATCAACACCTTCAAGTACGCGATCGTAGAGGTTCCCTTCTCTATCGTCATCTCGCTTGTACTTGCAGTGCTCTTAAACCGCAAGATGAAGGGACGCGCGGTATACCGTACCATCTTCTTCCTGCCTATGGTAGCTGCTCCGGCGGCGATCGCCATGGTATGGAGATGGCTGTTTAACGCAGAGTTCGGTCTGTTGAACCATATCTTTGGGACAAAGATCAACTGGGTATCCAATCCGAGCATCGCGATCTTCTCGATCGCCATCATCGGTATCTGGTCCATCATCGGTTACAACATGGTACTTTTTATCTCCGGTCTCCAGGAGATCCCGGGGGATTACTACGAGGCGGCAAGCATTGACGGTGCGACCGGAATCAAGCAGTTCTGGCACATCACCTGCCCGCTTCTGTCACCGACGATCTTCTTCGTTATGATCACGAGGGTCATCGGAGGACTGCAGGTATTCGACCTTATCTACATGGTAATTGATAAGAACAATCCTGCGCTTTACAAGACACAGTCACTCGTATACCTGTTCTACCAGAACTCATTCGTAGAGAATAACAAGGGTTATGGTTCAACGATCGTCGTTCTTCTGCTGGCCATCATCATGATCATCACAGTGTTCCAGATGTGGGGACAGAAGAAATGGGTTCACTATAGTTAAGGAGGGATCGATATGGAAGCAAAACAGAAAGCAACGACAGTGCTGATTCATGTCATCCTGATACTGATATCGATAACGATGTTGGTTCCGTTTTTATGGATGATCCTGACAGCATTCAAGACCTTGTCAGAGTCAACATCAGTAAACCCGTTTGTTATCTTCCCGTCTGAGTGGATAACAGAGAACTTTGCAAAAGTCATTAATAACATGGACTTCCCGATGCTGTACCTGAATACGATCCTTCTGATCGCAGGACGAGTAATAGCAGCGGTACTTACAGCAACCCTTGCAGGATATGCATTTGCCCGGCTGAACTTCAGAGGCAAGAACTTCATGTTCTCTCTGGTACTGTTCCAGATGATGGTGCCGGGTCAGATCTTCATCATCCCGCAGTACTTAATGGTGAGCCAGTTAGGAGCGCTTAACACGATCTTCGCCCTGGTATTTCCGGGACTGGTAACGGCGTTTGGTACGTTCCTTCTCAGACAGGCGTACATGGG
>CAJTDK010000056.1 GCA_910575105.1 Lachnospiraceae bacterium
AAACGCTATTGTATCAGTATGAATTCCAGAAAGTATTTGGAACAGATATTAAATCTGTAAGACTTGACAATAAGGTATAATAAAGAGAATAAACATTCATGCGTTTGTCCTACCCGGCCGCCCTTCGGTATAGCCCGACGGGTAGAGCTTGCATAGCTCGGCTTCACATCACCTATTAACCTTTCTTCCACGCGCCAGGCGCGGACCCTGCGGAGGTTTACGAGTTGCACCGTTTCCCCGGACGGTTTTAAGGTTTTCACATTAAAAGCCAGCAAAACTTGTTAGACGACATTCAGGCCGGGAAGCCTTGATTTATATTTGACACCCATCCCACAAGCTGGGGAGCTTGCTTTACTTCTGCCCGCCGGGCTTTGGACCGGCCGTCGGTGGTTTAGTGCCGGGGCAGCAGCTACACCGCCGCCCGTTCAATTTTGAATAACCAGTTTTCCTCATCCGCAGTTACAAGCCCGAAGCAAGAGTCCGTCCGGGTAAAATTGTATTCGATACCGAAGAACTGCAGGAGAACCATTTTATATACTTCCCATTGAGCCTGGCAGCACCGGCAGGTGTTATCCCAGTACGAAAAGCCCAGGCCAGCATCCGGATCGCCCCAGCCCGGCGTTACCTTCCGCAATTCATCAATAGCGTTATCCCATACCCTTATACAATTTTCAAGTTCCGCCCCTACTTCCGTTTTCAAAAACTTTTCTTTATTCAGCTTCATAATTTACCCCTTTCTTGGGGCGGCAGCAGCGCCGCCCGGTTGTTTTGTTTAATTGTATTCTTCACGAATGGCAGCGGCTTTTTTCAGCATTTCCCGCGCCCTTTCTTCCAGGTTGTCCGCTTCCAGCTTCTTACTATATTTCAAAATTACGGAGAAAGTAGTTGTTTCAACTTCCGGGAACATTTCAAACAGCAGGCTCGCCTGGGCTTTTTCAAATGCCTGGCATTGTTCGATACCGAAGTGACACTTATCCAGGATATAATGCTCGGCGCCGCCCATAGAGCAGGCTTCAACAGTTACAACCCATTTAAAATTTACAGCTACCAAGAACCGTTGTTTTTCTTCCGGTATATTATTCATAATTAGTGACTGCTGATTAAGTCAATGGTTTTTTAAGTACATATAGAAAATTCTTTTCTCGATCCAATAAAATTTAACAGATGTATTTTCAAATCACTATCCCTTTTACAGTTCTCTAAAAACTGTAAAAA
>CAJTDK010000057.1 GCA_910575105.1 Lachnospiraceae bacterium
TTTTTCACGTTCTGGAATTTTGCGTCACAGTTTAGGTTGGTGCTGTTAAATTCAATGTGGGTATGGATGTGGCGCTTATCCGTGTGGGTGGCCACCACAAACTGATGCTGCCCGCCGGTAAATTTCATCGCCAGCTCGCAGCCGATTTTGTGCGCCTCCTCCGGGCTGATTTCATCGGGCTTGAATGACTGGATAATGCGGTACATAATAATGTCGTGCTTTTCTGACTGGCTGCGCCCGGTAAGCTGGGCGTACAGTTTTTTGCTGATTTCAAATTCTTCGGCGGCAGTTTCCGGGCTGCACATATAGGAGGAAACCAGTTCGCCGCCGTCTGTCTTTTCTTCTTTCTGGTCATAGTCGTGGCGTTCTGCCATTGACTGCTGTCGGGTGCGGTTTTTCATAATCTTTCGTGGTAAAATGTTGGAAATAGCCAAAGGTTCCTCCTTTCTAAAAAAGGCTATCCATAGCCTAAATAGTAGCATGGGTAGCCTACTTTTGCAAGCCATATTTTGTATGCTTGATAAAAAAGGGGGCAGGATACAGCTATGGATACGATTTCAGCGATTAAGACCCGGATACTCCGTTTATGTGCGGAGCGCAGCATTACCATCAACAAACTGGCTACGATGTCGGCGCTGCCGCCATCCTCCGTCAAAAACATCTTGTATGGCAAGAGTACCGATCCGAAAATTTCAACCATCAAGAAAATATGCGACGGTTTGGATATGACGCTGATAGATTTTTTCGATGCGCCCGAATTTGAAAATTTAGAGCCGGAAATTAAATAGCGTTACCGCGCCCCGTCCCGCTGCCGCTGTGCCGTCCGCGCCGCTTTCACGTGGGTGCAGAGAAACTCGTTGTAGTCCTTGCCCTGCTTCGGCGGGTTGGGGTAAACCAGCTTCACCCGCCCGGAAAGTTCCGCGTCGTTCTGGATTTCCTGCGTGAGCCGTTCGATACCTTTCAAGCCGGCCTTGTCGTTGTCCAGGCAAAGGCTGATCTGTGTAACATGGGGGTGGTCGTGAAGAAACTGCATCAGGGCGCGGGGGCCGGTTCCGCCCAGGGATAAATAGTGGCTGTCCCGTGGTTCGCCGCCGGACAGCTTCACCAGCGTGGCGAGGGAGAGCGCGTCAATGGGGCTTTCCGCCACCGCCAGCTGGGGACAGTCCGGGCGGC
>CAJTDK010000058.1 GCA_910575105.1 Lachnospiraceae bacterium
CCTGCTTTCCGGGATTTCATCTTCTGGTATGGCAAGGTATTTCCGAATGGTTGTGGGGCATGAATGCATCAATAGTGCAATATCGGATACGGTCAGCCCTTCTTTCCTTTTTTGATGGGCAAAGCGGATCCGCAGTGGACGGTTTGCCGTGTTATACAGGGCTTTCCTCTCTTCTGAAACCTCCTCCGTCAATGGGATTTCTATCCTGGCAGGAAATTCCCGGACCATATATTTATTTATGGCTTCTGAAAGGCCTTTTATCAAATGGAAGCGGTCGCTCACCTGGACTGCATCAGGGTGTGAGCCCTTTGCTGCCGATGAGTAAGTGGCAGCCCCATCCCTTGATATGACCTGGATATTAGGAAATGTCGCAAGCCAGTTGGTGACATCAGCGGTTTCCCTGGAAGGGATCAGGTCAATGATCCGATGGCTCTCAAGGTCGATGATCATGACCGTTCCATAAGAGAACCTTTTCCTGAGCGCAAAATCATCCACACAAACTTTTGTAATAGAAGACTTATCCACAATTGCCGGCATTTTTTTTAAGCAGGCTGCAAATACTGCTTTTACATACTGTGATATGTCCACTTTTTAAAAGCTTTGACGCGTTCAGGGAACTTAATTGTGCTGAAGTATGGAGGATATTTTTGACCAGACGGTCTGTCTTTTGGGCCTTTGGCGCTGCAAAAGGATGTACCTCGGCAAATGTCGTATGCTGGCACTGTGGGTTATCACAAAACATCTTCCGTGTAGTTACTAATAAAATAACCTTTTTCTCCTGGATCGGAAGATCCTGAATTTCCCTTTCATATACAGAATGGGTGCGCATGGACTTTGAACCGCAGAACGGGCATGCCAGCTCTTTTCTGCTGGATTGGATATGGAAAATAATGGCCTTGTCCTTCATCTGATATTGCACTAATTCATAATCTTTGTGAAGAAGTTTGATAAATTCATCCATATAGCCACGTCCTTTTCTATCATCATTAGTTATATTATATGACTTTTGGAAAATAAAATCAACTAAGTTTGGAAAGA
>CAJTDK010000059.1 GCA_910575105.1 Lachnospiraceae bacterium
AACTGAATTTCCTTTAAACTATGCATAGGGCTTCTCCTTTGCTTTATGTGTGGCTGCTTACCAACATAATCATAGCAAACTTGAGGCTCTTTTTTGTATAGAAATTGTTTCACTTATTAGGTGAAGAAGTAAAATGGTCAAAACACAGTGTTTATACGGCATTGAACACTGTTGAAAAAGATAGCGTGAATAATTCAGGTCAAAAGATATTTCTCTTTGCCGCCTCCTATCCCTGTCACGCCATGCGTTGATAGCGGCATAGCGTATAACTACTCTGCAAAAGGCATTAAATGTGTATTCGATATGCTCCTTGTATGCTTCTGTGCAAGCCATAAATAATTCCCCCTCTCTCCCACATGTGCCGGTGCATGGTTTACGGTTGCATTTATAATTCAAAGGAATAGCAGTAATTTGGGTTGCTATGCCTTAATTACCTATTTGCGAAACAGAGTGAAGAATTTTTTTACCTAGTCGTAAATTCACAAGATAAATTATAAGCATCGTAATCCCAATCTCTCTCATTTTCAAAGAAAGTAAATTGTTTAATCAAGCGATAGTGTCCAGCAGGCAATTCCCCATAAAAACTTTTAACATCAATTTCTAATGTTAGTCGTTCATCAGGCTTAATAATACAATCCTTTTCATTGCTCTTTGAGGGGTCATCAAGTTGCTTAAGCTGATACCAAGTACCGGATTGTTCAGCTTCTATTTCAAAATAATTTGGTGAATATCGGTATTCTTTATCAGAATTATTTTCTATTAAAAACGAAAGGTGCTTTAGGTCTAAATCCTTTTCTGTATTCATTGAAATCTTTAAATCCTCCAAAGTGTCAAGTTCTTCTTCATTTCCATTAGGACAAACGCATGAATGTTTATTCTCTTTATTATACCTTATTGTCAAGTCTTACAGATTTAATATCTGTTCCAAATACTTTCTGGAATTCATACTGATACAATAGCGTTTCTTTTTC
>CAJTDK010000060.1 GCA_910575105.1 Lachnospiraceae bacterium
CATATATACTACGAAACCATCCCTGTGAATGGTATATTTATATATGCTCTATATCAACGAATAGTCAAGCAAAATGATAAATTATCTGAAAACATTTTTAATAAACCTTACCTAAACACATCATTATTCATTGCATGATAACAACCAATAATGTATAATCAATTTAAGGAGAGATTAAACAGGCATTAGCTTAAACCCCAGTTTAGCCGCTTCGGCTTTGAGCTTCTGTTTACGTCTCTCTTCTTCATTTTTCTTTGTTTGTTCATACCTTGCCTCATCATATGCCTCCCCTGTTGTCAAAACATGCCATACAATGGCAAGGAGTTTCCGCGCTACAGCAATCAGGGCTTTTTTTGTCCCTCTCCTGGCCCGCAGCCTGTAAAACCAGTCCCGCAGGAAGAATTTCTTGCAGCGGGTGGCGGCCCATGCGCACTGGCACATAACGCTCTTGATTCTTGGATTGCCTTTTGTAATCCGCATGGTCTTCTTCTTTTTCGCGCTTTCATTGTCTCCGGGGCATAATCCAGCCCATTTGCACAGATGCCCGGCGCTCTGGAACATGGAAAGATCCACGCCAAGCTCTGATATGATGATCGCGCTCGCCCTTCTCTGTACGGCCGGGATTGTTTCAAGGGCCTGCATGGCTGGCTCATATTTCTCTGAATATTCCGTGATCCGCTGTTCCACATCTTCTATTTCCCTGTCGCAGTTTTCTTTGACTTTGACAAGGTTTGTAAGGAATATCCTGTCATGTTCGGAAAGTTTCCCAGCTACGGCAAGCCTGACTTCCGAAACTTTGCCCCGCAGTGTGCCTTTCAGGCATTCCACAACATCCCGTTCCTCCAGCGCACCCTTTTCACAGAGCCGCTTGACGAGTAGCGTGCCGCTCATCCCAAAGATGTCCGAGAGGAT
>CAJTDK010000061.1 GCA_910575105.1 Lachnospiraceae bacterium
ACGATCGGGAAACTTTACGAACAGCAGAAGTACATGTATGAAAACAAAACACATGTAGTAGAAAACCGTATTGTCAGTATCAGCCAGCCATGGCTCCGCCCGATCATAAGAGGAAAAGTGAAAACACCGGTTGAGTTTGGCGCAAAGCTGGATTTAAGCATAGATGAAAAGGGTTATGCCCGGATTGAAACGCTCTCATTCGATGCATATAACGAAAGTTCCCATCTCCAGGAGGCGGTCATCAGGTATTATGAACGCACAGGAAGTTATCCTGAGCGTATATTGGTGGACCAGATTTACAGGACCAGAGCAAACCGAAACTTTTGTAGAGATCATGGGATCCGGATTTCAGGACCAAAGCTTGGAAGGCCCAGTAAAACCGAACAGGCAAAAGCAGATAAAAAGCAGGAATATCAGGACAATACGGATCGAATCGAAATCGAACGTGAATTCAGTGTCGAAAAGCGTAATTACGGATTGGGGCTGATCGTAACCCGGTTGGAAACAACCCAGCTGACCTCTATTGCGCTGTCTGTATTAACTGCGAATCTTTTTAAAATGCAGAGGAGGATTCTTTGCGCCTTTTTACAGTTTTTAGAGAACTGTAAAAGGGATAGTGATTTGAAAATACATCTGTTAAATTTTATTGGATCGAGAAAAGAATTTTCTATATGTACTTAAAAAACCATTGACTTAATCAGCAGTCACTAATTAGTGACTGCTGATTAAGTCTTAAATGCTTGATTTTACTGATTTTTCTTTCAATTAGGCGTATAATAAATGCAAGGTAATGAACCATTGGAATTCGTTTTTCATGCAGATAACCTTATAAAATATACTTGCAGAGGAGTTAAAATGCCATGTACAGACCGCTTGATAAATTGCAACATTC
>CAJTDK010000062.1 GCA_910575105.1 Lachnospiraceae bacterium
GTAACAGTTCAGCCTTGCGACTGGCAAAAGAGAGAAATTGAAAAAGTTTTTTCTTCTGATTATCCACATGGAAACACGTAATTTTACGAATTTAATTGCTTTGTGATTAGTATGTGGATAACTTTTGAACAACATGTCTGTTCAGAATTCCATTTTTCATAGTTTTTGTGACCGGTATTCCACAAAACCTCTGGAATACACAAAAATAATCCACCGTCATTTTGACGAACCTATTCTAAAGAGGATTTTTCTTTTCTATCCGTTTCTGATAAACTATGGTTATCAGAAATGAACGGAAGGAGATGCCCCATGGGAAGAAAAAGCAACTATGAAAATGGAATGTACCAGCAGCTCATGGAAATCATGGGGCGTCTGGATACGGTTGAAAAAGAACACAAACAGGAAGTTGGGGAATTGAAAGCGGAAATCGCAGATTTAAAAGAAGAGAACCGGCTCTTACATCAAGAAAACCGACTGCTTAAAGACGATAATGCACGTCTGAAAAGTATTATCAATCATGACAGCTCCAATACTTCCCTTCCACCATCTACCGATCAAAAAGGCGGAAAACCGGCAAATACCTATAACGGAAGAAAGAAAACAAAACGTAAAGCAGGCGGACAAAAAGGGCATAAAGGAACAACGCTTACAAAAGCAGAGATAGAAGTAAAAATTGCTTCCGGCAAATGCAGACATGAAGTAAAAATGATTGGTAATGCAGCCGGGCAGAAATATGTCACAAAATATGTGGTTGATCTAGCTGTGGAACCGATGATTACAGAAATCCGTATCTATGCAGATAAAGAAGGGGTTTTACAG
>CAJTDK010000063.1 GCA_910575105.1 Lachnospiraceae bacterium
GTGCGCTCGTAAGCGGAACCCATTTGTTCCGCGCGGGCTTGTTTGTAATCTATCTTTAGCAAGATAGTAGGTTCAATGTGAGGGCTTCATTTGAAGCCTAATTCCTATCATCAACCGACTTATCCGAGAGGGAAACCCGACGGGGAGTATAGCATGTCGGCAACGGTGCTATTCAGCCAGTTATCAGGCTGTGAACGGGCATCAAGATGAAATGTCATGTATGAGGTTAAACAGCTATACTGCTTAAATGACAGCCAGAGGGGCTTTATCGTCAGCACTGACGGAAGATAGCTATTATACGTCAGGCAGTGCAGGGTGTACGCAGAGTTGTGCGAACTGCGTCTACACATCACATTCCGCATTGACCAGCCGCAATAAGCGGAAAACGGCGAACGTCATAGCCGACAATATGACACGCTTGTACAGACAAGCCTAAACGAGGATAGCCTAAACAGGAACGCTTACCATTTTAAGCTATGGCATATAGTGTCTGAATATCCTGCATGGCTACGGAGTCTCCATAGTAGTCCGAGGCGGTAATACCGTTCACATGGCGAAGGGAGACAGCTATACGACTGAAATAATTTAGGAAAGGTGTGTGAGACACTATGAGAAGTCCAAAGATTATTTTGGAGAATCTACAGAAACACTCGAAAGAGGAAAACTACAAGTATGAGAGACTATATAGGAATCTTTATAATGAGGATTTCTACTTACAGGCTCTCCAAAACATCTACGCCAACAAGGGCGCAATGACACCCGGCAT
>CAJTDK010000064.1 GCA_910575105.1 Lachnospiraceae bacterium
AAGCGCTCCTTTTCCTGTCTCTGTCTGGCCGTACAGCCTTTCCCCCGCCAGACGGACAGCCAGATGCAGGGCAGCAGTACCGCTTGACAGGGCAACTGCATATCTGCACCCAACCTTTTGGGCCATCATCCGCTCGGCTTCATTGATATTAGCTCCCACCGTACTCATCCAGTTTGTCTCATAAGCTTCGGTCACATACTTAAGCTCATCTCCATGCATCGTCGGGGAAGACAGCCATACTTTACTCTCAAATGGTTCAAATTGATTGTCCTTATTAAACATTTCCTGACCTCTGTATGTAATCTAATCATTCAGCCTGTACCAGGCACCACTAGACAGCCGTAGCTTTAGCTTCCCTTATGACCTGCTCCTGGCCGTTTATAACCTGAAAGCTGTTCTTTTTCTTATCCATGCTTCCTTTCGGGTTTTCCCCTGCCGGATGGAAAGTCGTCACCATCTTCTCCACCATCTCCACGATGTGTGTATCATTCTCATAGCCTGCCTCTGCCAGCGCCTTCAGCTGTCTCAGGAACAGCTCTGCGTCAAAGGTGACCGGCTTTCCGATATGGATAAGCTCATTATCCGTTTTCTTCATGCCTTCCTCTACCATCAGCTTTTCCTCATACAGCTTCTCGCCGGGCCTAAGGCCGATGTATTCTATCCGGATATCTTTACCCGGCCTCCGTCCGGACAGCTGGATCAGATTTCTTGCCAGGTCATCGATCTTCACCGGGTC
>CAJTDK010000065.1 GCA_910575105.1 Lachnospiraceae bacterium
ATGGCAGGAATCAAAGAAGAAAAGAAAATCTATTTAGTCGGCATTTACTGCCGCCTATCGAAAGACGATGGCACGGAAAACGAGAGTGCGAGCATAGCCACACAGAAATCTATCCTTACGGATTATGTGAAAAAGCAGGGATGGCACTTGGCAAAAACGTATGTGGACGACGGTTATTCTGGTACGAATTTCCAAAGACCGAGTTTTCAGAACATGATTAAGGACATTGAAAACGGGCTGATAAACTGCGTGATTACGAAAGATTTATCCCGTCTGGGGAGGAATTACCTTGACTGCGGATTATATCTGGAAGTCTTTTTCCCAGAGCATAATGTGAGGTATATTGCAGTCAATGACGGCGTGGACACGCTCAATAAGTCGGCGATGGACATCACGCCGTTTCGCAATATCCTAAACGAAATGTATTCTGCCGATGTGTCGGTCAAGATAAAATCGGCGTACCGTGCGAGGTTTCAGCAGGGGAAATTCATGGGGACGTATGCGCCCTATGGGTATATCAAAGACCCTGCCGACCACAACCATCTGCTGATTGATGATAAGGTGGCGCACGTTGTAAGGGAGATATTTGACCTTGCATTGGCGGGAAACGGACTTGGAAAAATCCGCAAGCACATCAACAGCCAGCACGTTTTACGCCCTGCCGCTTATGCGGCGGAGCAGGGGGCG
>CAJTDK010000066.1 GCA_910575105.1 Lachnospiraceae bacterium
TAGGACAAACGCATGAATGTTTATTCTCTTTATTATACCTTATTGTCAAGTCTTACAGATTTAATATCTGTTCCAAATACTTTCTGGAATTCATACTGATACAATAGCGTTTCTTTTTCAGGGACATTTTCTTCCCCACATCAAATAGCCTTAATATAGATAAACACCATTTGTTTATGATATTCAGATTCTGTGCTGCTGTTTTATCCAGAGTGGCGTTGGCATCTTCTTTAAAAGTTACATCCAAATGCCAGTGCATGATCTCCACCGACCAGTGTTCCCTCACTGTCCTGGCAAACAGCTCCACATCTGACGGCAGGCTGCTGATATAATATCTTCTTTCTATTTCCCGTTCCCCTGCCCCCTCTGTTGTCTTGCATATCATCCCAATGCTCTTCATCCCCCTCCAGCGGCTTTTTTCCTGCATCCATCGAATCCTCTCACATTGGTAGTATTCCCTTGTTTCTATCTGGGAATGGGCTTTTTCTTTGGTGATTTTATAACCCCCTCTGTCTTTTATTTCTTTTAAGAATTCCTCTTCCCCAAAATATTCACTGATTTCCCGGTACAGGTTTTTCTGATTTTCCTTTACCGCCAGCGTATAATCTGCACTCTTCTGTTTTATTTTT
>CAJTDK010000067.1 GCA_910575105.1 Lachnospiraceae bacterium
AGGATATTTTCTTTAAATGCAAAAACTATGCCGACATTTTTCTGGGAATTGCAGCGGATGGCTGGATCCAACAAAATGTCGGCATAGTTTTTTTGTCGGTATAAGTCGTGTACATGATGCGTCTGATATCATCTGAAAATTGAAAAAATGAACTTACGTCTTTCCAGTTATTTTCCCAGTTACTAATGGCATAAGGATATTTTTTTCCCTATTTTTCTTTGATGATATCCAATTCTGTCAGTGCCGCTGATTCCGTTGGCGCATTGTAGACGGCTTTGAAGTCTGTAGAAAACTTCTTCAAGTCATTATAGTTGATATACTTGAAGGAATTCCTCAGCATATGGATCACGCATCTTTGTATTTCTGCCTGCGGATATACTGCCTGTATCGCTTCTTTAAAGCCGGGCAGGCCATCTACGCAGAAAAACAGTACGTCTTTTACTCTACGGTTTTTCAAATCGTTTAACATGCCAAGCCAGAACTTGCTGGTTTCATTTGCGCCTACCGTGATGCTCAGAATGTCCTTATACCCTTCAACAGTAACGCCTAATACCA
>CAJTDK010000068.1 GCA_910575105.1 Lachnospiraceae bacterium
TTTTTCTGTTCGTTTTCTTCGAACTTCTTGGTTAATGTTTTTTTACATTACCTCGGATGTCTTGATATTTCTATCTCGTTTTCTTGTATGCGGTTTTCAAGGTACATGGCGACTGAATTTTATCAGTCATTAAAAACCAAAAGCTTTTTTGATCTTTAATCACTGGTAAAACCAGCTATTATAACAGCACTGCCCTGCTGATCAGGTTGGCGTTGATAAGTTGTTGCTCATCCTTGCCTGTATCTATAGCTGAAGACTTCACACATATTATTGTATGTCCGTCGGTTCATACTTCAGAGTATAATACTTCCTTTAGGAATTTATAGCACTGAAGTTTCTCCAAACTTAGTCTTTTTTACACTATAGTTCATCTCTCCTTTGTTCGATGAACAGCTTAAAATTAAAATCCAACTAGCCTCCCGACTATCTTCTTTTTGCTTTTTATGATCTGGCGGCCACCTGCTCTCCCACACCGTCTCCAGTGCAGTACCATCGGCCGTCTGGGGCTTAACCATCGTGTTCGGGATGGGTAC
>CAJTDK010000069.1 GCA_910575105.1 Lachnospiraceae bacterium
AGTCCGTTTTCCATCAGGAAATTCAGTGTTTTCGCCGCTTCTTTCAGGTTGAAAATTTTCGCCCAGCGTTCATAGCCTGCGCCTTTTCCGGCGGCAAGTTTCGCCTGAATGTCAATCAGGAGATTGACCTTTCTGCCGGTTCGTTTCGGCGCTGTTTTTCCTGCCGCCAAACGCCCGCGCTGGCTGGTAATTCTGGCGCGCAGGGCGGTCTTGGTATAATCGCCGCCCAGCCGGTTCACCCTTGCAGGGCGATCCCATCCGGGCAGACGGAAGCCGGGATTTTTGCCGTCCACAATCTCATATCCCTCAGCCCGCATCTTTGCCAGAAACTCCTCATAATGATTGCACTCCGGCAGCACCTTGTCAATGGTCTGCTGTAACTGCTTCTTGTGGCTGATGCCATACTGCGCCGCCGCCATTTCCTTTTGGGACTTGGCTTTTTTCTTCGGATTCTCAATTACCGAAAGGCCGTGGGCGCGGCACAATTCATCGTTCATGCGCCGCAGGATAAAAGCGGA
>CAJTDK010000070.1 GCA_910575105.1 Lachnospiraceae bacterium
GCCTGGTTATCCGCCTGCTGGTAAATGCCGGAAAGGCTGTGCAGTTCACATCCCGTCTCTTTGCAGATATTGAGGATGTCGCGCTTATTTTCCGCAGAAGCTGTCGGGATGGCGTATAAGATCTGGTCGATATTATATTTTTTTGCCATCTCCAGGATATGGTACCGGCCGCCGACAACCGGCACGCCGTCCATGAACCGCCCCCATTTGTTGTCATTATCATCAATGACACACACCGGTATCGCATAAAAGTCAGAACTATTTTTCAGATCCCTGATGATGATCTGCCCGGCAGCGCCCGCCCCGATGATCATCACCCGGTGGGCGGCGCCAGCGGCTTTCTCCCGCCTGGAACGCTCCAGAGTGATAAAACGGTAGGAAAAACGGACCACTGTCACCAGGCCGAACTGGAACACCGCGCCCATCATGTAATAGGAAATGGGCATCCGCTTTACAAATACAGTGATTCCGATGACATGAAACAGCGTAGTGATCACAGACGCCGCAAATATCCGGTT
>CAJTDK010000071.1 GCA_910575105.1 Lachnospiraceae bacterium
TAAATAGTGGCTGTCCCGTGGTTCGCCGCCGGACAGCTTCACCAGCGTGGCGAGGGAGAGCGCGTCAATGGGGCTTTCCGCCACCGCCAGCTGGGGACAGTCCGGGCGGCTGGCGGGCAGGCAGAAGCTGTACCGTTTGTCGCTTCCCTCCACATCCATACGGAAGCCGTCCCGCGTCCCCCGCAGGCTGGCAGCGCGGGCGTTCCCCTGCATATCGCACCCCACAAAGACGCAGTTCTGATACCGGCGGCTTTCGTATAAAATCCCGGCTTCCATGCACACGCCAAGCAGTTCCGGGTCAATGCCGCGATCCTGCAAATAGCCCACCACGGCGGACGCGCACCAGCTGGCTTCGGGCAGCTTAAACGGCTTTTGCGGCTTCGTGGGTTTTGTGAACGTCTGCTTTACGGGCGGCGGCGCAGAGTACCCGCACAGGGTTTCCACCGCGCCCACAAAGTCCATGCCGCGCACCTTAATCAGATAATCAAGCGCCGTGCGCCCGCCGATGCCCCGGCTG
>CAJTDK010000072.1 GCA_910575105.1 Lachnospiraceae bacterium
GTCACCAAGACAAAAAGTGTATTCCCAAGTGATACATCTTTGGAAAAGATGCTATATCTGGCCAGTGAGAATGTAGTAAAAAAATGGACGCAGAGATATCGAAACTGGGATCAGGTATTGAACCAATTGATTGTTTTGTACAGCGAAAGAATCACGAAATACCTGTAAAGTAAAAGGTGGGATGGCAATCATCCAAACAAACCATCCCACCCTTATTCCATCGGCATCTGTATGATTGCCAAAAAACTTAGGTCTTATTCCGGAGGCCGGGTGTGGGCAGAGCCAACGAAAAAGCAATAAATACAGAGCCTTAATAAACATGCAAAAAATTAGAAATAACTGTATAACCCTCCTGAATCTGGGTATACTATAGATACAAAGAAATCTTCGACAGCAAATCGACATCACAAAAAGTGTAAAATCGACAGAGATTTTTTACATATCTTATTCTTATCAGGAAGTCTTAAATTCCATAGACACAAGATTTTTTACAGCCTC
>CAJTDK010000073.1 GCA_910575105.1 Lachnospiraceae bacterium
TTGACCTCGGCGTAGGAAAGAGCGGTGGCGTCCACATCCTCGGCGGAGCGGGCGGGGCTTTTGGAGGTCATGATCTGGCCGATAAATTTCTGCTTGTTTTCCACCAGCCCCCAGTTGTAAGCGTCGAATGTCCCTTTGGTGACATACTTGAACATTTTCACAGACGCATTCATGTTTCCCTGGCGCAGAGAACGGCCCGCCCGCTGCTCCAAATCGGCAGGACGCCAGGGGCAATCGAGATCGTGGGACGCGACAATGCGGTTCTGCACATTCGTGCCTGCGCCCATTTTTGCCGTGGAGCCGATTAAAACACGCACCTGCCCACGCCGCACCTTGGCGAACAGTTCCGCCTTTTGGGTTTCCGTGTTGGCGTCATGGATAAAAGCGATTTCCGCTTCGGGGATGCCCTTGGCAATCAGCTTTTCCTTGATGTCGTCATAGACGTTGAATGAGCCGTCGCCTTTGGGTGTGCTGAGGTCGCAAAACACTAACTG
>CAJTDK010000074.1 GCA_910575105.1 Lachnospiraceae bacterium
TATTGTTTTTAATATCTCTGTCATCGCCAAACACCACCTTTATTGTAAGAATACCACAAATTTCCTGTAAAGGTGATGTCTGTTCACAATTTATTCATTCATGCGTTTGTCCTGCATTTCCATAAGGAGAAAACTCATATTCTTCGAAATAGTCTTGTACTACATGATTATCACTGTCCTCTGTTTGACTACACCCGACAGTACACACCAGTAACGATAAGGTTATAAACATACTCATTATTTTTTTCATTTGTCCTTATCTCCTTTCTTTTGGATATATCGTAGCAATAAAATGTCTATTTTCAATCAACTTTCACTACAATTTATTTTTACCGTAACACACGCTCCCCCTGCTTTATCCTGAATTATTCACGCTATCTTTTTCAACAGTGTTCAATGCCGTATAAACACTGTGTTTTGACCATTTTACTTCTTCACCTAATAAGTGAAACAATTTCTATACAAAAAAGAGCCTCAAGTTTG
>CAJTDK010000075.1 GCA_910575105.1 Lachnospiraceae bacterium
TTTTTCTGTTCGTTTTCTTCGAACTTCTTGGTTAATGTTTTTTTACATTACCTCGGATGTCTTGATATTTCTATCTCGTTTTCTTGTATGCGGTTTTCAAGGTACATGGCTGGCGACCAAAGGCAGGCTCAAGGCTCTCTGTTTCTACAGCTGCTCTTTGATTACCAAATGGAGAATACGAGATTCGAACTCGTGACCTCCTGCTTGCAAGGCAGGCGCTCTCCCAACTGAGCTAATCCCCCGTCCTGGGTTTTCTTCTTTCTCTTTCTTCATGGGCTTAAGTGGACTCGAACCACCGACCTCACGCTTATCAGGCGTGCGCTCTAACCGGCTGAGCTATAAGCCCTTCTTAAGTAGCCTCCCGGCTATCTTCTTTTTGCTTTTTATGATCTGGCGGCCACCTGCTCTCCCACACCGTCTCCAGTGCAGTACCATCGGCCGTCTGGGGCTTAACCATCGTGTTCGGGATGGGTACGGGT
>CAJTDK010000076.1 GCA_910575105.1 Lachnospiraceae bacterium
GTCCTTGGTTCCATCGGCTTATTTTTATTGATGACATATTCACCGGAACCGGTGTGATGATCGCGCAGCAGCCTGGCAAGCTCGTCTGAGAGCGGGATCTCCCGCCTGGAAAACATACTCTTCGGCTCCCCCTCGAGAAGGACTGTCCTCGTCCCCTTCCCCTCTATCGGAATCCGCTGCACAGTCGAGTTGACGCTCATCCTCTTCTCCTCAAAATCAATATCCCTCCATTTCAGCGAACAGATCTCCCCCAGGCGGAGGCCCGTAGAGATGCACACCACAATCCCCAGTTTGTAAATATCCATCTCTTCATAAAGGTACTGGAACAGCTTCGTCTGCTCTGACAGATTCAGCACTTCCGCCAGCCGGGGATCCTTCCTGCGCCTGGGCCGAGAATATTTTATTGCCGTGGAATAATGATGCGAGACTGCGTAATCAAGGATCT
>CAJTDK010000077.1 GCA_910575105.1 Lachnospiraceae bacterium
GAGAAAAAGGTTATTTTATTAGTAACTACCCGGAAGATGTTTTGTGATAACCCACAGTGCCAGCATACGACATTTGCCGAGGTACATCCTTTTGCAGCGCCAAAGGCCCAAAAGACAGACCGTCTGGTCAAAAATATCCTCCATACTTCAGCACAATTAAGTTCCCTGAACGCGTCAAAGCTTTTAAAAAGTGGACATATCACAGTATGTAAAAGCAGTATTTGCAGCCTGCTTAAAAAAAATGCCGGCAATTGTGGATAAGTCTTCTATTACAAAAGTTTGTGTGGATGATTTTGCGCTCAGGAAAAGGTTCTCTTATGGAACGGTCATGATCGACCTTGAGAGCCATCGGATCATTGACCTGATCCCTTCCAGGGAAACCGCTGATGTCACCAACTGGCTTGCGACATTTCCTAATATCCAGGTCATATCAAGGGATGGGG
>CAJTDK010000078.1 GCA_910575105.1 Lachnospiraceae bacterium
AGGAACTCACCATACTCGACGGCATAATCTACCTGGTTGTATTTCGTTGCACGGTACAATGCCTGGTTTTCCTCTTCTGCGAATTCACGCAGTTTTGTATTCTCTTTGAGCCGGACTGCATATCTGCAGTTTTTATCTTCAAGGACTTCATACAGGTCCGGTGACGCAAAACCGCTGTCGCCGCGAGGATAAAGCGGCAGATCAGGGAAATCACAGAGAAATTCATCCAGAAGGGACTCCATAAAAATATCCGCCTCTTTGCTGCAATACATGGTGCCGTCACGAAGCTGTGCTTTTAGCAGGTCGCCGGTCAGCCCATCATAACACAACAGCGGATGATAGCCATGTGCCTGATCATGGTAGTTGAAACCTTCCCCTTCTTGATTCCCATAGGTGCCAAGAAGTGTGGAATCAATATCGAAAAGGATG
>CAJTDK010000079.1 GCA_910575105.1 Lachnospiraceae bacterium
GCCCCGATCATTGACACATACAACGGACGCACACCGCGCCCCAGGGGGTACAAGGTATCCTACACGGACGCATACTGCGCCACCACGACCAGCGCGGCGGCGATTAAGGCAGGCTTCACGGATATTATACCGGTTGAGTGTTCCTGCTATTATTTGATTGAGCAGGCCAAGGCCATGGGAATCTGGCAGGAGAACGACGCCCACGTCCCGAAGCCGGGTGACGAAGTTCTTTACGATTGGGACGACGGCCCGAACTACGCGACCACAGACAACCAGGGAGCGCCGGAACACGTCGGAATGGTTGAGGCGATAAGCGGCAGCACGATCCGAGTTATTGAGGGCAATATGAGCGGCGGCGTTGTTGGCCGGAGGAACCTGCAGATCAACGGCAGATATATCCGGGGCTTTATTTGTCCG
>CAJTDK010000080.1 GCA_910575105.1 Lachnospiraceae bacterium
GATCTGAATAATAGAACGGTCGTAGCCTCTTTCGATGGCGACAAAATTATCATTTCTAAACCGAAAAATTAAGCCCCAACTGCCAACCGGCAGCGGGGCTTTTCCTGCGTCCTGGGGCCTGGGTTTTACCCCCTAAGACCCCCTCCGCCGCACATCATACTACAAGTTTTAAAATCAGTCAACCTTAAATTTTTTTAAGGATGGAAGGCTCCGCCCAGCCCTGCCGGACGCCTCCCTTTTTAGCTGCAAGGCCAATATAATATTTATACTTTGCCTTGTCTACCAGCTCCGTAACGTACATCGTCGCGCCGGTTTTCTTAATGGCTCCGCCGGTTCCGTTGCCGTTGCCGTAGAAAGTCCCGGTAACTTTTACTTTGTCCCCTGCCTTAAATGAAAC
>CAJTDK010000081.1 GCA_910575105.1 Lachnospiraceae bacterium
TTACCTGTCCGGTAACGATGGAGCAGAAGTTATATAGAAGAAGCCGCGCCCATAGTTCCATTTCTATGAATCTGCGTTGCTTTGAATGGAAGATTGAAGCCCCAAGCACATGCTTCAATTCACGGAAAGAAGTTTCGATTCCCCATCTTAGATGGTAAAGGTATTTGATTTCATCGACCGAAAATTCTTCCGGAGACAGGTTTGTGATAATGTTCTCATAACCATCCTCTGAGATTCTGAATCTGAGAATGCGCAGGGCAATAGGATATTCCGTCGTTTTATCTGAATCGATATAATCAAAGGCGACATTCTTGCAGATAAATCTGTACGGTTCTTCCAATTCTGGGTGGCGGCGTTTTTTCTTTGAATTGGACCTGGTGAGTATAC
>CAJTDK010000082.1 GCA_910575105.1 Lachnospiraceae bacterium
TAATATTAGCAAAAATTCATTGCAAAAATGAAATTGTAGCTGTAAGCGGTTTCCGCACACAGGAAGAACAGGAAAAAATATGGAATGATACGTTAGCCAAAAGCGGTCTTGATTTCACAAAAAAATATGTGGCAGTACCCAGACATAGCGAGCATCAGACAGGACTTGCCATAGACCTTGCAGAGAACAAGGAACAGATTGACTATATCTGCCCGCATTTTCCATATACGGGGATTTGTGGGGAGTTCAGAGCGACCGCTCCCCGATTTGGTTTTGTTGAAAGGTATGTGTCTGGGAAAGAACAGATAACGGGTATTGGAGCAGAACCGTGGCATTT
>CAJTDK010000083.1 GCA_910575105.1 Lachnospiraceae bacterium
AAATCGAACCTGAGCCACAGGCCAAGGAAATAGGAAAAATTAACCATGGCGATGTCATAGGCTGCCAGATAGAAAGCGATGACTTCCCAGTGTTTAAAGCGTCTTCCTTTTTTCTCTTTTCTCTCAGCCATCGTCTTTCCCCCTCCTTCCTTCCGCTAATCCTGTATCGCCGCCGTCTGCTTCCTGAGAAATACAGATGTCTATCATTAAAAACTGAATACAATACACCGTAAAAGCCGCCTGTACGGCCGGTCTTCCCAGCGTATTCTATTCAATCCTTAACAATGTGTCCTTACGTATAGATCATGTCTTCAAGAGACCTTCACCTCAT
>CAJTDK010000084.1 GCA_910575105.1 Lachnospiraceae bacterium
TTTCCGCCGGAAGTTGCAATACCCTCAATGAACTGTTTCTGGAAAATCAGATACAAAACGATCATCGGGATACATGCCAGCAGCGATGCTGCCATAAGCTGCGGATAATTGCTTGCGTACTGTCCCTGCATCTTTGCCAACGCTGCGGACAGCGGCATTACGTCTTTGTTACAGATCAACGGCCACATCAGGTCTTTATATGCAAATACTGCGGTAAAGATTCCAAGCGCTACCATGGACGACCTTGTAAGCGGCGCCATGATATACAGGAAGGTCTGCGGAATATTGCATCCGTCAAGTCTCGCTGCTTCCTCTAAGTCCTTCGGAAG
>CAJTDK010000085.1 GCA_910575105.1 Lachnospiraceae bacterium
CAATGTCAGTTAGTTAAGCCCTTGGCTTAGATTCCCATGCAGGGTCTAACAAAAATTTTCTGAAAAATTCACTCAAATGGGTTGACACAGAGTTCAAAATGTGTGGCCGCTCTCGCTACTGATTGTATTTTAAGAGACAGCGAGAGCGGCTCTTGTAATTTAGAAGTATATTATTTATCTGATTACAAGGAGGTTTCACCTGTCATTTGCACAACAAACCAAACACCGTTTATTTGAAATTATTTCAGAAATGGCTTCTCATCCAGGAGATTTCTCTAATCACCCTGAAACGGACCTCTCGAGAAACAGAAAACTGG
>CAJTDK010000086.1 GCA_910575105.1 Lachnospiraceae bacterium
CAGGGCATTGCTGAGACAGCCCGCCATCTGGATGCCGGGCTGCAGGGAAGCGGCGATAAGATCAGGATAGAGTCGGTAAAGAATAAATACCGGACAGGGACACAATACGCGGCAGTGCGCTTTGGGAATGTCCTGGGAAGCAACGGCTCGGTGATCCCGCTTTTTAAGAAGCAGATCGAAGAGGGAGGGCCGGTGACGGTCACTGACCCGGAGATGACCCGGTACTTCATGACAATCCCGGAGGCAGTCTCCCTGGTTTTGCAGGCAGGGACATATGCCTGGGGCGGGGAGATCTTTGTGCTGGACATGGG